>DCZN01000120.1:29866-60178 GCA_002331625.1 Nitrospira sp. UBA2083 | reverse complement strand
GAGAGGGTGAACCACGCCGCATTGTCACTGGCCGTCCAGGTGAGCGTGCCGCCGCCGGTGTTGCTGATGTTCAGCATCTGAGCGGCGGGATTGCTCCCCCCCTGTTGCGCGGTAAACGACAAGCTGGGCGCGCTGACGCCGATGGCCGGCGGCACCGGAGCGGCCGTGACGGACAAGGTGACGGGGACGGACACGGTTGGAGCGCCCGGGGCACTGAGGGTGATGGTGCCCGTATGCGTCCCAACGCCGAGGGTGCCGAGGACGGGACTGATGGTCACCGCGCCGTTGCCGGTTCCGGCGGCAGGCGAGAGGGTGAACCACGCCGCATTAGAAGTCGCATTCCAGTTTAATATTCCTCCGCCCCTGTTGGTTACGGTAAGAATTTGAGCAAGAGGGTTACTTTGGCCTTGCTGAGCGCTAAATGAGAAGCTCGTGGAGTTTACTCCGATAATAGGAGCTGGTGGAGGAGGTGTGGAGTTTGAGGGTATCACAAGTTGTTTCAAAATCGGGATTTCGGAAAACAGTCGCAGCATGGGTGCCAAAGGCTTCGCGGCTTGTCCAGAATCAGGTGTAGGAGTGAGCGGGGTTGGGGTACCTGTTATGACGTTCCCTTCCCCTGCCGCTCGTGCCGGCGAGATTGACAGAGTCATTGACTCGAACATAACGGAGAGTGCACAGATTCCTACAGGGAAGAGCAACAATCGCGAGAGATTTTGGCGCATTGCTGAGATCCTCCTCAAGAGACTATCAGGGAAACGAAGCTTCAAGATTAGACCGGGCTGTGAGCAAGTTGAGTGCCCTACTTGATGAAGAACGGAGCTGAACGGAATTGCCAGTCTAAATTGACTGATTTTATAAGTGCTTTGGCTGAGCACTCGTCGTGAAGAGGGAGCTGGAGACGGGAGCCCGAAAGGAAGGAAGGAGATGAAGGTCGTTCTCATGAATGTACACATGAAGATTATATTTATTTATATTGTTTAAGTAGCTGATAACAATGTATAAATTTAAAGATCGTAGTAGTCGTTAATCCTCAATCTCATTGATATCACTAAAATCATGACTTGGCATGACGGTTCACTGTCGAACCAAGAGTTGTTGCCATTTGAAACACGGAAACAAATATATATGGAGAATAAGGTGAGCGCGTACGGCGCCATTCCTTGACGCTGACGGTATCTTCTGCCATTGTTACCGTCGTTCACATCATTATGGTATGAGGGGGTATGAATAAGGGACAAGCACGAAGCATTGCTGTTGTAGGGCTAGGCTATGTTGGTCTTCCCATTGCGGTGGCGTTCGGGAAAATAAGGCCGGTCGTTGGTTTTGACATCAATAGGAAGAAAGTTGAGGAGTTGCAGAAGGGAATTGATCGGACAGGGGAGGTGTCGGAAAAGGATCTTGCTGCTGCGCAGGTTCGGTATACTTCCGATCCAGCTGACCTCAAATCTACGGACTTTATTATTGTCGCTGTGCCGACGCCTATCAATGAAGCATTGCAGCCAGATTTTACGGCATTGCAGAAGGCTTCCGAACTGATTGGGCGGAACTTGTCTCCGGGGGCAATCGTGGTCTATGAATCGACCGTCTACCCCGGCGCAACGGAAGAAGTCTGTCTGCCGATTTTGGAAAGAACTTCGGGCATGAAGGCGGGTATTGATTTCAAGATCGGGTATTCTCCGGAGCGAATCAATCCGGGAGATAAGGAGCATACGCTCGAAAAGATTATCAAAGTTGTATCGGCACAGGATCAAGAATCTCTGAGTATTGTGGCGGACACATATGCGTCAGTTGTGAAAGCTGGTATTCATCGTGCCTCGAGCATCAAAGTGGCGGAAGCGGCCAAGGTCATAGAAAACACACAACGCGACCTCAATATCGCGTTAATGAACGAACTGTCTTTGATTTTTCATCGGCTGGGGATCGACACGAAATCCGTCCTTGAAGCGGCGGGGACAAAATGGAACTTTCTTAAATTTTCTCCCGGTCTCGTTGGCGGCCATTGTATTGGTGTGGATCCGTACTATTTGACCTCAAAAGCAGAATCGGTTGGTTATCACCCAGAAGTCATTCTTGCGGGACGTCGTATCAACAACGGTATGGGAAAGTTTGTGGCGGAACAGACCATGAAATTGCTCAGCCAGTTGTCGCGTCCGGCCAATGAAATGAAGGTGGGGGTGCTTGGTCTGACATTCAAGGAAAATGTCCCTGATCTCCGCAATAGCAAGGTGCCTGACATCATCCGTGAGCTTCATGAGTATGGCGTCACCGTATTGGTCCATGACCCTATCGCTGAAAGTGAAGAGGCCATGGCAGAATATGGTATCCATCTTGTCGGTTGGAACGAGATGAAAGATCTTGATGGATTAATTGTGGCTGTCGCCCATAAGAAGTTTTCTGATTCGGGTCTCATGGACTTGCTGACTCCTCTTCGGACACAAAAGCAGGGGGTTCTGATTGACGTCAAGAGCATCTTTGATCCAGCCCAAATCCCTGCATCCCTAAAATACTGGCGGCTGTAAAATCTGAGCCGGTCAGTCTGGATATGCGGTAGGCTCATAGGTATCTTGCTACTTATGTTTCCCTTCCGCCTGATTGAAATCCATCGTTCATCTGGTCTCGCCTCCGTCAACTTCTAGCCTTTTCCTTTGAGCCTGTTTTAATCGGTAGTATAAGCAATAAGTATAGGGGGAAGGACGATTTGTCCTTTCGCCAAACTTTACGCGTTTGAGAAAGGTGTTGTGACTCTTCATCGGAAGGCACGGTTCTATTCTTGTCTCATACGCAGTATGCACGCGGTTGGCATGCTGTGGATAGCTGGGTGTGCATTGTTTGTCTCTCCTGACGTCAAGCGTGGAGATCAGCATTTGGCGGCTGAGCGATGGGAAGAGGCTGCTCTTGCCTACAAACAGGCGCTAAAAGAAGACCCGTTTGATCCTTCGCTACAGAAGAAGCACACGTTGGCTCGCGAGCGAGCTGCAGCGATGCACGCCGAACGAGGCCGCACGCTCCTCAAAGAAAAGCACATCGATCTCGCACTGGAAGAATTTAAACGCGCACTTGCACTCGAGCCCTCCAGTGCTGAACATCAGGCGGGGTTTCAGGACGCGAATCGCGTGAAAGAAGCCCGATCGCAGTATCGTGAAGCAGAGCGGTTAGCGCAGCTTGGGCGAATGGATGACGCGATGAGCGGGTTTGCGCGAGCGGCGGAACTCGACCCCACGTATCAGGAACCGTTAGAGAGCATCAGTCGTCTGACCGAAGAGCAGCAGGCGCGCATACGAGATGAACGGTCGAGACAGCCGGTGACGCTGAAGTTCAAGATCGCAGGTATTAGGGATGTATTGGAAGGGGTGGCGAAGGCAGGCGGGTTCACGCTGGTCTTCGACAAGGATGTCCGGAACGACCCGATTTCGATTTCGGTTCAGGACACCCCGTTTGAGGATGCCCTCCATCTGATACTCAATAGCAACAGTTTGTTTTCCCGCCAGATATCGTCAACCGTGTTGATTGTGAGCCCAGATACCAAACAGAAGCAGGAGCAGTATCAGGATCTCATGATCCGGACCTTTTATCTTTCGACGGCAAAAGCGAAGGACATGGTGCTGTTACTGAAGAGCATGTTGGATTCCAAGCGGATGCATGCGAACGAGCAGCTCAATGCCATCGTGATTCGAGATCAGCCGGAGAAATTGGAGCTTGCAGAAAAGATCATTCTTGCCAATGACCGACAGGAACCGGAGGTGCTCCTTGATCTCGAAGTGTTGGAAGTCAATCGGACCAAGAATCAGACCTATGGACTGAATTATCCGAAACAAGCAGGTGCCGGGCTGGTTGCTGCTGGATTTGCAGGACCACTGGTGGCGGACGCGGTGCACATGACCTATCGCCAGCTGACGGACCTCGGGCCCAGTAACTACCTCTTCAAACTCCCGTCGACGGTGTTGCTGGATTTTTTCAAACAGCAGTCTGATGCCAAGACACTCGCGTCACCTAAAGTCCGTGTCATGAACAACAAGAAGGCGGAGATCAACATCGGAGACAAACAACCGATTCTCCTCTCGACCACCAACGTGTTGCCAGGACAGGCTGCAACCGGAGCCGTCCCAACAACATCGACGGTCACGTCGATCGAATTTCGAGATACAGGTGTCAAGCTGACCGTCGAGCCTTCCATTCGATTAGGGAACGAATTATCGCTCAAAATGAAAGTAGAGGTTATTCGCGTTGGAGATCAGATCACGCTTCAGAACTCACCGCTGATTCAGCAATTCAAATTTGGCAACCGTTCGGCTGAAACGACGCTAAACATGCGGGATGGTGAAACGGTGGTCCTTGGTGGTCTCCTTCAGGAGGAAGATCGCCGGACGAGAGTGACGGTGCCATGGGTTGGGGATTGGCCATTGATCGGAAAACTCCTAAGCTCCTTCAAGACCGATCGCGTCACGACGGAGGTCATTTTGACGATCACCCCGCGCATTGCACAACCGGCGCTCTCTCCAGGAACCAACCATCAAGCGTTTTGGTCTGGAACCGAGTTTAACTATGCGACCCGCCCCGTTTTTCCAAGCGCTTCCAGAGCGATGTCGACAGTGATGGGACGTGACGAGAGAAACACGTCCTCTCGCGGTGGGACTGATGGTAAGGGGAGTGAGCAGTCGAATGCAGAGCGATCGTTGGCCAAATTGGCGGCCCCTGATCCTCAATTAGTTCTTAAGCCCGATGAGTCGACTGTCCAGTTTGGTCAGGAAGTAACGCTCTCCATCCTAGACGGACACATCCGTTCATCCAATGAGAAGGTCTTTAGATTGGAATACGACCCCAATATTCTACAATTCATGAAATTGGATGATGCCGAGCTTGCAGGAAACGGTGGCATTGAACGGGATGGCAACGACAGTCAGGCAGGAACCGTCATGTTCCGTTTGGCCCGTTCAGCCGGGCGAACGCCGCGTGCCGTGGGGGTGACTTTCTTGGCTAAGGCGCCCGGGGTGTCTCCGGTTTACGTGGAACTCATGGATTCCGGTAAGGCAAGGCAGGCATCTGGTGGAGTCGTTGGGAGAGGGGTGGTACGAGTGCGGTGAGAGACGAAGGGCTCACGCTGATTGAGATTCTCGTCACGATGACCATTGTGGTCATTTTGGCATCGGTGGCGATGCCCCTGAGTAAAGTCTCAACCAAACGAGTCCAGGAGATGGAATTGCGGCAACAGCTCCGAACGATTCGAGCCGCGATTGATCTATTCAAGCTGGAATGGAATCGTGACGGTGATGTTTTGCTCGGTCCTGCCTGCATAAAAAATAGGTTGGTGTGTAAGGAAGTTTCGGGGCAGTACGGGTATCCGAAGTCTCTCGACGTGTTGTTGGGCGTCAAGCTGACGGGAGAAGAAGCGACGGTTCGCGGCACCACCATGAGACGGTACTTGCGGGTCATGCCGATAGACCCTTTGACGGGAAAATCGGATTGGCTCTTGCGTTGCTACAAAGATCGCCCGAAACCAACGAGCTGGTGTGGCGATGATGTCTACGATGTCATGACGCAAAGCGAAGCGGTCGCCATTGATGGATCACGATATCAAGATTGGTAGGCTACGACAGAAGGATGCAAAGGGGTTCACACTTGTTGAACTCATGATCGTCGTGTCCATCGTCGGCATACTGGCCACTCTCGCAGTCCCGTCATATCAGTCATCGGTGATGAAAGCGAGGGAAACGGTGTTGCGGCAAGATTTGTTTACCCTACGCGAGTTGTTGGACCATCATCGAGCGGACAAAGGAAAGTATCCACCGTCCTTGGACGGCTTGGTGGTTGCGGGGTATCTGCGGACGCTGCCCAAAGATCCATTCACGAATACGTCGAGTTCCTGGCAAGAGATCAGCGAACCAACCGAAGGCGGGATCTTTGATGTGTATTCAGGCTCGGATCTGATTGGAGCCAATGGGGTTCCCTATAACAAGTGGTGAAGATGCCGGTGAATGTCGATTGGCCCGAGCTCTGTTTCATGGATAAGACATACCGATGGAATGACGTGTGGAAGAGTCTGAGTATCGGGCTGCTTTTGCTCGAGGCATTGGCCTGTAGTCCGCTCCACTCATTCGTCGAGCGTGAGGTATCGGATTTACAGCTCACCGTGGAGACGCTGCAGGGGTCAATCAGAGACGCCCAGCGGTCGATGGCAGAATTGCGAGCGGAGGTTGAGATGCGGAGCCAGGAACTGGCTGATGTGCAGGTGGCTCGGGCTCAGCTTGAGGGGCGGGTTCGAGAATCAGAACGTCGGTTGGCGGAGGCTCGGCATGTGATTGAGCTTCAACGAGAAGAGTTAGCCGATTCCCGGGCCGAGCGAGAACGAGGCGCACGGGCAGGAGCGGTACTCCAGAATCAGTTGAAACAGCTTCAGAAACAGTTGTCGAAGATGCGGCAACAGGCGCCAAGCGGTCTTTCTCCAGCGACTCTGACCGCTCCACCAGATGGAGCACCCAAGTCATTGCCCATTCGTATGGAGCGGGAGTTCATGTCGAAGGATCAGAAGGATCAGGTGGACGATTTCGGCGCAACTGTGAAACCGGCAGACCCGATGTCCGAGGTGCCTTCGGTCGGTCGACGTGTCGTGATGGAGCGAATGTCCGCCGCACCTCCGCTCTCACGCGTGTTGATTGAGCATGGGGATACGCTCTGGAGCATTGCTCGACGACATCATACATCCGTGCACCAGCTCATGGTGACCAATGCACTGACGAATGATCACATCCAAGCTGGGCGGAGTCTCTGGCTTAGCGAACCAGCCAATGATGAATCAGATGATGAGCGATGATTGTCATGAACGACACAGTAATCCTCCGGTGAAGGTTTATAACGATGGCAGTGTTCACATACCGAGTCGCACGATCTGATGGATCCACGACCCAAGGCTACATGGAAGGAGAAGAGGAAGCACTGGTTCGTGCGAAGCTCGAGTCGCAAGGGTTGCTCATATTCAATCTTCATCGTCGTGGGACGTCTTCAGCCCGGAAAGCTCCGTCGTGGTGGTTAGGCGGACTTCCACTCGGGCAGTTCTTGATTTTCAATCAAGAACTGCTGGCCCTCGTCAAATCTGGGCTGCCGATCTTACGCGTCTGGGATTTATTGATCGATCGGGCAGGGCATGCGGGGTTTCAACAAGTACTGCGCGAGGTACGGGAAGATATCAGGGGTGGAGCATCTGCATCGGACGCATTGGCGAAACACGCCTCATATTTTCCGGAACTATATGTGGCGACCGTCAGAGCGGGAGAACAATCTGGCAATCTTCCCGAGGTGCTCCAGCGATATATCACGTATCTCAAGTTGATGATCGGCCTTCGTCAAAAAGTGACGAAGGCGATCTCCTATCCGCTGTTCCTCATTCTGATCGGCGTGGCTGTGATCGGGTTTCTGGTGGCGTATGTCATGCCGACGTTTGTGTCGGTGTACGGAGAGTCAGCGAAAACCTTGCCATGGGCGACGCAGCTCTTGCTCGACATGGTCGCCCATGCGGGGGTATGGGTACTGCCGACCATCATGGTCATATTCGGGATCATACTTGGAACCCGAGCCTACTATGCCACCTCGGCAGGGCATCTTACGATTGATCACCTCGTGTTGAAACTGCCGCTCGTAGGATCGATCGCCGTCAAGCACAACACGGTCCAGCTCACCAGAACACTGGGAACCATTCTCGCCGGCGGGACTCCTCTCGTGGATGCCTTGCGGGGAGCTCGGGCAGCCGTATCAAACCGGTATATTTCCTCTGCGCTGATTGGGGCCGTCGAGGACATTCGTGAGGGCGTGACATTAGCCGGCGCCTTAGAGCGATGTCAGGTGCTCCCACGGCTCGCGATTGAAATGTTATCGGTCGGTGAAGAAACCGGCTCACTCGATGCCATGCTAAGGGACATTGCTGAATTTTATGAAGGTGATTTGGATACCAGACTGGGGCAACTGACGACCTGGATCGAGCCGGCCCTCCTGTTGATCATGGGAGTGCTGGTGGGCAGTATCGTCGTCATCATGTATTTGCCTGTTTTCCAGATGGCAGGGACTGTGGGCGGGTAGTTAAGGGGAATTCAAAAGTGGTGATTGTCGGTAGATCGCTCTTGGAGCCCGCGTATGCCACGTAGTCTTGCTCGGCCATCCTTGGCTGAAATCTTAGTGAGGCAGGGGATACTTGCCAAACATGTTGTGGAGGACGTGCTCCGTCGTGTGAAGGGAGTGTCGGCAGTCTTGGGCAAAGCGTTGCTTGATGAAGGACATTTGACGGAAGACCAGCTGGCTCAGGCGTTGGCAGCGCAATACGATCTCCCCTATGACCCGCTCACCGACTTTCGTGTTGATCCGCGATACTTTGAGAGCATCTCAGTCAAGTTGATGCAGCGATTTCCTTTTGTCCCGATTTCTGAAGACGTGGGGGTATTGACGATCGCAGTTGCGGAACCACAAAACTTGCTCGGCCTCGACGAGCTGGAGCTCTTGATCGGAAAACCGTTACGGCGAGTCGTTAGCACTCGGACGGCAATTGTGACTGCGTTGGAACGCAGCGAAGGGTCGAGCCACGCGCTTCGTGAACTGGAAGCGGAGTATCGATCAATTTTGGTCAAGGAAGATGATCGAGGTGAGGAGAGCGCCGCACTCGATCAGGCGGGGGAAGATCAGAGTCCGACCGTGAAATTGCTGGACTCGATTCTTCTCAGCGCCATGCAGCGTCGAGCGAGTGATATTCACATCGAAGCCGCAGACGGCTCGACCAAGGTGAAGCTACGTGTGGACGGTATTTTGGTTCCAGCCATGGAGCCCCTGGATATTCGGTTGCATGCGCCCTTGGTGTCCCGTCTCAAGGTGATGTCGGAGCTTGATATTGCTGAGCGTCGCATCCCTCAGGATGGAAGTTTCCGCATGCGGTTGGATCGAAAAACGGTGGATTTTCGTGTGTCGATCTTGCCGAGTGTCTTCGGCGAGTCGGTCGTCATTCGAATACTGGATCGTGATTCTATTGCAAGTGGTGTGGCTGCCCTGAAGCTTGAGCGTCTCGGTTTTAATCCGGAAGATCTGAAACGCTTTCGGAGAGCGATCACACGTCCCCATGGCATGGTGTTGGTCACCGGGCCGACCGGAAGCGGGAAGACGACGACCTTATATGCGGCCATATCAGAGATGAACACGCGCGAAGACAAACTGATCACGATCGAAGACCCGGTTGAATACCAGCTGTCGGGGGTCGTGCAAATTCCTGTCAATGAGAAGAAGGGGCTGACGTTTGCCCGAGGCCTTCGGTCTATTCTCCGTCATGACCCGGATAAGATTATGGTAGGAGAAATTCGAGATGCTGAGACGGCACAGATTGCCATTCAGTCTGCGCTGACGGGCCACCTGGTATTGACCACTGTCCACGCGAACAACGTCTTCGATGTCATTGGGCGGTTCGCATCGATGGGCATTGATGCCTATAATTTTCTAGCCGCGCTCAATTGTGTGTTGGCGCAGAGACTGGTTCGAATTCTCTGTCCTTCATGCCGCACCCAGGTGAAAGCCCTCCAAACGCTCATTGAGGAGTCGGGGCTGGACTATGACCAATATAAGGAGACGCTGTTCTATGAGGGAAAGGGTTGTCCGCAGTGTCACGGGACCGGCTATCGGGGGAGAAAGTGTATCACCGAGTTTTTGGATTTAACGGACGAAATCAAGGAGATGATTCTTGCCGAACGGCCGATTTCAGAAATCCGATATCGAGCGGTCACGGATGGGATGATTACGCTTCGGCAATCGGCGCTCAAGAAAGTCTTAAGTGGTGAGACCTCGTTGCGCGAGATCAATCGTGTCACCTTTAGCGAGGAAGGGTAGCGGATGTGGGACTGGGTCGGGAGTCGGCCACGGCATTGTTTGAAGTTCGGCACGGACTCGATCGGGTGGGCCGTACTTGAACGCCATTGGACTGGCCGGCGTCGTCATCGGTGTGTGATGTCCGCGCTCTCCGACGGGATGGTCAAGCCCTCTCCGACCGATGAGAATCTGTCGGAACCCACCGCGTTGGCCGCCCGTGTTCGTGCATTGGCTGATGCAAACAAGGGGCGTAGAGCGGTCGGAGGATCTTTCTTCTCCGGTCTTCCTCGGCGTATCGCGGTCCTCCTTCCTGATACGGCGGTGAGAGTGACGGTGTTACAGCTTGAACAGGTTCCTGCCCGACGTGAGGAACGCGAGGCGTTGATTCGGTGGCGGTTAGGGCAGGAGCAGCTCTTCCCGTTGAACGGCGCGAAGATTGTGTCGCAGGTATTTCCCAATCATCGGGGGAGTGCAGCACAGGCCTACACGGCGCTCACCGTGGCGATTCAAGAGCCCGTTCTCAAACAATATGAGTCGCTCTGTGAATCCGTCGGGTTGATTCCCCACGAGGTAGGGGTCACGAGTTTGCGACTCGTTGATCTCTGGAGAAAGATTTCGCGGAGATCGGATTGGCAGCGGCGAGACGTGCTGTGGATCAATTTATCCGATCGAGCTCTCACGACCATGGTGCTTCAGCGAGGACGATTGGTCTTCTATCGCTGCAAACTGTTGGGAGTCGATGCGGCAGACGTACTGGAAACGACCGATTTGCTGAACAAGATTCTTGACGAATGCAGCGCATCATTGGAGGTCTGCCAACAACAACATCCTTCGATGCAGATTCATGATGCGGTGATTTGTGCCGATGGGGATGCAGCGGGTCTACAAGCGCAGATTGAGGCGCAACTCCAACTGTCCGTTGAACCGCTAGGTTGGAAATCCGTTGAGACGCTGGGATGGGTGGCGAAGGGAAGCCATCCAGGAATGACATCTCTGGCCGCAATTGCAGGAGTGTTCTAGCGTGGCGAGGACAGGTGTGCGAAGCAGACAGCTTCTGAAATCCATCCTATCTCTTCCACCGCTCAGTGATGCCGATGAGCAGTTCCACATTAATCTATCTAGCCGGTATCGGACCGTGACGGCTCCATTCCGGCTGCTCTTGATCAGCAGCTGTGCGGTGCTTGTATGTGGCGTGCTCTGGGATATGAAGCAGGGACTCTTGGTTCATCAAGAGACTCAGATGATCGAAGCGGAATTGAATCGAGTCCGCCAACTGGATCGGACGCTGATGGAGGAGGCGGAGCGTGAAGGAATCGATCTATCTGAAGAGGCCTTGAAACGACTGCCATTCGAGGTTGAGTTGGCCAATCAGCTGCTCGAGAAGCGAACGTTTTCCTGGACCAAGTTCTTGACCGAGCTTGAACAGGCGATTCCGCCGAGGCTGGCGCTCAGCAGTGTTCGCCTTGATCAGTCTGGTAAGACGGTTCAACTTGCAGGGACTGCGATCAGCCTCGAGGATATCACGGCCTTTACCGTCGGATTGCAAGAGCACGCCACATTCAAGGATCCCGTATTGGCTCAGCATCGCGTGGGTCCGAACGGGCTGGTGGAGTTCGATATCACGGTCCAGTACCGCCGAGAAGGAGTGTGAGTGGTGAAAGAGCGGCTGATCATTGTGTTGCGACATCCCTTCGCCCCGTTGCTGCCATGGGGTGGCGTTGCACTCGGTCTGCTTTTAACCTGGATCATCGTGCATCAGGCTGGGGTGGCGGATCTCCAGTCCAAACGACAGGCGATGGAGGCAGACTGGGTTGCGATGCGACAGGCATTAGTGCATCACCGAGAAGCCAGAAAAGCCGGGAGAGATCTGACCCACGTCTGGACATTGCTGCCTGCCGAACGAGACTTTAGCCCATTAGCACTGGGGATTTCAGATGAGGCGAGCCGTGATCGAGTCACGCTACCAGCCTTGTCCTATAAGACTGAACCGACACGTGTTGCCCATACGACCAAGGGGCTCTTACAGGGGACGATGAGCGGACGATACGAAGATCTTCGCCGATTTATCCATGGTCTTGAGACGGCAGAAGAACTGTTGTTCATCGAAGATCTGGAATTGAATCGAGCTGGGCATGACCTGAATGCGCCCTTGACCTTCAATATCAAAATCGCAACCTATCTTCGGGCGGATTCCGAAAAACGGAACACGCAAGAGGCGGTCCACTAATCATGGCTATGGGGAAAAAGACCATGATTGCCGTCGTGCTCCTCCTCCTATGGGTAGGGTTGGCGGTCTGGCAGTGGGGGTCTTTGGAGGAGCCTGTTCGCGTCCCGCTCACCAATGTTACGGGGCCTGCGGCTTCAGGCCGGCAGGCAGATGCCAGGAAGAACGGTTTGCATGTCGCGATCGATTTACTGGCGGCCACCGGTATTCGACATGAGGCCACGTTCATGCCGCCGCGTAATGTGTTTTCGGCGCCAAGCGCAGAAGGGATCCTGCCGTCGCCCCCTGACTCAACCGGGGTGAGTCAGGAGGGGGAGTCTTCAGGCGAGGGGATGACAGAACAAGTGGGTGACGCGGAATCGGGTCAGTTCCGATATCTGGGGTTTCTTCGCATGGGGGAGGGGAGGGAGCGGAATAAGGATATGGCCATTATGCGCAAGGACGATGAGGTGCTTGTCCTGAAAGTTGGTGATCGTATCGACGGTCATCTGGTGCTCACGGCAATCTCCTCCGAACGCGTCATCCTCCGAGATTCCGGCACACGGATCGACCGAACAGTGTTGTTGTCCGAAGAGCCGACGGAGCGGGAGTGAGAGACCATGGGCCGTTTCACGGCATTGCTGAGGCGGCAAGAAGCTGGATTCTCCTATCTCGTAGTGATGGTCGCCGTCACCTTGATGGGGTTGGCTATGACGGGGGCTGCCAAGCAATGGAAGACCATGGTACAACGGGAGCTCGAGACTGATCTGTTGGCCAAGGGCATTGAAATTCAAACAGCCCTGGCACTCTATTCAGCCCAAGCCAAGGCCGGAAGGGTGGTACCTGGTGAGGTCTACCCGCAAACCCTCGCCGACCTCACGCGGCCGCCCAAACCATTTCTCAGAAAGGTCTATCTCGATCCGGTGGGGCGTGGGGAGTGGGAGCTACTGCGAACACCGACCGGGGGCATCATGGGGGTCAGGAGCAAGAGCAAACACAAGCCGATCAGGCAGGGGAATTTCCCGCTCGCCGTGGGCCATTTCCAAGGAAAACCGACCTACTATGACTGGGTGTTTCAGCATCCGAACCCGTCCATGGTCGCAGTCGTTGGGTTTGGCTCAGGGTTGGGGACGGGATCTGGTCAACTAGGTGTGCCCTACGGGTCGAAAACTCCCTTAAAGTCACCCTATTCAGCTCCACCAGTGGTTCCCGAGACCCTGGCTTCCCCAGATAAGATAGGCTCGACGGAGTCCCCTCTCTCAAAGGATGAGATTGCGTCGCCGGAACCTCCCCTGGAACCAGTCAGTCCTTCGGAATCGACGCCCTAAGGTCAGGATGTGTCGGTGCAGGATACTCGCCGCGTTGTTCCTCTGAGTTGGCAACACGTTCGTCGTACACAAACCGTCATTGCTGTCGAAGAGTCATGCATCAAGTCTTGTGCTCCGTGCCGTATGACCCACACTCTTGACCCATCTCTGAGCCACACGGTATTGTCTATTCTCATCTGATGAATGGTTGGTAGGAAGTATGGATATGATCACAAAGGCGGCGTCAGATCTGAAGACCGATTCGAAGCCACTCCCGGTATCAGCGTACGTGACGGAATTGGTGTCCAAGGCCAAGCAGGCAACAAGAAGATTGGCGTCGCTGCCCACCTCGACGAAGAATCACGCACTCTTGGCGATGGCAGAGGCGCTTGAATCCCGGTCCGACGAATTACTGGCCGCGAACGAGGACGATCTCAAGGCGTTTGGGAATGCGCCGGCAAAGAAAGCGATGGCCGATCGTCTGAGACTGACCAAAATGCGGATTGGTGAAATGGCTGCCGGTATTCGGGAAGTGGCAACGTTGCCTGATCCCGTGGGAGTGATGTCTTCCATGTGGACCAGGCCCAACGGCATGCAAGTTGGGCGGGTCCGTGTCCCCATCGGGGTGATCGGAATCATTTATGAGTCGCGCCCGAATGTCACAGCTGATTCTGCGGCGCTCTGTCTGAAATCTGGCAATGTCTGTGTATTGAGAGGTGGTAGCGAAGCGATTCATTCTAATACGGCGATCGCCGCGATCCTAGCTACGGCATCGGAAAAAGCCGGCGTTCCTCCCGGGGCGATTACCTTCGTCGACCGTGCGGACCGTGATGTGGTGCCGGTTCTTCTCAAGCAGGATCGCTTCATCGACTTGATCATTCCCCGTGGTGGTGAATCGTTGATGAAACTCATCGCGGAACACTCGACGATTCCAGTCGTTAAGCACGATGCGGGTGTGTGCCATATTTATGTGGACGCTGCCGCAGATCTCACGATGGCGGAAGCTATTTGCGTCAATGCCAAAGCGCAACGGCCGTCTACTTGTAATGCAATGGAAACCCTGTTGATTCACCAGTCGATTGCACGCGCTCTCTTGTCAAAGCTTGCGGCAAGCCTGAGAGCAGCCAACGTGGAGATTCGTGGTTGCCCCAAAACCTGTCAGCTCATTTCCGAAGCCAAGCCGGCCAGCGAACAGGATTACGGGAAGGAGTTTCTTGATCTGATCCTGGCCGTGAAAATCGTGAAGAATATGGATGAGGCCATGGAGCATATCGCCCAGTATGGGTCGCGGCACACGGAGGCGATCGTGACGTCGGATTACGGGCGTTCCATGCGGTTTCTCAAAGAAGTCGATGCCAGTGCCGTGCTGGTGAATGCCTCCACTCGACTGAACGACGGTTATCAGTTCGGTCTTGGAGCCGAAATCGGGATCAGTACCTCGCGGATTCATGCGCGGGGGCCAATGGGCCTGGAGGAATTGACCTGCGCGAAATTCATTGTCCTGGGGAGCGGCCAACTCCGCGAATGAATGTCCTCGGATCCAATCGCATGCGCCCTCTCTACTCCCGGCCATCTTCAGTTTCCTTCTTCACGTCCATTTGCTGAGTCTTTCGAGAGGGCTGGTGGATACGTTGAAACGCGTCCCACCGGGCACCTGGTCTTTTATCGCCCTGATCAGCGCCGGTTTCTCGCGACGGATTCCGCAGGCCATCCGTTACATGAATGCGAATGGGAATCGAGTGCAACGGGGAGGGTCTCGCTGGTACGCGCACGAGTTCGACTCGATTGGGGCCGATGGGTTGGGATCAAGCCGGATGGGTTGGTGAATGAAACGAGGTTGAACCTGGCAGTAAAGCCTGGCTGGCAACGAGTCACTCCGGACGATCTTCGTACGCTGGCGGCGGGGGCCTTACGAGTACCAGTCGAGATGGTCCGATGGTTTTATCGAGATGAGGATCTCACCATTGATTCGAAGGGGATGGCGACGATTCGACAGCGAAAAGACGCGTTGTATGTTCTGGATGATGGCGGGTTTGATACGGCGCGCTTTATGTCATGCATGGGTGCCATGCATTGGAATGCGATTGATTTTCTTCCAGTCGTGGAGTTGTTTAAGTCATTGCTCCCCGGGACTGGCTCCGCGGTGTTCGAACTGATTCGCGGACTCTATGATGATCAGAACAAAGGACAGCGTCTTCCACGGCCGTTACAATATCGAGGCGTTCCCACCTATCCGTCCGAATCGGCCTTTCACCTGTTCAGCAGCTTTTTCACGCCTCAGCCAGTGAGTGGACGAGACCCGTTCGCCGATTTCATGAATCCCGAGAAATCCCATGTGGTGACGTGGCTGCCTGCCCAGCATCCTCCAGTCCGCTATTTTGATGAGCATCAGGGGCTGTGTTTGACGGTGAAAGATGGAGTGGCTCAAAAGGCGACCCTTGCCACAGATACGGCGGGTCTTGCCTATGTCAATTCCATCGGCCGTCGCGTTGTTCCACTTGACCGCAGTCTTTGTGTGGAAGGCAATCACGTGATTCTAAAGGACCGTGAGAAGCGGGAGGTCGTCCCGTTGAAAACGGATGTTCAGATCCGGGAAGTCCGCCCTCCCGATAGGCCGCTCAGCCCTGTCGATTGGCGCACGGTCTTTGTGCAGGGAATTCCGGCGGTAAGCCCTGCAGAAGCTTTTGAGGCGGTGCCGTTGTTCCCTGAGGACGACACCGAAATTGGTGAACTCGCCGCTCAGTCATTCGTTGCCGACTATCTGGACGATCTGGGAGAGCAGGACCGCGAGATTGGCCGACTGCGATCACAGGCGGAACGGGTGCTTATTGTCAATGGAGATGCGGTCATCTCCACCTGCGTGCTTTTCGATAGGCCGCGTGACTACACGGTGAGTGTAACCCACATGGCCTATGCACAACGCCAGGCGCAACAGCTCTGGACGCAGTGTGCCGAAATCGAGCGGTGGGAATGGTTGGAACGAATTCGAATGGTCGCTACGGATAGGAGCGAAGACTTTCTCCTGAGCCGGGGTCCCTATGACCTGGTGTATCAGTGGCTACCCTATGATGTGTGGAGTTCGTCGGTGTCCATGGGAACAATCGTGACCCAATTGAGTCGCAGGCTACGGCAGGGTGGTGAGGCCTTTCTAGTAGGGCCTGATCAGCTCCGAGACCTGCTGACGCGAGAGCGGCTGGAAGTGCGTTGGGATGAACCGGCGGTTTCCCTGCCGACCGTTCAGATGCATAGGACCATTCTGCCGAAGGCTCGAGTAAAACAAGGTTTGACGTTGTTTCATGTCGGACGATTGTAGCCGTAATTGGAAAAGTGAGGTTGCGTGAGACATTTTGCTTCTCGGTGTATAACTGGTTTGTCGCTGCCGATTTCTGTAGAATTGCCCACTGTTGATGGAAACCCAGACTGATCATACAGACTCGTGACAAGAGCGAAACCGCGCTCTTTAATTTGGGGAGGGAGCTTATGCCAAGCGTGCTCGATAAGGTGATTGAGAGAGAGTTGCGAAAAGAGCTCAGGGATGCATTAGTCCGGTTTGAACAACAACTGCGACAGTCCGGCGTGAGCGATGACAACATCAAGAATCGCATGAGGGGCGCCAAACAGTTTGTGGCGTTTCTGTATGGCCGGTATCTTGGTTAGCCGTATGAACACCACGGGAGATTGAGAGAGCAAACATTGGGTTAAGCTCTCGAAAAATACGAACGCGCTTCCACACATGCGCACCAGTGGAGAGGGAGTCTTCCCAAACGGGAGGCTCCCTTTTTTTGTGTTCGAATGAACGACCGCAGAGTCCTCTGCCAGATAGTGTCACAACACCGTCCTTGACAGGGCCATGGCGGTTCTCTACAGTGACCATATTCATATTTAGGATTAACTACGTGATGATAATGCGACCCCACGTGAGTAACTCTCGGGAGATATGACTACTGCCGTGAATGTTCTCGTCAAACTGAATGAAGTCGGCTCAAGCGGACAGAGAGGACACACATAACCAAGGAGGGACCGATGTCTACGAGACGTTCAATCGCCACGTTTGCGATTCCTGCATTCCTAGTCGGCTTTTGCCTGGGAGGGGTGTCGCTGCATATCGCTTCCGCGGAGGGGCTCTTTGGGATTAAAGACTCGGTCACCCAGATCGGGGGCTCGTTGATGGAGATGCAAAAGAACGTGGATGAGCTGCAAAAGAATATGAACCAGCTCAAGCAGACTAAAGACAAACTCTCTTCACTCTCGTTAGGTGGTGGGGTCAGTGGCGCGATGGATTCGCTCATGAACAAGGGGAAATAATCGCTGGATGCTCCTGGTTGGTCAGGTCAACGGATCGGCCGACCGGAGTCTTACTTACAATCCCTGCTGACTCCATACGTTTGAAGACCGTTCACCAGCTTCGGTTTCTTCTCATCCCTTTATTGTCAATGTATAGAGCAGTATGGTCAGTCACACTCTTTCCAACCTTGGCTTGATTCCTGCCTGGCATAGCAGGTAGTACAAGTGCATACGTTTGTCCACCTTCGCTCCGATTCCGCAAAAACTGGCTTTTGAAGTCGTCTCACTGGACAATATGGATCCAGATGATCAAGCCGGTTCTCTTACGCTACGACAAAGGAGTTCGAGCCCATGAACCAATCCAAAGACACCACCATTGCGCTCAATGTCAGGTTGAAACCCTCTGACTCGTCTGCGCATCCGCGTGCGGTGAACTACACCAACGTCGGTGTGGCGCAAGGCATCGCGTACCTCGATTTCGGTTTCATTGAGCCGTCGCTGCTGGCCGCCGTTGCCAAGACGGCGAAGGACGGCCAAGCGGCCCCGAAAGGCCTCGACGGCCACCTCGTCACCCGCGTCGCACTGCCTGTCGACAATCTGGCCCAATTGTATCAACAGATTCAACAAGTCCTGGTAGGGTTGCGCACGGCACGTAAACAGAAGTCCTAGACGTCAGGCGTTGAAGGCCGCGTTGTTCCGCACGATCGGTGTACCGTTTTCCAGGGAAAGGAAAAGGTGAAAAGTAAGGTGTACAGCCAAAGCTTCGCACTGTTCTAATCCTCGAAAACGTTTGGCCATCTAAGCCCCTTACCCTAAGATGGCTTCATGCCAGCGCAGGCCGAACGGGTTTCTCCTCAACCCGACCCCGTGATCTATGACAGCTTGTCCGAAAGCACCGATACAGGCTTAGTCTGTCTGCTCATCCTCGCTCGGTTCCATGATCTTCCGGCTGACGGCGCCCAGCTCCGGCATCTGTTTGCCCAATCCGGGCGGATGTTGTCCGATACCGAGTTGCTTCGTGCCGCCAAACATGTCGGATTGAAAGCGGGCCTCATCAAGACCAGTTGGAACAAACTGCAGGGGACCCCGCTCCCGGCTATGGCCCGGTTGGTCGACGGCGGCTATCTCGTGGTGGCCAAGGTCGAAGGTGAGAAGGTGCTGGTCCAGAATCCGATTGAAGCACGTCCCTTGGTCCTTTCCCGCGAACGGTTCGAGATGATCTGGACGGGTGAGCTCGTGCTGGTGACCAAGCGGACCCACGTCCGTCTCCAGGATCTCACGTTCGATTTCACCTGGTTCATCCCCGCGATCATCAAGTATCGCAAGTTTTTCGGCGAAGTACTGGTCGCATCCTTCTTTCTTCAGCTCTTTGCGCTGCTCACGCCGCTGTTTACGCAAGTCGTTATCGACAAGGTACTCGTGCACAAGGGCTTTACGACGCTGCACGTGTTGGCCGTCGGCATGATCACACTTGCCGTCTTTGAGGCCATGCTTGGGGGGCTCCGCACCTATCTGTTTTCCCATACGACCAATCGCATCGATGTCAGTCTCGGCGCACAACTGTTTCGGCACATTCTGACACTTCCCCTGGCGTACTTTGAGGCCCGCCGAGTCGGCGATACGGTCGCACGCGTGCGTGAATTGGAGCAGATCCGTCAATTTCTCACCAGCCATTCGATTACGGTCGTGCTGGATGTGGTCTTTACTGTCGTGTTTCTGACTGTGATGTGGTTGTACAGTTCCATGCTTACCCTGGTTGTCATGGCCTCACTGCCGGTCTACGGACTGCTCTCCCTCGCGATTACGCCGGCGATTCGGGCTCGTCTCCACGAAAAGTTCAACCGCGGCGCGGAGAACCAGGCCTTTCTCGTCGAAGCGGTCAGCGGGATTCAGACGGTGAAAGCGTTGGCGGTTGAGCCTCCCTTGTTGCGGAAATGGGAAGAACAGCTGGCCGGGTATGTGCAGGCGAGTTTTCGAGCCACAAGCGTGATGACCATTGCAGGCCATTCCGCTACCTGTGTTCAGAAGGTGACGACGGTCGCGGTCTTGTGGGTAGGAGCCTATCACGTGATCGGAGGAGACCTGAGCATTGGGCAGTTGATCGCGTTCACGATGCTGTCTGGGCAAGTGACAGGGCCACTCCTACGTCTGGTGAATCTCTGGCAGGAATTTCAGCAGGTCGGCATTTCTGTGCAACGATTGGGGGACGTGCTCAATACCCAGCCGGAACCGTCGTACAATCCGAACCGAACGACACTGGCCCACGTGAATGGGCAGGTCCGATTCGAGGAGGTCACGTTTCGCTATCGACCGGATGGCCCGGAGGTGCTCCGCGCCGTGTCCTGTACCATCGAGCCGGGCCAAGTCATCGGCATTGTGGGGCGCTCTGGATCTGGGAAAAGCACGATTGCAAAGCTGCTGCAACGACTCTACGTGCCGGAGCGCGGACGGATTCTCGTCGATGGGGTGGATGTGGCCCAGGTTGATCCGGCATGGCTCCGTCGGCAAGTCGGCGTGGTCCTCCAAGAGAATTTCCTGTTCAATGGCTCCGTGCGCGACAATATTGCGCTGACCGACCCCGGACTCGCGATGGAGCCGGTTATCCAAGCCGCAACACTGGCCGGCGCTCACGAGTTCATCATGGAACTGGCGGATGGCTACGATACGCTCATCGGAGAGCACGGATGCACCTTATCGGGCGGACAGCGCCAGCGCATTGCCATCGCACGGGCCTTGGTGGCCAATCCTCGCATTTTGATATTCGATGAAGCGACCAGCGCCCTGGACTATGAATCCGAGGCGGTGATTCAGCACAACATGGCGCAGATCTCTCAGGGACGCACGGTGCTGATCATCGCACATCGGTTGAGTACCGTGCGGCCGGCCCATCGCATCTATGTCGTGGATCGGGGAGGGATTATTGAGCAGGGAACGCATGAGGATCTGCTGCGGAGCGGAGGGGTGTATACGCGTTTGCATGCGCATCAAGTCGGCGTGGGCAAGGGCTAAGGGAGTTGCGGATGGCGTTCGGGGTGTGGGCACGGCACTGGATGGTGTGGAAAGCGGCCTGGCAGGCAGAATCGAGCCGAACCGCCAGCGGAGCCGTTCCGGGTGGGCGGGCTACAGAATTTCTCCCCGCGGTGTTGGAAATCCAGCAGGCTCCCCCCTCGCCGATCGGCCGAGCCATCATCTGGACGATCCTGGCGGCCTTCACCGCCGGGGCCTTGTGGACCACGTTTGGAAGGATTGATATCGTGGCCACCGCACAAGGCAAAATCATCCCCAGCGGCTACTCAAAAGTTATCCAGCCCTACGAAGCCGGTGTGATCGCCGCTATTCATGCGCAGGATGGCCAAGCGGTGAGACGGGGCGATGTGCTGATCGAGCTTGATTCAACGCTGAATGTCGCGGACCGGGATCGGGCATCGAACGAATATCACGCGGCGAAGGTGGAAACTGCTCGGCTCCGGGCGCTCATTGAGAACCGAGCGACGTTTGACGCGCCGTCTGATGCGGATCAGGCGTTTGTTCGCTTGCAGCAGCAGTTGCTGCGGGATCAGTTGGCCGAGTACCAGGCCAAGGTCGCAGCGGCGCAGCATCTGGTCGATCAGCGACGGGCCGCGCTCGAGCAAACCAACGAGAATCTTCGCCGTTTAGAAGCCACCGTGCCGATGGAGGCGGAGCGGGCGGAGGCGTACAAGAAGTTGTTGGAGCATGAGGCTGTGACGAAGATGGACTTCCTGCAGGCCGAAAGCCAGCGGATCGACAAGGCCCAGGAGTTGGCCGGGCAAAAAAAGAAACTCCAGCAAGATCGGGCCGCGCTTGCCGAGGCCGAGAAACACTATCAGGCCTTGGTATCGGAGTTCCAGCAGACGAAACAGGCGGAGCTCTCGGTGCTTGAAACCAAGGCCGCCTCACTGGCCCAAGAGGTCACCAAGGCTGATCAGAAGGCTGGGTTGCAGCGGTTGATCGCACCGATCGACGGCGTGGTGCAGCAGTTGGCGGTGCATACGGTAGGTGGTGTCGTGACCCCGGCGCAGCAGCTGCTGATTCTAGTCCCTCAGGATCATCCCGTCGAAGTGGAGGCCCAGGTCGAAAACAAAGATGTGGGGTTTGTCAGAGAAGGACAGCCGGTCGAGATCAAGGTGGAAACCTTTCAATTCACCCTCTACGGCACCATTCCCGGCCGTGTCTTGACAGTCTCGGACGATGCAGCCTCGATTGATAGGGTCGGCTTGGTGTACCCCACCAAGGTCAGCATGGATCGATCGACGATCGATGTGGAAGGCCGACCGGTCAATCTATCGCCTGGGATGGCGGTGACTGTTGAGATCAAGACCGGTCAGCGCCGCATCGTCGAATATCTCCTCAGTCCCTTGCTCAAATCCATGAAAGAAAGCCTGAGGGAACGATAACCAGATGCCGAACTTGTCCGTTCAGTTTGGACTCTGTTGCTTTGTGGCCGTGGTGTTTGCAACCGACGTTGTGTCGGCCGGTGCTTCGTCTGGGGAAACGGGTACTCTTTCTCAACCATTTGCCCCGCAACCGCTCCGCCTCACGTTGAAGGGGGCCTTGGCCGCAGCGCTCGACAACAATCCTGACGTCTTGTTGTACAAAGAACGGATTCGTGAGGCCCAAGGCCAGGTCCAGACACAACTGGGAGCGATGTTGCCCAATCTGTCTGCCAATGTGCGGCAAACGAGGCAAACGAATTTTCTCGGAACGATCGGTATCTCTCCCGTGCGCACCGGTCCCTTCAGCATTTTTGATGCACGGATCAGTGCGACACAAAATATCTTCAGTCTCAGCCTCATTCAGCGGTGGCGGGCATCGAGGGAATCGCTGCACGTTACCGAACAGGAGTCGGAGGTGCAGAAGTTCGACACCATGGCCGGCGTGGCCTTGGCTTATATGGAAGGGCTCAAGGCCATGGCCATGACCAAAATGCACGAGGCGAATCAGCAGGTCATGAACGACTTGATTGGGATCGTCAAACAGCGGCAGCGTGGAGGCGTCGCGACGGGGCTTGATATTGCGCGATTAGAAGCGCAATTAGCGGATGAGCGGCAACAGGGATCCTCGGCGCGATATGAGCTCGAGCATGCCAAGCTGACGCTCATCAATCTGCTCGCGCTACCCTCAGAAAGCGTGTTGGTGCTGAGCGATGAGTGGCTGACGGATGTCCGGGATGTTCCACTGTCACAGGAGGCTATGGAAACAGCGTTGAATCAAAGACCGGAGGTACAGGCGCAGGCCACCCGTGTGAGGACTGCGGAGTTGACCCATTCGTCCATCACGGGAGAGCGCTTACCCTCGTTGCTTGCTCAGGGCGAGTATGGGCTCATCGGCAATCGATGGAACAACACGCTCGACACGTACAATATGGCCGTAGTCCTGCAAATTCCGATTTTTGATGGCTCGCAGCGCGAAGGCCGCATCGCGCAGGCTCGAAGTCAGTTGCAGCAGGAGTCGCTTCGCATGAAATCGGTGCTCAACCAAGTCAGGATGGAAGTGCACGATGCGCTGGCGTCACTGGCGGCGGCCAAAGAACAAGTCGGTATTGCACAGACCGGCCTACAGATGGCCACGAAGGAGCTGGATCTCGCCCGAGAACGTTACGCCGTTATTACCTCCTCCAGCCACTTTGAACTCACCAATGGACTTTCTGCGGTAGCCCGTGCCAGAGAAAACCTCGTCAACGCACTTTTTCAACTCAACGCTGCCAGGGTGAACCTCGCCCGATCGACCGGCAGCCTCGCAGCGTTGAATTGAGGGCTCCATGAAATGACCATTGCCTTGACTTGATCTGACCCTTCACTCACACTCACAGGATGTTGAAAAAGGCCGCCTGCTTCGTTCTCGTATCGCGCAGAGGCTCAACGTACAGGGAAGGTACGCTTCGCCTCTTCACTCACTGCGGCCTTGCTCGGAGAAAGTCGCGTTCAGGCGCGATGGGGTGGGTGGGTGTGGAATGAAGACCTCCTTGAACATCCTGTTATTGCCGGTCAACTGATATGCACGATCAGTCTGAAAGCGACCTCTTGCGCATGTTGGCTGATCGAGCGGGCATTGTGGCCGATTACTACGATATCGCCGGCACACACCATGTGACGACGGATGAAACGCGGCGGGCGATCCTTGGCGCGATGAATCTGCGGGTTGCGAGTCGCGACGACCTGATCGCGGAGATCGAAGCCTGGGACAACCGATGGTGGCTCCGAGGTTGCGAACCGGTCCATGTGTTGCGATTGGGACGTCCAGCTGGGAACTGGTGGCTGTATGTGCCCTGTGAAGGTTCTGATGAGTCAGTGCTTCAGGTGCGGTGGTCACTCACGACGGAGCACGGAGAACCGTACTGTGATCGAGCGGATGGGCCTGGCCTTAGCGTCGAGGAGACTCGCACGATTCAGGGCTGCCGATTTGTGCGTGTCGCAGTGGCATTTCCATCGGATCTCCCGCTTGGCTATTACTCGATGATAGCCCACGCCAAGGGAGGGCGCACGAGCACGGAAGTGACGTCCCGCCTCATCGTTGCACCGGAACGCTGCTATATTCCTGACCAACTGCAGCAGGGTGTTCGATGGTGGGGTGTGGCCCTACAGCTCTATTCCTTGCGGAGTCATCACAATTGGGGGGTCGGCGATTTTCGAGACCTGGGTGCCGTGGTCGACTGGGCGGGAACACGGTTGGGCGCAGCCGTGATCGGGCTGAACCCACTCCATGCCCTGAAGAATACCAAGCCCTATCACATCAGTCCCTATTCACCAACCAGCCGCCTGTTTTTGAACGACTTGTATATCGATATCACACAGGTTCCAGAGTGTTGGACCGGCCCGGAGGTACAAAGCCGGTTGGCTGATCCTTCCGTTCGTACCCGCATCGACGCAGCTCGTCGATGCGAGCTGGTAGATTATGATGCCGTGCAGTCGGTGAAGCGCGAGGTGCTTGAGCTGTGTTACCAAACGTTTCTGCGGGACAATTTTGATGGTGCCGAACCGGAACTGACCCCAACCACAGATCGGGGGAGAAGTTTTTCCCAGTATACAGAGCGAGAAGGGCAATCCCTCATCCACTATGCGGTCTTTCAGGCTCTGGAAGAGGAGCGGCAATCTACCCAACAGGATTCCGTGGTTTGGGAGGACTGGCCGGCGGCCTATCGAACTCTGACGTCGGAGGCGGTTGCGGAGTTTCGATGTCGGAAGATGCAACGGATACGATTCTTTCAGTATCTGCAATGGTTGGCCGCGGAGCAGCTGCTGGCGGTCGTCAAGAAGACGCATGAGACGGGGATGCCGATCGGCTTGTACCATGACTTTGCGTTGGGTAGCGATCGCTATGGTGCCGATGGATGGTTGAACCAAGAAGTGCTGGCCTTCAAGGCTGACTGCGGCGCACCACCCGATGCCTTTGCCCCTGAAGGGCAGAATTGGGGGTTTTCGCCGCTCGACCCACTACGTCTGCGCGTGAGCGGCTATCAATACGTTATCCAACTGCTTCGCAATAATCTGCGCTACGGGGGCGCGATCCGGATCGATCATGTCATGGCGTTATTTCGCTTATTTTGGATTCCTCGTGGGCTCCCGCCTGCCAAGGGAACCTATGTGCATTATCGGGATGACGAACTGCTGGCGATCTTGGCCTTGGAGAGCGTACGGGCCAAAGCAATCGTGATCGGGGAAGATCTGGGCACGGTTCCTGATTGGGTGCGGGACCGGCTTGGACCAGCAGGGGTCTTGTCGTATCGGGTTTTTTATTTTGAACGAGAGCATTGGGGAGGGTGGAAGGCTCCGGCTCACTATCCGGCTCAAGCGCTTGCCGTTGTCACCACGCATGATCTTCCGACCCTCAGTGGATATTGGGAGGGAGTGGATATCGAAACTCGGTCCGCACTCGGCCTCTGTCCTTCCGAGGAGGCGCGGAACGCCATGTGGGCGGAGCGGCATCGAGAGAAGACTGGGATCCTCGCGGCACTGAAATCGGAGGGGCTTCTGCCTTCGGGGATGTCTGACGATCCCGCGCAGGTGCCGACGATGACGACCGAGTTGGTGGAGAGCA
Organism: Nitrospira sp. UBA2083; assembly: GCA_002331625.1. Lineage (GTDB taxonomy): Bacteria > Nitrospirota > Nitrospiria > Nitrospirales > Nitrospiraceae > Nitrospira_D. The sequence goes on along the minus strand of DCZN01000120.1, from coordinate 34,501 downwards.
TTCATCAGTATCTCGCCCGTACTCCCGCCTGGATCGTGTTGGCGAATCTCGAAGATGGAATTGGAACTCGGATGCAGACCAATCTCCCGGGGACGGTGGCTCAGCACCCGAATTGGTGCCGGAAGTTGACTCTGCCGGTGGAGGACCTGGTCCAAGACTCCCGATGGGAACGGCTTGCGGCGCTGTTGCGTTTGACCCGCCCGCTTGTGTAAGTACTACGTACTTCGTGAAGGAATCCTTACGGTATCGATGCTCTCAATTCAGAGGCTCTGATTCTCGGACAGGCGGAGTGAGTCGATGACTGTCATGACGCATCGAGACCGCCTCGTACTGGCCACCGCGGCGGCCTGCTTTCTCTTCATCTTGATCGCCGAGCAATTTGCTCCCGTCAACGTCGTTGGCGCATATGGCTATGTGTTGCCGATTTTGCTGGTCGCCACCTTTCGGAATCGAAGCATCATGTTGGTGACGGTGCTGGCCTGTGTGATCGCAACGTATTCGGGCCTGTTGCAACCGACCAAGCCTGGACGATTTCAGGCCGCGGTCATCAATCGGAGCGTCGTCGTCGGTGTCTTGCTGCTCGTGGCGTACCTAGGGGTGAGTTGGGAAGAGCGGAAGGCGCGGGAAGAGGCAGCGAGAGTGGCGCTGGCCAAGGAAACGGAGAACCTCCTCAAGGCCAACACGCAACTGGTTCAGGCAAAAGATCAGCTGAATCGATCGGAACGGTTGGCGGCGGTGGGACAGCTTGTGGCATCCGTGGCGCATGAGGTGGGGACGCCGCTGCACTCAATCGCCTGGCATGTCCAGGCATTGGCGGAGGAGCCGGGTGTGACCCCGGAGATGAAGAAGCGAATCGCCGTCATCGATGACCAGCTCACACGAGTCGTTCGCATCATTCAGGACTTGTTGTCTTCGACCCGGCCGCGCCAGCCTAAACCGCAGTGGCTGCCGGTGGAGGGAATCGTCAGCCCGTCGGCGGTCCTGATGGAACCGGCGTTCCATGAAAAAGGGATCACCCTGACGGTCGAGATACCCAAGGACCTTCCCCTGGTGTGGGCGGACAAGGAAAAAATCCATCAAGTCTTGGTGAATGTCCTGGCGAATTCGCTGGCCGCCACCCCTGCAGAGGGAAAGGTCACCGTTGTGGCTGGAAGTCGTGAGGCGTCGCCGGCTGAACTGGACCGCGGTCGGTTGGCCGCTGACGACATGTCAGCCCTATTGATTACGATCGACGTTCAGGACTCAGGATGTGGGATGCCGGAGGACGACGTTCAGAAAGCCTTTGAACCGTTTTTTACGACGAAGGCGGTTGGCAAGGGGACCGGCTTGGGGCTATTCTTGAGCCGTGAATCAGTGATGGCACATGGCGGGAGCCTCACGTTGACGAGTGCGATCGGGGAGGGCACGACTGTAACCATGACGTTACCGGCACTGCGGCGGGAGCCTATTCCTACGAAACAGGAGGCGTAATGCAACCAGCGACAATTCTGGTGGCCGACGATGATGCGGTAGCTCGGGAGTTGTTGGCGGAGGCACTGAGGAAGGAAGGGTACGACGTCGAGGCTTTTGCGAGCGGCGAAGAGGTCATCGCGCGCGGACGCCAGGGACGAGTCGATTTGGTGCTGACGGATATCCGCATGGGCGCGGTCGATGGGCTGACGGTGCTGCGGGAGTTCAAACGAACAAGTCCGAATACCGCCGTGGTGGTGCTCACGGCGTTCGGTTCGCTGGAAGGCGCGATCGAAGCGATCAAGCAGGGCGCCTACGATTACCTGGCCAAGCCGTTCAAAAAGGAGGACATCAAGCTGGTGGTCAAACGGGGACTGGATCACTGCCGATTGCTCCAAGAAAATGCGCGGTTCCGGGAAGAATTGAAGAGCAAGGGTGAGTGGTCCCCGTTGGTCGGCAGCAGCACGGCGATGTTGGAGGTGTATAAGTTGGTCGCGCGCGTGGCCGAGAGCAAGAGCACGGTGCTGCTCCAGGGGGAAAGCGGAACGGGTAAGGAACTCATTGCTCGGGCCATTCATGCGAACGGCTCCCGCCGGGACAAGCCGTTTATCCCTGTCAACTGTGGCGCGTTGCCCGACACGCTGCTGGAATCGGAAATGTTCGGATATGAGAAGGGGGCCTTCACCGGTGCCGTGGGGTCCAAGGTCGGGCTCTTTGAGTCGGCCAACGGTGGGACACTATTTCTTGACGAGATCGGCGAACTCGGACAGGCGTTACAAGTCAAGCTGTTGCGGGTGATGCAGGATCAGGAAGTCCGTCGTGTGGGGAGCACGACATCTACGAGAGTCGATGTCCGGGTCATTGCCGCGACGAATCGAGATCTGGAGCAGCTGGTGAAAGAAGGAAAGTTTCGAGATGACCTGTTCTATCGGCTGAAAGTCGTTCCAATTACGTTGCCGTCATTGGCGGAGCGGCGAGAAGATATTCCGATGCTCGTGCATCACTTCTTGCAAAAGTGTGCAGTCGGCACAAACCATGCGGTCAGGGGCGTCTTGCCGGAAACGATGGCACTCTTGGCCCAATATCGGTGGCCCGGTAATGTGCGAGAGCTTGAAAATGCGATTGAACGGGCCGTGTCGTTAAGCCACGGCCCCCTCCTGACGCCGGAAGATTTACCCGACGTGATTCGCCAGAGTGCGACGGCTGAAGCAGATGCCAAACTTTTGCAAGCTGATCAACTTGATGATGTGTATTTGACGCTCGAAGAAGTGGAGAAGCGTCATCTGATTCGCGTGCTCAAGGAAACGAAAGGGAATAAAGTGAAAGCGGCGAAGATCCTTGGGATTGATCGACGAACACTCTATCGTATGGCCGAGCGCTTCGGCCTGGATCTTGGGGAAGAAGTGGAGGGAGCAGAGAAGGAACCTGTGTAACGCAACGAGGCTGCCTGGATGTGGGAGAGCAAGGTACTTGCCGTAGGGCCGTCAATCGGTTGGTGTAGAGAACCTGGAAGCTTGAAACCACGGCCTTGCGACCGTGGTTTCCGATACCCAGCCTAGCGCGACTACTTCCTATTTCGAGCCGTAAAACGTCTCAGTCGTGTAGGTCGTCTGGACGATCTTCAACTCATTCTTGATTAAGCGCAGTTTGTTTTGTGCACTCTGAGGGACTTGGGGGGCTGTGGGACCCCAGCTATCAAAGAACGTTTGCTTGCCCTCCGACGAAACTTGCAACCTGAGACGGGAACTCTGACCTGTTTCCGGTGTCACGGACGCTTCTGCACGGCTCCTGACGACCCCGTACCGTCCTCTGACGAGCCAATCCCAGACACTTGGCTGTTCACCCCTGTAGCCTGTCTGAAGCTGAGCCCCATCCTTCCAGTCCACACAGCAGTAATCATCTTCTGCAAGCACCTTCGTCACAGCGGCTTTCACCCGATCTGCAGGAACGGGTAACGTGACATCGACGACATCCGGCTCAACAGGGTGCTGAGCACCGGCACATCCAACCACAAAAACGGTGAGGGCGACGATGGCGAGACAGTCCTTTCGGATCATTTTGTTCTGGCCTCCTTCAGACGGTAGACGAGGTGAGTATCAGTCTGCGTCACTCCTTCTATCCCATGAATCCGACTCAACACGAGCTGAGTCAAGGCATCTTGGTCTGCTATATCGGCGATCGCAATGATATCCGGTTTGCCCCAACAGGGATCGATGGTCTTGATCTCTTTAATTTCACCGAGTGCTTTGACGACCGCAGACGTTTGTCCTGGTAACACATTGATCAGGACGTACGCACGATCTGACATACTGTGATCGCCTGGAGCCGGACCGTGGATCGTATAAGGGACTGCCCCAGAAGCGGGTTGCTTTATAGCAAAGTCACTGGGGCCTGTCAACACGGGCTTGGCCTTTGACGCCTTCGATGGTGGTGTGGCGGACGGGATAGATTTTAAGTGTGGTTTGGCCATAGTCTCACTTTGGCGCAACAAGCACTTCGACCCGGCAGTGCTCGCTGACGCTGGTTAAGGTGGTTTCGAGCCGCTTCGGGCTTCCGATACGGCCTTCCGGATCGTACATGAAGCAAAATAAGGTAGAACACCGTCCTTGCGCTCGATAGTAGGCTGAGTCCGCGGTCACTTGATCGGTCAGTTCTTTCGTCGTCAGTCCAGGCCTGGTTTTCTTGGCAACGATGGCGATCTGATCCTTATTCACTAAGAGCGTGGTCCGTGAGGCGCCTCCCGTATAGGGTGGGGTCCATTCATCCGTCGCCACCTCATCGAACTCGACCTTGAGCAACGCGCACAACAGGTCTTGCAAGTCGTAGTCGTCATCGACTTCGATGGTGGGACGATAGTCTTTGCGAAGGCGGAGCTGGCGGACCACGGAGTGGAAGCGAAGACAGACCTTCCGGATCAGGTGGAGCGGGTCCTGGTCAGGTACAGGTTCGATGACCTGGCCCAGGCTCTGGCCAATTGACGGCTTGTCCGGGGGCATCTCTCGGGGAGAACGGACTTCGTCCAACGAAACCTCCGAGGAGGGCGAGTGAGCGATGGTCGCAGGCGTGGGCGTATTGTTCTGGGGATGGCTTGGTTGTGAAGGAGGTGCGGGAGCGGCCACAGGTGAAAGCGGCATGGGCGGTGCTGGCACCGGTCTCTCCATCGCCAATGGTGGGGGTTGAGCGGGA
>DCZN01000120.1:12878-29848 GCA_002331625.1 Nitrospira sp. UBA2083 | reverse complement strand
GGGCGGAGGGGGTGGGGGTGAGACGGCAATTGGTGGAGCAGGAGGCTCCGGTGCTGTCTGTACAGGCAGTGGAGACGGTGGAGCCGGTGCAGGCGTTGGCATGGACGAGAGGGGAGGTGCCTGAATGGGAGTGAGAACTGTTGGCTGAGGCTGTGGTGGTGGAATCGGGGGCGCTGGCGCCGTAGGGATGGGTGTCGGATTCGGCGCTGGTGCTATCGGGTTGACTATGGCCGTAGGAACTGGTGTCGGAGGAAGAGACATGTGAGCGGGAGTCGGCGTCGGAGTCAACGGCTGGGGTGGTGCGGGAGGCATTGGTGAAGTGGGAGAAATTGTGGGCCCCACGTTCGTTGTCATGGCGACTGCGACGGTGATGGGTGCTGCAGGGAGTGTTGATCCGCTGGATGGGGTTGTTGGTGAAACCAGCACCAGGCGCGCGGTATTGTGCTGGGGTGGCTCAGGTGCAGGATCGGGTTTCGGGGGCGGCTTGAGCCCCTGTAGCTCGAGCTTCCGGTCCTCTAGGGTGTGGATAAGCCCTTTAATGGCGGTAATGCTCTGGCCTGTTTCATCCTTGTTCCCGGTACGAATCTTGAAGTTCCGATAGGTCTGGAATTCCTGAGATCGCTCGCCGAACGTCTGACGCAGACATTCACGAAACTGGAGCTCGGCCTTGCTTTGTGCTGCGTCACGGTATGGAAACCCGTCTTGACCGAAGTCGTGAATGGCTGTGAGGAGTTCCTGAAACTTGTTGATGCCGCGTGTGAGCTCTTCGATAAGAGTGGCTTTCGGTCGTTGCCGTTGATGGTCGCTTGCGCGTGCTCGTGCCATAGTGGTGTGAAAAAAGTCTAACTGAGGGTTCAGAACCTGGCAAGAAAACAGCAAATTTTGACGGGTGTGTCGTTAGCCGTTCAATGGCCTTCTGGTGCAAGCAGGGGAGCTTTAGTATAACCACTGTACATCGAGTGATCCGCTCTGACTCCACGTGCAGTGAGGGGAGGCAGTTGGTGGTTGTTCTGGCTGAGTTTCTTGGCAGGAATTCCAGCCGAATGGCGCCCGGCCGCGTCCACCTAACAGATGAGCCAGTACTGAGCTCTTATGCTGCCTGGTGTGATGCCATGTGCTCGCAAGATCCTGCACAGCGTCGGCATAACTCTGCGCACTGCTTTGCCATGTGATCGTTTCCGGCGACCTGCTCGCAACTTTCCGCACAGCGTCGACAGATCTCAGCGCAGAGATTGCACGTGCGATCGTGAAACGAAGATCCTCGTGCCATAAAATCGGCGGTGGTTGTGCAGATCTGCGCACAGTCCAGTAATGCTCGGATAAGGTCAGGGGCGGCAGCGCGCCCTCCGAGCTTGAGGCAATGCTCGATCAGTTGGACACAGCTTGTGTGGCAGTCGTGGCAGAGCTGGATACAACGTTGCATCTCCTCGCTCATGTGATGGCGTTGGGTGTCGGGCACCGTTCCTAAGGTATAGAGGTCCGACGACTGTGGGAGCTCAGCAGTCGCGGCATCTGTTCCACGCAGCAGCATGAACGAAGCTCCTGTCGCGAGCAAAGAGGCACCTGCCGTCACCAATGTTCTTCGACTTATATCTGGCATATGTCCTCCTATGTGTTTGTGGCTTATGGTCACATCGATCGTGTCGATCCGGCTCCTCAAGTATGTGTGGAGCCGTTGACTATTCTCGTGCAGAACGCGAAACAGGAGGGGGATCAAATTCTCAAAACCGTTGTGTGGATCGAACGATGGATGGGAGTATCAGTGCTCCGTGGCGGTGTTGTGACACGAACAAGCGGGACAAAGGTATCGGGGAGAAGAGAAACAGGCCATACACTGGCAAGATGGAACGTGGCGGCGGTGTTGGTCGAAGAAACCTGTGAGTGCGGGCCTATTTCGAAAAACGCCTCACATATCCCGCGAGTCGGTTCCTCCATCCCTGAGGAGCACTCCATCGCAGTTGATTGTGACAACGGCAGGACACAGGCGTAGGCATTGAAAGTCAGAACGATGAGGAGCATTGCCAACAGGACAGAAACTCGTGCCATGCTTGGCATGCTATGCCTCGCCGTGGAAGCTGTCAATTGTAACTGTCATTCTGCGGGCTCGCGACAACGTGGTGAGGATGAGCAGGGCTGGATGCGAGCGCACCTCCAGTGGTGGTCAATTGATGACCGTCTTCCTGTTGATGGGTAAGGTGGACATAGTCTCGGTCGTTCCGTTCGGGCGTTGAATAATCGCACGCAGCACCTGTTCCTGGGGGCCCAATCCGAAGCTCAGTTCTGGGGTTTGATCGGTCAGCATGCCCACAGTTCCGATGACCGCTCGGGTGTAGCTTTTGCCTCGGTCGGTCTCGATCGTGATGCGGGTGCCGAGGTTGGCGACGGTATCGGGAAGGACCATCGTGATGTAGTTTCCATGCGACGTGTTCAGGAACGCCCGCACCGGGCCGTCGATGTTTAGCCAGACGAGATCTTGCCTGCCATCCCCATTCAGATCGACGATCACCGGTGATTGGCCGAAGTATCGATTCTCCAGTCCGAGAGCTGGCACGTGGTGAAGGACCGGTGTGCTGGTCTCGTTCGATTGAAGGTACGTGCGTCCGGAAAGTTTTACGAACTTGTGGATCGGCCACTTAATGTAGTTCTGGGCGACACACAGATCGAGTTGCCCATCAAGGTTGAGATCCTCGAACACGGCGCCCCAAGCAAATCCCTCACCCGTCAATCCGTACGCATCGGTCACATCGGTAAAGCGAAAGTTTCCATCATTGCGGAGCAGCATCCAGTCGTGAGTGTGGCGCTGGTCGTTCCGGAGATCACCCGACGTGAGGAACAGAGGGATCGATGTTCCCACGTTCGTGAAAAATAGATCCTGGTCGCCGTCCTTATCGATATCGCCGACGGCCAAGCCCATCCAAAAGCCGAGGTCTGACGTGGTGGGGACCGGCTGAAACGTCCGATCCTTCATGTTGTGGAAGATCTCGACCGCGCCGGTATTCTGGGACACCACCAAGTCCTGCCATCCGTCGGAGTCCAGATCGACGAACACCGAAAGAAACGTGTTTTGCTTGCTGGCCGTGCCGGACGATTCAGTAATATCCGTAAATGTCAGGTCTCCGTTGTTCAATAACAGGCGATTTGGCTTAGCGTGGGTCGGATCATTAAAGGTCGCACTTCGAAACGTCTTCGCATTCACGAAGACACTGACGTACAAGTCTCCGTCGCCATCGTGGTCGATATCCGAAACCGCCACGCTGAATGGGACTGAGTCCGTCGGCAGATCGACAGGGATCAACCGCTCGTGAAACCGACCCTTGTCGTTCAGGTAGAGGTAGACGCCGTTTTCACGCGCTACGATCAAATCAGTATCTCCATCGGCATCCAGATCGATCGCTGTACTGCCGTAAGTCGCACTGGTACGTGAGAGGCCGGTCCCGTCTTCGATATTCACGAGGCGGCCGCCGCGATAGCTCAACAAAGCGTCCTGTTGTCCTTCACCGCCACCGACAAAGACCTCGAACGTTCCGTCACTATCGATGTCGATCACCGCTGCCCCGGTAAACGGGTGGGTACCCTTGGTCCAGCTATGGATAAAGTCTACCGGCACCGGGGTAAATGGGGTTGGTGGCGGGAGGGTCGCAGAGCGGGCAGCACAGCCACTGAGGACAAACAGGCCCATCACCAAACTGAGCGTGATCATGATGGGACATGTGTTAGAGAGTCGGCGTTGTCGCATGTTAGTTACTCCTTGCAGTGGCCCGTGCTTGTTGGGGTCCAATGGTTATTGGAAGGTGAGCCAACGCCAGAACTCGACGTACCACGGTGTTCCGCCATCTTCTACGATGGTCTCGACCACAAAGGGTATGCGATGGCCCTCGGAATCGCCGACATCTACGCGCAAGAGATTCCCTTGACTATCGGCCAGAATAAAGTTGTCCTTGGTAATCGTTGGGGCGACCATTGCGTACATCTCACCATTTGGTGCAACAAGGGCCTTCGGGGCCAAGTGTTCCGCTTTCTGTAACTTCATCAAGGCGCTCGCTTTTTTTTGTAATTCCTCTGAAGAAATTACGGTGCCTCCAAGTTCTGTATGCAAGGGATCAGGATTACCCGTGGTAGCAAGCGTGACCAAGGCGTCAGAGGCCTTGCCGGCGACTGAGGCGGGTAATTCTGTCGCGTAGCCCGGTACGGCGAGCGCCAGTACCACAGCGACGGTGACTGACGCGCTCAAGACTGTCTCGTGCTTCTTCGGATCTTTACTGACGGTTGTGTGCGTCATGAGAGTTCTCCTTCTCTATAGGCGAATGGGACAGTGGTTGTTGTACCGGTTCCCCTACGTGTGGGAACCAACGTGTTGCGGTCCATCTATCTATGCATCAGCGTGAGGTGAGGACCGTTCGGTTACATGATCGGTAGTCCGTGTTCGTGCAGAAACCTTACACGGTCAGCAGCCGGAGAGCAGAAGGTATGACGGGTCAGAGAAAACGCCGGCGGTCTAGGAGAAGGAACGATGGTGTGAATGAGAAAAGGGAGCCACACGAAAGCAAGTTAGCCCTGATGGAGTGCCGGTACGAGTATGCACTAAATCCTCAACAGACGATCTCCTACCGTGGGTTAGCCGATCGGAAGTCGTTCACAAAGTCATTCACGAGAGGCTCGACCGCATCGGCGACAATTTGGTTCAGATTCTCTTGCCGCACCATTCCAAGCACACTGGCGGACCAGGTCGCTCCCCACGTCTTTTTGTTCTTCATCGATAACAGTCCCACGAGCTGCTTGAGATCCACATTCACCGAATAGGCGTACAACCCAAGCTCCTCTTTCAAGGTATTCACATTGATGTAGAGATACGGCGCTGACTCGGACCGTGTGCGCTCCGTGAGGAGTCGAACGCCCTTGGATCGAAGGGCTTGCTCGACCGCCGTGCGAATCGCCTCCTGGGAAAGGCCGTCAGCGGCGGCATCGGGACTGATGTCTTCAATGACCAGCCCCAACCCTATGATCCCTCGGAGGGATTCACGGCTTCCGTTATCACTGGCACGATCCGCTGCCTGGGCGACGCCCAGATTCCCCCACACCAACACCGCGATGATCAACTGCAACACGTACCGCATAAGACCTCCAGATAGCCGATGCGCAATCATCTTACTAAAATCGTTCACCATTTCCCACTGCCGCGAAGGGGTAGTCTGCAAACAAGATGACATCAGTGTCCCGTCAGCTTGAGTGAGACGGTCGTCTTCGATGGGGAGGGAATAATTGCAGACGTGGTCGTCATAAAGCTTACCGTTCAGGGAAGATGTGCGAGCGAGAATGCCAAGTTCAGGTTTGAATGTGTGGTTCCTGCTGGTGTAGCTTGGGACGAATGGGTGATCAGTTGATGAGTTGACAGGGGATAGATCTGGGGAAGAGATGAATCAGTATGTCGGTTGAGGTGAGGTGACCATGGGAACGGAAGCGCGGAGCATCCCATCGCATCGGGTGTGTGACCAGGCAGAAACACAACGGTCGGGATTCCGCCAACGGTTCCGATCCCAGTTTAGGAAGCCCACGGGCTTTGGGGGCAAAGTAGCCGGGTGGATCATGGCGCATCGGCCGTCAAACCGAGAACGAAATGCGTGGGCCGTGTCGTTGCTTGAGTTCCAGCCCACAGATCATGTGCTCGAAATTGGCTTTGGACCGGGTGTGGCCATCAAGCTCATGAGCCAGCTGGTCACCGGTGGACATGTCGTCGGAATTGATCATTCAGAGGTCATGCTTCAGCAAGCAAGGAAGCGCAACGCCTCGGTGATTGAGCAGGGCCGAGTGCAGTTACTGCTGGCCTCGATGTCTGAGCTGCCTGCCGTTCAGGACCGATTTGACAAGTGTCTGATGGTCAATGTCTTCCACTTCTGGGACAACCCGGGTGACGTGTTGAGAAATGTGCGACGGGTGATGAGTCTCGGGGGGAAGATTGTAGTCGCTTTCCAGCCGCGCTTTCAGGGCGCCACAGACGAGGACACTCTCAAGGTTGGGCACAATATGGTGGGAACGCTCAAGGCAGCCGGCTTCTCAGACACCCATCTCGAGGTCAAATCGATGGCCCCGGTTTCTGTGGCCTGTGCGGTGGGAACGAACGAGGGATGAGAGCAGCCGGAGCCTCTGCTATATGTCTGGCCTGAAGTATCCTCAGGGGGCACTCCTCTACAACCACCAGTACCAGCCTCAGGGTGATCAACCATTAAGGAATGACATTATGGTCGGCCGCTTTTCCCTTGCAGTCTGAGCGCTTTCGCCTGCGTGTCGATACTCACCAGCAGCTCATGAAGGCTGAAGAGCAGAATAGCGCCTTCGCACATCATGCGCCACACAAGATTCCCCACCAGTAAGACCGCAATCCCTCCGAGACGACTAAAAATTGGAACAACGGCATACCTTTCCAAGCCCTCTGGAGAGAGGGTCGATAAGAGCCCGACTGCGGTAATGAAGCACGCTCCCACGATATACACCACCTTAATGAGCTGTGGGGTCACCAATTCTCGAAAAGAGAAATACTCCGCATAGAAGCTCATGTACCCGACGGATTTGACTCGTAGTGGGGCAAAGACATGCTCGCACGCCGAGCATTTTTGGGCAGAGACGTCATGTTCAGTGAAACATTGCGGACATTTCATGAGCACTTCCTCCGGTCAGCGGTTGAGGGATCAGTGACGATTCTTGTTGCACCTTATCTGACTTGCACGTCTGAAGCGAGGGTAGGATTCGCTAGTAGGTGGTCGCTTTCGTATGGCATCAGTCAATCTTGATGATGTCACCTAACCGTTCACGCAGATTCAGCGACCGACGTGAGGCGAGATGGTGTTTCCCAGATACAAGAATGGAAATAATTCGAAGAGGAGTGTGTGATACCGGCAAACGATGGGTCAATCAGACAACACACCTACGGTGTGTATCCGGCGCTCCAATGAAGCAATGAAGAAGGGGTAGGACCGGCAAGTGGTCCCACTAGGCCTTTCGTGCTTCCTGCTCTAGTGCTTCATGCTCAGCCTCTCCCGCGCAGTAGACCTTGGGATAAGGATCGGCAGGATTTCTCGTTGCGTGTTGTGATCGTTATGATAAGGTGGATCCCACCAATCAATACTACGTATGTCTTCCGGGGGAGAGTCGACGAGGGAGGACGGTATGATCACAATCCAGAGCCCGTTCGTTCAGCAGACGTTGGTGGCGATGGCGCTGTTTGTAGCTATCGGTACGCTCTCGATGATGTGGCCTGCCATCATTGCCCTCATGCTTAGTGCATTCCTGTTGTTCCATTCTCTCGGCGTCGAACAGGAGATTGTCTTCCTGTCATGGACCGAGGTCAGTCATATGCCGATCGTCTTCACCGCTCTTCGGCGCCCTGGTCTTCTGGCGATTCTCTCATAACGAGTTCGAGCGGCGCGTTCGTCAGTCCAGAGCCTTCCGCCTGGAACGGATGGACTTCGCATTTCGCATGCGCGCCGGAGGTTGTTTCCCCTGCCAATAATTGCCACAAACAGTTGAATCGGCAGCGGCATGGGCGAGCTTGGGTCACATCGGAAAAATCGAAGAAGTTCATCCGACCGCAAAGCTTGCGATATAGGGATCATGAGCGGTCTGGAGCTGCAAGCGTTATAAGAACTAACACGAGTTGAGTTTATCCGCGCGCGTCATCACGATAAGACGATGAATAGCGCGCGGGTCAACCGAAGGTTGGTATGGTGCCCCCGATACGAATTGAACGTACGACCCGCGGTTTAGGAAACCGCTGCTCTATCCAACTGAGCTACGGGGGCGAGGCCAAATATCAATAAGTTACACTTTTACAGACTCTCGGTCTTGGGGTCAAGTGTTCTCGGCGTGTTCTCTTGGAGATATTTCTGAACTTTCAGCGCGGCTTGAAGCAAGTCACGCTCCTCAATGGCGTTATACCGCTTCCACATCTTTTCAGACTTATGACCCACGATTTTCATCGCGGTTGCTGTGTCCACTCCTGCCCGGCGCAAGTTCGTAGAGGCACAATGCCGAAGATCATGGAACCGGAAGTCGGTAATTCCGGCATCCTTCAGGGTTGTACGAAAAGATCGGCTGATACGTTGTATCGGTTTGCCTCTGAATGTAAAGACATGACGTGTTGAGAGTGAACGGACCTTCGCCAGGCGCTGAAGGGTCATTCGTATATCTGGAGTCATGGGGACTTGGCGAGGTTTCTTCGTCTTCGTGTCCTGACTACGCAGGGTGATAAAGCCTCTCTTGAGATCAACCCGGTCCCATGTCAGACCGACAATCTCACCAAATCTCTGGCCCAGCTGATAGGCGAGTAAGGGACAGGCTTGAGATGTCCCTTTGCGGCCTCGTAGAGTTTGCTCCATTCCTCTTCAGTTAATACTCGCTCTCTGGCGTTCTGTGGATCAGGAAGTGGAACCCTGGTAGCGGGGTTGATCTGTAAGAGCCCTCGTCGGATGGCCACGTTCAGACAGTGCTTGAGGACAACATGGTCATTATTCACAGTCTGGATACTGGGCTTTGTTCCATCCTTCTTCTTCCGCTGTGCGCGGAAGGCTTCGACATCATGAGGCTTGATCTCCGTTAAGACTTTGCCACCGAAGAAGGAGATCAGCTGCCGCTCTATGATCTCGAGTCGATCTTGATAGCTGCGGAGTGTCTTGATTGATTCGAGGTTCAGATAGGCTGTTGCCCATTCCTTAAAGAGAATCGGCTTGGCCTGTTCGGTTTTCTCATGGCCCAAGAGCAAGCGGGTCTTGATCGCGGCTTCCATCTCGCGCGCGATCGTCTTGTTCAGGCACCCCACTTTCCATCGCTTTTTTCTGGTACCGGGGACGCCACTCGCGAGAGTCCACGATGTGCCGTCCGCACTTTCAATCACCCTGAACTCGACATAGTAACTATCGCGCCGCTTGGTTAGTCCCATGACTGTCTCTCCGTGGTGTGATCGTGTGCTGATCGATCCAGGCGTCCAGTTGAGCTTGCTTGAACTTCACCAGCCGCCCGATTTTGACGTACCCCAGTTTCCTTGCGGAGACCCATCCGTACAGGGTCAATTTGGATATGCCTAAATACTTCGCGGCCTCATCCATTGTCAAAAGGTTATTCATGGCGCTTCAGACAGACCTTTCGTTCTTGCGCTATCAATGAGGTCGAATGAGCCGACCGACACCTAAGCACACCTCTCGCGAGTGGAATTTATGAGAGGGTCCAGAATTTATGACCATACCGAAAAAGTAGGGGGGTGAACGAAAGAAGCGACCCTGGGGTCGGGTAGGCCCTTGTCCCGTAAGGGAGCTCCCCTGGTTCCGTAGAAAGGCAGGTGTTGGAGGAGTTCTGCGTAGACGTTGCTGGCCTTGCCCTGGCTGAGTGGCTTCGGTAGGTATGCATCTGAGGCACCGCGTCGGGAGACGCCGTGCCAAGAGAACAGCCGTCGCCCATTGCCGCGACTGGGTAGGTTACAGGCAGCACATTTACAGGGAGAGCTTCAGTGTTGTATGGTCCCATACAATTATATGGTAATATGAAATGCCAACACCAAGTTTTGAATGGGATGAGGAAAAGAACCTCCTCAATCAGAAAAAGCATGGCGTGTCGTTTGAAGACGCGCAAACCGCCTTTGACGACCCCAAACGCATCATGATTCGAGATCTCGATCATGAAAAGGGGGAGAAGCGGTTCTTCTGTCTTGGAGTGGTCGAGGGCAACGTGTTGACGGTACGATTTTCGTATAGGAGAAAGCGCATACGCATTTATGGAGCAGGCTACTGGAGGCAAGGGAGGAAACGCTATGAGCAAGAAAATCAGATACACCGATGAGCGTTTGGCCATGGGGGAACGTGTCACGGATTTTCTGCCGCCACCGTCGGCCTTAGTCAAACGTGAGCCGACCACAAAAGTCACGCTGGAGTTGACTCAGAGCAGTCTGGCGTTTTTCAAGAAGCAAGCCAAGCGTGCACGTGTCCCCTATCAACGCATGTTACGTGGTCTCATCGATGCGTACGCCAAACAATACGACGTGGCGGTGTAAGAGACTCACAGTAGGCGTGAGATGATGCCCAATTATCCCCAACTGTCTGAGGTCTTTCAATCAGGCCTACCCTAGTCTGCCTGCTCGAGACGTCGACTCACTGCCTCTGATCACGCCGTTCTCGCCAAAGGCAGACTACGGAGCATTGTCCGGCAAGCAGGTTTGACCGTTGAGGAATTTAGTACAGTGCAGTAAAGGCGACACTGCTCTGTTTGTTCTGCTTTCAGATCATAGGCACCGCAAAGAACAATTCCAGAGAATCATCTCGAAGGACCCTAAAGGCAAAGTGTCAGACGAGTGTCTGCTGAGAGGGCGCTGCCCTGCCCTGGGCGCAGACTTTGCCAGTCAAGCCCCTGAGGCACCGCGTCCGGAGACGCCGTGCCAAGAGAGAACAGCCGTCGCCCATTGAGGCGTGGGCACGCCCGTGGCAACCGCGCCACCGCGGACGGTGTCACGGCTTGCAGCCGTTCGTGGCCACAGATTCGGAAGATCTGTTGCGCCCCCGCGTGGGTGAGGGGCGCAACACCATGTTGAGAAGAGGTTGTTGTGCAAGTCCGCTGTGTGTGACCGTTCAGGATCGGTCCGGTTCTTCAATGGGGATTGAGGAGAAGAGAGGATGAGATTGGAAGGAAATACTCTTTTCAGGAATGGCACCACGTCAGAGGTAGCATGGATAAAGAGGCAGGCACTTACAATTAAATGCAAACAGTTTTATTCATGCATGGACCACTCCCGGCCGGCTCTCGATTCTGCGGGGACTATTCGACCGAAGCAGGTCCGGTGGTGGAGGGACAGGCACGCACGCGGACCTGTTTGACTGACGTTGAGTGTGAACACGATCAGACTTCGTATCAATGGACGGTTAGGCATTTCCCGCGAGTTGGCTTGTTTTCCATCTCGCTGACGATTCGCTCGTGCGGCTCAGCCTGTCGCGCACCTCAACGATTTCGCATCTCCGATCCCGTGACAGTTTCCCCACGGTCTCACACGGGCCGTTCGGCTACCCATACCGTTCAGCGGTTACCTTGATGGCAATGCGACCCCTGTAGACGGCAGACGTTCCGAGATCGCGCATGGTCTCGCCACCGACATCTATTGCTAAGTCTAGGTCCTTGGGCATGTGACGTTCATCATCGTGTCATAGACCTTTGCCTTCTCGCCCCGTCCGTTGAATCTGCTCTGCCATGCCCTGCTGGTGATGAGCGGAACCAGCTTGTGGTTTCGGGGCCGGTGCCTGTGCGCATCCGGCCCTCGCCCTGGCTTTTCACCGGTGGGCTGCGTCGATCATGCCCGCGCGCCTCCTCTGAGGCGGCTCCTTTCCGCGGGCATTCCTCCGCATCGCGCCCGCCGGCCCGCCAGGTGGCGGCGGTCTCTGTCTCCTTTGTCGTCACTGTGTGGCCTCCCCCTCCTCGTGAGAGGCCAACACATCAACTCTAACCAAAGGAGACACACCATGGCACCTCAAGACAAGAAACCCAAGCCGGTCACCACGCTGCGATGCAGCCGCATCAAGGCGAGCATCTGGAAGAACGAGGGCATGAACGGTCCGTTCTACAACCTGACCGTGGCCCGCTCGTACAAGGACCGAGATGGAGTGTGGAAGAATTCCGAATCCTTCGGCCTGGCGGATCTAGACGCGCTTGTCGCGGTCGCCCAACAGGCGACACGCTGGATCGTGGAGCGGTCGGACCGCTGACCGTCACGGGAAGCCTCCGGCCCTCGTGTCGGGGGCTTCCTTTACCCGAAGAAAGGAAACAGGATGATGAAGAGCTATTATGAATTTGCGAAGCATCTAGATCACCTGCTTGGCGGTGTGCGTGCCATCCGCATCACCGTGCCTGGCTACATGCCACTTTCGGTCGAGGAGATTGGAGCCAGTGGAGACGAGCACCGGTTGGTGTCGCTTTGTCAGTATGGTGAACAGAACGGTGATTTGATGCGTGATTGCGATCTGGTGTTCATGGTCATTGATCTGCCCGACGGCGCGGCAGCTGAACCGGTGTCATTTCGGAACGACTACCTGGGAATCGTGCAAGACGTCTATCGGTATGACAGGGGAGGCAAACGTACCCACGTCGTGTCCCCCCTGAAACAAGAGTTGAAGGAGTTTGCGAGAGCCTGGTTGGCCACGCTCCGAGATTAGGGATTCTTTGCCCCTACCGCGGTGCAAGAGATCATTTCCCCGTAATCTCGTCGATCCATTGACGGGGCATGATCTGATCAGATCCATCTCGATCCCGAACTCTCCGGTTGGGTGGACACGTGAGCCGCCTCTCCGTGAGTCGGATTCTTAGCGATCAGGACTGTCCTGGCATGCATCAAGGAAGACGAGCCGGTGACCGACTCCCTGAGGGCAGTGATGGGGGGAGGGGGCTTGTTTCTACTTCTTCCTTCTTATTCTTCAGGGCACGACCTCCTCAGACTGACCAAGGTGCGAGGAGCCAGCACGTTCGAAAAAGGGGCCCTTGGCGGTCTTCCGGGCGGCATCAGGGATGATCCAATCCTGTTACATTACCGGCTTGGCTGGAGGGGATCGGGTTGGTTTTGGAGTGACCGTAGGGGGATGGCGCAGGTGTTTATTAAGAGGTTGTGGTGCAGGATATGGCTGTAGCCCGTAGTTGTCTTACATCTTTGGTTTGGTGTTTCTTCGCGGCCGTGCTCTTTGGCCATTCCGATGGTCGCCTCAGGACTCTTCCTCCGGTGACCAGAGTCAGACATCGGTTGGTGATGGGCGTGGGGCGTCTCGACCGGGGCTGGCGCCGGTGAGCTGATCAGGCAAAGGGCGAAACGGACGAGCACGGTCACGGTGGACTTGGGTGAGCTCAAAGCGCCCTGGCAGGCCTGGTGTCAGGCCCAGGGCATCACCCCGAGCCATGCTTTGCGGAACGTCCTTCGGCAAGCTATAGACCGGAGAGCCACTCGGGCTCCTGCGCCTCAACTACGCGTCATGCCCGCCTGTATTCGAAAGCGTTAAACGCGCACAGTGATCACAAGGATCGGGGAAGGGGGCGACAGGGTCCTGCGTGTGTTGCCCCGATTTGCTACACCATCACACATGGCGCCTTTGCGCCATTCTGTGCTTCCGCTCGCGTAACTCTCCGCTCTTCAAGCCTTCTCTCTGTGAATATCGCAATGTGCGGAGGTGGTACACAAGCTGCAGAATGCACAGTTGTACTCCTTGTCCTATCGGATTCATGGAAGAGGGTCGTGATGATTCATTGTGGGACAGATGATCGGGTTTTAACCGTCATCGCTCACTCACCAGGCGCCACGCTTGATAATGTGGTGCTTCAGTGTCCCGACCTTACCTGGAATCAAATCTTTCTTGCCATCGATCGGCTCAGTCGAAACGGGGAGATGCAGGTGATCGCGAAGAGCCCTGGTGTCTACACGCTCAGCCTGTCCGAACCCGTGGGGGACACGCACATGGCCAGACAGCTCGGTAAGGGATAAACGGAGGCACGATGTGGCAAGTCCGTTTCCATGGACGGGGAGGACAAGGGGTTGTCACGGCGGCAGAGCTGCTTGCCATGGCCGCCTTTACTGACGGGAAATATGCCCAAGCTTTTCCAAGTTTCGGGTCGGAACGGATGGGCGCACCCGTAATGGCGTTCTGCCGCATCGACGACAAACCTATCCGTACGCGGGACGCCGTCACGCGTCCTGATGTCGTCATCGTGCAGGATGCGACGCTCCTGCATCAGGTGGACTTGTTTGCAGGGCTCGAGCCTCGTGGATTTGTCTTGATTAATTCAACACAGAGTCTCAACGCCCTTCATCTTAAAGAATTTCTGTCAACCTTGCCCGTCGGCCATGTATGCGCCTTTCCAGCCTCGGATCTCGGTCTGAAATACCTCAAACGGCCGCTTGCGAATGCGCCGCTGTTGGGCGGGTTCGCAGCACTGACAGGACTGATCCGGCTGGCTTCAGTGGAATCGGCAATTCGCCAAAGATTTCCTGGCGCGATTGGAGAGGCAAATGCAGCCGCCGCCCGAGAAGCGTACGAGCAGGTGACCTCGTCGGTCATGGAAGCACAGGGAGTCCCCCAACGGTGAACGTTCAGATGGAAGGATCGCAAGTTGTGGCTGAAATCGTGGCGCGCTGCCGTCCGGAGGTCATTGCTGCATACCCCATCTCGCCGCAGACCCATATCGTCGAACGGTTGTCACGAAAGGTGGCGCGAGGCGAAATCGGGCGTTGTCAGTTCGTGAATGTAGAATCTGAATTCGCTGCGTTGAGTGTGCTGATCGGTGCCTCGGCGTCTGGCGCCAGGACCTATACCGCCACGAGCAGCCAAGGCCTGCTGTTCATGGCTGAGGCGGTGTACAACGCGGCTGGGCTGGGACTCCCGATCGTCATGACGATTGCCAATCGCGCGGTCGGCGCTCCGATCAACATCTGGAACGACCATTCCGACAGTATGGCGTTGCGGGATGCCGGATGGATTCAACTGTTCGCTGAGCACAATCAGGAGGCCGTCGATCTTCACATCCAAGCCTTCCGTTTGGCGGAAGAACTGAGTTGCCCGGTCATGGTCTGCATGGACGGCTATGTATTGACGCATGCCTCCGAGCCGGTGGACCTGCCGGACGCAGCTCACGTGGACGCCTATCTTCCGCCGTATCAGCCGGTGCAGCTCCTTGATCCCAACGATCCCGTTTCCATCGGTGCGATGGTCGGGCCAGACGCCTTTGCGGAAGTCAAATATCTCGCCCATCACCAACACCTTCGAGCCCTCGAACTCATCCCGGAATTGACGCAAGTGTTCGAGCAGCACTTCCATCGACAATCCGGCGGACTCTGTTCCCCCTATCGCATGGAGGGGGCCGAGGTCGCCGTGATTGCCATGGGGTCGGTCATCGGCACGATCAAAGACGCCGTGGATGAGTTACGTCATGAAGAGGTCGCCGTCGGGTGCATCAAAATCGGATGCTATCGGCCGTTTCCGATGCTCCAGTTGCGGGCGCTGTTAGGAGGAGTCTCGCGGGTCATCGTGCTTGAAAAGGATCTCGCTGTCGGTGTGGGAGGCATCGTGTCCGCTGATATCCAGCTTGCGCTATCAGGACGACAGATTCCCGTTCACACGGTCATTGCAGGATTGGGAGGTCGTTCCATCTCCACATCCTCGTTGAAACAGATGATCCTGGAAGCCCGCGCAGAACGTCTGACGGAACCGCACTTCTTGGACCTCAACAAGACAGTGATCGAGCAGGAGCTCGCTCGACGGCGCGACATCCGACGGGCTGGTCCAGTCGCGGAGCAACTACTGCGAACCATGAATGTGATTGGAACGAAAGTGAGTTGACGGACGAGGCTATGGCGACGGAGCGCATCAAATTTTACCAGACCGGCACCTTTACCGCCGGAAACCGGTTGCTCGATGAAGCGACCAGGACCGTCCAATCCCGGATGGATCGCACCAATTCACTCAACTCCGGCCACCGAGCATGCCAGGGGTGCGGAGAAGCGCTCGGTGCGCGTTATGCCCTCGATGCCGCCATGCGCGCCAGTCGGAATCAATTGATCGCGGTGAACGCAACCGGCTGCCTTGAGGTCTTTTCCAGCCCTTATCCCGAGAGCTCTTGGCAAATCCCTTGGATGCATTCGTTGTTTGGGAATGCGCCGGCGGTGGCCAGCGGTGTGGCGGCGGCGCTGCGTGCCAAGGGACGAGACGAGGTGACCGTCATCGCGCAGGGAGGCGATGGCGCGACCGTCGATATCGGGTTCGGTTGTCTATCCGGGATGTTCGAACGAAACGATGATGTCCTATATCTCTGTTACGACAACGAAGCCTATATGAATACCGGAATCCAACGGTCAGGGTCGACTCCGCCCTTCGCCAGAACGAACACTACGCAAGCTGTGGCAGGTCATCCTGGCAATCCCGTCGGTACCGGCAAGAATGTACCGCGGATCGCCATGGCGCATGGAATTCCCTATGTGGCCACGGCCTCTGTCGCCGATCTCCATGACCTGGAACGGAAGGTCACCGCAGCAATCGGTGTGCAGGGGGCACGCTATCTCCATATCCATGTGCCTTGCCCACTGGGTTGGGGCTCGGATCCGGCACACACGATGAAGGTCGCGCGCTTGGCGGTGGAATCAGGACTGTTCCCGCTGTTCGAGGCGGAGTGTGGAACGGTCATTCACGCCACACCGATTCGTCGCAAGGTTCCTGTCGAGCGCTATCTGGAATTGCAAACCCGGTTCAAGCATCTGTTCGGTCCACCGTCAGACACCGACGCGATCGCTGCGATTCAAGCGATCGCAGATGCCAACATCGCGACCTATGGACTATTGATGAGATGAGGACTCGTATGGATCGCAAACCCTTCGCCATCACGCTCGATCCCAGCTCGAGTTTGGCTAACCACACGGGTAACTGGCGCACCATGCGGCCGGTCTATGCGGATCATCTGCCTCCCTGTAACCAAGCATGCCCGGCCGGCGAGAACATCCAGGCCTGGCTGTATCATGCGGAAGAAGGGGCCTACGAACAAGCCTGGCAACAGTTGATGCAGGACAACCCGATGCCCGCGATCCACGGCCGCGTCTGTTATCACCCCTGTGAAAGCGCGTGCAATCGTGGACACCTTGATGAGGCCGTCTCCATTCACGCGGTGGAACGGTTCCTGGGCGATCAGGCGATCACGCAAGGATGGCGGGTGGCGTGCGCTCCACGGACGGGAAAGAGCGTGTTGGTCATCGGCGCCGGTCCAGGCGGACTTTCAGCCGCCTATCACCTGGCTCGGATGGGGCATCAGGTCACCATTCATGAAGCCAGTCCACAAGCTGGCGGCATGATGCGGTATGGCATCCCCAAATACCGATTGCCACGCGAGATCGTGGATGCCGAAGTCGCAAGAATTCAATCCATAGGGGTCACGATCAAGCTGAACAGCCGAGTCGACGATCTTGAGGCGACCATGGCGGAAGG
>DCZN01000120.1:12274-12824 GCA_002331625.1 Nitrospira sp. UBA2083 | reverse complement strand
ATTCCGGGGTTCGATGCCAAGCGGGTTCTCGATGCTGTCACGTTCTTGCGTGACATGGAAGGGGCGGCTCGCCCCAAGCTGGGACGCCGTGTCGCAATCTACGGTGGAGGCAACACGGCCATCGACGTCGCACGCAGTGTTGAACGGTTGGGAATGGAACCGGTCATCATCATTTACCGGCGAGACTTGGGCCATGCACCGGCGTTCGCCAGCGAAATCACCGAAGCCCAGGAAGAAGGGGTGCAGTTCCAATGGCTGCGGAGGATTGCGCAGGGCGACGCGTCGACATTGACGGTCGAGGAAATGTCGCTGGATGAACAAGGGAAACCACAACCGACCGGTCGCTTCGAAAGGATTGAAGCCGATAGCGTGATTCTCGCGTTGGGGCAACGGGCCGATACCGGTTTTCTTCGTCGGGTCTCCGGGTTGCGTGTTCGGGAGGACGGCACCATCGAAGTGGATGAGACGATGATGACCGGCCGTCCAGGCATTTTCGCCGGTGGGGACATGGTACCCGGCGAACAATCTGTTACGGTGGCTACCGGGCAGT
>DCZN01000120.1:0-12245 GCA_002331625.1 Nitrospira sp. UBA2083 | reverse complement strand
GGGCCCCCCGCCACATCGATGCCTATTTGTGCGGCACCACGTACGTCAAGCCGGAACGTCATGGGCCGGCGACCTTCGACCATCTGAATACGTGGTACTACACCGACGCAGACGCGTCGAAACAGCCGCTCCTGAATCTTGTGCGGCGCCGGTCAAGTTTTGACGAGATCGTCGGCGGTCTTGATGTGGACACCGCGCTCTTGGAGGCGCGCCGCTGTCTCTCGTGCGGCAACTGCTTCAACTGTGACAACTGCTATGCGGTCTGTCCCGANNGGCGTGTGCCCCGACAACGCGGTCAGGAAGCTCGGCCCAGGCAAGGGCTTCGCGTTCGACTACGAGTTCTGCAAGGGCTGCGGCGTCTGTGCCGCCGAGTGCCCCTGCGGCGCCATCGACATGGTGAAAGAAGTGAAATAGATGACCGTACGGAGGTCGCTACGATGACACCGATCACACAACAGATCGCCACGATCCGTTGGTTCGAGGAAATTGGGATCACGGATATCCAACTGGTCGGGGGCAAGAACGCCTCGCTCGGTGAGATGTATCGGGAATTAGCCTCACAAGGTGTAAAGGTTCCCAACGGGTTTGCCATTACCGCCGAGGCCTACCGGGCCTTTCTCCGCGAGACAGGCTTGGATCACCAAATCACACAGATTCTCCGTGGCTTGGATACGCGCGATCTAGACAATCTGCGTCAGCGGGGACGGCAGATTCGTCAGGCGATGCTGGCGGCCAATCTGCCATCGGATCTCGGACGAGCCATCGCAGAGGCCTATGACCGGCTGAGTGACGGGCAAGTTGATCTGGTGGATGTCGCCGTCCGAAGCAGCGCGACCGCCGAGGATCTCCCCGATGCCAGTTTTGCCGGCCAGCAGGAAACGTATCTCAACGTGCAGGGCCATCAGGCGCTGCTCGATGCCTGCAAGCGGTGTTTTGCCTCACTCTTCACGGACCGTGCGATCTCCTATCGGGTTGATAAGAGGTTTGATCACCTCAAGATTGCGCTGTCGATCGGTGTCCAACGCATGGTGCGGTCGGATCTGAGCGCATCCGGCATCATGTTTTCGATCGATACGGAGACGGGCTTTCGCGATGCCGTGCTGATCAATGCCTCCTACGGCTTGGGAGAAAACGTGGTGCAGGGTGCTGTAAATCCCGACGAATATTATGTCTTCAAGCCAACCCTCAGACAGGGTTTCCGGCCGATCCTCCAGAAGCTGCTGGGCAGCAAAGAGTTCAAGCTTGTCTACGACGTTGGCGGCAGCAAGCTGGTGAAGAATGTGCCGGTTCCGCCCGATGACCGCGCTCGGTTTGCGATCACCGACGACGAAATCCTCACGTTAGCGCGCTGGGCCTGTGTGATCGAAGACCATTACAGTGCTAAGGCAGGTCGACCGAGTCCCATGGATATCGAATGGGCCAAGGATGGGCGTACGGGTGAACTCTTCATCGTCCAAGCCAGACCGGAAACCGTGCAGTCGCAGAAGCGCCAAGACTCGCTCGAACTGTACCACTTAGATCGCAGGGGCAAGGTATTGCTCACCGGCCGAAGTGTCGGCAGTAAGATCGGCGTCGGGCCGGTTCGCGTCGTCAAACACCTCCAGCAGTTGCGCGACTTCACTGACGGCGACGTGCTGGTCACGGACAAGACGGATCCCGATTGGGAGCCGGTCATGAAGAAAGCGGCCGGCATCATCACGAATCGCGGCGGCCGGACATGCCATGCTGCTATCGTGAGTCGAGAGCTGGGCGTTCCAGCCATCGTCGGTACAGGCAATGCGACGGAGTTGTTGCGGGACAGTCAAGTCGTCACGTTGTCCTGTGCCGAGGGTGAGATAGGATTTGTCTATGAAGATGCACTTCCGTTCGAAGTGCAACGCGTTGAGCTCAGCGGGCTGACGAGACCGAGGACCAAGATCATGATGAACGTGGGGAATCCCGAAGAGGCGTTCGCGCTGTCCTTCATCCCCAATGACGGTGTCGGGCTGGCGAGAGAGGAGTTCATCATCTCCACCTACATAAAGGTCCATCCGTTGGCCCTGCTCGACTACGACCGGTTGGATGAGGCCTCAGTCAAGGCCGAGATCGACCGATTGACGGTGGGCTACGCCGACAAGGCCCAGTTCTTCGTGGACAAGTTGGCCCAAGGGGTCGCGATGATCGCGGCCGCCTTCTATCCCAAGGACGTCATCGTCCGGCTCAGTGACTTCAAATCCAACGAATACGCGAACCTCATCGGCGGAAGGGGCTACGAGCCGACAGAGGAGAATCCTATGATCGGCTTCCGCGGCGCGTCCCGCTACTACGATCCACGCTACCGGGCCGGGTTTGCTCTGGAGTGCCGCGCGATGAAAACAGTCCGGGACGAGATGGGGCTCAATAACGTGAAACTCATGATCCCGTTCTGCCGAACGGTTGAAGAAGGACGGTTGGTCCAGGCGGAGATGGCGAAGCAGGGGTTGAAGCGCGGCGAAAACGGGCTCGAAGTCTACGTCATGTGCGAAGTTCCCAGCAATGTCGTGCTGGCGGAGCAGTTCGTCGAGGTCTTCGACGGATTCTCGATTGGGTCCAACGATCTCACACAACTGACACTGGGAGTGGATCGGGATTCCGAAATTGTCGCCCATCTGTTCGATGAACGGAACCAGGCCGTCAAGACGATGATGGCGTCGGTCATTGCCGCTGCGAAGAAGAAGGGGAGGAAGATCGGCATCTGCGGCCAGGCTCCCAGCGACTATCCGGAGGTGGCCACGTTTCTCGTCGAACAAGGCATCGACAGCATCTCACTGAACCCGGACGCAGTCCTCAAGACGACGATGGCCATTCTGGACTTGGAAAAGAGCTGACGGGAAAGACGTGGCCATCTGGTACGTGCCGCAAGGAGGGCGAGCCCGACTCACCCCGCTGGGTTTGGACGATATGGGTGCAGTACTTCGTTCCTTTCGTCTTCACCTTTTGATCTCTTTGTGCGCATGATCCCTACTACTGCGCGATCGTGGCAACTGTGCTCATCAGCATCGGGGCGGTACGCTCCCACATGGGGACCGTACCGCGTCAGGCGTACGGTGTTGGTCATAGATGTGCTGTGAGTCTTTACTGAGAAGCGTGAGCGATCTCATCTATTCAGGGGTCGAGAGGGGGATCCGGATGAAGCAGCGGCTGTCGTTTAAGAATTTGCCGAAGATCCAAGCAAAGCGGTTCAAGAAGCTGCGACTGGAGAAGGAACGTGAGCGAGCCACACGAATGAGAGTCCGGCCGATCAAAAAACGGGCTTCGCGCAAAGGAAGCTAAGAGTCGTGTGACGACCGTTTGCTGTCGGTCGTCACGTGAAAGGCGCAATGGAATATGCCAGTGCATAATGCCGATGTCGCAGCGGTCTTTGAAGAGATAGCAGACCTTCTCGAAATCGAAGGTTCCAACCCATTCCGCATCCGCGCCTATCGCAATGCGGCACGCACGCTCCGAGACCTCCCTCGTGAGGTCGGCGCGATGCTTGACGAGGGAGAGGATCTGACGGAACTGCCTGGGATCGGCGAAGACCTCGCGGGAAAGATCAAAGAGATCGTCGAGACCGGCACAGCCACCGCGCTCGAAGAGCATCGTAAGAAGGTTCCGAAGACCCTCACAGAATTGCTCCGCATTCCTGGTATCGGACCGAAGCGAGTCAAAGCGCTCTATCGCGATCTCGGCATTCGGACGCTCGACCAGCTGCAGAAGGCCGCACAGGAGGGGCGGGTGAGATCGATCCAGGGGTTTGGAGAAAAAACCGAACGATACATTCTGGATCAACTGAAAACGCGGACCGGCGAGGAGAAGCGTTTTCAGTTAGCGGTCGCCACTCAGTACGCAGAGGCCTTGATCGCCTACCTGAGGGAATCTTCTGGAGTGAAACAGGTTGTTGCAGCGGGAAGCTATAGACGGGCCAAGGAGACGATTGGGGATCTCGATATCCTCGTCACTGCTGCCCCCGGCAGCTCTGTGATGGATCGATTCGTGTCGTATCCGGAAGTCGAAGAGATTCTGGCGCATGGCTCAACCAAGGCCAGCGTCCGCCTTGCCTGCAAGTTGCAAGTGGATGTGCGAGTCGTTTCGGAGGACAGTTACGGAGCCGCGCTCCAGTATTTCACGGGAAGCAAGGCGCACAATGTGGTGCTCCGTCAATTGGCCCAGCAGCGAGGGCTCAAGCTGAATGAATACGGTCTGTTCAAGGGCGATCGATCGATAGCGGGGGCCACCGAAGAGTCCGTCTATGCCGGAGTCGGACTACCCTGGATTCCACCGGAACTGCGGGAGAATCGTGGAGAGATCGACGCGGCACGGGCCGGGCGTCTGCCGGCACTTGTCGAGGTTGCCGATCTGAAAGGGGATCTCCACGCCCACACCAAAGCGACCGATGGCCGTAATTCCATGAGAGAAATGGCGGAAGCGGCACGGGCGCGTGGCCTTGAGTACCTGGCAATCACTGACCATTCACGACGTCTGACGATGGCGAAAGGTCTCGACCCGAAGCGGCTGTTTGAGCAACTTGAAGAGGTAGATCGGCTCAACGCGACGCTGAGCGGCATCACCTTATTCAAGGGGATCGAGGTCGACATTTTGGAAGATGGCAGCCTGGATCTTCCCGATGAAGACCTATGCCGGCTCGACCTGGTGGTGGGGGCTGTCCATAGCCACTTCCGGCTCTCCAGGCAGAAACAGACGGAACGGATCCTGCGCGCCATGGACCATCCCTATTTCACAATCTTGGCCCATCCCAGCGGTCGGCTCATCGATGAGCGAGCGCCCTATGATGTGGACATGGCTCGTGTCATCCGCCATGCCCGAGAGAGAGGCTGTTTTTTGGAGGTGAACGCCCATCCGGTGCGGCTGGATTTGACCGACACCGACTGCCAGATGGCGAAAGAAGCGGGAGTGATGCTCAGCATCAATTCCGACGCCCACAGTGTCCTCGATCTTGGGAACCTTTGTTATGGGGTCGGGCAGGCGCGCCGTGGATGGCTGGAAAAGGCAGATGTGTTGAACACGAGACCCCTGCACTCGCTACGACCGCTGCTCAAACGCACGATGCAATGAGCAGTCGTGCAGCAAGGAGTGTGGGGCGAGGGGAGGCAACATCGCCTTGCCTCTGGACTTGTGCTTTGTACCCAGTGGTTCCGCAGAAAAAGATACCGAGATGAATCCTTTCCCAAGATTCCGGCTCATAAGCAGCATCACACAATTCATCAAGGAGGGGCTGTATGTCTGTGGTGAACGCCTCAAAATCATTCGTCGCCCAAAAGCAGCGGCAGGCCGAACGCTGCCATCGTTGCGGCGGACTCATGATTCAGGAGAAAGTGTTCGAAATCGGGTCGTTCGATTGGCATTGCGTGAGCTGCGGCGAGCGGATCGATCCGGTGATTCTCGCCCATCGTCAGACACAAGGGCTGACGGATGTTGCGCGCGAAGAAGCCGAGAAGCTGTTCGTCGGTCACGGCAAGCGCCGCCTGAACTAAACCTCGCCACTTGGAGTCGGGGGCGTCCCAGCCCCCGTCCAATTCAAACCGAACGCCGGTCTCCATACGCAGGCAGCCTATCAACGGACAATCCGTTGTCCCGGCGGGATGGACTCCTCATGCAGATCATGTTCTGCCATCCCTCGGGCCGCCGCCACATGATACGGTGGCTCGACACCGACATATCGTATTCGGGACGGCTGAGGGGTGTTGCGTTCGATTCGATCGCACCCATTGATTGAGAGGACGCCGATGCCGACCAAAGAAGAGTTACTCGCAAGGGCGCAGAAACCGGCCGAGGAGTCTCGGCGACTCCATGCTTTTTACAAAGGGAAGATTCAGACGTTCCCGAAATGCCCCATTCGCAGTCTCGACGACTTTGCCTTGTGGTACACACCGGGGGTTGCGGCTCCCTGCCGTGATATTCAGCAGACGCCCGGCCTCGTTTACGACCTCACGAACAAGGCCAACAGCATTGCGGTCGTGTCAGACGGGACGAGGGTCTTGGGTCTGGGCGACATCGGCCCCGAGGCCGGTCTACCGGTCATGGAGGGCAAGGCATTACTGTTCAAGTATCTGGGCGGGGTGGATGCCGTGCCGATCTGTTTGGGTACGAAGGACCCACAGGAGATGGTCCGAACCGTCAAACTGCTGGAGCCGTCGTTCGGCGGTATCAATCTCGAAGACATCGCCATGCCGAAGTGTTTTCGTGTCCTGGAAGAAGCGCGCCGCGTCTGCTCAATCCCAGTCTGGCACGACGATCAGCAAGGGACTGGGACGGTGCTGCTCGCGGCCTTGATCAACGCGCTGAAAATCGTCGGGAAACCGATCGGGACCATCCGCATCGCTATGATCGGCATGGGCGCGGCCAATGTGCCCACCTATCGATTCTTGAAGGCGAAGGGAGCGGACCCGGCGGCGATTGTGGCTTGTGATGTCGGAGGTATTCTCGGAACTCACCGCACTGACTATCGGGACAATCCTGAATTCGCCGAACAATGGAAGGTCTGCGTCGAAACGAACAGGGAGGGCCACCGGGGTGGGATTCCTGAGACGCTTCGAGGCGCGGACGTCTGTATTGCCTTTGCGGCGGGAGGAATCATCAAGCCGGAATGGATTACGACCATGGCTAAGGATGCCATCGTGTTTGCCTGCGCCAATCCGGTGCCGGAGATCTGGCCGTGGGAAGCGAAGGAAGCCGGTGCCAGGATTGTGGCGACCGGCCGAAGCGATTTTCCCAACCAAGTCAACAACTCCCTGGTGTTCCCTGGCATTTTCCGAGGCACGCTGGATGTGCGCGCCCGCACCATCTCGGACGAGATGGCGATCGCCGCAGCGATGGAACTAGCTTCCTGCGCGGAAGAGCGGGGAATCAACGAAGACAATATCATCTGTACCATGGATGAATGGGAGGTGGTGCCGCGTATTGCCGCCGCCACCGCACTCACGGCGCAAGAACAGGGGTTGGCTCAGCTGAGCCGGACCAACGTGCAGCTGATGGAGGGAGCAGCCGAACGAATCAGACAGGTCAGAGAAACAGTTCGTCTTGTGATGAAGGAAGGGGGTATGTTGCCACCACCGGCCTGATGCGGGGCATCTTGCCACCGTTGATTCTGAAGGGATCGAGGTTAGCTTAGAAGTGAAGGAGGTGGCTTGAGCCTAAAGAGGTCGGCAGCCTTAGGTAGTTGACCCGTTCTTGTGCAGCCAGTGTGCAAAGGGCGCGGGCGCTGTTTCCGTCGCGGAGTCAGGGTGTTCAAGGGACGCGCCATCGATCGTCGGTGCCACTAGCACGGCCGCAAAGTCGGTCTGATCGGAGAGTGAGGCGCGGGGCAATCAGCCTCAGGCGACTGAAGGATTGTCGAACGTGATTCCGGCCAGATGACAGCCCCCGTGGTTCCACACAAGAGCGGGCTGTTTTTTATGCGTTCTTACCGCAGCAAATAATCCCAACAAATAGGTCGTAAAAAGACGACATCGACGCGTTGTGGCCTACGTTTGTTCAGAGGAAACCAACAAAGCGAGAGCGGAGGCGGGTCCAGAGAGCTCGTTTGCACTTGTGGAAGTCTTGGAGGGGCTTAGGCTTCCCGCTCGGTACCGGCGGGCCTGCTCACCGCCCCAGCGCTCGACCTCGATTCCCTTGAGTGTTCCTCTCACCGAGGCCTCCGCTCGATTCTTAGATAACTCCCATTTACGAATAATCAATCACTGAGTTCCTCTGCAGGGTGGGGCATTGGGCGACAACCCAGTCGTGGGTCCTTCGATGTTAGAAATTGTCCGAATTATCACTGTAAATATTACGAGACCATCACTAATGCAGCCGTTCAGCAGCTTGGCGCTCTTGCGTGGTCTTTGTGATTAGGGCGCATCGCTATAAGCAATGCAAGACCGGTGGACCTAGGCATTTGCTAGGTTACATCAGAGAATGAACCAGGTTTGCCACTTTCTCGGGATTGGCTGCACCGCACTCTTGCTAGGTCTTTGTCCACAAGTCTAGAATCAAACACCTCTATTGCCACGTAGGGACTTTTGGGTAGGCCCAGAGTAATCCTGGCCGGAGGAATTATGGAGAAAGAAGTTACTGTCCCTAAAGCGGACGTGTCGACCCCAACCTGACGGAGGACACCGTGGAACCTTTGATAAAACCAATGAGGATTGAACCGGTGCGCGGAACCACCCCGACGAATCCTTGCACCCATAGCCGGGCGATTGATGATGTCCTCACGAGAAACAAGAAACGAACCGGCAAGGTTCGATGTCTTGAGTGCGGGACGACCTTCGACGATCCGTATCAGGGTTCGAAGTGACGTAAGCCGAGGAGCGCAGGGTTCGACCTTGCTTGCGTGGTGCCTCTCCAAGAAGTTGCTTATGAAATGAACCGTACCGAGAGCCTCTCTTGGTCTGTGTGGAATATCAGCACAGGATTCCTTACAGCATTGCTGCCAAATACCCCACCTTCTCACGCGAAACCCGTGCCTCTCGGTTACTGACTAAGGCGCCTCACGCTCACAAACACCTCATTTTCAATGGTGTTTAGGGGAATCGTTTTACTGGCGGTCCTCAGTGGCACTCAAGCTGCACATGGACACTTCTCGTACTAAGAAAAAGCGGCGAGTCTATGAACCAGAAAGGGAGAAGGCACATGCAAGTCATCGTTCGTTCTCCGGGCAGCCAACTCGAAGAGGTGGTACTCGAATGCCCCGATCTGACTTGGATCAGGTGTTTTGTGAGTTGGAGCGCCTGAGCCGCGCGGGACAAGTCCGACTGACGACGAAAGGTCTTGGCCTTTATGCGGTGTCGCACTCAACATCGTGCTACTCCCCCATCCTAACGATCGAGAAAGGAGAAAATAGGATGATGCCATCACTTGTTTCGGATAAGCCACGCAGGAAGAAACACTCAGAATCTATTCACGATCGCGAGCTGGCTGCGCCCCTGAAGGAACCGGTCCACTGCCAGCCGGTTTCTCCCTGTGATGATCTCCAAGCCCGCATCACCAATCGAGCCTATGAGCTGTACGTGGATCACGGGTATCGGCAGGGCCGTGCGCTCGACGACTGGTTGGAGGGGAGCGGGAGATCCTCGGTCTCGAATACAACGCGTAGCAACGTCCGGCAGGGTTGCCCTATTTGGATCATTACAGAATAAGAAGGAGGTGTCCATGAGACAACCATCGCCCAGTATGTTCGCCTTAGCCATGTTGGCGGCTGGAACCCTGGCTGTCGGCGGAATAGCCTACGGTGACGAAAAAGAGAAGAACGGCAAAGCGGAGATGGCCGCCGCAGCCAAGGTGACGATCGACCAGGCGGTCAAGACCGCGTCAGAGAAAGTGTCGGGGAAGGTCATCGAAGCCGAGTTGGAGAAAAAGCATAACAAGCTCGTGTGGGAAGTCGAGGTCGTCACGGCGGAGAGTAAGGTAGTGGAAGTCCACATCGACGCCGATACAGGCGACGTGATTGATGTCGAGGAAGAAAAGGCAAAGCCGAAAAAATCTCCGAAGATGAGATGACACGCGTCATTGAGGAGAGCTGCGAGCGCAGGGACGCCGGAGCCGCGGTCAGATGAGGCATCCTACTTCAAGAGGCGAGAAGTGAGTCGCCTCAGCTCTTGCCTGGATGGCTGGCAAGGCGATGATCGAGGTGTATACCTCCCCGTTCGATGTCAGGTATCAGGCATAAGAGGGCTGAACAGTTGGACCATCGCGTGGCTTAGTTTGGATGACTCCATCACGTCTTCTACGGGACACTGGAAGACTCCCCAACGGAAGGCGCACATCGCTGAGTGAGCCTCGACGCGCTGAAAGACACTCTATCGAGAATCGTCTGGTGGATGGGCCGCAAGAACATCCTCCAATCCGAGGAATCCTGGGACTCTGGTTCGAACTGTCTTGTTGCAAAACGCGACAAGAGAACCACGCATCTGTGACCGCTTAGCTTCTTCAACTCTTTCATTCCTCAGCAATCTTTTCTCTATTCCGCAAAGAGCATCATGGTGAGGTCAACTCGGCATCGGGCATGCACTTCATACAAGCAAGTGGGCTTTCTGAAGAAAGCAGGTGAGCCATGCTTGCGACAGCTGTCATGCGATGGTAGACGGTGGTTCCCGAACGATGCACAGACATCCCGTTCAGCACGTAGGTCATGTGTTTCCGCACAGCATGACCCTGGGTGAAGTGGCGACACTGCCAGAATTACTACGGTGGCGGTGTCAATGTTCGCCAGAGCATGAGGCTTACCGGCAATATGAAGCTGGGGTATGGCGAAGTTATTCCTGGGGAGAAGTGGAAGGGCTCGTCGCGCGCTGGCAGTTGGCGCTTGCCGGAGAACATTTTGTTTCTGGAGACCGTGTCGCGGTGCTGCTCAGGAACGGCGTGGAGTGGATCTGTTTTGATCTGGCGGCCCAGTCGCTGGGACTGGTTGTGGTTCCGCTGTATACGGCCGACCACGCAGAGAACACCGCCAATATCCTCGCTGATTCGGGAGCGCGCCTCTTACTGGTCGGTCATCTCAATCAATGGATGGCAGTGGCCGGGCTGCGCAGAGGACTCCCGCACCTGTCTCACGTGCTGTGCCTGGAGATGCCGTTGACCCTGGTCCCGGATACCAGTATCCGGGTCAGCTTTGTCGCGCGGTGGTTGCCGCGCGAGGCTCCTCCCCAGATCAATGTGACCAAGGATCCGCATGCGTTGGCCACGCTCGTCTACACCTCAGGGACCACGGGCCTTCCGAAAGGCGTCATGCTGTCGCATGCCAATATTCTTTCCAATATACAGGCCGTCGTCAGGCACGTGCCGATTGATCAGGACGATCTCTTTCTGTCGTTTCTCCCGCTGTCTCACGCCTTCGAGCGCACAGCCGGGTGCTACCTCCCGATGCTGACGGGCAGTTGCGTGGTCTATGCACGCGAGATCAGTACACTGGGCGAGGACCTTGCGATGGTGCGTCCGACCATTCTCGTATCCGTGCCACGCATCTATGAACGTATCTACGGGCGCCTGCAACAGCAACTGGCGGAGCGGGGCGCCCTGGCGCGTGCGCTGGTCCGCTGGACGCAGGAGCTCGGTTGGAGGCAGTTCCGAGCAAACCAGCATCGTGGCACCGCTCCGGGCTGGTGGGATCGCTTGCGGCTGTCGCTGCTGCAGTATCTGGTTGCCCGTCCATTTCTCGCCCATTTCGGCGGTCGGCTACGCCTGGCGGTGTCCGGCGGGGCGGCCTTGTCGGTTCCGCTCGCTCGGTACTTGGTCGGCTTGGGGTTACCTGTGATGCAGGGCTATGGTCTGACCGAAGCAGCGCCGGTCGTGTCCGTCAACCAGCCGGACGACAATGTGCCGGAATCGGCTGGCATCCCCCTCCCCGGGATTGAGGTCAGAGTCGGTGAGCAGAATGAATTGCTGGTGCGTGGCCCCAACGTCATGATGGGCTACTGGAACCGGCCTGAGGAGACGGCCAAGGCGATCGATGCCGAGGGCTGGTTGCACACGGGCGACCAAGGCCGCATCGAAAACGGCCATGTATTCATCGTCGGGCGTCTCAAGGAGATCATTGTCCTGTCCACCGGCGAGAAAATCACACCCGAGGTTGTGGAGATGGCGCTCATTGAGGACCCGCTGATCGACCAGGCGATGGTGGTCGGGGAAGGCAAGCCGTATCTGGCCGCGCTCTTGGTTCTGAACTCCCGCGCCTGGGGTGCCCTCGCCAAGCGATGGTCGTTGCCGGCGGAGGATTCCGCCGCGCTGGTCGATGAGCGTCTCCAGCAGCATATTGAGAACCTCTGCCGCCAATCCCTGGCACGCTTTCCCGAGTATGCCCAGGTTCGTCGCTGCTGGGTGACGCTCGAGCCGTGGACCATTGCCAACGGCTTGCTCACGCCTACGCTCAAACTGAAGCGTCCGGCGATCGAGCATCGTTTCGCGGAACACATTCTCAAGCTATACGTCGGGCATCTGTCCCCGGTATGACGCGGGGCAGAGTCCGTTCAGCCGGAGAGCAGCCGTGAACACAGCGCATGGGCAGACCGACACCACACCGGGCACTGAACTAGCCTCCGAGTTGCTGGACATTGTTCGTACCCTGTTCGCTGAGCTCCACCGGCAAAGCGGATCGGACCGGCCCATCCGGCTGGACAGCTCGCTCGATCAGGAGCTTGGGTTCGACAGCTTGGCGCGGGTCGAACTGATCTTGCGGATCCAGCGGGGGTTCGGTATTGACCTGCCGCAGGACACGCTGGCTCGCGCCGAAACACCCCGCGACCTGCTCG
>DCZN01000128.1:86954-94978 GCA_002331625.1 Nitrospira sp. UBA2083 | reverse complement strand
GCATCAAGTTCCGCATCATCGATTTACTCAAGTGTTTACCGGAACAGGGGCATCCCATGGATGCGCTTCAGGCTGCGGTCGCGGCGCTCGGCATGTTCTATCCGGGTCGGAACGTCAAGGATGTCGAAAACAACTATTGGAGTGCCGTCCGACTTGTCTCGAAACTACCCACGATCGTGGCGGCTTGGGCGCGGCTTCGTCATGGCAATGATCCGATTCCCCCACGTGACGATCTCGGGTTCAGCGAAAACTTTTTGTACATGCTGACGGAGTCACAGACGCCACCATTGTGGGCGGAGATTTTTGATGATGCTTTGATTCTTCATGCCGAACACACGATGAATGCCTCGACGTTTACCGGGCTGGTGACGGCCTCTACCCTGGCGGATCCCTACACGGTTGTCGCGTCGTCAATCGGTGCCTTGAAAGGACCGTTGCATGGAGGGGCGAACGAAGAAGTGGTGGTGATGCTGAAGGAAATCGGTCGGGCTGATCAAGCGCGGTCCTATGTCGAGCGAGCGCTGCAGAATAAAAAAAAGCTGATGGGCTTCGGGCACCGTGTCTACAAGGTCAAAGATCCACGAGCGACGGTCCTGCAGGAACTCTGTCGGCGGTTATTCCAAGAGTGTGGAAGCTCTCCGTTGTACGAAGTGGCGTTAGAAGTGGAGGCGGTTGCAGGAGAATCACTGAATCAGAAGGGCATCTATCCGAATGTCGACTTCTACTCCGGCATTATTTACGACAAGATGGGGATTGATGTCGATCTCTTTACGCCGCTCTTTGCCATGGCACGGGTCTCGGGCTGGCTGGCCCATTGGCTTGAGCAATTACGTGAAAATAAGCTCTTCCGTCCAGACCAAATCTACTCAGGCGAGCATAACCGACCCTATATCCCACTGAGTCAGCGGTAATCCCCGTATTCTCAAGGCCCTTCCGGCTCTTGACTTCCCACTGGATCGATTTATCTGTTGAGCAAGCAGTTGAATTGGCGCAGCGCCAGCGCAAACAACAAGATGTTCTAATAAAGGAGGGTGCTATGACGCTCGTTCGATGGGATCCGTTTCGAGAATTGGAAGAAGTGTCAGATCGGTTGAATCGTATGTTCGCACGTCCATCCGCGCCGCGTACCAATGGGAAAGAGACGATGGTCGTGGCGGATTGGACACCGTCTGTCGATATCAGTGAAACCGAAGGGGAGTATCAGATCAAGGCCGAGATTCCGGATGTGAAGAAAGAGGACGTGAAGGTCACATTAGAGGACGGTGTCCTCACGCTCCAGGGCGAGCGTAAGTACGAGAAGGAAGAGAAGGGGAAAAAGTATCATCGGATTGAACGATCGTACGGCAGCTTTGTCCGAACCTTCTCGCTACCGGATGTGATCGATGAAGAGAAGGTGAAGGCTGAGTTCAAGGATGGGGTGTTGAACCTCCATCTGCCGAAGTCAGAGAAGGCGAAACCGAAGGCCATCGAGGTGAAGGTGGCGTAAGTCAGTCTGACTCTGCGCGTAGAACAATGGCCCGCCTAGGACGGCGGGCCGTTGTATTTCTGCCCTTTGTCCGATTCTTTAACTCACATAGGCCGGAATCGAAGATGGTTCTTGGGTTACTACGACGGATCTTTCACTCCGAGCTGTTTGAGGATTTCCTTGCAGAGCGTATTCGCCAATTCCTGATGACGAGGTACCGTGGTAGAGGATCCATTGGCTGGATTGATGTAAATGTCGTGCTTTGATCCAGATCTTTTTAATCGACAGCCAAATGTTTCAAGTGTCTTGATGAATGTCTTGCGTTTCACGCGGTGAGGGCGATCACTTTTGTCTTGGCTTGCGGGCGAGAGGCAGGGCGGCGGTCTTTGAGCAGGAGGTGGTAGGCGTCTTGAATGTTCTCTTCCAATTCCTTGAGCGTCGAGCCCTGGCTGAGCACGCTGGGTATTTCCCGTAGTTGCCCCACATACCAGTCGCCATCTCTCCAATATTCTAAGGTGAGCTTTGTAGAATGGCCCGGCATGAATGACCTCTTCTTAACCTCTTACTGCCGATCATACGCACCAATCAACAATCTGTCAAAGCGCCCATACTTTCTGCAGAAAGCCTAGCCTGTAGTATTCATGACGGTTCGTCACAAAACCGCCTGAAAGCGTATCTTGTGAAGCGTGTGTTCCTTCGAAGCTGGGCTGATGGACCTGCGAGGTTTGCGGCGTTTCCGTTCTTGTACAAGGTGGAGGGCCGAATGGAGACAAGAGCCCAGCCACGAGGACGTTGGTGTCCACTACCACCTTCACCGTCGGCGCGCCTTGCGGGATCCCTGAATCTCAGCGGCGATCTCTGCGGGTGACAGTTTATCCCTGCCGGCCCGAACTGACTGGCGCTGCAGTTGTTCTACAGCAGCCACCGCCCGTGCGCGTCGTACCGCTGCGAGTGGCTCTTCCAGCGTATTTTCAGATACGGCGGAGAGAATAGCAATAGGTTTGCCGTTCGAGGTCAGGATCATGTCTCGCTCGCGAGCAAGCTTGCTCCAGACTTGTCCTGAACGTCCGCGCAACTCCCTGACCGTGATGAATTTCATAGGGCTCCTCTGGTGAGTGACGATAGCGTATACGCTTGAAAGCAGATGGTCAACCGGATCTGTTCGTTCCAGCAGTTGTTCGGAAACGCAGCAGTACGGTGAAATGCTGCGAGGAAATATCATTGGATTGAACGATCGTACGGCAGCTTTGTCCGGACCTTCTCGCTACCGGATGTGATCGATGAAGAGAAGGTGAGGGCTGAGTTCAAGGATGGGGTGTTGAACCTCCATCTACCGAAGTCGGAGAAGGCTAAACCGAAGGCCATCGAGGTCAAGGTCGCATAAGTCGGTTTGAAAGTGTCCAAGAACCAACGGCCCGCCTCGTGGGCGGGCCGTTGCCTTTCCTGCCCAGTGTCTGTTCGCTTAGGCATAGATCCTTCCAATCTTGATCTCGCAAAAGCAATGTCCCACTTCATTGTGGCGCATTTGCGACCGATAAGCGGTCAGTCATTCAGATATAGGCATGCCATGATGGATCTGCGATCCATGTATGGACTCAGACATTCTTGATCTTTCGAGCCGGGCGCGAGTATCGTTGAGTCTCCATGTCGGAGAAGGACTCTCATGCCCAAGCGCATCCTGATTGCCGACGATGACCCTGATATCCTTTCCGGTCTGAAGGAACGCCTTGAATGGTCAGGGTATCAAACCATGACGGCGAAGACTGGGGCGGAAGCGCTGGCGGCTGTTCAGCAAGAGCATCCGTCTCTCGTCCTGCTCGACCTGGAATTGCCGATCATGAGCGGGATTGAGGTCTTGGAACGGATCAGAAACGTGAATATAAGCCTAGGGCAGGAGAGCCCACCGGTCATCATGCTGACGGCCTTTGGGACTATCAATAGGGCAGTTGAAGCGATGAAACTGGGAGCCACGGATTTCTTGACCAAACCGTTCGATCTCAACCATCTCGAATGTCTTGTCCGCACAGTACTCGACCGACAAGCACTCGCGAAGGAAGTGACGCAATTGCGTTCGCAAGTTGAGTCACGATACGCGACCATCGTGGCCGAGAGTCAGAAAATGAAGGACGTGGTCACGTTTGCCAAACGGGTGGCCCCGTCGGATGCCGCTGTCTTGATATTGGGTGAAACAGGAACCGGCAAGGAGCTGCTGGCACGGGCGATTCATCGGTGGAGCGGGCGAGCGGATCGGTGCTTTATGCCCGTGAATTGTGCGGCGATACCGGAACACCTATTGGAGAACGAGTTGTTCGGCCATGAACGAGGTGCCTTCACCGGGGCCCAGCACATGCAAGAAGGCAAGATCGAAGCGGCGGACGGAGGCACCGTCTTCCTTGACGAAATCGGCGACATGCCGGTGGCGCTCCAAAGCCGAATATTGCGTGTCTTACAGGACAAAGAATTTCACCGAGTCGGGGGTACACGTCAGATCCATGTAGATGTGCGATTTGTCGCGGCAACGAACAAGAATCTGGTGCAAGCCGTCAAACAGGGGGCCTTCCGGGAAGATCTCTATTACCGGCTCAACGTGCTGCAGATCCGCGTGCCGCCGCTGCGTGATCGACAGGAGGACATTCTCTCGCTTGCCGCGCATGTGATTGCACGCGAGGGAGGACGGTACGGCATTGAGAGCAAGCGGCTGACACTGGACGCGGAAGAGGCGCTCTGCCGCTATCAGTGGCCCGGCAATATCCGTGAACTGGAAAATGTCGTCGCGCGGGCCGTCATTCTGTCGGAATGCCATGACATTCGCGCCGAGCATCTTGGCCTGCCGATCAGGAAGGCAGTGGTTGAGAAGACGCCGGCGAGCGATGACGGGTCCTTGTCGTACCATCACTCGATGGAGTCGCACAGCCGCTGGTTGATTCGGGAAGCCTTGCGGAAGGCCGAGGGGAATCAGACCAGGGCGGCAGAGTTGCTGCAGCTGCAACGCACCTACTTTACGAAGTTGCTGAAGCAGAAAGGGATGTCGACGAAGCCACAGTACTCGTGAGTGAGTAGGGTCCGGCTTGTGGGTGGGCCGTGATGGGAAGATCGACAAAGAAGCGACTGCCTTTCCCCTGAATACTCTCGATTCGTACGGCCCCTCCATGTAGATCCACCAGTTCCTTCACGATGGAGAGGCCCAGCCCGGAGCCTCGGGCATGAGCGCCGTTCGTGCAGCGATAGAACGGGAGAAAAATCCGATCGATTTCATCGGCGGGAATTCCGCAACCGGAATCGGCAATACAGACGGTGATTCCCGTCTCCGAGGCCTCAGCGGTCACACGGATGTCGCCGCCTGGGGGCGAGAACTTGATCGCGTTGTGGATCAGGTTCGCAAACACCTGTCGCAGTCGGTCACCGTCACCCCAGATTGCGGTGAGTGATGGGGAGACGTCCACATGCAGCGACAGACGCTTCTGTTTCCGGTCCTGAGTGAATGTGAGAAGCGTGTCCTGAATGATTCGGTGAAGCTGGACCCCAGTCGGAACGAATGGGGCGGTATGACCTTGCAGGCGGGAGAGATCCAGCAAGTCGTCGACCATGCGCCCCAGACGCTGGGTATTTTCCTGAATACGATGCAGGGCGGCATCTTGGCGAGGCGTGATGGAGCCACCGACGCCGTCCAGGAGGTTGGAGAGATGGACGGAGATGGCGGTGATGGGCGTCCGGAGCTCGTGCGAAGCACTGGATACTAAGGCGGTTTTGAGGTGATTCAGCTCCTGGAGCCGGTTGTTGGCCTGTTCCAGCTCGGCGGTGCGTTCTTTGACCCGCAGTTCAAGGGTCTGATTCACATCCTGTAGGAAGCGCGCATGGTGCTCAATCGAGCGGACCATGTTGTTGAACGTGCGCGTGAGATCTCCAATTTCGTCGGATGAGGAGGGGACCGGCTGGGTGGCATAATCCCCGGCTTCAAGGCGTGACGCGGCAGCCGTGAGGGACTTGATCGGAGCGCTGATTCTTCGGGCCAGGTAAAACACGCCGACAGTGCCGAGTGCAATGATCAGGACGGTAAGAAGGACAGACTGCAGGACCAAGGCACGAAGTACGTTCAAGGCCTGGGCATCGGACAGGCCGACCTGGACCGTCCCGAGCCGAACATGAGACGGCCCTTTGTGCTCAGCCGATTGGTGGGAGGTCTCCTCCAAGGTGAGGCTCAAGGCGGGATCATCGTCGTAGGTGGCGGAAGAACTCAGAACCGGCAGTGTGATGTCGAAGTATCCGACCTCCGCTCCAATAGGAGATAAGAGGAGTCCGGGGAGCCGACTGAACAGCGAGGGAGCGGCGTTCACGGGGAGAGGGACACCGTGATCGAGACGGATGGGGCGTACCACCGGTTCGACGGAATTCGTCGTAGGAGTGGCGGGGGGCGACAAGAGATCGCCCGTGGGCTGATCGGCGAAGAGCTTGTGCCACTCCCCGTTACCGCCAGCGTCCAAAAGCCGACCATCACGGGTTCTGACCACGACATAGGCGACGTGCGGGACAGTGAGTAGACCGGTAATTTGCTCACGGATTCGTGCTGAGTCGCCGACCAGAATACTATACCGATTCCCGGCGGCGAGATGCCGAGCGAGGACGGTGCCGTTGTCGATGAGTCCGTTGGTGACCACGGCAGCCTGCTCGTGAATGGAGAACCAGCCTTGTGCGGAGCACGTCAACACCACGATCACGGTGGTAAACAGGAACAACTTGCGCCACAGGGTCAATCGAACGAGCGCACGGGCCGTCATGGCGTAAACTCCTACTTGGACTCCTGATCGTGCGGCCAGAAACCGGGTGAGTTATGGAATCAGGTCCTTCATCGTGTCTCGCTCAACAACAGCGCCGGGTCCTCCATACAGCAGCGTGGCAAGGCGCAGCACCTCTTTGGAAGGACCCAAGCCAAAATATTCTGTGGATTTCAGATTGAGTGCCAACTGTGGATGGGCAGGGTCCTGAAGCTGGTGTTGAGGGGGAACACTGCCCCGCAAGATCGTCGTGGCAAGGTCCCCAGCCTGCCGGCCGATATCCCGTGCATTGACCACCAGCGCACCGACGGCCCCTTGTTGCACGAGCGTCGGGGAGAACCCGAACAGCGGAACCTTGGCATCCAATGTGGCCTTGATCAGAAAATCCACGGAATCCCCAGTGACAATCGTCGGATCTTGTAACAGCCAGAACAGATCGACGGTTGGCAGCAACTTGCCCAGGGCGCCGGGAAGATCCGATTGATTTTTGATCGGGACGGCGACAAGCTGGACCCCCAGCTTACGGGCGCTGCGTTCAGCGTCCACCACCATGGTGCCGCTCTCGATGGAATCGTAGATGAGGCCGATACGGCGCGCGTGGGGCGCCAGGGTTTGGATCGACGCCAGCTGGGTGGCTGGGGGCACACGCATCTGGATGCCGGTCATGTTCGGCGTGGGTAGCCCATGGGATTCGGGATTGAGAACCAAGCAGAACACGACCGGCGTATCGACGAGTTCCAATTTGGCGGCGAGGGCTCCCTTGAGGCCGACGCTAAAGACCAGTGCGGGCGGCGCAGCGCGCAACGACCTGGCGATCTCGCGGCCTCGTTCAAGATTGCCCGCGAGGTTGTATTCGGTGACCGTCGTGTTCGAAGGCAGCGACTCTCGAAAGGCCTGGATGGCTTGTTGGTAGTAGGCCACATCGGCCGACTTGAGAATCGCGACGTCGGCGGCCACGGCGGGCGACGCAGTTAGAATTAAGGCCCACAAACACAGCGCAGGCAGAAGGAACACAAGATTGGGGTGACGCGTGATGCCCTCTGAGGGAGTGGGCCGCTTGGTGTGACGGCGTGGGATTCTGTGGTCGGTCATGATCTCACCCTGCTGACCGATCGGTTTGACTTCTTGCCATCGTATCATAGTCACCGGTGTGCCCGTAAACCGCTTGCTCTTGCCTGACTGCTCAGCACTCATTACTCAGTACTCAGCACTTTCTTGCTAGTAGCGTATCGTCACCCAGCCCATCACCCGGCTGCCGATGATGTCGCCGAGCGGATGCTCCTTGTGGGTGTCGTTCAGTGCATTAAACACAGAGATGGCCACCTCTGCCTCGCGGCGATAGCCGGCAGCCGCGTCCTCCTGCCAGAACTGATAGGCGCCTCGCAGATTCAAGAGGTGGTAGCTTCCAACGTACGTGTCGGGCGCGATGACGCCAAAGGCTTGAAAGTCGACAAACCGCTGGCTCAGGGGGTGGGTGGCGGCTCCGATCCAATGATAGGCGATCTCACCGCTGAGTCCGTTCTCCCATTGGGCTCTAAGGCCGGCGTTGTACTTGAACCGGGGGCCTGCCCGTCTGGTCGTCTCCGTGAATGTTTGGCCGATCTCCTGGTAGGCCATGTTGGCGAAGCCACTCAGCCACTTTGTTGTGAGGAATTCGAGGCCGGCTTCGCCCCCGTAGATGTCGGCAACGCCACCTTGGATTGGTCCCCCGGCTTTGAATTGGATCAGGTCAGAGAGGTGATTGTAAAAGAGGGCTGCGCGCACTCGGGCACGATGGCCAAAGTACC
>DCZN01000128.1:81980-86941 GCA_002331625.1 Nitrospira sp. UBA2083 | reverse complement strand
ATAGGAAATGATTTGTTCCGGTCTGATGCTCCCGCTGCCTGTTGTGTGGATCAAAAGGGGTGATGGATTCGGTGGAGGGAGCGTGACGATCGAGTTAGTCTCGCGGTAGGTCTCCTGTAGTGTCGGAGGCCGGTATCCCATGGCCACGGTGGCGCGGATGGTGTGATCCGTGAACGGTGTAAAAATGAGTGACCCACGCGGACTGATAACTGGGTTGATAAAGGTATTGAGGTCGTAGCGTACCCCGCCGAAGAATTGGAACCAATATGTCGGCCTCCATTCTCCTTGTACGTAGAGTCCCAACCGATCCTCCGTGCGAAAGCGATCAATAAAATTCGTGGATAAGGTGTTATGT
Source organism: Nitrospira sp. UBA2083 (assembly GCA_002331625.1). Lineage (GTDB taxonomy): Bacteria > Nitrospirota > Nitrospiria > Nitrospirales > Nitrospiraceae > Nitrospira_D. The sequence goes on along the minus strand of DCZN01000128.1, from coordinate 86,586 downwards.
CGGTAGTTGACGCCGACGGTCAGGTTAGCGGTAGGTCCCATCATGAGCCGCTGTTGTGATTCGAAGTTGTAGGTGTGACCTTGAGACTTAATATTTGAGTCGAAGTCCCGACCGGTGCTGCGCAGAAACGGTGCGATGAGAGGATTGACAATGAGGGGTCCATCCAAGTTGTAGCTGTTCCAAAAGGCCCGCACAAAGAAATTAGGGCGTTCATAGTTCGCCTGAGCATAGCCAAGAGCCGGCAGGGAAGTTTGCACGACACTTTCGACAACGCGACCATCGTGGCTGTTTGCATCCACAAGGCCACCAGAGAACGAGAGCTTTGAGTCACCTCCCAAATCATACTCTGTCAGAACATTGAATTTGTTGTCGCGATAGGCCAAGGCACTGCCGTTTCGCCATTGCTGATTCTGGTCGTGGCCGTACGAGACGCGGTAGCTGAACTGCTGATACCTGTTGGCATACACGGCGGCGCTGCTGATCGTGCCGTAGGCTCCGCCTCCAAATTGCACCGTGACCCCCTTCATCTCCTCGGGCGATTTCGTGATAATGTTGATGATCCCATCAAACGCATTGAACCCATAGAGGACGGAGGCCGGCCCTTTCTGAACTTCAATCCGTTTGATTTCCGGTAACGTCACCGGAATGGTCTTCCAGAATACTGTCCCTTGCGTATCCTCATAGATCGACCGGCCATCGACCATCACCAACAACTTGTTGCTGCTCAGTTGGTTGTTCCCCCGCATGCTTACGTTGAAGTCGGCACCCGTGACCTGCATGACTTCGAGCCCGGGAATGCGCCGGAGGACTGTGGGAGATCTGTGGCTCCTGAGTGGCGAATGTCTTGATCTGTAATCACATATACGTTTGATGGCGCTTGGGAGATCGGCTGTTCGTGCCGGGCCGCGATCGACACGGTTTCTTCCTTCAGATAAAGCAATTCGGCATCCCGTTCTTCCCGCGCCTCGGCCCGGAGTTCTGGGAACACAGGGGGTTCTTCGGCGCCAGAGACAGGGGCCACCCACGGTATTGAGAGGAACACGATCCATGCCGATGTGAATGGGGGACGGCCCGACGTCATCTGCAGCGTTCTCCACGCGCCTGCCGGCGCAACGGGGGCGCCACTGTAGCACAGGAGGAAACGGACGCTCCACTCCTGGCTCGGGCCTGGAGGACTGGACCTGTGTGAATCGGAATAGATTCAACTGAATCGGTTTGGATGCATCCGATTTGGATTCAGGTGATCGTCAGTGGCGATACCTGGCAATGCCCGTTCCTGTCATGCGGCTGGGTTTGATGCGCTGTTTCGCTTGTTCGGCAGATGCAGGCGTGAGGTGCCGGTCTGAGTACGGTATTTGCGTAATCTGAAATGCGCGCATCGGCAGGGCACGAAAGGAGGGGCGAGGCTGATGTGAGGATATCAAATAGGAGTAAGCAGTGAATTCCTAATCAATCATGAGGGAGGGTGAGGCCTTCGCAGGGACCTGATCTCCTTCATCCACCCTGGTCAGAAAGCATCGATCAGGAGTATCGACCAACAAAGGAGATAGTTATGGCAAATATTCCTGGAAACTCTGGAGTCGATAATATCCAAGGCACTATCGGTGATGACATTCTTAACAGAGATGGAGATCCCCTAAGCTTTCCTGGAACCCGTGGGAACGATAGAGTGTTTGGGTTTGCGGGGAATGATTTCCTTTACGGTGGCCACGACAACGACGTCCTCAATGGCGGCGACGGTGATGACGTGCTCGACGGCGGCACCGGCAGTGACGGGCTCAGTGGCGGCGACGGCGCTGACCAGCTCCTCGGCGGAGAAGGCGGTGACACGCTCTTGGGCAACGGCAACGATGACGTGCTTGACGGAGGCAGTGACAAAGACTTTCTCAGTGGAGGCGACGGTGCTGACACGCTCAGGGGGGGTACCGGCGACGACACGCTGTACGGCGGAACCGGCAACGACAAGCTCAATGGCGGCGATGGTAGTGACGATCTCTATGGCGATAACGGCAATGACACGTTGAAGGGCAACAACGGCGACGACTGGCTGTATGGTGGGGCTGGTCGCGACATTCTCACTGGCGGTGTTGGTGCGGACATCTATGATTACAATAAGGTCAGCGAAAGCCGAGCCGGTGCGAGCAACAGAGATTCCATCTCCACTGTGTCCAATATCGACACCATCGATCTGCGCGATATCGATGCCAATGTCATTCTACCTGGCAACCAAGACTTTACCTATATTGGCAGTGATCAATTTCACGGTCTGGCGGGTCTTTTCGTTCCAGGGGAGCTTCGGTATTCCAACGGAATCCTATCAGGCAACACCGATACGGATGCGGCCGCCGAGTTCCAGATTGAGCTGGTCGGGAGCCCAGGGCTCTTCGTCCAAGCAGGGCATCCTAGCAGTGACATTCTCCTGTGACCAGGTGCCTCCACGCCGGGGGCTTCCGGATAAGGGCGTATGGCAGGGCGGGACGGAGCGAGGGCAAGCCTTGTTAGTTCCTTGGTGAGGCTCTCCTCTGTGCGTAGCGAGAGCGCAGGCGCTCATCGTGAAGTGGTGATGAATCATGAGGGAGATTGAGGTCTCCACGGAAGCGATTCTGCCTCATCCCACATTCGTCGGGACGATCTGGCCAGCACCAAACTAAACATTAGGAGGTTATTATGGCAAACTTTCCTGGAACACCTGGTGATGACGTGCGCGTCGGTACAATCTTTAATGACATCATTAATACACGCTTTTTGATCCTGATGCGCTCCCTCTCCCAATAGGAACTGCTGGAAGCGATCAATTGTTTGGGCTCGGGGGACATGACACCCTCCTTGGCGGCCTTGGCAACGACCGGCTCAACGGCGGCACCGGCAACGACCAGCTTCGTGGTAGAGAGGGGATTGACACTGCCGACTACAGCAGCGGTATCACCACCACGGGTGAGGCTTTCACGGGGGCGACGGCTGGCATTACGGTCTATCTTGGTCTGACGGGAGCGCAGAACACAGGGGGAGCCGGCACCGACACGCTCACGGGCATTGAGAACCTCACCGGCACGAACTTCAACGACCGCCTCACCGGCAATACTGCCGATAACGAGCTCTTGGGCCTGGATGGCACCGATCTCTTGCTCGGACTGGCGGGGAATGACCATCTCAACGGCGGCGGTGGTGCTGACGTGCTTGATGGCGGCGACGGCGCTGACCACCTCAACGGCGGCACTGGCATTGATCAGCTGTTTGGCGAGAGCGGCAATGATCAGCTCAACGGTGATAGCGGCGATGACGTGCTCAATGGCGGTCTCGGCAATGACTTGCTCAATGGCGACAGTGGTAACGACTCGCTCAACGGCGGTATCGACAACGACTGGCTTACCGGCGGCGATGGCAATGACACCCTCCGCGGCGACGACGGCGCTGATACGCTGAACGGCGGTATCGGCAACGACACGCTCATCGGTGGCAGTGCTAATGACACACTCAACGGCAACAGTGGCATCGACACCCTGATTGGTGGGGCCGGTCGCGATACTCTGACTGGCGGCGTGGGCAACGATACTTACGATTACAATACGGTCAGCGACAGTCCAGCCGGTACGGGCAGGGATATCATCTCTGATTTTAGCGGAGCGGGCGCTGCGTTCGGCGACCGGATCGATTTGCGCGATATCGATGCCAATACCGTGCTGCCCTTGAACCAGGACTTTACGTATATTGGCAGCAGTCAATTTAGCAATATCTTCGGTATCTACACGCCTGGCCAGCTACGATATTCCGCCGGAGTCTTGTCGGGCAACACCGATTTCGATGCAGCGGCGGAGTTTGAGATTCAGCTGGTCGGCACCCCGAAGCCCTCCGTCGGGGGACTGGGCACCGATATCCTCCTGTAAACCTTACGACCTCACGAAGGGTGCCCCCTATCCGCGGGCGCTCTTTGTGGGCGAGACGGAGTGATGGAAATCCTTGCGGCGTCCTGGTGAGGCGAGCCCTACACGGAAGCCGTTCTCGCTCATCCACCCTGGCCGGCACAATCCGGTCAAGGACACACAGCAAAGAGGAGGGTATTTATTATGGCAGTAGTTACTGGAACACCATTTTAATGACAACAACACGTTTCAGACTGTCCCCTCTTTTCCCTTTCCCATGTTTTTCCCAGACCTTGATGGCACACCCGATTCGGACACTATTAATGGATTAGCTGGAAACGATATCCTAGATGGGTTCGGGGGGAGAGACACGCTCAACGGCGATGTTGGCAATGACACGCTCAACGGCGGGGAGGGGGCTGACTGGCTGCACGGAGGGCCGGTCGAGACACCCTGAACGGTGGCTCGGGTAACGATACTTTCATTTATCTTGGGGTCAGCGCAAGCCAAACCGGTGCGAGCAACAGGGATTCCATCCTCAAATTTTCCGGCAACGGCATTTCGGCAGGCGATCAGATCGATCTGCGCTATATCGATGCCAATGGCAACCGAAACGACGGCAATCAGGCCTTTAGTTACATTGGCAGCGCGCAATTTCACAATGTGAATGCGTTGGGTGGGTACGTTCCAGGAGAGCTTCGCTATTCCAATGGAGTCCTATCAGGCAACACCGATACGGATGCGGC
>DCZN01000128.1:81264-81941 GCA_002331625.1 Nitrospira sp. UBA2083 | reverse complement strand
CGCTCACTGTGGGTGGGAGCGGCACCGACATTCTCTTGTAAGATTCGTGACCTTGCGCAGCGCGCCCCGGATTGGGGTGCCCTGCGAGGGCCGATGCAGAGCAAGATGCGCCGCTGCTTACCGTGTGATCAAGTCTAGTTTCTTCGGTTCGATACACCAGCGTGTATCTATATCGTTGGGTGGTAAAGCAAGCATGGGCTGGGCTTGTTCGTGACTCTCAAACGGGCTCTGACCCAAATTCATCAGGGCCAGTGGACGGTTATGCATCAAAGGAGATCAAGGGCTTCAGCGAAGGCCTGATCCACTTTGTGTAGTTGGGCGTGGGACAATCTGGCGAGCGGTCCCTTGATGAGCCGATGATTGTCGATCGCACAAAGCTGATCCATTAGGAGGTCAGATTCTTTTGGTAGCTTCCCACCGGCCGGTACACGAATCCGCAGTGGCTCGGCATCGTCTTCCAATCGTGTGGTGAGGGGCGCCACCGACGTGGAGGGGTGATTGGCATCCGGCAAGGCCAGAGCTTGCACCACCAAGACGGGACAAGTCTTGCCCGGTTCTGTGCCATGTTGCGGATTTAGATCCGCTAGCCATACTTCGCCGCGCCTACGCATCCGGGTCTCGCTCTACAATAGCGAATTCCGCGTTCACCGCTATGCTTTCCTTCCGGACCTTCAGAG
>DCZN01000128.1:80574-81213 GCA_002331625.1 Nitrospira sp. UBA2083 | reverse complement strand
TCCGTTCGAGCGAGCGACGAATATACGCGGCACGTGAGAGGTGCAGGGATTTGGCCAGCTTCGTGCTGGTCTTGAGCAGATCGTCAGGAAGCTTGATCGAGATGGTACTCATGAATACCTCAAAGTGATATTCAAATCTGATATCACATGTAAATATCACACACCAACGGTGAAGTCTCAATTGACTTCTTATTCCTTGGACAGACATCTGCCCACCTAACGCACGGGTTTCTGCAATTGCTTATCGGGCCATTCGCACATTGATGAAGAGAGTCCGATCGGATCTACCAGTAGAGGCATCTTTGTGTATTGCCTATTACACGAAAATGAGTAGAGTCTACCAGTGATATTTTGAATGGTATCAATGCCGGTCTTAACCATATGCGAACGATCTCTTCACCACTGTCACGCAGAATAGGAAGGAGTAGAGGTTCTGCGTGGAACGGGCGAACTTGTTCATACACCGGACATGTTTGAGGAGGGGAGAATGAAAACTCTCGGCTATTCGCTGATGGTACTCGGAATGCTCTTGGCATTCGGAGGAGTCGTGGCTGTCTTCAACTTTGATCAGCCTTCAGAAGTGTTCTCGCTGATTTGGTGGATGATCATTGGTGGATGGGGTCTTGTGTTCGCAGGTTT
>DCZN01000128.1:70909-80544 GCA_002331625.1 Nitrospira sp. UBA2083 | reverse complement strand
GGGATCGACATGATGCAGCTGCTCAAGATGGCCAAGCATGCACCAGCACGTGTGTTTGAACGAAAGGCACACAGCTCTCAGGGAGTCGAGAGAGAAATCGCTGGGATGCAATAACTCAGCAAAGTCTGATGTGCCCTCCTCCCACGATAGGCTAGAGGGCATTCTCATAATCGCGGATCGCNNGTCCACGCCTTGAAGCCATCGTTCGACCGGGTTTCTGTGATCAATCATGACTCCCGAAAGGTCCCGACGGACTCAGAAACCGAGCTCCATCTTGGTCGGATCCTCTCAGCGTGCGGCCACGGTCTGGGCCTCTCGGGCTGCCAGGCTCTTGCGGCGATTATTGGAAATGGTGCGGTCGATAATGGCCCCGCAATTGAAGCACTTCCAGGCATAAAACACGAGAAAGAAATCCGAGAACCGCTCCAACATCATCATTCCCTTACACTTCGGACATTCCATTGATCCCCTCCCAGGTAAGTGCGTTTACAGCTGATACAACACGTAAGCAAGAGCTGCGCCACAGTGCCATGGCTCAGAATTGCAAGGATTTAACAATTACGTAGTTACACGGGGAGAGTCTGTTCAGAAACTTGACGGTTCGGAGGAGTGTAGTTCGTCAATAGTTTGTCAGGGCGAGAATACAGGATAAGTTATCACGTATAGATTGGAAGGTTATTACTATCATCACGAGGACAAGAGTGGGTGTTGCTTGTTGCGCGGACAGATTGAGGAGTGTGTGGCTGCGAGACCGGTGCCTATGCTGCGTTCTTGTCGAGATAGTCGGTCGGATCGATCCCGGTTTGCTTCGGATCTAGAATGGCTGTGATCTTTCGATGAGGCGTTTCGAGTTGCGCGACAAGATCCAACTCGCGTGGATTCGAGAGTTTTGTATTCCCTGCGCTTTTGACGAGGAGTACGACCGGGGTTAGCGGAACATGATGGTGGATTTGTGTGACGATCCCGACTTCTCCCGTATTCAACTCCACCACTGATCCCACCGGATAGATCCCTACCACGTGGATGAACTGCTGAACCAAGGTCGCGTCCAAATGTCCTTCCTGTGCCAAGCGATAGAGAAACTGGAGGGCTTCATGGGCTACGCGCCCCTTGTGGTAGCATCGATCGCTCGTGATCGCATCATAGATATCGACCACCGCGGCCATCAGGCCGAACCGGCTGAGTTCGTTTCGCACTCGTCGGTGCGGGTACCCGGTGCCGTCCACTCGTTCGTGATGTTCCAGCGCCGGACGAAGATACGAATCTCCTAGTCCAGTGGTGGTGGACAGCACCTCCACGCCTCGCAACACGTGCTGCTTCATGATCTCCATCTCATGCGGTTGAAAACGGCCTGGTTTGTTAAGAATCTCCGGGGGGATCTTGGTTTTGCCGATGTCATGCAGCAACGTGCCCACGCCGATCTGATGCAGTGTGTTTCGCTCGAACTCCAGATGGCGGCCGAGGGACATGGCGAGGATCGCAGTATTCACAGAGTGGTAAAAGGTATATTCATCGAACTTCTTGAGTCGCGATAGGCTGGTCAGGGCATCGGGATTTCGCAGGACACTGTCCGTCATATTGGAGACGACCCGATTCACGTCTTCCATGTTGATCGCTCGTCCGAGCCTGGTGTCATGCATGGCGTTCTGCACGACGGTTTTGGCAGCGTGATACACCTGCCTCGCGTTGGGGAGCTCCTCCTCTATCGGGACTGCCGGTGGCGTTGCTGCTGGTTCTTTCGTTGCCGTGAGCGCGGGATCAGTGGCGATGTCTGGCTGCGAGATTTGTTCTTCTCCGACTTCTTCAACGTCTATATTCACGACCAGTGTGTGCACTCCGCAGGCTTTGAGTTGTGCAATCTGCGCACGTGAGGTAATGGTCATCTTGTGTCGGAAAAACGGTGTATCCAGCCAGGACCGGTCAAGCTTTTCGATCTGCATGCCCGGCTGTAATTCGTCGATGGTGATCTGTTTTTTCATGGCGGGTAGTTGGTTGAGTCGGATGGTCCCGGAATCAATATCGGACGGCGTTCGATAATTCTTAAGGCTCATGCCCTCTTAGTTGATGGTGGGTTTGGAAAGAGAGAGGGGAGGCGGATGTGATAGTTATGCGGCTTTCTTGTCCAGGTACGTGACAGGATCGAGACCTGTTTGTTGGGGATGCAAGACGGCTTTGACGGTGCGAACCGGCGTCCTATCCGGCTGGGAGAGGTCATGTTCTTTGGGTTGAGCAAGCAAGGTGTTCCCTGCGCTCTTCACGAGAAGCACCACTGGAGCCAGCGGTGCACCATGGTTGATCTGTTTGACGATGCCTGTCTCACCGGTATTCAACTCCACGATGGAGCCGACGGGATAGATGCCGACGACCTTAATAAATTGTTGGACTACCATTGGATCGAGATGGCCGTCGAGCGAGAGTCGATAGAGCAATTGGAGGATTTCATGGGCAGGCCGCCCCTTGTGATAACAGCGATCACTCGTCATCGCGTCATAGATATCGACGACCGCCGTGATCAGGCCGACCTGGCTGATGTCTTGATGAGCGCGCTGATGCGGATATCCGGCACCGTTGACTCGCTCGTGGTGCTCAAGCGCCGGTTGGATATACGAATGTCCCAAGCCGGTCGTGTTGGTGAGGACCTCGACGCCCCTGAGTACATGCTGTTTCATGATTTCCATCTCATGGGCTTCAAATCGACCGGGTTTGTTCAGGACTTCGAGCGGGATCTTTGTCTTGCCGATGTCATGGAGAAGCGTGCCCACTCCAGCTAGATGGATCATCGAGCGATCGAATCCGAGGCTTCGTCCCAAGGACATTGCCAGCAGTGCGGTATTCACGGAATGGTAGAAGGTATATTCATCGAATCGCTTGAGTCGCGATAGGCTGGATAAGGCGTCCGGATTCCGAAAGACGCTTTCGGTCATCTCCGCGATGACCGTTGTTACGGCCTCGACATTGATGGCGCGCCCAAGCCGTGTGTCGTTCATGGCCTCTTGAATCACGGATTTGGCGGCCTGGTATACCTGCCTGGCAGCCGGTAACTCCTCCTCGAACGGGACAATCGTTTGTCCTGATGCTGCCGGTTCCACGCTCGGTGCGTCAGGCTCATCGGCACGTTCCGGTTCCCGAGGCGGCACTTCTTGAATGGTCTCTGCCTCGACGCGGACGATCAGTGTCTGTACCCCACTGGCCTTCAACTGGGCGATTTGTTGTGTTGAGGTGATCGTCATCTTATGACGAAAAAATGGCGTGCTCAGCCAGGACCGATCGAGTTGTTCGACCTGCATGCCGGTCCGTAATTCGTCGATGCCGATCCGCTTTTTCATGGCCATGAGTCGATGGGGTCAGGTACTCCTCCGATCAATATCGGGTGACACCCCAAAAACCTTAAGGCTCAATCAGGCGCTTGTAGTGAGCGTTCTGGTCCTGATGCTTTTATTCCCTTCCGGCATCCATTAAGATAGATTTTAGTTCTCTCTCACGAGGTCGGATGTGAAAGCCAAGATCAGTTTTTCGTGCCAAGCCTGTGGCCATCAGTCGCCACGGTGGCTCGGTCGCTGCCCGGATTGCGGCGGCTGGAATACGATGAAAGAAGAGCGGCAGCCGGCCACGGGAAAGGGTAGACCGGTGGCAATGAAAACGGCTCAGGCCAAGGCCACTCCCATCGCCGAGATCGAAGTGGTGGGTGAGGACCGGCGGTTGACCCACATCGGTGAATTCGACCGAGTCCTGGGGGGTGGCGTGATTCCTGGCGCGGTCGTCTTAATCGGCGGAGATCCTGGAATTGGGAAAACGACGCTGTTGTTGCAAGCGCTACCACGGTTGTCCAGTAATGATGCACCGGTCCTCTACGTCTCAGGGGAAGAATCTCCCCGCCAGATCAAAATGCGTGGGCAACGGTTGGGTATTGAACATCCGCATTTATTGATTTTGGCGGAAACGTCCCTTGAACAGATGTTGAAGGCGATTCAGGAGGTTCAGCCGGCAGCTGTGGTCGTCGATTCAATCCAGACTGTGTATACGGAACAGATCACGTCTGCTCCGGGTAGTATCAGCCAGGTACAGGAGGTCGCCGGGCAACTGATGTGGTTTGCCAAACGGACCGGCGTACCGGTCTTCATTATCGGCCATGTCACGAAGGAAGGGGCGATCGCCGGGCCGCGGTTGTTGGAACATATTGTCGATACGGTCCTGTACTTTGAAGGTGATAAAGGGCATAGCTACCGCATTCTCCGGGCCGTGAAGAATCGTTTTGGGTCGACCAATGAGATCGGTGTGTTCGAGATGAAGGATACGGGACTTGAAGAGGTGAGTAACCCGTCAGAGTTATTCTTGGCCGAGCGCCCACAGCGAAGTACCGGGTCGGTCGTGGTGTCGAGTCTAGAGGGGACGAGGCCGATTCTGGTCGAGCTGCAGGCGCTTGTGTCCTCGACCAGCTATGCGATGCCGAAGCGGATGGCGAATGGGGTGGAACTAAATCGGGTGTCCCTGTTGCTTGCTGTGATGGAAAAGCGGTTGGGCATGCATCTTTCCGGACAGGATGTGTACGTGAATGTGGTGGGTGGAATGCATATCGACGAGCCGGCGATTGATGTGGGTATTGTCGCGGCCGTTGCGTCAAGCTTACGGGATGTTCCTGTTGAACCGAGATTGTTGATGTTGGGCGAGGTCGGTTTAGGCGGAGAGGTGCGTGCGGTGAGCCAGGTCGAAGCGCGCATCCGTGAAGCGGCAAAAATGGGGTTTACACGCTGTCTGTTGCCCGAGCGAAATCTGATGAAGCTGGACCCTATCGAGGGGATGGAGTTGATCGGCATTCAAGAAGTCAGAGAAGCGCTCGGCGTTGTCTTGGCGTAGTGTGTGGATGTGATGGATGGCTCAACGCGCATCGTGATGAAGCGTCCGCTCCAGCTCATTCTTGCCGGGGCCTGTGCCCTTGCTCTGTTGGTGGGTTGTACGGTTCTCGCTCCACAGGAGGAGCCAGCGCTCAGGCGAGTCACGGCTGATGAACTTCTTACCCTGTTGCGCCAGCGTGACGCAGCCGTCCATTCAATGAAAGGATTGTTTACTGCCAAGGTACGAGGCGGGCTCATTCCGATTCTCTCTCGAGTTGAGGGCACGGTTCACTATCGCCGGCCGAATGCCTTGAGACTGAGGGGCTTCACACCGATCGGGGGGGAGCTCTTTGAATTTGTTCAAGCCGATGAGTGGTATAAGCTCCGTCTGCCGCTGGAAGGGAAAGTCTATACCGGTCGCCAATCCGACCTGAAGGACTTAGGGAAATTGGCCCGCTTCACTCAGCTGAGTGCGTGGGCCGTCGGAGGGGTATTGGGGGCAAGCTCGGTTGCGAAGGATGAAACCGTGAAGTTAGTGGAGGAGCGCGCGCGATATCGTCTTGAGGTGTATGGGGCGGCCAGTACGGGAGACCAGGCTGTTCGTTCGTTGATCCGGCGGCTGTGGTTTGATCGTCGACTGCTGGTGGTGCAAGAAGACCGACTGGGACCAGGCGGGGATGTGGAGGCGACGATTCACTATGATGATTTTCGACCACTCGATGAATCGGGGCCTGCCGAGGTGCAGACTATGATCGACCCTGATAGTCGGTTGCTCCGCCCGTTCAAGATTTCTCTAGAGGATGGACGGGGGCCGGGAGTCGTGCAGGTCATCTTCCATGAACTGCATCATAACCAGACGATTCGCGCGGAAGATTTGGGGCAGATTTCATAAGCAGCAATGAAAATCCTCGCGGTTGAAACGGCGACAGCCTGGCAGAGTGTGGCACTTCTCGACGATGATCGCCTGCTGGCTCAGCATGAGCAGGAGGCAGACGGTGCTCATGGCGCCTTGCTTCTACCGGCCATTGATCACGTGCTTGCTCAGTGCGGGTTACAGCTTCATGATCTGAGCGGTCTTGCGTGTTCAGTGGGGCCTGGCTCGTTTACCGGTCTTCGAGTGGGGATTGCGACTTGTCTTGGACTTCGGGCCGCGACCGGTCTTCCTCTCACCCTCGTTCCAACATTGGAAGCGATGGCCGGGAATGCGAATATAACCACGATGTCGGTCTGTCCGCTCCTGATCAGTCGTCGGGGAGAAGTGTATTGGGCGATCTTTCGTCGAGGAGGAGACGGGCGCTTAGAACGTGTGCTGAATGAACAGGTTGGCGCTCCGCGAACCTTTACCCAGAGTCTTGGTGAGCCCACGTTCGTGTTTGGGGCGGGATGGCTGACGATGGACTCGGCAATTCGAGATCCTCTCACAACGTCAGGTCTGGTGACGGTTGGATCGGAACATCTCTTCAAACCCTCGGCTTGCTCCGTTGCTCGCATCGGGATGGCTCAGCTGCAACGGGGAGAGGTCGCCGGAGATGTGGTCGCGCCCTTGTATGTCCAGCGAGCTGAGGCGGAAATCCAGTATGAACGGTCGGGAGGCGTGTCACCCGTGGTGCGACGTCAAAAGCGGGTCGAGAGAAAAATGGCTGAGCGATTGGCGCGAGGTCGCAGGCGGTCAAAGGGGCAGATGCTATGAGCAGCGGCAGAGCCCTTTCTGAAGTACGGATTCTTCCGGCAACAGCGGAATTGTTGTCTGAAATTCATGCAGTAGAAGAGTCTTGCTTCTCGTCCCCCTGGACGCGCAAAATGCTCGAAGCCGAGTTGACGGGCAATCCGTTCGCACATTTTCTTGTCGCGATGTCTCATGAGCGGTCGACCGTGCGAGCCGAATCGACTATTCTTGGGTATCATTGCTTTTGGATTGTCTTTGAAGAACTGCGACTCATGAATCTGGCGGTGCGCACGTCGATGCGTAGGCAAGGGATCGGGCGAGCACTCGTCACTGAGGCATGCCGTCTCGGAATGGAGCAATCCGCCACCCGGGCGGTACTTGAAGTCAGGGCTTCGAATGAACCCGCACGGTTTCTGTACACACATATGGGCTTTATCCAGGTCGGCAGACGCCCACACTATTACACCAATCCCAGCGAAGACGCGCTCTTGATGGAACTGAATCCTCTCGTGTGTCCGGGTACCCGGCAGACAGAACGTGTGCGCCGCTCAGGAGGTGAATCGATATTGCCAGACTCACTCTAACCAGGAGGTGTCGTATGTTGACGGAAGATGCCATCGTCGAACAGCTTCGCCACACCAATACGGAATTTCGAGCACTGGAAGAATCGCACCATCGCCTGGACCTTGAACTCAATGAGCTGCAGAGGCGTCATGTCCTTACACCTGCCGAAGAGATCGAAAAAAAGCGGATCCAAAAAGAGAAATTGGCCAAGAAAGACAAGCTCGCCGAGTTCATTCGCCTGTTTCGGGAGCAACGATTGGAACCGGCGCGATAGAAGAGCCGGTCGACCGTAGACGGAAAGATCACTGGCTGCCTTTATGGAACAGGTTGTTCATCCGCTTGCCGTCCATATCCAAGCCGTCAAGCGACGATTGCTCATCATTGGGGCGACGATCGTCGGTTCCCTGGTAGTGACCTTCTCGTTTTCATCCCAGATGGTGGCCTGGCTGAATCGCCCGTTTCCCAATCAGCTGGCATTTTATGGACCGACGGAGGCACTGTTTGCTTCGATTAAGGTGTCGTTGTTGGCGGCTGTGATCCTGAGTCTCCCTGTCATTTTCTACCAGTGCTGGAAGTTCATCGAGCCTGCGTTGTTGCCGAGAGAGCAACGGTGGGCCATCCCGCTGTTTATGGTAGCTGGGGGACTGTTCGCGCTGGGATTGGTGTTTTGCAATGTGGTGATCCTACCGCTCGTGATCGATTGGTTCGTCAGTTTCGGGCTCGATCGTGATATTACCCCACAACTCAGTGTGGGAACCTACATTGATTTCAATGTCAAGTTCCTGATGATCTTTGGGTGTGCGTTCGAGTTGCCGTTGGCCATGACTCTTGCGGCTATGACGGGAATGACCTCTGCACGCACATTCTCCCAGTACCGCAAGCATGCCATCCTGTTATGTCTCATTGTCTCGGCCGTTGTGACGCCCGACGCGACGCTGTTCACGATGTTGCTGATGGCGGTGCCCTTAATGGCGCTCTATGAGGTTGGAATTGTCGGTGCGCGCCTGTTTGGGCGAAACCAAGACCACAATCAGGTTGATTTGCCGCTTGACCCGGACTTGCCGATCAATACAGCGGGAACGAGGATGCGATGAGTAGTCGGATTGTCAGGGCCCGGTGGATGTGCGTCCTCACCACTACCATGCTCGTGTGGGGTAGCGGTCTATGTCTTGCAGGGGGTGAGCATCGTCAATTTCCCGATTCATCATCTTGGAGACCCCTCCATCTGGAAGAGGCCTCCGCAACGTCTGGTCCATTTGAACCATCTGCCGCCAGCGTACAGGCGCTCGTCATGGATGGACATGGTGTGATCTATGCCGGATCGTTTGGACATGGAATTTTCCGCAGCGTGGATCGAGGTGTCACGTGGGTTCGAGCAGGCAGTGGAGTCACCGATCCGTTTATTTTGAGTCTGGCCTCCGCCAAGGACGGTACCGTGTACGCCGGCACGTTTCGTGGGGGGGTGTTTCGTTCGCGCGATGACGGCAATTCTTGGCATCCGATCAATGTCGGGCTCAAGCGGTTAGAGGTGAAAGCCTTGATGGCGATAGACCAAGAGCTCCTGGCAGGAACCGGCGATGGTGTCTATCGCCTGCGCCACTCCGACGGCCATTGGGTTCCAGTAACGACAGGGTTGGATGATATTCTCGTCCATGCCCTGGCGCGTTCAGCGGACGGGACGTTGTTTGCGGGAACCTCCGGGAAAGGCGTGTTTCGGTTCAGCCCTCGCTCATCGGGGTGGGTGCGGATGCATCATGGCCTGAACGATCATGAGGGGATGATCGAAAACTTCATTCGCGTGCTGCTCATTGATCATGATCAGAGTATCGTAGCGGGGACGTTCGACGGTGGAGTATTCCGGAGCCTTGACGGGGGACTTACGTGGCGACCGATCAGTCGGGCGTTGCCCAATGATTCCATCCGAGGTATTGTGTCGAGCGAACGCGCCATGGTGGTGGCGACGGGAAACGGAATTTTTAGGACGGTGGATAAAGGCAAGCAATGGATTCCAGTGAATAAAGGGCTCACAAACCTGGCCGTCCAGGTGTTGATCGGATCCGAGGAGACCGGACTCTTTGCAGGGACGAGCTCTGGGGTGTTCCGTAGTGACGATGGGATTTCGTGGGTTGCCATCAATCAAGGGCTTGAGGTCGGGGTGGCACCACCCCCGTTTCTTTTTCGAGAGTGACAGAATACTTAAAGAAAGGATACATCGAATGGCTGAGGTAGGTGAGAAGGTGCGGGCGACGATTGCGGTGACCAGCAAGGGACAGCCGATGGGGGAGATTGTGCTCAAGTTCTTTTCGGATGTCGCGCCTGGTCACGTAACGAACTTTATCAAGCTTTCCAAGGAAGGATTTTACAATGGGACGACATTTCACCGCGTCATTCCTGGTTTCATGATTCAGGGAGGAGATCCAAATAGCAAGAACGCCGATCGCTCGTCGCATGGAATGGGTGGACCTGGGTATAAAGTGAAGGCTGAGTTCAACAGCAAGCCGCATAAGCGGGGGATCGTCTCAATGGCTCGCGCGAACGATCCGGACAGTGCTGGGTCGCAATTGTTTATTTGT
>DCZN01000128.1:476-70847 GCA_002331625.1 Nitrospira sp. UBA2083 | reverse complement strand
GTGGCCGACAAGATCGTCAATCTGAAACGTGACGGCAGGGACAATCCCTTGGAGCGTGCTGAGATGACCGTCACGATCAGTGAAGGGTGAACAGAAGAGGAGCAGTGAATGGGTGGAGGCGACACGATCGAACGCCAAACATGATGAGGTCGAGTTTCCCCTTACTTCTGACCCTCTACTCCGCACTGCTGTTTGGTTGTGCCGTGCCGCATATTCCCTCGCGCATCGTCTACGAGGATCCGGTTAATTATGTGCGATTGGAAGAGGATGAAGAAGTGCTCCCCGAATGGCAACCCAGCCATCATACCCATCCATTCACGATCGAGCCGGAGAAAATACGGGCGATTCTGGCAGGGATGAAGGTGCAGGAACATCGGGTTGCGCCGCAGCGGTGGTTCCTCGGGGAATCTCCATTGGTTCCTGCCTTCACCGACGAAGAGTTGACCCTCCTTGCAGCCCAACTATCGGAAGCACTGGCTGATGCAAAGTACAATGAGCGGGTCACATTTTATTTGAGCCAGCCTCAGACCTTTGCACGGCGAATTATTACGACAGGGGGACTGTATGTCCATGGAACGGAGTTGCATTTTCTTCTGGGAAACTGGCGAATCATTTACGGCATTCCGGCCTATGGCATGATCTACGATCGCCGTTATCCCATGCGACCCACAGCCGCGAAAGGGTTTGACCTGCTTTTTCAGCCTGCTGAAGCCGTCATTCCTGTCAAGAGCAGTGTGCTCGATGGGATGTTAGCCAATGCCAAAGATGAACTTATCATCGATTTAACCAAGCTCGACCCATCCGAACCGGCGGCTTCCATCCTGAGGCTCTGTGTGACACGTGAAACCAGCTGTTCGCGGAAGAGCGGTTGAATTACGTCTTCTATCTCCTTGGAATAAACAGGAGACGAAGAGCAACATGATGTGAGAGAATCTTATTTCTTGATCGATCCTAGAACAGACATTTTGGGAACTTCAATCAGTCCTTCAATGAGTGAGTGCCAGCCAAGCTTGCTCTGTCCTAGGACACGGTCGCAAAATCGAATAGGGAGTTCACTGATGGCTGCTCCCAGTCGCACGGCTCGCCAGGCGAGTTCTACCTGAAAGATGTATCCCTTGGCTTCCACGGTTTCCAAGCTCATGTCCCCTAGCAGCCCGCGGTGGTAGCATCGGAACCCTCCTGTCCAATCGTGGATTGTTGAGCCCAGAAAGAAACTGACGTAGTTGTTGCCGCATCGAGACACAAAGCGACGGCGAGCATTCCAATTCTCGGTTCCACCGCCTGGTATATAACGACTTCCAATCACCAGGTCGGCACTCTGACTGCGATGGACCAAGCGAGGGAGATCCCATGGTGCATGACTGAAGTCGCAATCCATCTCGATGATGCGATCATATCGTCGCTCCAGCGCCCACTCAAACCCCGCCAGGTAAGCCGGTCCAAGCCCTTCTTTCCGGGGCCGGTGAAGTACATGGACGTGTGTGTGTCGGACACTGAGCGCATCGGCAAGTTCGCCGGTTCCGTCCGGTGAATTATCGTCCACAATCAAGATATCGGTCACAAGATATTTCCCGATCGCCGTGACTAGGGCCTCAAGGTTGGAACGCTCGTTGTAGGTTGGGAGGACAACCACGATGGATTGTTCAAATGTGAAAGGTGAAGGAGGCACAAGTTGGACGTCACCCACCACTCGGGAGTATCCCGGATCATCCACACTGTTCGACGATCTGGTGTGGATGGCTATCCGTGCACTGTTGACACCCTGGGCGATGAGTTTTTCCGCAGACTCAAAATCCGGCACCAGATAAGCCTCGTCCGGGCGAAGGTCTCTTGGGGTAAACGAGCGGTCATCATTAAGGACCGGATAGTAGCGCACAGGAGATATCTGAATCTCAGCGAGTGGTGGAGAGTTTGATTGACAAGAGGGCATGGGGAATTTCCTCGACAGCCTGAGGTGATTCAGAGCGGCCTGCCAACCAAAAGGGGAACGGGAGTAGGAACGATGGGTATCTTGGATGTATTCGCGATATGGAGGTAGATTTCCGGCAGAACACCCTCCCTGTTCGAAATGAGCCTCATTGTAGACGACCGTGGAGAGCCGCGCAAGCAATCGTGTCGATGGCTTTTTATAACTCATCAACTTTGCAGGTATTTTGACAGTGCGGGAAAGGCTATGCTACAGTCCGCGAACTCTTGATAATCAAGGCTTTTCTATCACTTTTTTCTTGAGGAAGGTTGTATGAGCGGATCACAGACGCATGTGATTATTGTGGCGGGAGCGGGACCAGCGGGCATGGCTGTGGCGAGTACCCTCTCGAAGGCTGGACATGAAATCATCGTTCTCAATCGCGATATCAAATTTGGCGGACTGGCCGAGTACGGGATATTCCCATCGAAGTTAAAGCTTCGTGGGGGGCTCAAGAAGCAATACTGGGATCTTCTTCAGCAGAAGAATGTCCATTATTTTGGGAATGTCTCCATTGGGAATGGAAAGGACCTGACGGTTGAAGAGGTTCGAGGGCTTGGTGCGAGCGCAGTGGTCTTCACGATTGGTGCGCAAGGAACCAAGGCGATTGGCGTGGAGGGGGATTCGGCTCAAGGGGTGTTTCACGCGAAAGATGTGGTCTATCACTTCAATCGGCTCCCGGGGTTCGGGGACCGCCCGTTTGAAATGGGAAAGCATGTGGCCGTGATTGGGGCGGGGGATGTGATGGTGGATATCGCTCACTGGTTGATCCGATACAAGAAGGTCGAGCGTGTCACGGCGGTCGTACGACGGGGACCGGTTGAACGAAAGTACAACCCTAAAGAGATTCGCAGTATCTGTGCCAATATGGACCTTGCCGGCCTCAAGGCGGAATTTGAGCGTATCAAGGATCGTCTCGCGAAGGTCGGCCAGAATCCTGATGCGGTGTTGAAAGCATTCACGGACGAGTTCACCAAATGTGAACCGAAGGTGTCTGAGACCAAGATGGGGTTTCGATTCCTTGCCTCTCCCAAACGGATTCTCGTTGACGGCCAAAATCGCGTTCGTGGACTTGAAATGGAAGACAACCGACTCGACCCCAAGGGAGAGGATACCGTGGCTGTGGGGTTGAAACAGCAGTATGAGTTTCCCTGTGATTCGGTTGTGTTTGCCGTTGGCGACAGGGTGGATGAGACCGTCGGTCTCCCCTATAAGAATGGCATGTTCGTTACCAATCCCAATAAGACGGGCAATGATCCTGATGACGCACTCTTTCAGGCCTATGATGAATCCACTGGCACAGTGATGGACGGTGTCTTTTTAGCTGGTTGGGCTCGGAAAGCCAGCGAGGGCCTTGTCGGAGTCGCGAAGCGAGATGGAGATTGGTGCGCGGAAGTGGTCGAGCGGTATCTTGCGACTAAGACCATCGGGGAAGAGGCCAAGGTTGTGCTAGACCGCTTGCAGACGCGCCTGAAGCAACGTCAGAGCCGTCCGGTTGATGTGAATGGGTTGCGGGCACTCGCTGTTGCGGAGCGCTCCTTCGACGGAACGCCCGACTGTATCGGGGAGTTTAAGTTTTCCGCGAATCAAGACATGCTCAAATATGTTGAGCAAGGGAGAACATAAAGATAGCGCCGGAAAGTTTCATCCTCACCCATGCCCCCATTTTAACTTTTCCCGCAACACTTCATAGTAATGGCTTTCGGGAAATCTGATGAGCCGGGTCCGATAGTCTGACGCTTGAATCACGGCGGTATCACCTTGCGTGATGGCTACACCGACTTGTCCATCGAGTGTCGCCATTGATCCCTCGTCTTTACTGGTCAACGTCACTTCAATCCTGACATTGCTCGGGACGATCAAGGGGCGATGCGTCAAGGTATGAGGACAGATCGGTGTCAAGATAAGGGCCTGTAGGGCTGGATTCATGATGGGGCCGCCAGCAGAAAGGGAGTACGCGGTCGATCCTGTCGGTGTCCCAATAATCAGGCCATCCCCGCGCAGGTGTGTGACGAACTGCCCCCCGATGGCGATGTGGAGCTCGATCATCCGAGCCAGGGTGCCTTTGCTGATGACGACATCGTTGAGCACGACTCCTTGCGCAACGGTTTCTCCGTGCCGATGAACATGGGTTGACAGCATCAGGCGTTCATCGAGCGCAAAGTCATTGGCAAAGACCCGTTCTAAAGAAGGATAGAGGTTGTCCAAACGGACTTCCGTCAAGAAGCCAAGTCCTCCCATATTGACACCCAAGATCGGAATGCTCCGTTCTGCCGCGAGTCGCGCAGCACTAAGAATGGTTCCGTCTCCACCCAGCACCAATAGGACATCGGCTTTCTGCGCCAGCTGTGTTTTTGGGATTCCCCCTGGTTCGTTGAGTAAGGCGGCGGATGTTGTGTCCAGTAAGACATCAATATTCCGCGCTCGGAGCCAGCCGACAACGCCCTGTAATGTCGCTTTTACTTCCGGGAATTGGGGCTTGGTCAAGATCCCAATGCTTTTACTTTTCATGAGTACCAGTCATTCTGATTGGATAAACGGGGAAAATGATTGTATCGGGATGCTTATTTTCATGTCAACGGACAGTCCGATGATCGTCCGGTTCTGAGTAGGGGACAGAAGATTACATGACTCATGATCTGTGTTGACTCTGATGTCTCGTTCTCTGCTCAATCTTGACTCTCAAGCAACCTGTGGTTAGAATCAGGCCAAGGTTTTTCAAGGGGTTTGCTCGAAGACAGGTAGCAGTCCCACTCACCGAGGAGGAGGCAGGATGTTCGAACGATTTACGGACAAAGGTCGAAAGATCATCATCCTTGCGCGTGAGGAGGCAGAACGGCACCAAAACGACTATCTGGGGACCGAGCACCTTGTCTTGGCCATCCTCCGTGAGTCTGACGGGATTGCCCTCATGATCCTGAAAAAAATGGGGCTCTCTACTGAGCAGATTCGGTTGGAAATTGAACGAAATCTACCAGGCGGCGGAACGACGATGACGTTTGGGGAGATCCCCTTTAGCCCTCGGGTCAAGAAGGTCATTGAATATGGGGTAGAGGAGGCCCGGTTGCTGGGCCACAATCACATCGGTAGCGAGCATTTGCTTCTTGGACTCTTGCGGGAAGAAGAAGGAATTGGTGGAAAAATCCTTCGGAGTTTGGGCGCCAACCTGCTGACGGCGCGTCAGCTCACGGTGACTTTTTTGAGAAAGTCTGCCCCGCGTGAACGAGATCGGAAAAGTAATACCCCGGCATTGGATGAGTTTGGTCGTGACCTGACCCAGTTGGCTCAAGAAGGCCAATTGGACCCGGTTATTGGTCGGGCTGATGAAATTGAGCGTGTGCTGCAGATTCTCAGCCGACGAAGCAAAAACAATCCCGTTCTTATCGGTGAGTCTGGGGTGGGGAAAACTGCGATCGTTGAGGGGCTCGCACAGCGTATCGTCCAATCTGAAGTTCCCGACAATTTGCTCTCTCGCCGGGTCATTGCGTTAGACCTGGGGTCGCTTGTGGCAGGGACGAAATATCGTGGACAGTTTGAGGAACGCCTCAAGGTGGTGATGAAGGAGATTGTCCAGGCCGGTAATATCATTATCTTCATCGATGAGCTCCATACACTCGTGGGGGCAGGAGCGGCTGAGGGATCCATTGATGCGTCGAATATGCTGAAACCGGCGCTCTCCCGTGGCGAAATTCAGTGTATCGGAGCCACGACCTTAGACGAGTATCGGAAGCATATTGAAAAGGACGGCGCGTTGAAGCGAAGGTTCCAGCCGATCTATGTTCAGCCACCGAATCTGGATGAAACCATTCGTATTATTCAAGGGCTTCGTGATCGATACGAAGAGCATCATGGAGTGGAAATCACGGAAGATGCCATCGTGGAAGCCGTCAAGTTGTCGGACCGGTATATTACCGACCGGTTTCTGCCCGACAAGGCGATTGACTTGATCGATGAAACGGGGTCACGTGCCAAATTGCAGACGTATGCTCTGCCCGCTGAATTGAAAGCGATGGAACAAGAGCTCAAAAAGGTGGCACGCGAAAAAGAACTTTCAATCTCCATGCAGAATTTTGAGGAAGCGGTGCGGCATCGGGAAGAAGAGGAACGGCTGCGGAAGCTTTTGGATGAGTCCAAGCGGGAGTGGAAAAAGAGCCAGGAGAAGAACAAGCCGGTGATCGCCAAGGAAGATGTTGCTTACGTGGTCTCAAAGATGACGGGTATTCCGCTCTTTAAGCTGGAAGAGGAGGAATCCAATAAGCTTCTGAGGATGGAGGAATTTCTCCATAAACGAGTGGTCGGTCAAAACGAGGCGATTTCAGCCGTTGCCCGGGCGATTCGCCGTTCTCGTGCCGGTTTAAAGGAGACGCGGAAGCCTATCGGCTCCTTTATTTTCTTGGGACCAACAGGCGTCGGGAAAACCGAGCTCGCCAGGACATTGGCGGAGTTTCTCTTCAACAGCGAAGATGCGTTAATTCGGGTGGATATGTCTGAATACCAGGAGAAGTTTACAAGCTCCCGGCTTTTTGGTGCCCCTCCTGGCTACGTGGGTTATGAAGAAGGCGGACAGCTGACTGAAAAGGTTCGTCGCCGGCCGTATTCGGTTGTCCTGTTCGACGAGATTGAGAAAGCCCATCCCGATGTGTTCAATGTGCTGCTACAAGTGTTGGACGACGGAGTGTTGACCGATAGCCTAGGGCGAAAGGTCGATTTTAAGAATACCGTGGTCATCATGACGTCAAATATCGGAACCAAGATGATTCAGAAAGGTGTGTCGCTGGGCTTCCAGAGTACTGAAGGTGAAGCGGCACGACGAAAGAAGGAAGAAGTACTTGGAGAGCTTCGAAAGTCGTTCAGCCCTGAGTTTCTGAATCGGATTGATGAGATCGTCATTTTCCATCAACTGGAGAAGGAGCAACTGTACAGCATCTTGGATATTCTGCTCCGCGAGTTGAATCTTCGCTTGGTGGATAAGGGGATTGAAATCGAGGTTGACGACGAGGTCAAGCAGTGGCTTATTAAAGAAGGGTATGAGCCGCTCTATGGTGCGAGACCCATGCGGAGAGCCATCCAACGTGCCATCGGCGATCCACTGTCGGATGAGCTGATCAGAGGACGATTTAAAGAAAGTCGTAAGGTCAAGGTGGTCTTGCGCGACGGAGCTCCGGCGTTTATTGAGCAGGAGGCGATGGCTGGAGTCTGATCCCATTTTGTGATTAATAGACCACTCATTCAACAAAGGATGGCCTCTGCGGTGTCTGGCCGCAGAGGCTGTTTTGTTTTCATGCCAATCACGGATTTCCTCATGCTGCGATGAAACTTCGCCCCCAAGAGCTGAAACCTTCAGGCCCGACTGGATGGAGACCTGGGCCAATTCTAGCCATTGAGTCCTCATGTGATGAGACGGCCGCAGCTGTCCTTGATCCCGACGGGATCGTGTTGTCCAATATCGTGTTTTCGCAACAAGCCGTCCATGAGAAGTTTGGAGGCGTCGTTCCAGAATTAGCGGCCAGGGCGCATCTGGGCAGGATCGATCTCGTGGTGAGCCAAGCCCTGGCGCAGGCCAAGGTTGCGAGGACCGCTCTTTCCGCTGTGGCGGTCACTCAAGGGCCTGGATTGGTTGGCGCCCTCTTAGTCGGGGTGAACTATGCGAAGGCCTTGGGCTACGGACTAGGCATTCCTGTCGTTGGGATCAATCACCTACGGGGCCATATCGCTTCAGCATGGTTGGCTGACCCAACCTTTCCGCTTGCCTGTGTTGTGTTGGTCGTATCGGGGGGGCATACGCATCTCTATCGTCGCGAGGCGAATGGGCACTGTGTACTGCTGGGACGGACTCGTGACGATGCAGCCGGTGAAGCATTCGATAAAGGAGCCCAAATGCTTGGCCTCGCGTACCCTGGTGGACCAGCTATCGATCGTGTCGCCCGTTCTGGTGACCCGCAGGCTATTGCATTCCCTCGGTTTCATCGGGCCAAAAACAGTCTTGAGTTTAGCTTCAGCGGACTCAAGACCTCCTTATTATACAAACTGAGAGAAATGGCTAGCCCTCTCACACCGGGTCAGATGGCCGATCTTGCCGCCGGCTACCAGGAGGCGATCGTACAAGTCTTGGTTACAAAAGCGTTGGCTGCCCTTCATCAAACGAACCTGTCCGCGCTCGCCGTGGTGGGTGGTGTATCAGCCAACTCGAGATTGCGAGCAGTCCTGGGCGAGTATGCGGCTCGTGGGAAGCTCCGTCTGTCGCTCCCTCCAATCGAATTCTGCACGGACAATGCTGCCATGATTGCCTCAGCAGGACGTCAGCTGTTGATGAGTGGGGAACGATGGTCCTCCGACCTTGCTATCTCCCCGATGGAGGGCTTGATGAATCCCAACGCGACAAGGGGAGTAGGTGGTGTTAACGAACGAAAGGAGAACGCCTATCTCTAATCTTCGTGGTCACATTACGGGGCTTCGCGCGAGTCAGGTTGCAGCGCTTGAACGACTCTATCGCCGTCGCGTTGCAAACGACGCGATCATTTCACCGGACTTGGCCAAGATTCTAGGCCAACTGACGGTTGAGCTGCGCCGGCCGGTCGGGGTGGTGCTGACCAGGAGAGGACAGGTTCAAGAAGTCATCATAGGGACAGAGTTGACGCTCTCATCTACGACGCTGACCTTGTTTCGTGCCGGTAGTCGCGCGCTTCGTGGTTTGCGGTGTATTCGTACACAACTGCATGATCAGCCGTTGAACCAGGAAGTTCTCACCGATCTCGCATTCCTGCGGCTTGACCTGATCGGTATTCTCAGTGTAGCCGCCGACGGCCAGTTGGGACACTTCTACATGGCGCATTTGCTGCCTCCCAATAGTCCAGGGCAGTTGTTCAAGGTGTGCAAAGCCCTCCCGTTTCACACCCTCGCGATCGCGTTCGATGAATTTATCCAGAATCTCGAAGAAGAGCTTCAGCAGGCTAGCACGCACTATGCCGTGGGGCGGGGGAAAGAATCGGCAATCCTTGTGAGTGCCTCGACCAATAGTCGAGTTGAACAAGAGGAACGGTTGACGGAATTGGCCGAGCTCGCGACGTCAGCCGATGTGATGGTGATCGATCGTATCGTCCAGCGAATACCGGACGGGCATCAGCGATATCTCTTGGGAAGCGGAAAAATGAAGGACGTCTTAATTCAAACGCTTCACCGCGGGGCCGACATGGTCATCTTCGACCAAACGCTCTCGCCGGCTCAACTCCGAGCAATTTCGGACATGACTGACATCAAGGTGATTGATCGTACTCAATTGATTTTGGATATCTTCGCTCGCCGTGCCCATAGTCGCGAAGGCAAAGTTCAGGTTGAGTTGGCACAGTTGCGGTACCTCCTACCGCGCTTGTCCGGTCGCGGGACTCAACTGTCACGTTTGGGGGGTGGAATTGGGACTCGTGGACCAGGTGAATCCAAGTTGGAAACGGATCGCCGCCGAGTACGGGACCGGATTACGCACCTAGAGCAGGAATTGAATAAGTTCGCACGACATCAAAATCGGCGCCGGTCTCGCAGAGGTCGGCACGGACTTCCCGTGGTTTCGTTGGTGGGGTATACGAATGCCGGGAAGTCTACCTTGCTCAATGTCCTCACGCAAAGTCAGGTGTCAGCACAAAATCGTCTCTTTGAAACGCTCGACACGACAAGTCGACGTCTACGGTTTCCTGAAGATCGCGAGGTTATTGTAACCGATACGGTCGGGTTTATTCGTGACCTTCCGCAGGAATTGGTCGGTGCGTTTCGGACGACGCTCGATGAGCTGCGTGAAGCGGATCTGCTTCTTCACGTCGTTGATGTGAGCGCGGCCGATGTCGATGTTCAGATCACCGCAGTTGTCGCCATTCTGGAAGAGCTGCAGTTGACGGCAATTCCAAGGGTACTCGTGTTTAATAAATGTGATCGGGTTTTGTCGCATCAGGGTGAGTTGCTCTGTCGACGTTACGGAGCCATTGGGATTTCTGCACTCCAGCCTGGGACGCTCCGTCCGTTACTCACGCAACTGGAGTCACACGTGAAAGCCCTGCTGTTTTCTGAACGGCAGACGGCTGGAAGTCCACAGCCTGATGATGCCCTTGCCCTTGCAACTCCTCCATAACCACTGCACAATCAACCCGCCATGAAACCAGCCAAGCGCATGAGGGCGGGATCGGATTCCAGCCGTGCCGCGCAGATCCTGTTGAGCCTCCGTCGGGCCATACCGGTGGCGAGGATTGAGCTCACATACCGTTCTCCATGGGNNCATGGGAACTCGTGGTTGCCACAATTCTCTCGGCGCAATGCACGGACCAGCGTGTGAATCAGGTCACGCCGGCATTGTTTGCACGGTATCCAACACCACAGATGATGGCAACGGCAGCAACAACCGAACTGGAGGCGCTGATCCGATCGACGGGATTTTATAAGAGCAAGGCGAAGAATTTGCTCGGTTGTGCGCAGGCCGTCTCGACGCGCTTCGGCGGTCATGTCCCTGACACGATGGAGGAGCTGACATCGATTCCTGGTGTCGGGCGGAAAACCGCGAATGTGCTTCTCGGAGGGGCATTTGGAAAGCCGGGGGTCGTCGTCGATACCCATGTGAGGCGCGTCGCAAATCGCTTAGCCTTGACTCGTTCACAAAATCCCGAGCAAATCGAGCATGATCTTCAGTCGCTGTATTCGGAGGCGGAGTGGACGGATATTTCTCAACGCCTCTTGCTTCATGGCCGATATGTCTGTCTTGCGAGGAAACCCCGCTGCCTGAGCTGTCTGATGTACGATGTCTGCCCATGGGAAGGAAAACAGTCGAAATGATTACAAGCATGACCGGATTTGGTCGATGTCAAGGAGCCTGGTTAGAGACGATGGTGACGATCGAGGTGAGATCAGTCAATCATCGTTTCCTGGAGACATCGATTCGTCTACCCAAATCGATGGGGGTTTTAGAGGAAGTCTTCAAGAAAATGATTCAGCAACACTGTACCCGTGGAAGGGTCGATGTCACGGTGTCGCTGCAAGGGAGTCGAGGCAGTGTCCGTACGCCTCAACTTGACGCGCATTTGGCAAAACAGTACCATCAAGCCCTTCGTACACTCCAGCGCACACTGAAACTTAAAGGGTCGATTGATATCGGGCTGATCGCCGGATTCCGAGATATTATTACGCTGTCTGACCAGCCGGCTGACGATCCTAAGCTCCTTAAATTCGTCGAACGGTTGGGAGCGAAAGCGGTGCTTGCGATGGCCACCATGCGGAAGAAAGAGGGTGGGCTGATCGCCCAAGATATTTTGGATCGAGTCCAGAGTGTACGTAACAGTCACATCGTGATTTCCAACCGTGCTCCAGCGGTGGGGAGAGAAACGTTTGAACGGATGAAGCTTCGAGTGGAAAAATTGTTGGGGGACTCTATTCCAGATCTTCCTCGCCTTCATCAGGAGCTGGCCCTTTATGCGGACCGGTGTGACATTACAGAAGAATTGGTCAGATTGGATGCGCATATGGTACAGTTTAGCCAGGCTGTGCCCAGCAATGAGCCAGTCGGGAAAACACTGGATTTCCTCCTTCAGGAAATGGGGCGTGAGGTGAATACGATCGGGTCGAAAGCCAATGATAGTGCGATCACTGCGGAAGTCGTGCGCATGAAAGCCGAGCTGGAACGCGTGCGTGAACAGGTGCAGAACGTCGAATGAGCACCGCGGCACCCATACGTAATCACCCCAGGGGCGTGATTGGGAGGCAGCATGCTCCGGGAATCTTGTACATCATTTCCGCACCATCAGGAGCCGGCAAGACCACCTTGTGCAAGCAAATTGTGGACTCGATGTCCGGGATCTGGCATTCGATCTCATGTACGACGCGAAGGCCTCGACCTGGAGAAGAGCACGGACGCGAATACTTCTTTATCGACGAACAAGTGTTCAAGGATATGGTGGCGAGGGATGAGTTTGTGGAATATGCGCATGTCTACAGCCACTGGTATGGGACTCCTCGAACCCCTCTCGTGAGTAAGATTGAACAGGGCATCGACGTCTTGCTTGAAATCGATGTCCAGGGTGCACTCCAAATCAAGAAGCAGTTTCTTGATGCGGTCTCGATTTTCATCTTGCCTCCCTCCGTGGATATTCTGCGTGCGCGACTTCAGAACCGGGCCTCAGATTCTAAGGAGGAGATCCTGCGTCGATTGCAAAAGGTGAAAGAAGAGGTTTGGTGTTTTCGTGAATACTCATACATCGTGAGGAACGACGATCTTGCACAGTCTCTTCGCGAGTTGCAGAGCATTTTTTTAGCGGAACGCCTGAAGACCAAGCGGCTGGACAGACAGTGGCTTGAACAGAGTGGTCTTCTCGATGAAGACGTCACACGGGCAGATTGAGAACCTTCAACCACATTTTTACTGTAAAGGGGGCGAGCCACACTATGATCGACATGCTGAATTTATTACCGCAATACACCTCCAATGAATTTGACTCTCGTCACCGTTTGGTGATCGTCGCATCGCAAAGGGCAAAGCACTTGACCCAGGGGGCTAAACATGTTGGATCTTCTCGATTTACGAAGGAAACGACCGTTGCGCTTGATGAGGTCCTGAGAGGGAACGTGCAGTATTTGACCGGTAAGGAAGCACGCGACGCCACGAAGGAAGCCAAACGGGGGAAGGAAGGCGAAACCGAGCGCCTTGCGATGATGACAGGGGAGGATGCGAAGGAGATCAAGAAAGAACTCAGCGTGTACGTCGATGACACGGCTCAGTCGGCAGGGTCTCCGACCGAGGAGTAGGCATGTGAGCGAAACGGGGTTGCCCAGAGGTCTTTGGGGAAAACACCTTGTTCTGGGGGTAACGGGAAGCATTGCGGGTTACAAGGCTGTTGGGGTACTTCGTGCGCTGAGGCGAGACGGGGCGGCTGTCTCAGTTGTGATGACGCAGGCCGCGACAAAATTTGTGGCGCCGCTGACCTTTGAGGTCCTCTCAGGTAGTCGGGTTGTCACGGACCTCTTTGAGGCTCATGCGGATATGCCGCATCTTGCTATTCCAGAGCGAGCCGATGCCGTTCTTGTGGCACCCGCGACCGCAAATTTTCTGGCTAAGGCGGCGCTTGGTCTGGCGGATGATGTGTTGAGCACCATGCTGTTGAATGTTCGATGCCCCATCATTGTCGCTCCCGCTATGGACGGCGATATGTGGAGCCATCCTACGGTCATTCAACATGTTCAAGCACTTCGAGATCGCGGTGTGGTCGTGCTCGACCCCGAAGTCGGTCCACTGGCATCAGGACAGATTGCACAAGGGCGGCTTTCCGCAGAGTCACGCATCGTGGATGCGGTCTATGCTGCCCTCACTCCTCAGCGAGATTGGGAAGGACAACGGGTGCTGGTCTCTGCCGGACCGACTCAAGAAGCCATTGATCCGGTTCGGTTTATTTCCAACCATTCCTCGGGAAAGATGGGGTACGCCATTGCAGAAGCCGCACGTGATCGCGGAGCCGAAGTGATCTTGGTGACCGGGCCCTGCGCTCTGACGCCTCCCCCCGGTGTCACGACTGTGCGGGTCAATACGGCCAGTGAGATGGCCGATGCGCTGTCTCGGCATTTTCCATCCGCAACGGTGCTGATCATGGCTGCAGCGGTCGCCGATTTTCGCCCTAAAACCCTGGTAGGGCAGAAGCTCAAGAAACAGGGTCACTCTGAAATGGTTCTCGAGCTCGAAGCCACACCGGACATTCTGACGATGTTGTCTGCAAGGCGGACGTCACAGGTTGTTGTCGGATTCGCCGCAGAAACCGAACAGCTCCTGTCTCATGCGAGGGACAAGCTGAGAGGCAAGGGACTGGATCTCATCGTGGCCAATGATGTGACGCAAGGGGGAGGGGGATTCGGCAGTGATAACAATGCGGTGGTCATTCTTTCAGCCACGGGTGAACAGAGGGTTTTGGGTCTTATGCCGAAGCGACGAGTGGCGGACGAGATCCTCGATGCAGTACGAGATTGTGGCCTACGTGCGCCTCGTCGTGCGTCACTTGTGGAGTGATTCCGTCTATGGCATCCAGTTCCAAGAAAACAGATAACGCGGCTGAGATAGATCGGTTGGCCTTAGCGTTTGCGAAGGAGCCAGGGTCCAAAGTATTTATTCCCTTGGCCGAAGAGTATGGCAAAGCCGGGATGTGGAGTGAGGCAGTTGCCGTTCTCGAAGATGGATTGAAGACCTATCCCGGGTTCATTACGGCCATGGTGGCATTAGGCCGTGCCTATGAACAGTTGAGTCAGCCGATCAAAGCGAAGGCCATACTGGAAGAGGCTGTCAAATTAAGCCCTGATAATCTCCGAGCGCATCGGACGTTGGCGAAGCTGTACGCGGCCGAAGGGGCCAAGGATGCGGCCATCCGTTCCTGCAATGTCATTTTGGCTCTTAACCCGCAAGATCAGGAGGCCTTGTCTCTTCGAGCAGGCGTTGAAAAGACATCAGTTCGGGAAGGTGTTGAGACACAGGGGCCGTTATCACCAGAATCAGATCCGTCACATGTTACGTCTGATGACTCGTGTGAAGAGCCAATGGTGTCGGCCTGGGGTGGATCGGATCAGGTGATTCGGAATGTAACCAAGAGTTCCTCCTCTGCCATGCCGGGATCAGAAGAAATTCCTGTCTGGGTGGGTGCCGCAACGCCCATCAACGCTCATGGGGTGAGGAGTTCAGTCGTTGCGCGGTTGGAACAGTGGCTCACCTCGGTCCAGTCGCGTCGTCGGGATCTTTCAAGTCCCAGTCACTAAACTCGGAAACCTTTTGAAGCTTCAGCCGTTTGACCCCCTGAAAGGGGACTGCTAGAATGCCGCCTGCTGTGTGAGGCGGATATGGTGTGAGAGGCACCCGACGCACTATGTTTCGAGTCCTGGTGTTGCATGGTCCCAATCTAAATCTGCTGGGTAATCGGGAGCCGTCGATTTATGGAACGGCATCACTTGAGTCGATTGACGCCGCCCTTCGTAAGCTGAGTACAGAGCTTGGAATCGAGCTGGTCATTCGGCAATCGAATCTTGAAGGAGAGTTGGTGACCTGGATCCAAGAAGCTCGAGGCGATTGTCATGGCATCATCATCAATCCGGCAGCCTATACCCATACCAGCATTGCAATTCGTGACGCGTTGGCCGCCGTCGATTTGCCGACCATCGAAGTTCATCTCTCAAACGTCTATCGACGTGAAGAGTTTCGGCGACATTCATATGTCTCGGGAGTTGCATTGGCGCAGATTTCCGGGTTCGGATCCTCTGGGTATCTGTTGGCGCTGCGTGGGTTATGTGAGCACATGGCGACATCCGGGTCAAGGGGTTGTTCCGGAGGAGGATCGTCTGCGAGCGGAACCACAGTCAGTATATCATGAACATGTGTGTAGCACGGTGAAAGCATTGCCACCGAGGGGGGAATGAGTGATTTCCACGGTTGATTTTCGTAGCGGTGTCCGTTTGATGGTCGAAGGGGAGCCTTTTTATATTGTTGATTTTCAACATGTCAAACCTGGGAAAGGCGGTGCATTCGTACGCACCAAGTTGAAAAGCTACCTCTCCGGAAACGTATTGGATCGCACATTTCGATCCGGGGAACGGTTTGATGAACCTGATCTCGAAGAGCGAGAGATGCAGTTTCTCTATGCGTCCGGGGAGTCCTATACGTTGATGGATACGGAGACGTATGAGCAACTGACGTTCGAGAAAAACCAATTGGGGGAAAACGCCGATCTTTTGAAAGAAAACATGATTGCCAAGATCCTCATCTATGAGCATCGCCCAATTGCCGTCGAACTACCGAACTTTATTGAACTGAAGGTGGTCGATGCAGAGCCCGGTGTGCGTGGGGATACGGCGTCCGGGGGAACAAAGCCGGCAATTGTGGAAACAGGAGCCACGATCAAAGTACCGCTGTATTTGGAGGTTGGTACCGTCATTCGGATCGATACTCGCACTCGATCCTATGTGGAGCGCGTTCGGTGAGTCGTCGTGGGTCAAAGCCAATCACGCGTCGTATCGTCCTACCTGAGACTCGGGAGCCGCTCATTTCCGAGGCGTCGTTTACGGGAGGTTCCGTCAAGCAGATCCAAGAACTGATCGATTTGCTTCGTCGGAATAATTTAACCGAGCTTGAGTTTGAGGGACAGGGCATCCGGATTCGTCTGCGGCATGACCTGATCGGAAAATCTCCCGTCTCTGCTGTGCAAGAGTCAGCTCCAGTCATTCATCCGCATCCATCGCATCCGATCTCGACGATGGTGCCTGTTGTGGAAGGTGCCACGGGGTTTGCAACGGTCACGTCACCCATCGTGGGCACGTTTTATCGATCTCCTTCACCTGATGCCGATCCATATGTGGAAGAAGGCGATTCCGTAAAGAAGGGGCAGGTGCTATGCATCATCGAAGCCATGAAGCTGATGAATGAGATTGAGTCAGAAGTAGACGGGCGAATCGTCAAAATCTTGGTAGAGAACACGAAGTCAGTCGAGTATGGCCAGGCACTGTTTCTTATCGATCCTAAAACTACTGCATAAGGCATCTAACGGGTTTCCTCGCCATCGAATCGGAGCCGAGACGTGTTTAAGAAAGTTCTGATTGCCAATCGCGGAGAAATTGCGCTGCGGGTAATCCGAGCCTGTCGAGAACTCGGTATTCACACCGTGGCCATTCATTCTGAAGCTGATGCGCTGGCGTTGCATGTGCGAGCTGCAGATGAAAAGGTGTGTGTTGGTCCAGCCGATTCGGCGTTGAGCTATAGAAATATTCCCAACGTGTTGAGTGCTGCCGAGATTACCGGGGTCGATGCGATCCATCCCGGGTATGGATTCCTTTCTGAGAACGCCCATTTTGCCGAAGTGTGTGAGTCCATCGGGATTAAATTCATCGGGCCAAGCTCTGAAAGCATCGCGTTGATGGGGGACAAGGCAAAAGCACGCGAAGTCGTGGCAAAACGAGGGCTTCCGGTCACACCAGGGAGCCCAGGTGAATTGCGGAGCGAGGACGAGGCACTGCAGGCGGCGCAGAAAATCGGTTTTCCCGTTATCATCAAAGCCACGGCTGGAGGTGGAGGCCGGGGGATGCGCGTTGTGAACAGGGCCGAAGACTTGGGCCGAGCCTTTCAAGCCGCTCAGGCTGAAGCAAAATCCACATTCGGGAACGACGGTGTGTATCTCGAGCGGTATTTTTTAGAACCGCGCCATATCGAAGTGCAGATCTTGGCCGACCAACAAGGCCGCGTCATTCACCTTGGGGAACGGGATTGCTCAATTCAACGGCGACATCAAAAGTTGGTGGAGGAAACCCCATCTCCTGTCGTCGATGACAAACTTCGTCGAGAAATCGGTCGCGTGGCGGTGGAAGCGGTTAAGGCCGCACAGTACCGGAATGTTGGGACGGTCGAATTTCTGCTCGACAAGGAGCGAAACTTTTATTTTATGGAGGTTAATACCCGTATTCAGGTCGAGCATCCCATTACCGAAATGGTGACCGGTATCGATCTGATCAAGGAACAGATTCGTCTTGCCGCTGGGAATCCGCTTTCGATCCGGCAACAGGACGTCGTCTTGACCGGCCACAGTCTTGAGTGCCGCATCAATGCCGAAGATTCTGAAAAGTTCATCCCGTCTCCGGGAACCATCACGAAATATAGCCCACCTGGCGGATTTGGAGTACGAGTGGATTCCGCGATGGAGTCTGGTTCGGTGGTTGTTCCCTACTATGATTCGATGATTGCAAAGCTGATTACGCATGGTCGTGACCGGCACGAGTCAATGGCACGAATGAGACGTGCGTTGGGTGAATTTGTTATTGAAGGCATTAAGACGACAATTCCACTGCATCGCCGGATCCTCGATGATTCTGACTTTCAGAAAGGCCACGTTTCCACATCGTTTTTAGATCGATTCTTGGCAGGATAAGCTTCCGGTTTCCATCTGCAAAGGGTAGCCGCATCACGGGGCTTCTTCTCACGAAGTACATTCCTTGGTCGCAGGCTGTTCTCATGTTAAGCTGACTGCTACATGTCGGCAGGTCAGCTGTCCGGTAGTGTGCCAGGAACGATGAATCCCAGCATGTTGTCCTGCTAGAATGTCTTTAATAGGGGCGAGCATCTAGCATATGCGACGTATTATCACCATCATTAGTATCGTCCTCATTGGATTGACGATTGGGGGCTATGTCTTTTTTACTGGCGAGCGGAAGCCCCCTATTCGATACAGAACCGCGGTGGTTGAGCGTGGGCAGATCGTTTCTGTCGTCAGTGCGACGGGGACGATCAATCCAGTGGTGTCGGTCCAGGTTGGGACGCAGGTATCGGGCATGATCAAGAGCCTCCATGCAGATTTTAACTCACAGGTCAAAATGGGGGATATTGTTGCGATCATTGACCCAGAGCCATTTAAGGCTCGCCGGGCACAGGCAGCGAGCAATCTCGAGATGGCTCGATCGAGTGTGGCACGGTCCAGGGCCGACTTAGCTCAACGGAAACGCGAACTGGATCGTGTGCAATCGCTGTTGCCTCAGCAGTTTGTTTCACAGAATGACGTTGACGTGGCATTCACGAATTACCAAAGCGCTGAAGCGCAACTTCGGGTCTCCGAGGCGCAGGTAAAACAGGCCGAAGCGTCCTTGAATGCGGCTGATCTCGAATTGAAATATACGGTCATTCGTTCCCCTGTCGATGGGATTGTGATCGCTCGCAATGTCGAAGTAGGGCAGACGGTTGCCTCTAGCTTCGCCACCCCCAATCTATTTGTGATTGCTCTTGATATGACCAAAATGCAAGTTGACACGAATGTGAGTGAGTCAGATATCGGTGGAATGACGGAAGGGAAGGAAGCGTTCTTTACGGTTGACGCATACCCGAGTGTGTCGTTCTCTGGCACCATCAAGCAGGTGCGGCTTGCACCTATTAATGTTCAGAATGTCGTGACCTATAATGTAGTGATCGGTGTGGAGAATAAAGACTTACGGCTAAAGCCCGGCATGACCGCGAATGTCTCGATTGTCGTGGCTCAAAAAGACCAGATTATCAAAGTCCCCAATCCGGCGCTCCGTTTCATGCCTCCTAAAAGAGAGGGGGATCGTCGAGGAGGTGAGGGACAAGTGGCGAGAGTGAGCGGGGGACACTTGGTCAAGTTCGATCCGACAACGATGCCATCACGAACTGTCTGGAAGCAAGGAGAAAATGGGGAGCCTATGCCCGTATCGGTTCAAACCGGCATCTCAGACGGTGTGGCCACAGAAGTACTATCCGACAGCTTGAAAGAAGGTGACCTCGTCATTGTCGGTCTCGAACAACCGCTGGGCGAAAAGAAGGGGAATGAACTCCCTCCGGGGTTTGGAAGCCCACAGCGTCCGCGAACCCGCTGAGGCTTCCGTTGATCATGGCGAGCTTGAAGCCGGTTGAATATGATGCAACGGATGCCGATGTATTGTCCCATCCTTCCATGAAATTCCTGCACTCTGGCGTTAGGGCATGATCCCACTCATTGCCTGTGATGATATCTGGAAGATCTACCGAATTGGTGATGTCGAGGTGCAGGCGCTGCGTGGGCTCAGCGTGACTATTGAGCAAGGCGAGTTTGTTGCCATCATGGGGGCAAGTGGTTCGGGGAAATCGACGCTGATGAATATTCTCGGCTGCCTCGATCAGCCGACCAAGGGACAGTATCAGTTAGGCGGGGTCGAGGTCGGACGATTGCAGCCAGATCAGTTGGCAGAGATTCGGAATCAAAAAATCGGTTTTGTGTTTCAAAGTTTCAACCTCATCGCACGCACGAGTGCATTGGAAAATGCTCAGTTGCCGCTATTTTATCGAGGGCTGTCCTTAAAAAAGCAGCGGGCGCTTGCTTCAGCGGCACTTGAGCGTGTCGGACTCAGTGGTCGCGAGCATCACACCCCTACACAGCTGTCAGGTGGCCAACAACAACGGGTGGCGATCGCTCGAGCGCTCGTGACTTCACCCTCTTTATTACTTGCTGACGAGCCCACAGGAAATCTTGACACGCAATCGAGTCATGAAATCATGACAATTCTTGAGGGGCTGAATCGGGACGGTATTACGATCATCCTTGTTACGCATGAAGTCGACATCGCGGCCCATGCGGCGCGAGAAATTGTCATCAAGGACGGCCAAATCTTAAGTGATCGAGCGACGCAGGGTCGGTCGCAATAGCGGAGATACCCGTGGCAACATTTGTGTGGTTGACAATCGTGACGGCGCTACGAATCCTGCAGCGAAATCGGCTGCGTGCCGGGTTGACCATGCTTGGCATCATTATCGGAGTCGGCGCCGTCATTGCCATGGTCAGTATTGGAGAGGGGGCCAAACAGGTGGTACACGAACAAATTGCCTCCATGGGGGCCAATGTCATCATCATCTGGCCTTCTGCAGCGAATGTCGGCGGTGTGCGAGGTGCACAGGGTAGCGCGATTAAATTGACTGTTGCGGACGCCATGGATCTGAAGCGGAAAATACCGGTTCTGACTGAAACAGGTTGGTCGAAACGCGATGTACTACAGATCGTGAATGCGCATCGGAATTGGAATAGTTCGGTGATGGGGGTATCGCCAAGTTTTATCAGTATTCGAGACTGGTCTTTCAGCAGAGGAGGTTCGTTTACGCAAGCCGATATGGATAGTGCTACCCTTGTTGCCCTGCTTGGACAGACGGTGGTCGATGAGTTGTTTGACCCTGGAGAAGAGCCAATCGGTGCGGTGATCCGCATCAAGAACGTCCCGCTTCGCGTGATCGGTGTCTTGTCTCCCAAAGGTCAGAATACGTACGGACAAGACCAAGACGATGTCGTCCTTATCCCATTCACAACCGCTGAGCGGAAAGTATTTGGAACACTCTTCCTTGGATCGGTTCAAGGCATCTATGCATCGACTGAACGGGCCGAAGACGTGCCGGAGGCTGTTGAGTACATTCGAGAGGTCATGCGGTCTCGTCATCGTTTGCGGAGCGGACAGCCGGATGACTTTACCGTTCGAACACAGGTTGAGATCACACAGGTACAGGAAGGGACCAGTGAAACGTTGACCGTCATGTTGATGATCATCGCATCGGTCTCCTTGTTTGTTGGCGGCATCGGCATTATGAATATTCTGCTCGTGTCTGTAACCGAACGAACCAGAGAAATTGGAGTACGCATGGCAGTTGGGGCCAAGCGATTACATATCATGATGCAATTCCTCATCGAAGCCATGACTCTCAGTGTGGTTGGGGGCTGTATGGGTGTTATCTTCGGCATACTTGCAGCTCGTCTGACGACCGTGATTGCCGGGTGGCCGACCATTATCTCAGGCGATACCGTTGTGACGGCATTCGGATTTTCTCTGGTGGTTGGGCTATTCTTCGGTCTCTATCCTGCCAATAAAGCGGCTCGACTGAACCCTATTGAAGCGTTACGCTACGAATGACTCTCAGCTCATTCCGCTCCAGGGGGCTCGACATTCAGAATGGTTTCGATGGTACGTCTCTGAGCCTCCTTGTGCTCATGGGCGAGGTTGACCACAAACGCCGATGGGTATTCTGTGCCTTCAGATTGATGGGTGATGGTCACAACCGGACGGTGTAGCTGAGTCTGATTGAGCTCGGTCACAACTGCGATTTCCTGCGTGTTGAGCCGAACACGACTGTGCACGGGATAAATTCCAACGAGGGCGATAAAAGTAGATACGATTCGTTGATCGAGTTTACCCAGTCGAGCTTCCTGGTAGAGGCGTTGAAATGTCTGGTGTGAGGTGAGTGGTAGAGCACCGCCGAATCCGCTGAGCAATTCATCGTATCGATCAATGACCATGAGAATGCGCGTACGGTCAGACGTGAACTCTCCCCGTGCCTCTTTTGGATATCCGCTCTGGTCGAGATAGGCATGGTGGTTGGCGATAAGATGCAGGGTATCGGGCTCCAAGCCACTCTGTCGCTGCAGCGTGCGGACACTGATCTGGGGATGAGTGTGAAACTCCTGCTGGCGAGATGGAGAAAGACCGGAAGGAGCGTGCACATGCTGAATAAGAGCTGGGTCGAGCTGAATAAGCCCAATGTCATGCAGAAGGGCCGCAGTTGCCAGCTCATGCAGTTCTAAGGGGTTGAATTGAAATGCCTGTCCGAGGACGAGGGACAAGGTGCATGTCGTGAGGGCATGCTGGCTCAGCATAGGATCACTGGCACGATTTTGACTCAGCGCCATGAAGATTGAGGAGTGTGTGAGGGTTCTGGTGACGATTGTAATCTCTTGGACTGCCTCAGCCGCCTGTTGGGTATTGACCGTTCCGGTTCTAGTGATTGTCGTAAAGACGGACTGAACGGCCTGAGTGAGCTGTTGTTTAGCCAGTTTTGCCTGCGCATATTCTTCTGTAAGTTGGGCAAGTGGTTTGGTCGATGTACGGGCCTGCACCGGCTCAGCCTGGGGTGCCGTTGGTTCTCCGTCCGATGTTTGGTATTGGGGTTGAGGAGCAATCCCTCGATCCAGATCGATGTCGACCGTCCGGACCCCGGCACGGAGTAATTTCTCGATTTGAGCAGGGCGCTCTACCTTGAATGAATGACGAAGGAATGGAGAGCGGTACCATGGGAGGTCCAGGCCTGCCACGTACATTCCGACCCGGAGTTTCTTGACCGGAACACGTGTTGTGGGCATCAGAAGATGAATTTCTCCTGAAACATCGGACGGTTATGGATTGCTTCTGTATCGGTAGAAGAAGAACAGAACTGTAGTGAAGCGAATGCTCAAGCCGGCCGTCAGGCCGAGGCTGATGACGGCTGAAGGCACGACAGAGACACTTCGATGCGGGGATCGGCCTTGTCAACGTGCTTGTACAGATGGGTTTCGATGATGCGATTATCGTTGACCCCAAGACCCTCACAGACCGCGTCTTGGGCGATTTTGAGCCCTCCATCAAGATCACGCCGCAAGGCCGTAGCAAAAAAGAATCGGATCGAGAAGGCCAGGGGACCGAATTGAAGACGGTTGCGTAACGACTGGGTCAAAGGAGATTGAGTCAAGGCCAGCCATACGAGCTGGCCAACCAACGCCTTATAGGCACGCCCGGTAGAAGACAGCACACGGCGTCCGTTCACCGAGGCATATTGATGATTGATACTGGGGGGGACCGGCAATGTAATGGTGAGAGTGTCCGATGTGATCATAGAAGGGTGGGAGGAAATCTGAGCAATCGGTCGGGAACGTAGCCGACCGAGGTTTGCCGAAATGGAGGAGTCGTTCACGGAGGAAGGCGGAATCGAGCGTGATCGGGATTCTTGGCCCTGCCTCTGGCTCACTCTGGGAATGAGGACTCGTGAAGGCAATACCAGACGGCGGCGAAGGTGTGATGGCATGGAGCCGAATTAGAGGAGGTTCGCAATCTTGGCCATGTTTTGTTCGTAACGATCTTCGGTGCGGGCAATATACCGGCGCCAGTCACTTGGATTCCAGATTTCCATTCGATGATACAAACCGACCAAGATGATCTCCTGATCCTCATCGACTGGTACGAGCTTTCGTAGACGGCCAGGAATCAAAATCCGTCCCGTCTTGTCGATGTCCGATGACCCGGCTTCCGACACAACAAAATGCATGAAAAGTCGGCTTTGATCTTCATCGAGCGAGGTTCTCGTTCGTTCGAGGACCTTGTCCCATTCTTTTGTCGAATAGAGCAATAGGGACTGTTCTGGACCTTTCAAGAACATCACCG
Organism: Nitrospira sp. UBA2083; assembly: GCA_002331625.1. Lineage (GTDB taxonomy): Bacteria > Nitrospirota > Nitrospiria > Nitrospirales > Nitrospiraceae > Nitrospira_D. The sequence continues at coordinate 47,191 of DCZN01000128.1, read as the reverse complement.
CCTGACCCTCGGCTTCAATCTGTTCACGGATTGGTGAGGGGACGATAAACCGCCCTTTCTCATCAACCTTGCACAGATATTCGCCTGCGAACATTCCGATCTCCTACGTTAGGAGCTCACGGCGGTTCTGGTTCGGTCTCGGATCCACTGTTCGAGATCCGACCGTACAAATCGCCATTCTTTGCCGAGCTTGAAAGCAGGGATTTGCCGGCTCCGTAGATATCGATAGAGTGTACGTTGCGTAATCTTGAGGTAGCGGCAGGTTTCCATAGCCGTCATCAGTTCGCTCTTGGGAGTCTTGTCCATTACTCCACCGATTACCAGAGCTCGGATGATGCATACTGCCTCCAGTATGGAAGGTATTCTAGAGTGCGGGCGAAGAAAGTCAAGTGAAAATGTATGACAGAACAGGTCAGAGGCCGTCGGTCTGGTCAGGTGCCGAGTCATTCGGTCCTGTTTCGTCGAGCATGGCTTCCACGTCGCTGACGTCTTCACCCATCTCCTGGCCCATTTTCTTCATAAGACGGGCCACACTGCGTGGATCTGATTCATCCAGTCCGCTGAGGTGAGCCGGGTCTGCCAGTGACTCGAGTCGAGCTTCCTCTGACTTCGGAGCGGCAAACCGTGAGAGAAGCCGGTGCATCTTTGAACTTCCGCAGTATCGACAGAGCGTCGGGTCGAGCTGACGGGGGGTCAATGTCAGAATAGAGCTTCGTTTCTGGCATTCTTGGCATAGATACTCATAGATGGGCATGGATATGACCTTTCGTTTGCTCAACCGGGTAAGGATGCGGAGATAGAGTACGGTCAGGTATCAGATTCATGTCAATGGTCCGTGCCAAGGTCAGGACGAAGACATCGGCAGATCCGGCTCGGCGCAGGGTTCTTGCGCATTCGTTCGCGGTCGTACCGGTGGTGAATACGTCGTCAACGAGCAGGACGGATTTGTTGATGAGTTGAGCAGGGTGCCGTACGGCAAATGCTCGGCGGAGGTTTCTGAGACGGTTCTTACGAGAGAGAGTGGTTTGAGCTGGAGTCGAGGCGACACGGACCAGATTGGTATAGGAGACGGGAATATTCAGATGGCGCCCAATGCGGTCAGCCAGGAGGAGTGACTGGTTGAATTCGCGTTGGCAGAGCCGCTCGCGGTTCAAAGGGACCGGCATGATGAGGTTCACAAAACTGAGCGGAGGCAGCCGGTCGATGATCAGGCTGGCGAGGGGAGCGATCAGCGAGACTTTCCCATGGTATTTGAATAGGCGAATTGCGTCTTGGAGTGGAGGCGTGTAGGGATACAGTGTCCAGGCCCGCGTATAGGATGGCGGATGCTTTGCGCATGGTTGGCACACGTGGGTCGGGCTGTACAATGTGGCAATCGAGGACACAAACGGGCGATCACAGCGAGCGCATCGTGCGGGAGGCATCAGTTGGACGGTGCTCCAGCAGCCAGTGCAAAAATGGGGGACTGGATCATCCTTGAGCGGTGAGGCACAGATCACGCAATGCATCGGCAGGAAAAACCGGGTGGCACGGCGTAGGAAACCTGGGATCGACGAGAGACCAGCCATGGCAAGCCTGAGATAAGTCCTGACCCTGCTCCTCTTTATGGCGAAGTGCGCGCTCCTGTCAAGGCTGTCCCTTTCGGATCCGTTGTGCTATAGGAGTAAGCCCGTGTCGATGCGAGGTTGTTCGGCGTGTGAGTGAGTGGTCAGTCTGTGATTACGATTACACAGCTTTCAAAAACCTACTCATGCGGCGAGACTATGGTGACGGCGCTGCAGGACGTGAATTTGGAGATCAAACAGGGTGAATTCTGTGCGTTCGTAGGCCCCAGCGGCTGCGGGAAAAGCACCCTTCTCAATCTCATCGCTGGTTTGGATGTTCCGACATCCGGTGACATCGTGATCGATGGACGGTCTACTCGAGCGCTGGGTAGCTACGAGTGGACCACATTACGACGTGAAACGATCGGGATCGTCTTTCAGGCCTTTCATCTCGTTCACGGTTTGACGGCGGAGGAAAATATTGCGCTACCTCTGATGTTGCGGGGAGAGCAGGGGCGAGAGATGACGACACGGGTTGACGAGCTGTTGGAGAGGGTGGGAATGCGTCAGCGCCGCCACCATCGACCAGCTGAGCTATCAGGTGGAGAACAACAGCGAGTAGCCATTGCGCGTGCATTGGCACATCGTCCACGTCTTTTGCTTGCTGATGAACCGACTGGAAATGTGGATTCGCATCAAGGAGCGGACATTCTGTCATTGATTCGGGAGCTGACGTTATCTGGGGGGCAGACGGTGCTGTTGGTAACCCATAGTTCGCAGGCTGCCCAGGCAGCCGATTACACATGGTTCATGCGGGATGGTCGGCTCGTCTCACGCACAGAACGTCCGACGGAGATGGTTGCCTCATGATCACGCTTTCCACGACGATAGCCGGCGTGACGTTCCCAAGCTGTTTTATGAACGCGGCTGGGGCGTTGTGTGTCACGAAAGAGGAACTTGAAGCCCTGGGAAAGTCCGGTGCGGGGGCCATCGTGACGAAGTCGATGACGATTGAAGCGCGTCAAGGGAATCCGGAGCCTCGGTATTATGGGTTTCCCGGTGGCTCCATAAATTCAATGGGCCTTCCCAATTTGGGCTATCGAGCCTATGCTGAATTGATCCCGCATCTCAAACAATTTGGGAAACCCGTCATTGCCAGTGTGGCTGGACTGACTGAGGGAGATTTCCCTACGATCGCCGAACGGATCAACGCGGCACAGCCGGATCTCATCGAGGTTAATCTTTCTTGTCCAAATATCCCAGGTAAACCTCAGATCGGCTACGATGTGGAGGCGTCCGAGCGGGTCCTGAAGAGAGTCCGCCCGAAGATTACCGTTCCCATGGGAGTCAAGTTGCCTCCCTACTTTGATCCGGCACATCATGATGCGATGGGGACCATGCTTGGACGCTGCGGGGTAGACTTCCTCAATCTCATCAATTCTGTCGGCAATGGGTTGGTCGTCGATCCGGAACGGGAAACGGCCGTGATCAAGCCCAAAGGTGGATTTGGTGGATTAGGCGGGCGGCTTATTAAGCCGGTGGCTTTAGCGAACGTCCGCGCCTTCTACAAGTTCTTCGCTGGCAAGATCCCCATCATCGGCACAGGAGGAATCGTCGATGGAACCGACGCCTTTGAACATTTCCTCTGCGGTGCCTCAGCCGTTCAGATTGGGACGGTACTGGTAGAAGAAGGCTTAGCCGTCTTCAGCCGATTGGAAGCAGAGCTGGGTGCTGTGTTGACCAGGAAAGGATATCAGTCGATTCAGGATTGCCGAGGACGCCTCAAAGAGTTATGAGGTCACCGGGCGCCAAAATTACGGGGTAAGAGGTTTTGCTGTAAGGCCTGACGCAGGAGCTGAGCCACATTTCGAACGTTGAGCCGGCGCATCAAGTTGAAACGATGCACCTCGACCGTTCGGATACTGATACGCAAGGACCCGGCAATTTCCCGATTCGTATGGCCAAGGGCAACCAATCGCAAAATTTCTTTCTGCCGAGGAGTGATATGCAGCACGGGTTTCAGTCGTCGATTGGTTTTTTCGAACGTATGCCTCGCTGCGCCTGTGTGTTTAGGCATTGGTGCTCCTTCTTAACGATACGCGTCAGTCTAGCAAACGATCCCCATCGTGTAAACGAAACTGCAAAAACGTGCAAAACTATGAGGGGTCAGCGAGTGTCCGTCAGGCAGCACCCTCAGCCTTCTTCCAGCTAAATGCCGTCCTTCGGTCGAGTTGTTCTTCTCATTCTCTTTTCACATCTGCGACAGTGGCCATTACGCACGCTCTTGACGGTTGTCGGAGTCGCGCTCGGAGTGTCGGCCTCCGTAGCGGTGCGGACCGCCAACGTCGATGTGCTCCGATCATTTGAGCAGGCAGTGCTGACGGTGGCCGGTCCTACCACCTTGGAGGTGGCAGGAGATGAGACGGGGATTGAGGAACAGATCATTACTCGTGTGCGCTCGATTTCCGGTGTGACATCCGTGTCTCCGGTCATTCTCCAAACAGCCGTGCAGATGAAAGGAACTCAGCCGGGCTCCACTATCCAAGTGATAGGTGTGGACCTTCTGGCTGAATTCAATGTGCGTGGGTTCCGTGTGAACCAGCCTGCTACGGAACACGAGTTGATGGGCATGATCCATCCCGATGCGTTGTTGTTAGGGAGGCGCATAGCTACCGAGTGGAATCTGTCGGTGGGTGACGAGGTCCATCTCCTCATCGGCGCTGGGAGGCGGCACTGCCGAGTCGTTGGTATTCTCCAGAGTGATTCTGACCGGAGCTCATCATGGGAGCGGTTGGCGGTGATGGACATTGCCGCCGCTCAAGTGACGTTCGGAATGATCGGCAAGGTAGACCGGATCGACCTCGTGACCGACCCGCACGTGTCTGTCGAGGAAGTTGCCGACAAGATCCGAACGGTTCTTCCCCCACATCTGAGGGTGGAGCGGCCCGCGAACCGCACCAGGCAGGTCGAGCAAATGATTCGCGCGTTCCGCCTGAACCTCACCGTGCTCAGTTGGGTCGGTTTATTGGTTGGGATGTTTTTGATTTACAACACCATGGCATTTGCGGTCGCATAGAGGAGACGGGAAATTGGAATCTATCGAGCCATTGGGATGACTCAGGGACGTGTGGCCATTCTGTTTCTCATCGAGGCGGGGGCCTTCGGTATCTTGGGGGGGATTGTAGGCAGCATTGCGGGAATAGTCTTAGCGCAGGAGCTCATTGCCCTCCTCAGTCGTACGATCTCAGACCTCTATGTCCCGGTCGGGAGCGGTGAGGGAGGATTGCTCTGGACCAGTCAATTTTTCAATATGGGGTTGGAAGGGGTCATGATCGGGTGCCTCGTATCGATGATCGGCGCGATCGGCCCGAGTGTGGATGCCAGCAAGACCGCCACGGTTCGTGCCCTTGCTCCAGGAGATTATGAAGCAAGCCAGCAGTTGCGTGTGGGTAGCCTTGGTGTCGTAGGAGCTGGTTTGCTGATCATGGCTGGATTCTTGAGTTGGCCAGGGCCGATCCAAGGTGTGCCGGTCTTGGGATATATGGCCACCCTCTGCCTCTTGGCAGGGTTGGCCTGTTTGGCTCCATTGTGCGTCACCAGAGGGAGTGGTTCGCGCCGAATGATCGGTCGTCACACTGGGGTTCGGAGTGTGATGAAAAATATTGCGGTGGAACATGCGTCTCGAAATCCAGGTCGGAACGGAGTGACCGTCTCGGCCCTCATGGTCGGGTTGGCCATTATGATCGGTGTGCTGGTCATGGTTCGCAGTTTTCGCCATACGGTGGAGGTATGGGTGGCCGATACCGTTTTGGCTGACGTCGTCGTGGCACCGTCTCTCTGGCTACGTGGGACTGAGATTGGAACAGTTGGACGGAGCCTGCCACCCTCATGGTCGAACACATTGTCCTCAATTCCTGAAGTGGCAGCAGTCGATACCTATCGTGACGTCAGGATTGAGGTGAATGGCCATCGCGTGGCGGTCGTCTCTCGGGATTTACGGTTGCATGCCCGCTGGAGCCGGTATCTTGTCCGAACCGGCGATTCGTCGGAACACCTCAATCGAGCGGCTGAGATCGACGGTCTCCTTGTTTCCGAAGTCTTGGCCGACCGCCTGGGAGTGCAAGAAGGATCCGTGCTTGAAATTATGACACCGAGTGGAGCCAGACGCTTTCCGATCGTGGCCGTCTTTTATGACTATTCGACGGACGGTGGGAAACTCTTGATGGATCGAGCACTCTATCAGTCGCTGTGGCACGATGAGCTGGTCACGGTCTTCCCGGTCTATTTGCGCGACGGGACGAATCTTGACCGCGTGCGAGCCAGGATTACCGAACAGTTGAATGCGACAACCGGTGGGGGGCTTCCGCCGTTGGTCATCAGTAATACAGAATTACGAAAAGAAATCCTCGAGATCTTCGACCGGACGTTCCTTCTCACCTATGTGTTGGAGGCGATCGCTGTCGTGATTGCCATGCTCGGGATCGTGAACACGCTTATCACGTCTGTACTCGAACGGCGTCGGGAGTTTGCCACTCTCCGGGCCATCGGGGGAAGTGCAAAGCAAATTCGCCAGCTCGTGCTTTGGGAAGCCGTCTATCTTGGAGTGATGGGAATTGGATTGGGACTTATCGGTGGCGGGTTGCTTTCATTGTTGCTGATCAAGGTTATTAATAAGCAATCGTTTGGATGGACGATCCAGATGATTGTTCCGGTTGGGGCGCTTGTTCAGGCGGTGGCGCTGGCAGTGGTTGCCACGTTAGTGGCCGGATATTTTCCAGCCCGCTGGGCCGCACGGCAACCGGTTGTCGAGGGGCTGCGGGAGGAGTAGCTTGTGGAATGGGAGCAGGTCTGTACATCCAGTATCTGAACCATAGTCGTCGGCATGTAGCAATTCTACTTCTTTATATTGGGGCCATACTTGTTAAGTAAATCTTGAAGTTCGTCTTGGATTGGCATCGATCTAAAGGGAGGCACTCGAGTGCCTCCGGTATTGCCAATCGGGACCCAGATTTTCGAGAAGAGGAGTGCGCCGAAGATCCGTGGGACCTGACCCGTAATCTCGACGATATCTCGATTCCTCCAACCAACCTTCAGCATCCACCAGTGGGCTTGCGCATGAGCCATGTTAAAGGATTGCCCTAGGATGTGGGCGCGCTCAAGATGGGAAAATGCGAGCTGGAGATTGCCTGCATCGTACAGCCTGGCAGCCGTCGTCATTTCTGCATTATAGGCTCGTCGAAGCTCAGGGTGCATGGGGCTCCTCAGGAGATAGCGCGCCGTACTCTACTTGATGAATGGATCCGGCGCTAGGTGGTCAGATGGTTTCCCGATAGGTAGGTTTGAGGCCACTGAGCTGTGAGCCATAGGTGAAGGAGTATATCCGAGCACGAAAATTACGATAACACGATATTGAGCGGTCTGTACGAGCAAGCTACGAATACGGAGGTAAAATGCTGAAGTCGTCTATCCGGGCGTCAAGAAAGAATTCTTCCCCTAATGAGGCGCCGATACGCGTAAGCGTGGTTTGGAATAGAGGAAAGTCGCAGGAATGCCTAAGGGGTTTATCCGCCGACAGTGATTACGATAATGCGATGACTAGTCGGCGGGACGCACGAAGTGCGGTTTGGTGGTGGTAGCCTGAACCAAAAACTATTTTGGCCAGGCAATACACGTACTCCTGCAGCGCGGTATGCGTGTGGCGTGAAGTATGAGTGAAGCGGAGTACTGTATCGTTCACTTTGGCGCTGCTCGTCATGGGCCGTCGTATCAATGCGAGGAACGCAGGAGGCTCACGCCCCCTGCATCCCCACATGACCCGATCACTCAAATTGCCGAATTATCAATACACACTCTCTTGCATCGGACCGCGGACACACCAGGCCAGATTGGTACCGAACTGTTTACCGCCGCTGGTGATTATGTGGCCACGATCGTCCACGGTCCACGCGGTTCCTGGATCGGGGGCCATCGTCGTGGCCGTCCACCAGGGGGCAACAAAGCCACCGGCGAAGGTAAAGACGGGCGGCACAAAGGCTTGCCCGCCGGGCTCTACCGCAAGTACACTCACCAACTCCATCACCGAGGGTAGCCGCCAGCCGCGCGTGAGGCCAACGGTCTTTGCGAGACACCAGCCGGCCGCGTCGCTCCAGAGCATAAGCTCCGGACCCGGCGCCTGCTCCCACACGAGCCCGGTGTTCTTGTCCAGCACCGCCTGATTCTGAAAGGCTGCCAGCTTCTGAAACCGCGCAGCCTCGGGATAATTCTTGTCCCACACCTGGGCCTCCACGGTGCTCGTGACGAGACCTCCGGTCACCAGCACCGCCCCAATTGCACTCAGCCATGTGCGTCTCTTGCTACTCATCCAACACCTCCTGGTTGGCAATGATGGAATGCTCGTGACTCCTTCCTGCCTCCTGTGCGCTCTAGTTTCTTTCCCTGTGGTGTGAATCCAACCTAACTCAATCGCTCGCGCGCCTCCTCTGTGCCGAGTGAGCGAATGCTTAGTGTGGCAGCGGATGTTCACCGCGACTTTCGTGAGAGCGAGCGTCTGTCTTCTTAATGTCAGTATGGCAAACCTTATTCCAAAGCGTCGCTGCGCGGTAAGAAGACCGTTCACGTGAGGCTGTTTCTTCCTGTACGGACCTCGCAAGCCGCACAGCACATTGTTTGTACGTAGAGTCTGCTTGAAGGAAGACAAACTACGAGGTTGTAACTGGTCCGGTAGGTCGCGTACAGCGACAAGGTCGGACTGTGGCAGGAAACCTCAAGCCCAAGTAGACAGCGAGGGGCAAAATGCCCGCTGCCGAGCCCACACGAGGCATGGAAGGGAATATTTGTTATGAGGGCAGACCTACTGCCTCCCTCTCAAAGCCAGAGACTGTGGATCACTGGGAAGAACAGAGTCCATAGTTGAAGATAGAATCTATGCCTTCGGTGGGTGGGTGAGAGTTATAAAAGTGATAGGGGAGCGGTTAAGGCGAGGCCGACCGTTGGCAATCCGAAGCTCAGGGGAGGGCTGAATCCTGCAGAAGAAAGATGGTACAGCTGGAATTTGGGTGTCTGAGCCAAACGGAAGCCAGTCGGATTAATTCCTCACCATATGGTGAGGTCGGTAAGAGCTAGCTTCATGGGGGGAACGAGACTACCGGAGGCATCCATCCGTCGACGCCAGTAACGATACAACGATAAAGAATCGCGGGACGAGCAAGCTCCGAATTCTGAGATGAAACACTGGAGGTGTTAACCTAGCGGCGCAAGGAAGAAGGCTGTGCCTGATGAGGTGCCGGTGCGCGCAAGCGAGATTTGGAATGGAGGAAAGTCGATGGGGTTTATCCGCCGACAATGATTACGATAATGCGGTGACTAGTGGGTGGGACGCAAGAAATGCGGGTTGGTGGCGGTGGGCCGGATTGAACGGCCGACCCGCGGCTTATGAGTCCGCTGCTCTGCCAACTGAGCTACACCGCCACAACGTCACGCAGAAGAATCCAAATAATAACTGAAGAGCGAGGCTTGTGTCCATCGAGTGGATGTGGAATAGCCGTGTCATGTCGTGTATGGTTGAGGTCGTTCAAGACCTGGTATGGTTCTCCGTCAGGAACTTTGAAGTAGCGAGATGTCGATCGAAAACAATCGGGCAGTGCTCATCACGGGAGCGTCGACGGGAATTGGAGCAGCCTGTGCGCGTCATCTTGATCGATTGGGCTTCACTGTATTTGCAGGAGTGCGGAAGCCAGAAGATGGAGCTGCACTACAACAATCCAGCTCAGATAGGCTCATCCCACTGATCCTCGATGTGACAGACCGTTCGTCAATTCAACAATCTCATGCGATTGTTTCAGAACGAGTCGGAACGAATGGATTATATGGGCTTGTGAACAATGCCGGTATCGCGGTGGCTTCACCGTTGGAGGCCATCCCGATTCCTGATCTTCGACGCCAGCTTGAAGTCAATGTTATCAGTCAGGTGGCGGTGACGCAGCAATTTCTTCCGCTGATTCGGCAAGCCCGTGGGCGGATCGTCAACATGGGCTCTATTGCCGGACGAGCAGCAATGCCCCTGATGGGTCCCTATTCAGCGTCGAAGTTTGCGCTCGAAGCCATCACGGACGCATTGCGATTGGAAGTGCGGCAGTGGGGGATCCATGTGTCGATTGTCGAACCTGGTGCGATTGCAACCCCGATCTGGGCCAAATCCTCTGCGGAAGCAGCCCATCGAGAGGTCACCGTTGGGGCAGAGCTTCGAAGGCTGTATGAGCCAATGGTCGCCGCCGTGCGGAAGGTGGTAGACGAGGCTACGAAGCGAGCAATTCCCCCTGATGTTGTGGCGAAGGCGGTTGAGGATGCGTTGATCGCGCCTCGTCCCAAAACCCGCTATCTTGTTGGTTTGGATGCAAAGGTCCGTGCCTTGATCGGACAAGTCCTTTCTGACAGGCTTCTCGACCGGCTGCTCATAAAGGTTTTGAAGCTCCCTCACTGACTGGCTGCTGTCGGTTTCGTGACTCCGATCCCAAGATCCTGCTTTGAAATATCGAAAGAAAAGCGAAGCTGGATGGCCAGATATTTCTGAACGAGTCCATCTCGATCGAGGGGCTGATCCTGTTCGTGGTAGATGGCGAGTTCCATGTTGTGCCATCGTGCGGCGAGCCCTACGATCCAATCCAATTCCGTCGGACTGACTTGGTTGCCGGCATCGCGATCCGTAAACATATTAATGTCGCCGTAGAGCACGATCTTGTTCTTGTAAAGATCAAGGTCAGCATGGGCGACGTATCGAAAGAGGGCTCGTCCGGTATTGTCGGGCCTGGCGAAGTAATTTTTGTTATGGAACAGCCAGCCGGCTCCGGCATAGACCGTCAGGTTTTGATTCGGGAACATCCGACGCCAGCCAGCCAGGTCTTGGACGGCTTGAAACTTCGCCGTGACCAGTCCATCCGCATATTCCTGCGAGAGACTTTTTCGATCGATCGGGACATCACGTTCGTATTGGAGACGCCAGTTGAAGTGGGCAAGTACGCCGGTGAAGGCATAGGTTCCGTCCCACTCGCTCAATTCAATCCATCCGTTCGTGCGATCCGAGAAAAAGTTCTGGTCAGTATAGAACGTCAGATATTGCTTGTAGAGATCGGTTTCTAGATGAAGCATGTGGCGCAGTCCAACCAGACCGGTATTATCAGGTCTGGCCGCAAAGGTTGGGTTCGAGGCAAACACGCCGGTGAGGAAATAACCGGCGAAGAGGGATTCTTCCGTTCCTCTCCCGTTTGGATCCTCCAAGGATGGAAGCGGGCGTCCATACTTTTCCAAGGCCGATACCTGTGGGGGATCGATCAAGAGGAGGCTAAGTCCGAGGCTCATGCTGAGGGTCGTCGCTGTTCGGAAAGTGAGGGGGATCATGGGCAACCACGATGGTATGGGATCAGTCGAAATCTTCCGCTACTGACAGGAATCAAAAATGTCTTCACAGTCGTTGGAGGCATCAAATGTCGGAGGGACAAAACGGTAGTGAACATCCACGACACGATCATCAGTCAGAACAACGGTGGCCCAACAGCCATGACGAATGGTCGCAAAGCTTCCTTTCCCAACTGGCCGAGATTCTTCTAGGATCGGTGCTTCTCGATAATATCGTAGAATGGTTCGCTCACTGTCGGAAGCTTCCTTTTGCGGTGTCCCCGCACAGGCAAGGATCGCTGACTTGGATTTCCCAACCATGCGTTGTTGATTGGGGTACTCGCTAACATGTGCGGGGGCGGTGCAGCTTGTCAGCGAAACCTGCGCGATAAGTCCCAGCGTCAACGCGAGGAGAGTCTGCCGCGTCATAGTAGCCATTGTTGGCTGAGAACAACGGAAAAGCAACTACTTCCAATGTGTACTCGAAACATGGCCCCAACGGGGTGAACAGCGATTGAGGCAATCAGCCGACGAGGTCAGGATTGAGGCGGGTCATTGGCTTGACCGAGATGGCTTTGATCTCATTATAGACGATTGTGCGGCCCACTTGGCGGAGACGACTAAACACGCCCTCCACGATCACTTGATCACCCTCATGAACTTCGAGTTGGCCGAGACTCACCACCTTCAGCGTACCGGCCTGGTCTTGTAGCAAGAATCCATAGGCCGGTTGTCCCTGCCGATTGGTAGCCAGCTGTACGTTCATGACTTTTCCAGTGACCATCACGTCTTGGTGATCATATTGCTCTGGGTGTGCCAGGAGTTCTGCTATCTCAATGAGGCCACTCGCCGTAGCCGACGCAATGCCGAGTGATCCTGGCGCGAAGAGAAACAGCAAGAAGAGAAGAAGAAACAGAGGCATGGGGGGGGCAAACGGTTGTAGTCTGGTAGGTTGGCTTAACATGGCTGGAGGTAATTATACCGAACTGCTCGTGATTGGCAAGATTGAAAGTTTACCATTTGTCAGACGGCCTGCCGGTGACATCCTCTCCGATAAAGTTATGAAGAATATGCCGCTGCAGGTCGGTCAGCTCCCCATGGCCAGTTTCCTGACCAGGGGCCGGGAGTGCAGAGTCCTTGGGTGTGGCAGTTGACCGTTTGAGCAACTCTTCATCCAGGGCTGCATCACTGGTGTCGAGATTTTTCTGGATCGAGACCAGCCGTTGGAGTCCAAACAGCGTTCTGGTCGTTTCGGTATGGATGGCGTTGGAACTGGCTCCATAGACGAGCGAGTTCCAGAACCTAGTCTCATGTGCCTCAGGGATTCCGATCATCGCATACAGTTCTAGCTTTTCAATAAGGGCGGATTCCGTTCCCTCAAGCCCATCGTAGGTGGCAATCGATCGTTCAAGCGGAGCATGCGAGAGCACACGCATCGTCTCGCTCCACACGTCTGGTGAAGGGAGATGCTCGGCCTTTGAGAGGGAACCAGCACATCTGGCTTGGACGGCCATGAGATACTGGCCCAAGAACTTCACCTTGCGGGCTGCAAGGGTACCGGCGGGAATTCCCCAGATGTGGCCGATCTCATGGTCCAGCAGCGTGGTCGAGTCGGACGTCTGGCGTTCACGTTCTGCAAGGGTGAGGCGTTTTCTGAACCGTTCAGCGAAGCGACGTTGCGTTTGCATCTCAACGACCAAGCGGTGCTTCTGGTATTCCTCAGGACTGATCTCATCGTTGTCCCACTGTTGTTCCAGCACCCGCAACGTCGTTGACGGGACGGCCGTGCGAGCCTGTCTTTCCAGGGATTCGATCGTGTTCGAGGGGACCCCGCGGTCGGCAAGTAGTAGAGCGGCGCGCGTCACGAATGCGCTGGACGTGTGGGCGAGATGTTCAAGGGCAATACATTGCAACCACGTTCGCTCTCGACGAAGTCGAGCTCGCCGGCGGTACTCGTTCCGACGGTCGATCATGGCGGTGATGGACTCCTGGGTCATGGTGGTCACAGGCTTTTTGCCGGAGACGCAGCGAGGATCCGGTCGATCCGCAACCATGAACAGAATTTCGTCGTGTGTCACGTCGAGATATTGGAGCAAGAGGAGACGGAGGATAATGCGCCCTTGGATCGGCAAGCCGGCGATCACATCCTCGATTGTCTCGGCAGTCAGGGGCGACGAGGTGAGTGTGTGTGTCATAGTCGGTCTGGTTCAGCTGGTGATGGGAGATGCATCGAGAGAGCCTGGATTCGGTGCCGTGATCTGGTCGGCTGAGTCAACCATCGTAGCACTAGGCAGTACCAGTTTGCTGTTGAGGATACCGTTCGAGTTGAAGCGCCACATATTCCCGAATGTCCTGAATGGTTCCGCTAATGAACATCTCTCGCGGGATTTCGATGCGCACGAGGCGAGAGGGGTCGATCCCTCGATCTTGGGCATACTGCTCATCGATGTAGAGGCTGAGCGACCCATCCGGGAAACGCAGGGCATAAAGGGCGGTCGTGTCCGTCATGATCACTCGGTCTCTGTATCAGCTTGATCTTGTACAGGTACCATAGGGTTTGTCAGGCTGTCAAAGCCGCTTTCAGTTGGTTATCCGAATTCGAATAACGAGAGCCATGCAGCGCTGGTGTGACATTGGCAATAAAACAAAGGGCCTTCGATCAATTTTGACCGAAGGCCCTGCTACTGGCTCTGAATCGGGTTGCTACCCGCCGAGTGTGTCGAGGGTTTCCTTGAGACTACGACGGATACAGGTGAAGATCGGGGTATCCCGCAAGGTATATCGTGATCCTTCCGTCTCCCGTAGCGCCATGACCAAGTCCAGAAAATCCTCGGGCTTGTCGCTTTCAAATGCCACGACCCATTCCTGATCATCCAACCCAAAGGAATATGTCGTGTTCAACTTGACCGACGGAAATCGATGACCCACTTCAATATGCTCGTCCATCATGCCCTGACGCGCTGCCTTTGTCAGCAGGAACCACTCCCGAGTCTTCAAAAATGGGTAGACAAAGATGTATTTGCTCTTTCCCGGAACCACGGTGAGCCGCTTCCCTTCCTGTCCTGCATGCGTATGGTGGTCGACATAGACGGACCGCTTGGTCAAGGCCAGGTAGGAATAAGGAGTCGAGAGATACTGGCCGAGGCCGGAGGCGAGGATCTTCGAGCTCATATCTTGGAACAAATCGAGGTCATAACTGATACGCCACAACATCAAATCGCAGTCCCCACGGATGCCGACAGTGGAGTAGGGAACCACGAGGACCTTGCCGTTGAAGTCTTCCACAGCCCGTAAGAACTCCTGTTTGCCCTGTGTACGGACATCCTCTGGTAGGCGCCGCCAGGCCGGGTCTACTTTATAGAACACAAAATTGACGTACTGGCGCCGGGGCGTCTGTGTGGCAGGGGGGGTCTCCGGAGTCGACATTCAAAGCTCCTTTAGTAAATTGACAGGCTGGCTTCCTCAGTTTTTCTTCGTTTAGCATTTCCCCTTCTGTCTTGTCAACGGGAGGACAAGGCGGGGAGACCTCCGTTGACAAGGTAGAAGGGTTCTGTTAGTCGCTGANNCAAATGAAGTCTGGTGCCCATAGAATTGAACGGGTGGTGATGTGTCTGCTTGTTCTCGCCAGTCCCGCGGCTGCTATTGAGGTGGATCCGACACCGGCACAAATTCAGGCCGCGATTGACCGAGGGCAACAAGCGGCGGCAGTCCATCAGGCTCCCGACCGGTTTTATACTCGATTCGGGGACTATGATGGCCTCCATCCTAGCGGGTTTCTGATCACGAAGCTTGGGGGACTCTCGCTTATGGCCACACACATGGCCCTACGGGGGTTGGAACCAAGCGCTGCCGAAATTGACCAGATTATGGAGGCTCCGACCATGCTCATTAGCACGACGATCGTTGGGGATCGACCCGCATTTGCCGCCAACAGTTATGTGGCTCTCGAGCAAGGAGGGAGGGTGATCAAGCCGCTTACAGTGCGAGCCGATGGGCATGCTCGTCGGAGTCAGACGTGGCCAGCGTCACCACAGTTTCAGGCGACGGTCGTGGCGATGTTTCGATATATCGACTTCGATCCAAAAGCCAGGACGACCATCACAGTCTTCCCCGCCAGTGGGGGAGCAGTCTCTTTTTCGCTCAATTTTGGAGATATCGAGTAACCTATGACGCGGTCATCAGCAGCACGCGCATCGTGTGCGGAAACCATTGCGATCGGCTCCGAGCTTCTCGTGGGTGGCCGATCCGACAGCAATTCCTTGTTCATCACGGATGCCTTGGCTGCGATTGGTATTGAAGTCCGGTTTAAAACGATTGTGGGAGACGATGAGTCTGATATCGCCGACGTGTTAACGACAGCGTGCCGTCGGGCGGGAATCGTGATTATGACCGGAGGGTTGGGTCCCACGGTCGACGACCGTACCAGAGAAGCCGTCGCATCGGTCACCGGATTCCGGCTGGCTCGTCGCAAGGAAGCATTCGACGGTATGACGGCCAGGTTGGCCCAATGGGGGCGAGTACCAACTCGAGGGCAACTGCGGCAGGCCCTGATTCCGTCACGAGCGACGATCGTGCACAATCCGGTCGGGTCCGCGCCGGGGTTTGCACTGACCTGGCAGAACGCACAAGTGATCGCACTGCCAGGTGTTCCAAGCGAGATGCAGGCCATGATGCAGCAATCAGTGATTCCGTTCTTGGCGGACTACCTTGAGCGAGCGAAACAGGGGCGGTCCTATCCCATCACACGAATGATCTTTCATACGTGGGGACTACCCGAATCCGATGTGGATGCCAAACTCCAAGGACTGATACGGAAACAGACGCCTGTTGCCTTGGGGCTGTTGGCCTCGCCGACAGGCGTGCTGGTGTCCCTGACGACCAAGGCGCATCGCATGATCAGCGAAGCCGTTCTTCAGTCATTGGTCGACGGCGTTCATACGAGATTGCGCGAATGGATCTATGCCGAAGGGCACGACAGCATGGAAGAGATTGTCGGTCGATTGTTACTCGAACAGAACCGCACGATTGCGGTGGCAGAGTCCTGCACTGGAGGGCTGATCGGCCATCGACTTACCCTGGTGCCTGGATCTTCTGCCTATGTCGATCGCGGAGCGATCTGTTATAGCAACCAAGCCAAAATAGACATGCTTGGCGTGCCCGCGAGCCTCATCGCACAATATGGAGCCGTCAGTCGTGAAGTGGCCCTGGCTATGGCGACGGGGATGCGTGAACGTGCGGGGACATCGGTAGCCTTGTCAGTCACGGGGATTGCAGGGCCTGGTGGGGCGACCGACACGAAACCCGTCGGCCTGGTCTACATCGGACTCGATGGAGGTCCTGGTGAAACTCAGACCAAGGAGTGTCGCTTCCACGGCGACCGCTCGGTCATTAAACAACGGGCTGCGCAAGCGGCACTGGATCTGCTGCGTCGTTGGTTGATCGAGAGGGGGAATGGATGATTCGTGCCTTTCTCGCCGTCGAACTGAGTGAGGATCTTCGCCAGCAGATCGCATTGGTTCAACGAGATTTGCAAGCACGGCTTGGCGGCGAGCCTTCAAAAGCAGTCCGGATTGCCTGGGTGCAGTCATCGTCCATTCATCTCACCATGCGGTTTCTCGGCGACACGGACGAACAGCTGCTTGATCTGATGCGCGAAGCCATGGCAACCATCAGGCGATCCCATCCGACCATTCAGATTCCCATCGATCGGCTCCAGGCGTTTCCCAATCTTCGTCAGCCACGGGTGCTGTGGGTCGGCCCATCTGAGCAATGGCTTAAGAGTGACGCAGCCAAGCAGTTGACAGCGTTGCATCGAGAGATCGAATCCTGCTGCCGGTCCCTCGGTTTTGTGACGGAAGACAAACCCTTTACCCCACACCTGACCGTGGCACGGATCAAGGCCGGTGAGCGAGAGGTCGGGCAGCGACTCGCCCAAAGCGGCGCCTGTGATCGCGCACTCTCTGTCGGTGTCATTATCGTTGGGCCGCTGGTGTTGATGCAAAGCAAACTACGCCCGACCGGACCGGTGTATACGAAGTTGTGGGAAGTGGAGTGAGGGGTGGCGATTTGTGTCAGTGACGACTGGTTTGATGATTTACGGAAGCATGACTCATTCATCACCAGAAACAGCCTTGGAATGCACATCTTTCTGGTGGCAGCGATCTTAGCAATCCCGTTAGCTCTCACTTGAATCTATTTCGATACGCCTCCCCCTGAATCTCTTTCGATACACCCTCCCCGTAATTCAGGAATAGCGCGCATACGCATTCATCAGTAGAGCGGTCTCGAAGAGTAGCAATTCCATACAATTGTAGCATTGTCCATTGTCTCTGGGGCTCTGTTCCCGTAACGGCATCTGATTTGCTGTAGATATCGAACTATGCAGTCTCTTATTGAGAAGTCGCGATGTCAAAACGATGATGATCGACACCCATGTGCTGATCAAGTGCGGTCATGGGAAGGAGTTCGATCGATGGCCTGGCACCTGTTTTATACAGACTGTAAACACCACGAACTGGAACCATTGTTGGATTGCAGCTGATGGCAAATCAATTGATTAGCTTATCCGGCGTGTGATGCAGCAGGGGCTCCCGGTGGGGAGCGATGCCTTCCAGGACGATATTGGCAGTCGAGTTGGCAGGGGCCTGAAGGGGGAAACGCGGGGGGCGCCCAAAACGGCTGGATATTCTTTCAGAAATTGTACTCTGACCCCTAGCTATAACTTGTAATCAATGACAAGGAGCGATGAGCCATGAAACTTCCTGATGGATCTGAATTCGAAGCCCTCGCCGAGGCGGTGGCCAAGCGGCTCTCAGACCGATTCCCCGGCAGTCCTAAGCCGGGGAATGATGTGCCATTATTTCCTCGGCCACAGTTGCCGTGGGAACCGATGACGCCGTTGCCCGATGATTTGCTTCGAAGGCGCAAGTTGGGCATCGCGGGGATGGAGTTGACACAATCGATCCAGCATCACGGCACCGCGGGTCCGAGCTATGGTGCGGATAATTCGGTACCGCTGGTGGCGCTGAAAACTCTGGTGGTGCGGGTCTATCCCAATCTGCGTCCTGGCTTGGCTGGGCTGGATGCGCCGACAAGTGATCGCGCAACAGGCGAACTCGTGCTTTCAGTGGGTAGCAATGTAATTTATCGCACTGGACCGACCCGGGCCGCCGGTGCGCGGGTAGGTTCGCAGAGCGAGCTCTCGCGGACTTTGTGGGATGAGGAATTGACGGCGGCGCTGCCGGGACCCGGCGGGATTGCGGTCGGACTCTCGCACATCAACTGCTCGCTGAATTTTCGAGTGCCGGCCTATTATTGCCGGCGAGGCCGCATGCACGTGGCCGTACGTATCTGGCTGATAGGAGTTGATGGCTCAGCAACGTCGACTTCGGCGGTGCGTTCGGAGTATGTGGAGTTTCTCGATGTCGGCGCGCCGCGCATTGCGCTAGTGCGGGTGAATTGGGACAATGGCGCAGGAACGATCACGAAGCCGAGCGATGCGGATATGTTGCAAACGCTACGGCTCGCAGAGCGCATGCTGCCGTTCCCGTATTTTGAGACGACGATCCTAAGTCAGGAACTGACGAAGACTGGCGCGTTTGCGATGGCAGTGACTGGTGGCGCATGCAATCAAGCGTGGCAGGATCTCAATACCGATTTGGCGGTGACGCGAATCTTTGCGGCACTCTTTGGTTTGGGGGACATCGTCTTTGGCATGGTGCCGCGCGCGGTCATTCCGCCGACGGCCACATCGATCAATGACGGCTGCGGAATTGAAACGGGCGGCTGCATCGTCGGACAGGACGTGACGTTTGCGCACGAGATCGGTCATCTTTACGGACGCGCTCACGTCGCGGTGGGTGACGATCCGTCAAGCGATCTGAATTATCCCAAATACGGCGGTCGTGTGCGGTCGATCGGTGAAGTCGGGATCGATACGGGCACTTCCCCGCCGATACTTTTTGATGGGGAAACCACAAACGACCTCATGTCGTACCGACAGCCAAAGTGGATTTCGCCATACACGTATCGCGGCATCCTCGACGGGCGGTTCCGGGCGGATGGAAGCGACCGTCATCAGACGGCCAAGGCTGATCCGAGCCGTGTGCGGCCATTGTTGATCGTGGCGATCCGGGTGCGGCGGACGGCACAGGGGTTCACCGACGTGGAGCTGAAGCGTGCCTTCCGCGTGGAGGCGGCGGGGGTGGTGGCGCGAGAAACCGAACGCGCGGTGTCATCGCCGATGTCGGTCGATCTGCTCGATACGAATCACCGGATTCTGGCAACGCATCACTGCTTTTACGTCGCGCCGCAGCCGAGTTGTGGTTGTGGATCCGGTGGCGGCTTAGTGCCGATCGAGCGTCAGCCGTATCTCGATCTTTTCGAGGTGATCGAATGGCCGGGCGAGCAGGTAGCAGCACTGTCGTTTCACCGGGGCCAGGAGCCGTTTGCGACTGTCGAAGTGGGTGAGCCGCCACATGTGCAGATTGAAGGTCCCGAGCGGCGGGAGGAGCGGCTTGTGGTGCGCGTACATGCGCAGCATCCGCGGGCGACTCCGTCGGTCGCGGTACTGTTTAGTGGCGATGATGGCGTGACGTGGGTTCCGGTGGGATTCGATCCGCTGGATGGTGAATTGTCGGTCGATGCGGAGCGATTGCCGGGAGGCAAGCGGTGCCGTTTTCGAGTGATCGCGGGAGCGGAATTGCAGTCAGCCATGGCGGATACGGATCCTTTTGAAGTGCGGCCTGCCACACGCCGACTCTTCATTGTAACGCCTGGCGGCGAATGCGGCATCCTGCCAGGACCAGTGGCACTGAGCGCGCTGATCGATACTCGTGGTCAGGGTGCGGTGGCACCGCACGAGATTCGCTGGCACTCCGCGCTTCAAGGCGAACTTGGTGCCGGTTACGATTTGACCGCGAATCTTCTCGAAGGTGAACACCTCGTCACGGCGACAGCGCCAGACGGCAAGGGGGGCCTACTTTCCGAACGTGCGATCATCATCGTGGGGGGAAGGCCAGTTCGTGAACAGCGGTGAGGAGGATGCCTTTGATCGACGTGAACATTGCAAGGTTGAGAGTGGAAAGGTCAGGCTCACCTTAAGTCTTGCTTTGTGCATTCTGTGAGCGAGACATACGTCTTATGCTTCCCTGCTGGTTTTAGTGGTCTGTTAGGTCTGACGCGCTGGATCGCGGAAGAGGTTAGCGGATGTGATTGGCTGGCGGGATGGTTATGCCAATTGTCAGAGGTCGTCTGCTCTCGTTCATTATGGCTCAAGGAGCGGGATCAGCGTTGTGTGGCCTTGCTGCTGAGCCAAGTCCACCGGGCGTTCGCCGGAGGTCATTCTTGCCTGTTTATCCGCCCCATGTTGAAGAAGGAGGCTGATGATCTCCTGGTTACCGCGATAGGCTGCGACGTGCAACAACGTCGCACCACCGATCTGCACCTGCTCCTGCACTTGTGCACCTTTTTCTAAGAGCAACGCGACCAGCTCTCGCCGCCCTTCTTGGACCGCGATGGAAAGCGGCGTGATGCCGTCCTGGCTCTTAAGATTCACAGCTGAGACCCGTTCGAGCAGTACCTCCACCATGTTTCGATGTCCATGCTTGGCTGCGAGGTGGAGCGGAGTGATGCCGCGCGCATCGGCTGTTTGGGCGTTCACGCCTTGCTCAAGAAAAGTCCTGACTCGGAGAAGATTCCCGTCCACCACGGCTTGCCGTAGCTTTTCTTCAGGTGTAGTAACGCAGCCACTGATAAGAAGGAGTGTGAACGCACAGAGGGCTGTTTTGCAATTCGGTGTGACCGACTTCATTCCGCCCGATCCGAATTCTGTCGGCCCGAAAGGACGTGCATGCAGACTCCTACGACTTCAGGAGGGGAAAGAGTGCACGGTGGCCCTGTTGACGAGCGAGGTCCAGAGGCCGCTCCCCGGATTGGGTTTTGGCCTGTTTGTTTCCTCCGTGCTTCAGGAGGAGCGTCACGAGCTCGCGGTTCCCATGATAGGCCCCCAGATGCAAGGGAGTCTTGCCATCTGTAGTCCGAGCGTTGACCGCGGCTTTTTTGTTTAAGAGGAGGGCAGCCATCTCACGATACCCCGCTGCGGTTGCGACGTGGAGGGGAGTGGCCCCGTCCGGCGTTGCTTGATTGACCAAGGCGCCTTTCCCCAATAGGAGCGCCGCGACATCCCGCTGGTTATTCTGGACGGCGAGGAAGAGCGGCGTCGCATGATTCCGTGCCTGTTGATTGACAGCCGCCTTCTGTTTCAGCAACAGGGCGACTACCTCCCGATGGCCGTTCTGTGCGGCGACGTGGAGCGGGGTCACACCGTTCTGGACGGCTTGGTTCACGAGCGCGCCTTGTTCGAGCAGGAGCTCCACAATATCGCGGTGTCCGTTTTGTGCTGCGACGAGCAGTGGTGTTGCACCATCGGTCATCGCCTGGTTCACAGCCGCGCCTTGTCCTAGGAGGAGTGACACGGTTGGGACATGCCCATTCTGGGCGGCGACGAACAGAGGTGTCGACCCATCAGCCAAGGTCTGATTCGCTGGCGCGCCATGTTGAAGCAGTACCTCACTCACACTGTGGTGGCCTTTTTGTGCGGCAATGAACAGTGGCGTCACGCCGTCCTCCGCCGCGTGATTCGCAGCGGCTTTATGTTGGAGCAAGAGGGCAACGATATCTCGATGGCCGTTTTGCGCAGCGATGAACAACGGCGTCACGCCGACGGTCGTGGCGTGATCCACTGCGGCCCCGTTATTGAGCAAGAGGGCGGCCACCTCCGCGTGACCGTTCTGTGCTGCAATGTAGAGAGGGGTGGCGCCGTCGCTGGTGGCATGATTCACCGGCGCGGATTTGCGCAGCAAGAACGTGACCACGTCGCGATGCCCATTCCAGGCTGCTGCATGCAAGGGTGTCGTTCCCTGAGCATTGGCGGCACGGACGTCGGCTCCGTCCTCAACGAGCTTCTTGATCTGGGGGAGCCGTCCATCCATGGCGGCTGTCAGCAGTGTGTCGTCCACTGGACGCATGGCCAGGAGCAGCGGCAAGAGGGAACAGATGATGCCAAGTCTTATTCGTCGCGGGGTCATGGCAGTCTCCAAATGAGTGCGAGTAGATGGAGGGGATTATGCACCAACCCGATTGCTACCTTCTAGCCCGCATGATGACATTGCGGAGAATGGGGTCTGTCGATACACAAACCAAGTTTCAATGGAGTGGGCCGGGTGTCATCCGATCAATGTTGGGTAGTCGCTGTAGCCGTCTGCTCCACCGCCGTAGAGTCGATCGACATTCACCTCATTCAGTGAGACCTGTTTCGCAAAGCGCTCGACGAGATCCGGATTGGCGATATATGGCCGACCGTAGACAATGGCGTCAGCGGCTCCTCGTGCAACAGTCGATTCGCCGCTCTCACGCGTATAACTGCCGTTGCTCATGAGGACGCCCTGGAACTGTCGTCGGGCGACCTGCAAGATCGATTGCTCATCGGGCAGCGCGTGATTCTCATGCCGGATTTCGAGAAATGCGATCGTCCGCCGGCTCAATTCCTGCGCGACATACGTCACGAGGGTCTCAGGCTGGCTGTCGAGCATGTCGTTGAATGGGACAAGGGGTGAAATCCGCACCGCGACACGTCCGGCTCCCCAGACACTGATCGCCGCGTCTGTTATCTCCAGCAGCAACCGCGCTCGGTTGGGTACTGAGCCCCCATAGGCATCCGTGCGAGCGTTCACGCCATCCCGCAGAAAGTTATCAATCAAATAGCCGTGCGCGCCATGGATCTGCACCCCGTCAAAACCAGCTTGTTTGGCGTTCTGGGCAGCGAGACGAAACATCTCCACATACCGTGGGATCTCGTTGGTACGGAGCGCACGAGGGATTTCATAGGGCCTGGCGCCTTGTGGAGTGTTGGTCGTTTCGTTACGGATCGGCTTGGCGCTGCTCGAAACCGGCTGTTCGCCATCGTTCAACAAAGAATGGGCAGCTCGACCAGGATGCCAGATTTGCATGAAGATCCGGCCACCTTTGGCATGTACCGCGTCTGTCACCCGTTTCCATCCGGCGACGTGAGCCGGACTGTAAATGCCGCCTTCCCCTATGAACGCACACGCATGGACATCGACCATCGTGCACTCCGTCATGATGAGTCCGCTGGAAGCCCGTTGTGAGTAGTAGTCCACCATCATGTCGTTGGGAATGTGGGTAGACCCGGCTCGCACGCGGGTGAGCGGGGCCATAACGATACGATTGGGTAGCAGAATATTTCCGGTTTGTAGCGGCGTGAACAATGTGGGCATGAGGCGTTCCTTTGAGCAATGGTAATCGTCCGAGAGAACTTATAAATAGAGGATGAGGGAGTCAACTGTGAATAACTAGATTCTGGTCTTTCGTCGAAGCTGCTTGGTCAGCTCCTCATACACAGATCGACGGTGACCAACCGCCATCAGGCGAATGGTTCGTGTGTGTTGATGAATGGCATAGACGATGCGAAAGCGGCGAACGCGATACTTGCGCAATCCGTCGAGTTCCCGTTTGAGCGGCTCTCCACATTCGGGATCAGCTGCAATGGCGTGAATGGCTGACTTGATAAGTCGCTTTAAGTCGGGATGGAGCGAACGGATCACGTCTGCGACATGCGGAGGGATGTCCGGATGGAAGGGAGTCACGCCGTGCGACGCTTCTTGGTGGGCACAAGAGGCTCGCCGAACACGTCTTCAAACGAAAGCCCTTTGTGTTTGGTTTTATAAAAGGCTCGGCTTTCAGCAATCTGGCTCATCAGTTCAGGATCGCTCAGGACATCTACGGTCTCTTTGAGGCGGGTATATTCATCAATATTCATCAAAATGGCAGCCGGTCGGCCGTTCTTCGTGACGATGACCTCCTCTTCACGCTCTTGAACTCCTACCACGAGTTCAGGGAGGCGGGTTTTGACTTCCGATAACGACAATGTTTTGGTCATCGCAAACCTCCTCTTGAAGTGACCAGAATTCTGGTCTGTAGAATACCGTGAGAAGGAGGGTGCCGTCAAATGAACTGGCTGGTAAGCCGTGTGCGATAATGTCACCAAGACGTGCGGCGCATTCCTAGTCGTTAGGTAACTATATGGCAGAACTCATTTACACGAATGTCTCGACCTATAGGGCGATTGCGATTGAAGCTTTTGAGGCGATGCAAGAGCTCGTCGAATCTGGGCGCCGGCCAAAGGAAGATGGGTCTCCAGGCTGGATCCTACAATTTGATCCAAACCAGAGAAGCTTTAAACAGGCAATGGTCGTCATTGTTTTTACCGGTATGTGGCTAGAAGCCTTGCTGCATTTGCTGATTGTTCGGGATCACGGTGAAGCGAAGTTCAGAGAAGTCGACTACAAATCCTATGAAGAGAAACTCCGGCTTGTTGGAATTGATGACAACTCCATTCTTGAAGCCGCTAAACGATTCAAAACAGCTCGCAAAGCGCTTGTCCACGAGAAAGCTCACTTTGATACTGGAGCAACGAAAACAGCACAAGATGAGGCTCGCAATGCCTACCAACTCCTGCTGACAATCAATACTGTGCTGCATGGTCTACTTGGGCAGTAATAGGATCAGGCTGCTTTTCTGACTGATATGATTCGAACAGGGCAAGACTTCAGAATGGCCATGTGAGAGCAGGAAATAGGATGGACTTCCTGGTGACGCCTCATACCTCCTTGGTTTCAGTTGTTCGTTATGCCTGCTGGACCGGTTCCCTGAAGAAGTTGGCGGCTTTCAGGAATGTGCGCATGGAGGCGGGGAGTTGCGCGGCGGTGGCCAGGACGACGCCGAGGAGTTCTTTCGCTGCGCGGCGATTGGCCGATTGGCGTTCTCGTCGACGATCAAAGGCCTGCGCTCCGCGAAGAATGTATTCTTCCGTGAGATAGCCGGTCCGCAACGTCAAGAACGCGCTGCCCATCCCTTGCAACAGCGCATGCACGATGAGATGCATGCCTGGAATGGCCGACATGACACCACCACCCACCGACGCGCTGAGTGGTGGGAACACATCTTCCAATTGCATGTCCTCAACTCGCTCGGCGATCAAGGCCGCGGCGAGGATCTGTCCGTACATGGTCAATAGTGCGGGAAACGACGGACGAAAGCCGAAGTGGATGACGAGCGCACGCACGAGTTTAAGGTTGGCATAGGCCAGCATCAGTGCATCGAGGCTCCCGTTTTGGATCACGGCGGTGCTGAGAAAGGCCAGCCGCGCATGGTCCTTCACGATCTGGCTTGAGCGTGCACGCTTCTCGTCAAGGGCAGCTTTTACCTCGTGTGGTAGTCCGACACCGGACCAGAGAGACTCCGTCAATCTGGTCGTCATCTCTACCGACAGGCCGCCGCTCTGGAGGAACCGCCTGGCCACTGCCTTGTATTCTTTGTCTGTGACGGTGCTATCGGTGAGGAGCACACGTTGAAGCGGGTGCGCACTCATTCCGATGACCGACAGCACGGGCCGAATCAGGAGGCCATAGATGGCGCAGAGGACGAGTGCATAGAATGCGTATTCCAGAACAGGGTGCAGACGGCTGAGCCGCTCCCCGATATCCAGGACGTTGGCCAGCGCGATCAGGCTTAGGAACAGCAGAATGCCGAGTCCGACCAGCACCCAGAACGGGGGCTTCCAACGAGGAACGGTGGGGAGGGGTTGATCTGCCGGGTCAGGCATGCAGAGGACTCTCTCGTTCTGTCTCGGACGATTCAACTCGTCAATGCGGGACCGCGTTGCGATCGAAGACTCACATGTCCGTATCATCCTACCGAATGGAGGTATTCCATACAAGGTCCGAGGGATGGCATGGTCAGGATGCTCACGATCGGGAAAGTGATACGGGGGGACGGTTACTGGGCTCTGAGCTTTTCCACTAAGCGGCGGAGCCGTTCTTTCTGGACCGGACGCAGGTTCTGAAATTCCACTCCAAAGATCTGGCCGCGCACCCACCTGACGACCGCCTGATCAATATGGAGCTGCCACTCGTAATCGGGCAGGAAGATAAACAGATCCAATGTCATACCAGCTTCGACGATAGTTTCTGACTCAGCGGCACATCCCGTTTTCGACAGATCGATCACGGTCGCCTCTCCCTCGAGATGATCGTCGGTGCTGAAGAACAGGCGACAGGTGAGTCGAATACGCGGTGCGTTACGTGTTTCTTTGGTGCTGGTACTGATTCGTGCCATAGGTGTTACCTAGACGTTTTTTCTCGGAGCCCAGTCAAAATATGACGGATCTTGGAAAGTTGAGCCATTGATTTTGCATTTTGTGCGGGTGGTGGATCGGCTAGGTCTTGACGGAGATCAGACTAGGTTTCCCTTTGCGGCTTCGGTATAATCCGGCGATTATCTTGTTCATTTTCTAGGAGACTCGTATGTCCGAAAAAGACGACAAGAAGCGTGCGCTCGACCTGGCTCTCTCTCAGATTGAGAAGCAGTATGGGAAGGGAGCCATCATGAAGCTCGGGACGGAGGAGAAGGTCGATGTGCCGGCCATTTCCACCGGTTCGCTCGGCCTCGACATTGCCCTTGGGGTCGGCGGGCTCCCACGCGGACGGGTCATCGAGATCTTTGGCCCTGAAGCATCCGGGAAAACGACCATGACACTGCACTGTATTGCCGAGGTCCAGAAGGTCGGCGGGGTGGCGGCATTCATCGATGCCGAACATGCGCTGGACCTGAGCTATGCCAAGAAGCTGGGTGTGCAGGCCGATGACCTCCTTGTGTCGCAGCCGGATACGGGTGAACAGGCGTTAGAGATCGCGGAAACCTTGGTCCGTAGCGGTGCGATTGACCTCATTGTTATCGACTCTGTGGCCGCGTTGACGCCGCGTGCCGAGATTGAAGGTGAGATGGGCGACGCGCATATGGGGCTTCAAGCAAGGCTCATGTCGCAAGCGCTAAGGAAACTTACGGCAGCTATTTCAAAATCGCACACGACGGTCATCTTCATCAATCAGATACGGATGAAACTCGGTGTGATGTTCGGCAATCCGGAGACCACCACGGGTGGAAATGCGCTGAAGTTCTACTCGTCTGTCCGTCTCGACATTCGACGGATCGAGTCGATTAAGGAAGGTCAAGATGTAATGGGGAGTCGAGTCCGTGTAAAGGTGGTGAAGAACAAGATGGCGCCGCCGTTTCGCCAAGCCGAGTTCGACATTATGTTTGCCGAGGGGATATCAAAAACCGGCGAACTGGTTGATATGGGGGTCGACAAGAAGATCATCGAAAAGTCCGGCGCCTGGTATTCCTACAAGGGAGAACGGATTGGTCAGGGCCGCGACGCGGCTAGAGATTTTCTGAAAAATAATGTGTCCACTGCCCGCGAGGTCGAAATGAAGCTTCGGGAAGTGGCCGGCGTCCCCGCTCGGAACGAGAAAAAGGCTGACACCAAGCCAGAGACCAAAGAGGACAAGCCTGTTGCGCGAAGTGAGGAAAAGCGGGCACATCGGTAACAGCAGGAGGCGGGCTTCTCCTCGCGCTAGACCCGAAGACCTGGATGAGCTGCTCCAGCTCGCAGTTCGGTTTCTAGCGCGCAGAGATCGGACGATCGCTCAGGTTGCGCAGTATCTCACACTACGAGGGGCCTCCTCGCGTCAGGTCGGACAGGTCATTCACCGGTTGTCGGACCTCCGGTACCTCGACGATCATGCGTATGCGCAACGTTGGGTAGATACCAGGTTGTCTACCAGGCCGATGGGACGAGAACGGCTGAAGGCAGAATTGCTGGCCAAGGGGATTTCCGATGGTGTGGCTGCCCGGGTACTGGCGGAAACCTTTCGTGAGGTAAGTGAAGAGCGACTTGCGCGCAGGGTTCTAGAGGTTGCCTCTCGTCACGGTCGTCGATTGCCGCTGTCTCAACTGGCGCGGCTCCTCCAACAGCGGGGTTTTGGTGAAGAGGTCGTCGATCGTATGATGGCCGAGTTCAGGGGAAGTGAGGATGGTCTCGATGAAGAATAGTGCGAGTGAGCTACGGCGGGCCTTTATCCGATATTTCGAAGCGCAGGGGCATCATGCGGTGCCGAGTTCGTCCCTCCTGCCACAAGCCGATCCGACATTGCTCTTTACCAACGCCGGTATGAACCAGTTCAAGCGTGTCTTTCTCGGGGAGGACACGCGAGCCTACGTGCGGGCCGTGTCGGTGCAGAAGTGTTTGCGTGCGGGGGGGAAACACAACGACCTCGAAAATGTCGGCTACACCAGACGGCATCATACCTTCTTCGAGATGCTGGGAAACTTCTCGTTCGGTGACTATTTCAAGGAAGAAGCAATCCATTTTGGGTGGGAGTTCCTCACCCGGACGGTCGGGCTGGCCACCGATCAACTCTGGGTGACGATCTTTCGAGAAGACGATGAAGCGGACCGGTTGTGGAGAAAGATCGGCGTCCCCGCCTCGCGCATCGTCCGGTGTGATGAAAAGGATAATTTCTGGCAGATGGCGGATACCGGCCCCTGCGGTCCTTGCTCCGAGATCCATTTTGATCAGGGCGCGATCGTTCCGGGAGATGATCGACCGAATGGAGCGGGAGATCGTGTCATAGAAATATGGAACCTCGTGTTCATGCAATACAACCGGGATGCCTCCGGTCAATTGCATCCGCTCCCCAAACCGAGCATCGATACCGGCATGGGACTCGAACGGCTGGCGGCAGTCGCGCAGGGTGTGTTCAGTAACTATGACAGTGATCTGTTTACGCCGCTGCTCGCGGCGATTGCCGGACGGGCCGGCATCGAGTACGGCAAGCAGGACACCTCGGACCGTTCGATGCGTGTGATCGCCGACCACTTACGAGCCATCACGTTTTTGATGACCGACGGCGTGTTGCCCTCAAACGAAGGGCGGGGTTACGTGTTGCGCAGAATTCTGCGTCGTGCCGCCCGTCATGGTCGGCTGCTCGGAATCGTCGAGCCGTTCCTCCATGAGCTGACCATGGCGGTGGTGGAACAGATGGGAGACGCCTATGCTGAGATCACCCGCGCGACCACCACGATCACCGAGGCGACGCGGGGCGAGGAAGAGCGATTTATTGCCACACTTGATCAAGGGTTGCCGATTCTTACCGAGATGATCGACAAGACACGGGGGGCAGGCCGAACGGTCTTGGCGGGTGGAGATGTGTTCAAACTCTATGATACGTACGGGTTTCCAATGGACCTCATCACCGAGGCCTGTCGTGAACAAGATATGACGGTCGATGAGGCGGGATTTGATGCCGCCATTGAAGAGCAGCGGACCCGCGCGCGCAAGACCGGCGGGTTTGAGCAGGATATCGCTCGACCAGGGGTGGCCGAGTTGGCCAAGCACATTGGTCCCACGCAATTTGTGGGCTATGACCGATTGGAGAGCGATGCGATTCTCCGCGCGATTCTGAAAGGCGAGCACGTGATCAAAGAGGCGAAGGAAGGCGATGAAGTCGAGGTGGCGCTGAGCATCACACCCTTTTACGCGGAAGGTGGCGGACAAGTCGGGGATCGAGGGACGTTGGTGGGTG
Source organism: Nitrospira sp. UBA2083 (assembly GCA_002331625.1). Classification (GTDB taxonomy): domain Bacteria; phylum Nitrospirota; class Nitrospiria; order Nitrospirales; family Nitrospiraceae; genus Nitrospira_D. Next base: position 17,754 of record DCZN01000128.1, on the reverse strand, counting down.
TCGATGGCCTGCTGGAGATCACGGATACCACGAGGCCGGTGCCGGCCCTCATCCTTCATAAGGGGACGGTTCGCAAAGGCCGCATTCGTGAAGGCGAACAACTGCGTCTCAGCGTGAATGCGTCAACGCGCCAGGACGCCGCACGGAATCATACGGCAACTCATCTGGTCCATGCCGCCCTGCGCGATCTACTTGGCCCCCATGTGAAGCAGTACGGCTCACTGGTCGGACCGAACCGGCTTCGGTTCGACTTCGCCCATTTCCGACCGCTGTCGTCGCGCGACATCGACGAGATCGAGTCGATAGTCAATGAGGAAATTCGCAAAAATGAGCCGGTACGCACCGAGGTCATGAGCATTCAGGATGCGGTGGCCAAGGGTGCCTTGGCATTTTTTGGCGATAAGTACGGCGAACAGGTTCGGGTGGTGTCGGTTGAGTCGTTTAGTAAAGAACTCTGCGGTGGGACGCATTGCCGGCAGACGGGCGAGATCGGACTCTTTCGCATTATGTCCGAGACCGGTGTAGCGGCCGGAGTGCGGCGTATCGAAGCCCAGACCGGGATCGGCGCGTACGACCATGTAAAAAGACTGGAATCCGAGGTCCGGCAGTTGTCCGATCTTCTGAAAGTCAGTCAGTCGGAGGTGGTCGCCAGGACCAGAAAGCTGCTCACGCAATTCAAAGACAAAGAGCGCGAGCTCGAAGAATTGAAACTCAAGATGGCAGGTGGATCAGCGGCGACTTCTACCGTCAAGACGATTGCCGGGGTATCGGTGCATGTGCAGCGGACCGATGGGCTGGATGTGACGGCCATGCGGGCGCTCGCGGACCAGTTGCGCGACAAAATGAAAAGTGGGGTGATTGCGCTCGGAGCAGAAGCCGATGCTGGAAAAGTGTCCCTGCTTGTGGTGGTGACAAAAGATCTGGTCGGGCGATTGAAGGCCGGTGATCTCATCAAGCCGATGGCCATAGAAGTGGGCGGGACGGGTGGTGGTCGTCCGGAAATGGCGCAGGCGGGAGGGAAAGATGCCTCGCGTCTGGATGCGGCGCTTGAAAAAGTCTTTAGCTTGGTCGAAACCACGCTCCAGCGGTAAACTCTTATGGCAACCAGGATCTTGGCTCTTGATTATGGTAGCAAACGCATGGGGGTGGCGCTGAGCGACGAGCTCGGGTGGACGGCCCAACCGCTGGAAACATTCGAACGGAGAACGCTGGAACGGGATATTGCGCATATTCAAGATCTCGTGACGATGCACGAAGTTCGAGAGGTGCTGATCGGGCTTCCGTTGCGGCTCGACGGTGGAGAAGGCCCGGCGGTTCAGGCGGTTCAACGGTTTATCGGTCGGCTGGGAGAAACGCTCTCGGTGCCCATCGTCACGTGGGACGAGCGCATGACGACTCGAGCGGCGGAAGACTTGTTGATCGCGGCCGATATGAGTCGAAAGAAGCGCAAAGGGGTGGTTGATCGTGTGGCCGCGGCGATCCTCTTACAGGGATATTTGGAATCCCAGGCGTCTTCTCCGAGTTCAGGCGTCGAAAACAATTCAGTCGGTGAGACAGCGGAAGAGTGGGGAGAGTCGCCTGTAATCGACCAAACACATGACAGTTCGCGGAATTCTCATCAGTCTGATCACTCTCGTCGTGCTCGCCGGGGTGGTCGGCTATCAAATGATTCGATGGGCTGAAGCGCCCGTCCTGTCCGAGGCTGATCATCCTCCAGAGAAAATTGTGGTGATCCCCAACGGGGCCACGTTCGCTCAAGCTGCCACGTTACTTGAACAGGAACAGTTGATCAGGAGCCGTTCGGCCTTTCTCCTGATGGGACGATCTCAGGAGGCGGATCGCAAGATTCATCCTGGGGAGTATGAACTCAACGCGGCCATGCCTCCGGCGGAGATTCTGTCGAAGTTGCTCAGCGGTCGCGTGGTGCTGCATGCCGTCACCATTCCTGAAGGGTATACGATTCATCAAATCGCCGACGTCTTGGGAGAACAGCAGATCACCGATCGTACCGAATTTGTACGGTGGGCCTCCGATAAGTCATTCGTGAGAACGCTGGGACTGTCGGCTGATTCTGTGGAAGGCTATTTGTATCCGGACACCTACCGGTTTGCGAAAATGACGGCAGCCAAAGACGTCATCCGTACGATGGTCGATCAGCTTGAGCATGTCATGACTCAGGAGCTGAAGGCTCGGGCTAAGGATATTCACCTCACGGTGCATGAAGTCTTAACCCTTGCCTCGGTGATCGAGAAAGAAACCGGATCCGGAGATGAGCGGCCGCAGATTTCGTCGGTGTTCCACAATCGATTGAAGAAAAAGATTCCGCTGCAGAGTGATCCGACCGTGATCTATGGGCTGCCGAACTTCGACGGCAATCTGCACAAGAAGGATCTTTCCCACCCCAGCCCGTACAACACCTATCGATGGACCGGACTACCGCCTGGTCCGATTGCAAGCCCCGGAGCGGAAGCGATTCGTGCAGCCCTCTATCCGGCGCCCTCTGTCTACCTCTATTTCGTGTCGAAGAACGACGGGACGCACCAATTTTCTGCCACACTGGTCGAGCACAACAAGGCTGTCGAAAAGTACCAAAAGCGTCCATTTCGACGGGGAAATCGTTCGCAGACCTTGAGGGCTCCAGACGGCAGACCACCGCATCATGAAGAAGGAGTCTCATAACGCATGTCTGGATGGAATCTTCCTGTGTTGATCGACCATACGGTTTTGAAGCCGGATGCGACGAAAGCCGACGTGTTGCGGCTGTGCGAGGAAGCGAAGGCGAACTGGTTTACCGTCATTTTTGTTCCACCCTGTTATGTCGATGAGGCGGTCGCAGCATTGGCCGGGACGAATATTCATGTCGGAATTCCCATTGGCTTTCCCCTCGGTGGTCACACGACGAACACCAAAGTCGCCGAAGCCATGGAAGCGGTCAATCGCGGGGCAACCGTGCTGGATATGGTCCTGAATATCAGCCGATTGAAATCCGGCGACCATCAGTATGTCCGAACGGATATCGCCGAGGTCGTCAAGGCTACACCGCTGGCCGAGCACAAAGTGATTTTTGAAACCTGTTATCTCACGCAGGAGGAGAAACGAACCGCCTGCCATCTGGTGATGGAGGCTGGGGCGGACTACGTCAAGACATCGACGGGTTTCGGTCCTGCAGGCGCGACGGTCGCAGATGTGCGGTTGCTGAAGGAGGTAGTCGCAGGGAAGGTGAAAGTGAAGGCTTCAGGGGGCATTCGGGATTGGAAGACCACCCTCGCGATGCTTGAGGCAGGGGCTGATCGGATCGGGACCAGCGCCAGCCTGAAGATCATCGATGAATGGCGTGCGTCACACAACAAACAGGGATAAACCATCTGGAGGAGCGATGATCAAGAGAGTCATTCTGCTCGTGATCGATGGGTGCGGTATCGGCGCCTTGCCGGACGCTGTGGAGTACGGCGATGCCGAGGCCAACACACTTGTTCATCTGGCTGACATCGTCGATGGACTGAGCTTGCCCAACTTCGAGATGCTCGGGTTGGGACATGTCGCGCAGATCAAGGGCGTCCGGGCCATGGTGCAACCAAGCGGTTGTTTTGGGCGGCTCACGTGTGCTTCCCCAGGCAAGGATTCTGTCGTCGGATATTGGGAATTGAGCGGGGTCATTCAAAAAGAAGCCCCGGCCGTTTGCAGGTCCGGCATTCCTGTGAACATTGTCGATATCGTTGAACAGATATTGGGCAGGAAGTCGATCGGCAAAGACGTCTCCTCTCTTGGAACGATGCTCCGTTGCCAGAGTAGGGAGCATATGGCCACCGGATCTCCTATTTTGTGGACCGACGGAGGCAATACCTGCTGTGTGGCTATGCATGAATCCCTCATGGCGCCGGTGGATTTCCAACAACGATGTCGTGAGATCCGGAAAGCCGTGAAAGATGCAGGCACGTTTATTCGCGTCGTTGCCCAGCCGGTCGTCGGCGGACAGGACGGGCTTCGGCCTCGGGGAGGGCGGAGAGACTTTCTGATTGAACCACCCGGTGTGACCGTATTTGATGCCTTGAGTCGAGCCGGTCAGATTACGATGGGCGTCGGAAAGGTCTATGACCTCTTCAGCGGGCGTGGAATGACGAAAGCCATCTCGGTCGAATCTGGCCAGGAGGCAATGGATGAAGTGGTCGGCATGTTGAATAAGGTGCCGCGCGGGCTTATTTGTGCAAGCCTGGATCTGTTGGCTGAAGAAGCGGCCCAGGCGGCCGCCGCCATGGAAGAATTTGATCGCCGGTTGCCCGACTTGTTCGAAAAGCTGCGTATCGGTGACATGGTGATGGTCGTCGGCGATCATGGCCGTGATGTCTCATCGGCGAATAAGACGACGCGCGAGTATGTGCCGGTGTTTGTCACCGGTCCAAAACTTGCCCAAGGCGTCGATCTGGGAACCAGATCGACTGCGGCGGATGTGGGACAAACGATAGCGGAAGCACTTGGGGCTGAGCGGTTGCTGAATGGAGAGAGTTTTCTCGATGCGTTGAAGACGGGATAGACCGATGTGAGAGGTAAGGGGTGAAGGGTGAGGAGTAAAACCTGAAACATAGGACCTTACGAGGAGGCAGAAGGACGTGTCGTATGAAGCGAAACTGAAAAACCTGGGATTGACCCTACCAGCGCCACCGAAGCCAGTTGCGAACTATGTACCGGTCGTTCGAGTCGGCGACCTCTTGTTTCTTTCGGGAGTCTTACCGTCACGGGATGGTCAGCTCATCCTCACGGGAAAACTTGGACAAGACTTGACGATTGAACAGGGGGTAGCGGCCTCACAAGTGGCCGTATTGAATGGCTTGAGTATTGTGAAACATGAGGTCGGGTCGTTGGATCAAGTCAAACGCATCGTGAAGATGGTCGGTCATATTGCGTCGGCACCTGGGTTTACGGATCAACCACAGGTTCTCAATGGTGCGTCGGATTTGCTCGTTGCTCTATTTGGGGATGCCGGCCGTCATGCACGTGTCGCCGTCGGTGCCGCCGAGTTGCCGCGCCAAGCTCCCGTGGAAATTGAACTGCTCGTGCAGGTTCTCTCCTAGTCCGCCTTGACTCTTCAAAAAACCACTTGTTAAAGTCGAGCAGGATGTGTGCTACGTTTCCATCCTGCTGGTTTCATTTCTGAAAGGCCATCATGCAACGATTCGTCTTGTTTGCCACCTTCCTTGTGTTGCTGCTTCCCTTTCACGCGAATGCCGCTGCAGCTGGCAAGACTAAGCCCAATCAGCCCGTTGAAACCAAGGTGACTGTTGAGCTTTCGACCACCACGGCGATGCCTGGCTCGACGTTGACGCTGAACGGGAAAGGGTTTGGGAGCTTTAAGTCGGCGACCTTCAATCGGGTGACCGTCAATGGGGTTCCGGCTTTGGTACAACGGTGGGAGACTGACAGCGTCGAGGTCAAGGTTCCGTTCAAGGCGACGAGCGGGTTTGTGGAAGTCTTGATCGGAAAGAAGAAATCCCTCGCTGGTATCTTGACGATCGTGACGCCGCAGATCGAAAGCATGACACCGACGGAAGCCGAGCGTGGGACCACACTTCAGATTACCGGTCGATATTTCGGTCTGTCGGCTGGAGCACGCGATCCCAACACGATGTTCGGCGTCAATGACGTCATGGTTGGTGGGGTCGTCGTACGACCCCGACGGTGGAAGGACGATAGGATCGAGGTTGACATCCCAACGAACGCGGTCAATGGCGATGTCGTGGTTCGGCTGGCTTCCTCTGACCCCCTTCCGGACGGGTCCTGCTGCGCGCCGGTCGAGTATGTCACAAGCAACGCGCTTCCACTGAAACTGATTCCTTCCATTCGCGTGGATCCGGTCAGTGGGCCCGTCGGCACGAAGGTGGTCTTGTTTGGGCAGGGGTTCGGCAGTACGAAAGAGGAGATGGATGACGCGGTACTGATTGGTGGAAAGCCGGCCACGATTGCTCAATGGAAAGATGATGTCATCGTCGTCCATGTCCCGCTCGATGCAGAATCGGGCCCGCTCGTGTTGAGACGGCAGGGGAAGGATCGGGTCCTCGCGCAGTTTACCGTTCATGCTCCGCAGATCACCTCCATGAGTCCGCTCAGTGCCCCGATCGGGACGTTGCTGCGGATCAACGGCGAACACTTTGGCTTCTATTCGGAGAGCGGGGCCACGCCCTACAATTTTATGGATTTCAACACCGGTGAGAATCGAGTTGAGATCGGTGGCGTACCGGCTGTCATCTATCGATGGAACGACGACCGCATCGATGTCTGGGTGCCGTATAGCGCGAAAAGCGGCAAGGTCGTGATTTACCGAAGTGCGACGAAGCCGAATGTCGGCGGACTCTGTTGTGCTGAGCGCGGGACTTTGGCGATTGAGGCCGGGGATTTCGCGTTGGTGACGCCGGTGGTCGAGTCGTATGAACCGAAGGCAGCCGGATTGGATGAGACAGTGACGATCAAAGGAAGCGGGTTCGGAACCTTTCTGAAGACGGCTGAACACGCCGACCTTGGCCTGAATCAGAAGGCGTATAAACGGCGATCCGACCTTGAAATCAACGAGTCAGATGCCAATGCCACCGTGACCTCGAACGTTTCACGGACCGAGGTCTTGTTCAACGGAGCGGCGGCATTGATTCAGTCATGGACCGATCAAGAAATTGTCGTGAAAGTCCCGCACCGCAATCTCTACGGGATCGGGAAAAAAGGCGAGTTTTTCGATAACCTCGCTACCGGGCCTTTGGTCGTTCGGCGAGGATCGTGGGACCTGCTTCCCGATGGCACCTGCTGTACCCCAAAGAAATGGCTGACCTTGGAGGCCGGTTCATTCACCATCGAGGCCAAAGGGCTTCCCGATACGAGCTATTGGAACAATAACCGGCCGGATGCGAGCACCAGTCAATAATGCCGGTTCCGTTCCTCATTCGTCCCGTTTCTCAATGTCACGTGAGCTGGTTCTTTCTCTTTCTCGTGGTGCTGTGGGTTCCGCACGCAGTCGGAAGCGCTGAGCTTGCTCTTTCCGTCACTCCGCAAGCCAGTCTTACTCAAGCCACATTGATGAGCGTCCAATTCCAGAGCGTTCAGAATGGCTGGACGGTCGGTACCGGAGGGACGATTCTGCGAACCACCGATGCCGGGAGAAAATGGAGGCGGGTGACCAGTGGAACGTCCACCTTGCTCACGGCGGTGTCCTTTGCGGATTCATCCAACGGCTGGGTCACGGGAGCTGGGGGATTTCTCAGTCGCACGACGAATGGCGGAGACTCCTGGTCGCAACAACCCCTCGATACGCAACAACCGCTGTACGCCGTCTCCTTCTCCTCTCCAACGGTCGGATGGGTGGTCGGGGGAGGCGGCACGATCTTTCATACGACGGATGGCGGCCAGCACTGGTCGGAACAGGTCAGCGGTACCACGGCCGCCCTCTATGCCGCCCACTTTCTGAACGATCAGAAGGGGACGATTGTCGGGGCACTGGGAACGGTCCTGTCGACGGACAACGGGGGTGCCACCTGGACGCCACAGGAGACGCAGCGGGCGGTGACCTTGTTTGACGTCGTGTTCACCGATCCAATGAACGGTTGGGTGGTCGGCAATGCCGGGGCGCTGTTTCAGACAACCGACGGTGGCGCCAAGTGGGTCGATCAGACGCTGCCCTGCGGACGTACCTGTACGAGACTCACTGATTTGTTGAAAGTTCGGTTCACCAGCCAGCAGGAAGGCTGGATCGTGGGCGAGCGCGGGATGCTCTATCGAACGACCGATGGTGGTCTCACCTGGAGCGAAGGGAAATCGATCGCTTCTGCCACACTCTTCGGTCTGAGCTTTCCCGATGGCTCGCACGGGTGGGCGAGTGGCGAAAACGGGGCGATCGTACATTTGCAAGTGGGCCGCTGATCTCTGGAATCCTCTGGCCTCGTTTCTCTTCTCTTTATCAATCGACCAAATGTCCGTCCGGGCATTCATTCTCAAAGCGATCGGATCGTATTCTCGTGCGATCGTCTCATCGCTCGACGCTCCACATTGACACATCCTTTCGACCACACTATAGTAGTGACATCACTACATAGTGTAAGGACGGTATGCAGATTGGATTGCGAGAAGCCAATCAACAATTTTCCAAATTAGTGAAAGCGGTTAAGGAGGGACGGGAGGTGCTTCTGACGGAACGAGGGCGGCCCCTTGCGGTGCTGAAGTCCATTCGGGTCGTCGACAAAGCCCAAGCGGCGATTCAACGATTGGAGACCGCTGGTTTTCTGCGTCCTGCAGCCAAACGCGGGAACCTGCCGGTTTGGAATCCGAAACCGATTCGTGGGCGCCGTCCGTCCAAGAAGGTTCGATAGGAGCGGGAGTGAATGAGACCGACGCCGTGGGCCTATTTCGATAGTAGCGTGCTGGTAAAGCGATATGTCAGCGAACCGGGTTCGGCTGCTGCACGACGTCTCCTCCGGCAGTATCGATTTCTCTCGTCGGCTGTCACTCCGGTTGAGGTGCTGTCCAGCTTGACCCGCCGCTATTCGGTTGGTGAACTCACCCATCGCGATGTTTCCGCCATCCGAGCAAGGCAGGATAAAGACTGCAGCTACTGGGAGCTGGTGGAGGTCAGTGAAATCGTTCTGCAGCGGGCCGAGGAGCTGGTCCAGAAGACCGGGATAACCACGCTTGCTGCCACCCACCTCGCTTCGGCCCGCACCTTTCAAGCCGCCTCCGGCCTGGCCATTCCGTTCATCACCGCCGATGTCAGGCAGCGCAAGGCAGCGCAAGCGCTCGGGTTGAATCTGATTTGGGTCGCATAAGCCTGTTGCCGCATACCGACGAATGGTACCTAAATTTCAGGCCTGAAGCTCTAGGCTAATCTCTTCCACATGGCCCCTCTCTTGGTTGGTCCATGTTCTTAACAACTCGTCGATTTTATGTCGCTCCATTGCACTGAGACCAATACGGCGTCGGGGGGTCCAATCAGACGTGGATTCAGTATGTTCATGGGGAGTTCCCTCGCTGCATGCACGGCACAATGCGCGTATGCTACTCGTCCAATCCTCAAATCCTAACCCAAGGTTCTCGGCGAGGGTATCTAGGGCAGTAAGTGCTTCTGGAGTAATGACATCCACGATCACGCGATAGGTACTCCAGCGTGAAGGTTCAAACAGCTCTAGAACATTGAACACGTCGTACTCTCGTCCTTGCGAGATACGTGTGCCGACCGGAGCCCCATCGTTAAGCACTGTGTCTTGGTATCGAAATCCAGAATCAGGAAGCGGTACATTCCTTAGAATTGTTCTGACAGGGTCAATTCGAGTACCCCAAACTACTTCGCCGTTACCATCAGGGTTCAATCGAACTGGGGCCAACCCAAAGTTCGCAGTGATAGGCCCTGACTCTCCGTCGAGCGTGATACCGCACTCCTTCCAGATTCGTCTGGCGGTATCCCAGTCTCGCAAAGCAGTTGCGGCAATCGCCAAATTCCATCTGGTCGCTTCATCGTCAGGTCGTAACCTGTAAGCCCGTAAGTTGTAGTCGAAGGACTTTCTCCATTCGCTCCGATATTTGTGGATTAGCCCGATATTGTACAACGTATGAGGTCGGTCGGGCTCAAGGTTAATAGCCTGATGATATCGACGTAAAGCTTCGTCGTTGTCGCCGGAAGAAGAAAGCTCTTGGCCTTCTTCATGAAGCCGGTTCGCACGCTCATGTGAAAAAGATGTGGCCATTGTTCCAAAAGCAAATCAGTGAGTATGCTGGGCAATCAACGAGTGAATTTTACTTGGAGTTGGGAGGCGTGCCCAATTCATTCCTTATTCGTGCCTGCCCATCTGGTGCCGATCACCGACCGACTCTGGTGACTATGGCGAAGTGAAAAAAGTGGTCCTTCCAGTAGCATCGGGTTCAGTTATCCAAACATACCGAGGCGAGATTGAAGAATGCTGATGGTGGCGATGGCGGCTGTTTCAGATCGTAAGATGTGCTGACCGAGAGTAATTAGTACGACTCCCACCTGGTCAGCGATCCCCATCTCTTCTTTGCTCCAGCCTCCCTCCGGTCCAATCAGGACCAGCACGGTGCTGCTCACGTCGTGCGGGAGGGCGACCGTTTGTAAGTTCTTTCCGTCACGTCGCTCGGCAAGCATGAGTCCCGTGGAACCGATGGCACGGCTCGTCATGAGTTGCGCAAGCGACTGTGGTTGGGTGATGGTCGGCACGCGCCATTGTTCAGATTGTTGAGCGGCTTCTCGCACAATTCGCTGCCAGCGAGTGAGTTGATGATCGACGCGGTCTGCTTTGAGTTGTACTACACTATGCCGGCTTTCGATCGGCACGATCTCGGACACGCCGAGTTCCGTCGCCTTTTGAATCACCCAATCCATCTTCTCGCCCTTGAGCAACGATTGACCGAGGATCAGCCAAGGTGCGTGGCGGGGTGGTTCCTGGAGTGTCTCAAGAATGCGGCCGGTCACCGCTTGCTTTGCCACGTCGGTGATTTCGACGCGATATCGTGACCCCTGTCCATCGCCGAACCACAGGGTCTCGGCGACTTTGACACGCAAACTATCTCGGAGATGAATCAGCAGGTCATCGGTGATGGAAACAATCGGCGGCGTGACACACTGCGGGGGCACGAAAAACACGGGCATGTGGAACCTTGGAGATCGGAGGAGGGATGGTCTATTCGAAAAACGTTTTCATCTTATCAAAGAAGCCGTCGCCGTTGGCTTCCATGGTCATGCCGCTCTCTTTTGCATATTCCATCAGCAGTTCTTTCTGTCTGGCCGTCAATTTGGTGGGGATTTGGACCTTGATCGTATAGATCTGGTCGCCGGTTGACCCGCCTTTTAGGCTCGGGATTCCCAACCCCTTAATGCGAAGAACTTTGTCATGTTGTGTGCCGGGGGGTACCTTGATAACAGTTTCTCCTTTGAGGGTGGGGACTTCCACTTTTCCTCCGAGCACGGCCGTGACGAGGTTGATCGGCACGTCACAGGAAATATCGAGCCCTTTGCGTTGAAAGATCTGATGGGGCTTGACGGTAATGGCCACGTAGAGGTCGCCGGGAGGGCCATTATTCGGACCATGTTCCCCTTCATTGGAGAGCCGGAGGCGCATCCCGGTTTCGATTCCGGCTGGAATGTGTACGGCGATGGCTCGCTCTTTGTACACCCGTTGGCGACCTTGGCAGGTTGAGCAGGGCTCCGTGACAAAGTGTCCGGTCCCTTCACATTGACCACAGGGGCGGCTGACGCTGAAAAACCCCTGCTGAAAACGAATCTGTCCAGCGCCTTTGCAGCTGGCGCATGGTTTAATGGCGGCCGCGGATTTTGCTCCGGTGCCTTTGCAGTCGACGCAGACTTCCCACCGTGGAATTTTGAGTTTTGCTTCTTTTCCGTAGACGGCTTCCTCAAACGTGATTTCGAGGTTATATTGGAGGTCGTTGCCGCGTTCAGCCCGGCCTCCACCGCCTGCTCGGGCTTGCCCAAAGAAATCCTCGAAGATGTCGTTAAAGACGTCACCGAAGCCGCCGCGACCGAAGTCGAATCCGTCGAATCCGGGACCACCCCCCTGTTGGGCTCCGGCATGCCCGAACATGTCGTAGCGTTTCCGCTTGTCCTGATCACTCAGGATTTCGTATGCCTCGTTGATCTCTTTAAATTTTTCTTCAGCGGATTTTTTTTGATGATCGCCCGCATGCAGGTCAGGATGGTGCTGGCGAGCTAACTTGCGGTAGGCTTTCTTCAGCTCGTCGTCCGAGACAGTTCGATCAACGCCGAGAATTTCGTAGTAGTCGCGTTTGGACACAGATGCCATTGAACCTAAATGAAATGGAAGGACGCGGGCTTCTGACGCATGTTGGAAACCCGGTCCGTCTGATGCGTTATTCTAGGCTATTTTTTGTCTTTGTCTACTTCTTCAAATTCTGCATCCACGACTTTTTCGTCGGTTTTTGCTTCCGTGGTACCGTCGCCGGCCGACGCACCCGGTTGTGGACCTGGTGATGCGGCCGCTTTCTTGTACATCTCTTCGGCAAGTTTGTGCGAGGCGGTCATGAGTGATTGTGTTGCAGATTCAATTGCCTCGGCGTCGGTGCCTTCCAGTGCCTTTTTGACGGCGGCCACGGCGTCCCGAATTTTTGTCTTTTCCTCATCGGAAACTTTGTCGCCGTATTCGGTGATGTTCTTCTCGGTTTGATAGACGAGGTTGTCCGCCTGGTTCTTGGCTTCCGCCAGTTTACGGCGTTTTTTATCGTCTTCCGTGTGCGACTGCGCATCCCGCACGAGCTTTTCGACCTCGTCCTTGCTCAAGCCGCTGGACGCCGTAATCTTGATGGATTGCTCTTTCTGGGTCGCCAGATCTTTTGCCGAGACATGGACGATGCCGTTGGCGTCGATATCGAATGTCACTTCGATCTGCGGCATGCCGCGCGGTGCCGGTGGAATTCCGACCAAGTCAAATTGTCCCAGGAGCTTGTTGTCGTTGGCCATTTCCCGTTCACCCTGGAAAACCCGGATGGTGACGGCCGTTTGGTTATCCGCGGCCGTTGAGAAGACCTGACTTTTCTTGGTTGGTACGGTCGTGTTGCGCTCGATGAGTTTGGTGAACACGCCGCCCAGGGTTTCAATGCCTAATGACAGTGGGGTGACATCCAGGAGCAACACGTCCTTGACTTCGCCCTTGAGGACGCCGCCTTGGATACCGGCCCCGATGGCAACAACTTCATCAGGATTTACACCGCGGTGGGGCTCCTTCCCGAAGAAGTCCTTGACGACTTGAATGACCTTGGGCATGCGGGTCATCCCTCCGACCAGCACGACTTCCTGGATATCTTTGGCCGTGACGCCCGCATCGGATAAGGCTTTACGGCAAGGTTCGATCGTGCGTTGAATGAGGTCGTCCACCAGCTGCTCCAGTTTGGCCCGTGTCAGTTTCGTGACCATGTGCTTCGGGCCACTGGCATCTGCGGTGATGAACGGCAAGTTGATTTCCGTTTCTTGGGATGACGAGAGTTCGATCTTCGCTCGTTCTGCAGACTCCTTCAGACGTTGCAGCGCCATCCGGTCTTTCCGCAAATCGATGCCCTGGTCTTTCTTAAATTCGTCGACCAGCCAATCCATCACGCGGAGATCGAAGTCGTCCCCCCCGAGGTAGGTATCCCCGTTGGTCGATTTCACTTCGAAGACGCCTTCACCGATTTCCAGGACGGAAACGTCGAAGGTCCCGCCGCCCAAATCGTACACGGCGATCCGCTCATCTTTTTTCTTATCCAACCCATAGGCCAGTGAGGCAGCAGTCGGCTCATTGATGATGCGCAGGACGTTCAGGCCGGCGATCTGACCGGCATCCTTGGTCGCTTGACGCTGGCTGTCGTCAAAATAGGCTGGGACGGTGACGACGGCTTCCGTGACTTTTTCGCCAAGATAGTCTTCCGCGGTCTGCCGCATCTTTTGCAGAATCATCGCCGAAATTTCAGGCGGACTATAACGTTTCCCACGCAGTTCGACGTGCGCATCGCCGTTGTCGGCTTCCACCACTTTATAGGGGAGGCGCTTCGCCGCTTCCTGCACCTCTCGGCTCTTGAACTTTCGGCCCATGAGGCGCTTGACGGAGAAAATCGTATTTTCCGGGTTGGTGATGGCTTGCCGCTTGGCGATCTGGCCGACGAGGCGCTCGGCTTTGTTCGTGAAGCCGACGACCGACGGGGTCGTGCGGCCGCCCTCGGCGTTGGGCAGGACCTCGGGCTCGCCGCCCGTCAGGACCGCGACGCACGAGTTCGTCGTGCNNACCGCTTCACCGAAAAAATAGTGTTTTCCGGGTTGGTAATCGCTTGCCGCTTGGCAATCTGGCCGACCAGCCGTTCACTTTTATCGGTGATGGCCACGACAGAAGGAGTGGTCCGGCTCCCTTCGGCGTTGGCGATGACGACGGGGTCACCGCCGCTCATAATGGCCACACATGAGTTGGTGGTCCCAAGATCGATCCCGATGACTTTACCCATTGGCGGACTCCTTCCTTCTCGATAACGACGACTGAATGACGTCAGTGTGTCGTTGACTCTTGTTCGCTTGGCTGGGCAGGACCTGACGACACGCTGACCATGGCCGCCCGTAAAATCCTGTCATGTAAGCGATATCCCTTCTGAAATTCATCCAATACTTTATTAGCCGGCACATCATTCGATGGTCCATACGACACGGCTTGATGGGCGCTTGGGTCGAAATCCTGGCCCACTGTTTCGATCGCCTGCACGCCGAATTTGGCCAAGGTGCCCGATAGTTGCTTGAGCGTCAGCTCCACCCCCTGGATGAGCGCCGAGTCGCCTCCGCTCGTTCGAGCGGCCTTGATTGCCCGATCCATGTTATCGACGGTCGGCAGCAACTCTTTGAGGAGCTGTTCATTCCCGAATCGAATCTGCTCCCGCTGATCACGCTGTGTCAGCCGTTTGTAGTTTTCGAATTCCGCAGCCAGCCGGAGGTACTTGTTGTTGAGTGCGGTACACTCTTCAGTCTTGCTGGCCAGTTCGTCCTGAGCCGTAGAGCTTGCCGCTTCCGAGACGGGAGAACTTTCCTCTAAGCTGTCGATTGTATTGGGGTTTGATTTTTCCTGCTCTTGGTCGTTATTCATTCTAATACCTATCCACTGAGGGAGATATCCATAGGAGGAATGAAGTCAACGGGTACAGGAAAAATAAAATGAGGTGGGTACCGAGAGGGCTATGCCCATTGCGTGGGACTCGTGCCGCGGGCACGACGATAGAGAAGTTCGAGACCGGTGAGCGTCAAGAATGGCTCGATATGCTGGATCGACTGCGTCTCTGGGGCAATGACCGGAGCTAACCCCCCTGTGGCGATGACCAGAGAGGGGCGGCCCATTTCGCGTTCCATCCTCTGCACCAAGGTGTCCACAAGACCGGCATAACCGAAGATGAGCCCCGATTGAATGCTGCCGGCGGTATCGGTCCCAATCACCGTCTTTGGCCGGGCGAGCTCCACTTTGCTCAGCTTCGCGGCTCGGGTAAACAGAGCCTCCGCAGAAATCCCAAGGCCGGGTGCGATGACGCCTCCAAGATACTCACCGGCTCGACTCACGGCACAAAAGGTGGTCGCGGTTCCAAAATCGACGATGATCAGGTCACGACGAAACTTCTCATGGGCTGCCGCTGCATTCACGATACGATCGCTCCCGATTTCTTTGGGGTTCGAGTATTTCAGCGTTAGGCCCGTATCCATGTCCGATGAGACGGTGATGGGGCTGCATCCAAATGACGATTCAACCATCGACTCAAACGTCTCCGTGAGAGCCGGTACTACGCTGGAGATGATCGCGCCGGTGATCTGTTCAGGAGCGCGGCCGCTTCGCCCCATGATGCTGAGGCAGAGGACCCCATACTCATCGGCCGTCGTTTTGGGATTGGTGGCGAGCCGCCAATGGGTCAGGAGCGTTGATCCTTCAAAGACTCCCCCGACAACGTTGGTATTGCCGATATCGATGGCGAGTAGCATGATGACTATTGTACTCGGCAGAGCCCGATTTCGCTACTCTCTCACATGTATGACATCGGCTGCGCGGACGTCGATGAGTGGGGCTGGCTGTGCATGAGAGTGAGCCGAGAGGGGCCGTATCTGTAGCCCTCCATCGCTGGAGAGCGCTTCTGCTGTGCCCAGGATGTATTGATCGTTCGTGAACAGGATTTTCACCCGGTGCCCGAGTGTGGTACAGCGACCGATATAGGCCTGTCTGAGTCGGGCAGCCCCATGGGACTGGAGCTCGTCGAGGCATTGTTCGAGTTCCCATAACAGTTGCGCGATCAGTCGATTCCGATCGATCGCTCGATGAGAGGCTTCGATCAACGATCCTGCGATCGGTCGCAAGTCTTCCGGGAAAGACTCAGCCGGGACGTTGACATTCAGCCCAATGCCAATGATCACGATGGGGCCGGTGGTCGGCGTCAAGGTGCTCTCACAGAGGATCCCCCCGACCTTGCGGTGATGGAGCAGCAGATCATTGGGCCATTTCAAGGAGAGCGAGATGGCAGTGATCTGTTGAACAGCCTCGGTAACCGCCAGTGCCGTGACCAGCGGCACCCACGGTAACCATTCTGGAGCCGGACGGGGCTGCTCTCCTGCACGGACAATAACCGAACAATAGATATTCAACCCGGCTGGTGAGAACCAGGCCCGTCCATGTCGGCCATACCCGCCTGATTGGCTGTCGGCCACAACGGTTGTCCCATGTGCTGCGCCTTTCTGAACGAGCGTCGTCGCTTCTCGATTGGTCGAAGGCAGCTCATGATGAAGATAGAGGGAATGACCTAGGGCTTTGGTGGCAAGCGTGCTGTGAATCGCGTCGAGGCTCAGCGGAGTGGAAGACGACATGGATCACCGATGCCGGCGTCGTGCCGATCGCGTCATGGTCATGACAAGGCTGAGGGGTGCCGCCGGAGCTGAATGGGTGAGTGCCCCGATGGAGATGCGATCAACACCGGCCACTGCCATGGCTCGAACGTTCCGTAAGGTGATACCGCCGGACACTTCGATCAGTGCCCGCTTATTGATCAACGTGACCGCACGTCTCACCATACTCGGAGTCATATTGTCCAGTAGAATAATGTCAGGTTTTCCATCGAGTGCCTGGCGAACCTCTTGTAAAGATTCAACTTCAATAATGATGGGGAGCGCGCGTGGGCGATGGGCCCGCGCGAGTCGGCAGGCCCGTTCCACCGGTCGTCGGCGGCGTTGGAGCAGGGCGAGATGGTTATCTTTGATCAGGATCCCGTCACTCAATGAGCGACGATGATTGATTCCTCCACCGAGCGACACGGCCCACTTCTGAAGTGCGCGCCAGCCAGGCAGGGTTTTCCTGGTGTCTAGGATACTGACTGGGTAGCCACGCACGGCTCGGCAGAACCGTTGAGTTAAGGTGGCGACTCCAGACAGGTGTTGAAGGAAGTTGAGGGCAACCCGCTCGGCCTGCAGTATCGATCTCCCATCGCCTTCTATGAGCAGGAGGCACTCTCCATTCCCCGCGCGGTCGCCGTCGCGTTTGAAGACCGACAGCTGCAGGGAAGGATCGACCAGGAGAAAGGTCTGAACCACTGCGGCCATTCCGGCCACGACCAACGGTTGTTGGGCGATAATCTTGGCCTGAGCCGGTATGGGAGAGGGGAAGAGCAATGCGGTCGTGGCATCTCCTTGGGCCAGATCCTCTTCCAGACCTTGGCGCACGGCACGCCGAATCTCTGCGGCGGGGAGGGTGGCCATGGCTCAAGATCCAAGCATCGTGCGGAGCTGCTC
>DCZN01000128.1:0-459 GCA_002331625.1 Nitrospira sp. UBA2083 | reverse complement strand
CACGATCGCGCGACAGGGTCCTGACCCGCTCCTGATGTTCGGCGATCACGTCCGGCGGAGCTTTGGACACGAATTCGGTGTTTTTTAGCTTGCCATCAACTCGCTGCAACTCTTTGTCGGTCTCTGTCAGTTGTTTGGCCAGGCGTTCGATCGCTTTCTTGAGGTCGACGTCCTCGGCGACGGCGATCCCCACGGTCAGGCCTTCCGTTATAAGTTGCAGGAGTCGCGTGGCCGGCCAATCTTGTGGCGGACTGATTTCGGCAGTGCCACGACTGAGATGGGCCAGGTGTCGCTGTATGTGGTGGAGCTGGTTCTGCCGGTTCAGATCGTCATGTCCGACGTGGAACGGAATCTGTTGCCCCGGTGAGTAATTCAAGAGGACGCGGCCGGTTCTGACGAGCCCGACCGTTTGTTCCAGCAGTGCAAAATGTTGTTCTGCGTCAGGGGCAACCCATGCTT
>DCZN01000071.1:8646-8917 GCA_002331625.1 Nitrospira sp. UBA2083 | reverse complement strand
GGCTGTCGATCGTAGCTATGGAGGTCTCTATGCGACAGACAAGGCCAATCACACCTCGATGGCGTTGGTGGAAGAGTGTGGTCATCCTCGCAACGGTATGCGTCGGTGCTCCGTTGCTATTGGACCGCTCAACTCTTTTTGCGCATGAAAGACACAATGGAGGACCTGACCAGGCGTCCAACGGAGTCTCCTCTTTTCTCGATCAAGCCCATGCTGCCAAACGTACCGCCTCCAAACACCAGGTTGCCGGAGCCTTGTCGAAGGCGGTAGA
>DCZN01000071.1:4500-8625 GCA_002331625.1 Nitrospira sp. UBA2083 | reverse complement strand
GCCGGCCAGATGTATGAACAAGCTGGGAGTTTCAATGAGGCCGCTGTGGCTTGGATGGAAGCGGCATCACTCTACAAACGGCAGAACGAGCCTCTTCGTCAGGTACAGGCTGTTATTCATGTAGGGTATGCATATCAACAGATCGGACAGTATGAGAATGCCATCATTGCACTTGAGACAGCGCGTCGGCTTGCCGGACCACGGAGCGAGACGGGGCTGCTTGCCACGACGCTGGGCCAGCTGGGGAATGCGCACGCCGCCATGGGACATGATCGTCAAGCGCTCCAGTTCTTCTCTGATGCTCTGGACCTCGCCAGAAAAGATGGGCCGCCTTTGCTTGTGGCCGTTCTGCTGAATGATTTGGGAAACACGCTGGGAGCACAGGGTGATCCTTCCGGCGCGATGCGAGCCTACCTGGAAGGGACGATCCTTGCTCGTGAGTCGGGGCAAGAGGAACTCAGCACGACGGCCATGATCAATGCTGCCATGGCATCGATCGATCTCGGGGAGGTGATCCAGGCTAAGGATCGTCTGGAGGTGGCCTATCGGCAGCTTCACGACGTGCCTGACTCTCATGGGAAAGCGTTTGGGTTGTTAAATGTCGCTCTCGGCTATGACGATTTGCGCCAACAGGTTAGACCCGAGCAGATCATGCTGGCTCGGTTGGATGCGGCCGTTCCTCCTGGCTCGCGTGGTGTTCGTCTCAAGCATCTGCCCACCAAGCCCATGCCGGACAACGGTTCTGCTGCTCCGGCAAAGCAAGTACCGAACGGGAATGCTGTGACTGCACCCATTGCCCCTTCTGAATCGGACCAGCAAGGGTTCCAAACTCGTGAGGAACAACTTCTCAAGGAGGCGGCTGCCATCGCGACGCGTATCGGTGACCGTACGGCCGAATCCTACGCGCTGGGCTACCTCGGACAGCTCCGTGAGCAGGCGCGACAGTTTCCGGAAGCTCTGGAGTTGACCCGCCGCGCTGTCTTTTCAGCACAGCAAGTGGCTGCGCCGGAGTCGCTGTATCGGTGGCACTGGCAGACGGGACGGATTCTTGCCGCGACGGGCAAGTCTGATGACGCCATTCACGCGTACCAACAGGCGGTGGAGATCGTGCGACCAATCCGTCAGGAGTTTTCCGGCTATCGCGGGCGACGCCATTCGTTTCGCAATTCAGTCGGCCCGGTCTTTTACGAACTCGCCGATCTTCTGCTGAGACGTGCCGTGGCGAGTCGGGATCCGAAAGAGGAACAGACGTTCCTGATACAAGCCCGTGATATTTCAGAACAGTACAAGGTGGCTGAGCTCCAGGACTATTTTAAGGATGAATGTGTGAAATCGGCGCGATCTCGTGCCACGACGACAGGAGCCATTCCCAAGACTGCGGCGATCGTGTATCCCATCATCCTTCCGGATCGGTTAGAGCTTCTGATGTATGTCGATGGAAGCTGGAAGCGCGTGGCGACTCCTGTGCCGGTGGATCAGCTGACGGATGAAGTGCGCGCGTTTCGTCGAACGCTGCAAGATCGTACCACCCGCACCTATCTCTCCCATAGCCAACAATTGTATCGGTGGATTGTGTTGCCGCTCGAGCCGGATTTAGCAACCCGGAAGATTGATACCCTGGTGTTTGTTCCGGACGGGCCGCTTCGGACGATTCCGATCGCCGCGCTCCATGATGGGCAGCAGTTTCTCATCAAGCGTTTTGCCGTGGCGGTCACTCCCGGGATGGATCTGACGGATTTGCGTCCGATTGATCGGTCCAATACGCGCATGTTGTCGATGGGCATCACGGAAGCGGTGCAAGACTTCCCGGCGCTCCCCCATGTGAAAGAGGAGCTGGAGGCAGTGAACGCGCTCTACCACGGGAACTCATTGATTGATGGGGCGTTCCGCGTACCTGCCATGCGGACGGAGCTGCAGGCGCAGCCGTATAGTATCGTCCACATTGCGTCGCATGGGGTGGTCGCGAGCGACGTGAATTCCAGCTTTCTTCTGACCTACGACGATAAAATCACGATGGACCAGTTGTCCCAACTGATCGGGATGTTTCAATTCCGGAAAACCTCGCTGGATCTCTTAACCCTGAGTGCGTGTGAGACTGCCATCGGTGATGATCGGGCGGCCTTGGGCTTGGCGGGGGTTGCGGTCAAGGCTGGGGCTCGCAGTGCTTTCGCGAGTCTCTGGCTAATCGATGATGAGGCGACGTCCCAGCTGGTCCGCGAATTCTATCAACAACTGAAAAATCCTTCGATCTCAAAGGCGGTGGCGCTCCAACAGGCTCAGCTCAAGATAGCCAGCGAGCCACTCCATGAGCATCCAAGCTATTGGGCCCCGTTTTTGTTGATCAATAACTGGTTGTGAACGTGCGATGTGAAGATGATGGAGCGGAACAGGAGGGGTAACAATTATGATTCTTGCCAGTAAGGGGGCGAGAATGGTCTTCCGATCTGTGAGCAGTATTGTGGTTGCTGACGTGCTGTTGTTCCTCGCCCTCAGCACTCATGCTCTGGCCAAATCCGCCGGAGAACCAGCTGGTTCTCACCCTCTCGAGACCGTGTCTGGCGTAGGCTGCTATGCCTACGGGGACAACGAAACTCCGGCTCAGGCCAAGCAGGCGGCTCAAACCATTGCGCAAGAAAAAGCCGTCCGATCTCATCGGGTGTATGTGCAGTCGGCGACGAAGGTCAAAAACTTTCAATTGGAAGACAATGTGATTCAAACGGCTAGCGCCGGCATGCTCGAACAGATCAAGGTGGAAAAGGAAGAGAAGAAAGCGGGGCAGGAAATTTGTGTGACAATCAGTGCGAAATTGAGTCCTGTTTCAATTGAGGAAATGATCCGACAACGGATCAATGCGAAGGACATCGCCCAGGAAGCGGCGAAGTCGAAGGTGTTGCCCTTCTCTTCCGGATTCGGCGTTCGAGTGTGGACGAACAAGACAGACGGTCGTTTTACTGAAGGCGAGCAGCTTATTATTTATGTGACGCCTGAACGAGATGGGTACCTTAGGCTGGACTATTTCCAAGCGGATGGCAAGGTTGTCCATCTGGTTCCAAATCTTTTCAGCGGTCAGGTGATGGTCAAAGCCGGACAAACCTATGTGTTTGGTGATGATGCTTCGCAGCAGCACTTCGTCATCCAAGAGCCCTATGGTAATGAGACGGTCAAAGCGATGCTGAGTGATCAACCCGTTCAGATCCCCAATTCCGATAAGCCGATCGAAGACAGCAGGAACTACATGAACAATGCGAAGCTGGTCACTCGGGGTGTCGGAATTCTAGGAGTGGAACAGGCGGTCTCCTTGGTGACGGTCAGTAAGACGGTCAAAGAGTATCAAGAAATCCGCAAATAGCATGGAAAGATCGTTTCCTACGTCGATCGGCTTTTGAGCGCCTCCAGCCTGGTCCTGTCGAGCGTCATGTGCAGTGACTTTTCTTGCGTCACGATCACGGCACCGGGAGCTTGACCCTTCGCCTTCTTCACCCACTTACGCCGACTATAAATGACCTCGCCTTTGCCGCTTTTCTTGAGATCGCTATAGAGCAGTGCCAGCGTGGCCGCATCGCGGAGCGTTTCAGGCGGCGGATCGGTACCTTTGCCCAACCTCACGACGACGTGAGACCCGGGCGTCCCGCGCGCATGCAGCCAGAGGTCCTCACTCTTGGCCAGGCCGAACGTTAACTCATCGTTCTCACGAGCATTCCGCCCGACATAGATCGGCAGTCCGTCCGTCGAGGTAAACCGACGGAAGGGGCCCCGTCGCTGGTCAGCAGTATGAGGAGTCTTCCCGATGGCTGCTCGAACGGGGGCGTCTGCGCTCTGAGGTACAGGGCGTTCTGTAGGTGGTGTCCAGATTCCTTGCTCAATGTCCCTGATCTCCTGGCGCAGCTGCTCAATTCGGTGCTCGCCTCGTTCGATCCGTGGTTCGATCTCACGTTCGGCGGCGAGATATTTCCGATGCTTTCGAAAATACTCATCCATATTGGCCTGGGCGGATTTCATGGGGTTGAGCGGAATCGTGATGCGGGGTAGCCGGCTATCGAAATAGTCGGTTACCTCAATATGATCTGTTCCCTTCGTGATCGCACGAAGGTTGGTTTTGATCAATTCTCCATACCGAGCATAGTC
>DCZN01000071.1:0-4382 GCA_002331625.1 Nitrospira sp. UBA2083 | reverse complement strand
TGGACTCCTGCTCATGGTAATAGGCATCCATCGCCTCGGAAACAGGGAGCATGCCTCCCCCCATTCCTGCGAAACGGCTGAGCGCCATTTCGTGGGGTGTGTGGCGTTGAGATGGCACGACGTAAGCTTGTCCCACACGCTGGTGCTGGAAGGTGAGATCTCTCAGCACTCGGCGTTCAGGGTCAAGGACCAGAATATTTGCCTTGTGACCGGTTAACTCACACAGGATGGTATGCGCGCCTTCTCTGCTGGTGATCCGCAATTCAACGATCCGGTCGTGTTCTATCTGACGAATATCGTCGATGTGCGCTCCTTGAAAACGGGCTCGAAGAAACTGGCAGAACGCCGGCGGTGTCGGAGGATTGGTCAGTGAGTGGGTCGTGATGTGCACACGAGCGCTGTCCGGTTGGCAGGAGATCAGCAGGCGATGGGTCCGCCCTGGTATGCGTACGTCCAGCACCACCGTACGGTCTGTCGGTTGTTGAATCTTTTGAATCCAACCGCCCCGTAGGATGGGAGAAATCTCCGATACGACCTCTGTCACTTCCGAGGCGGTCAACATCAGGAGCGCTCGCACCGCTGGATTGTTGTCTCAGCGTACCGCAAGGTAGTCGTGTGTGGGCAATTGGGTTGCACGATTGGCTCGGTTCCTCGCACGGTACTGTACGATCTGCTTCAAAAACCCGCAAGAGCGTGGCTGCGCCTTCCATCAACAACAGAACGATAACGCCATGCGGGTTTGTGACTTGCGCCTCCTGTCTTGCTACGCTAGAGTCCTGCAGCATCGTGTTGGGTACGCATTTCCCCATGCACCTTTTCGATACTCTGTCCCTAGCGAAGTTGCGAAATGAGTTTCGTCTCTCGATGCGGCGATTGCTCGTCGATCTGTGCCGAGAACTGCATGCCGATCATGCTGATCAAGCCGGCGCCCTCGGAATCCAGACGGGATTCTTTGACGGTCTTCACTCACGTCTCAAGGTCGAAGTCTATTCCAATTGGAAGATTGTCGGCTGGATCGAGATGCTGAATGATCTTGTGTATCTCTTGGACGTACTCCGGCAGTTCAAGGGTGAACAGGATCGACCAGGGTTTGCACAACAATTGTTGGATGAGTGTCAGGAGAAGTTTTTCGAACATGGGTATTTGGATGACCTTTTCCCGACTGGTCAGCCTCAGGTTCGTGGGTTGGAAAAGAGGCTGCGGATGCTATGCGGAAGGTTGGCGCAGGACGTGACTCAGGAATCTCTCTGGTTTGATCCGGCATTGCCGGCCACGTGGTGCCATGTGCACAGGGTCCCGCATTGGAATGTGTTTGGGACCCTTATCAATCAGTACGAGCGCAGTGAAGTTTCAGGAACAATTGGGGCTGGTCTAACGGGGGCTTGGTGCCAGGCCCCAAGGGATGTGCGGCGGGCGTTGCGCCAGTCAGCAGGACGCGTGGTATTTCGAGTGGAGCCGACTGGCATCACGGTGAAGGTTGGCAAGGTCGTTTCACCAATTTGGTCACGTTTGGGAGGAGACGGTTCATGGCAGTGGACCCACCATCATCCGGTGGTCGCGGTCCAGGGGGACCACGATCCCGTCACCGTCGGTCCTACTCTCGTCTATGGAAAGAATCGTCAGCCAATACGCGTGAAGCCTCCTGATCGGCGACAGATCGAACGAATTGCCCGTGCTTGGCAAACGATCAAGCTTGCCTGGCCTGAAGGTCATGAGGTGCTGGCGCTGCTGACGTCTCGCATTGTGCCGCTGCAGGCAACGGGCGTGGTCAGTTTCAGTTACCGGCATCGACCGGGACTCTCCTTTATCAATTGTTTCGATCGCGGCAATCTGGATCTGGTCGACGATTTGATCCACGAAAACAGCCATCACCAATTGAATCTGCTGCTGCGCAAGTCTGTTCTGTATCGTGGAGATCACAATCAGCAAATCTTCTACTCTCCTTGGCGGAGAAGCCTCCGGCCGTTGCGTGGCATTCTTCACGCCACCTTCACCTTCACGATGGGCGCACTGTTGTTCCAACGACTGTCTGTGTGGGGGGCTGGACGAAACGGGTCGGAGCGATGGAAGAAGGCCGGTTTTACTGCGCGAGACCTGCAACGGGCCCGCTTCCGTTGCCTGGAGGAAGTTGCCTCCGTTCGGTACTCGTTACAAGACCTACGCTATGCCGATCATCATCTCGGATGGCTCACCGGATCTGGACGGCGCTTGGTCGGTCAGCTGGCTGACGCGATTGAGCAGGTCGAACGTGAGAGCGGACATATTGAACGCGAAGTGGCAGACTCTCAATTTGGCTCGGCCCTTCGGAAACACGTCAAGGAACTCCAACAAGCCCGCCAGACCTACGGACCGGTTCGGTTGAGTCACACCTGAGGGTCGAAGCCTCGCTATTTCTTGACGATCGGTCCGATCGGAGTAGACTCGATCGCAAGAGGTGATGGCTATGCATAAGGGAATGACAACCGCGTACGCTGTGTTGGTCCTCTGTTGTGTGTCGCTCGTGTCTGGTCTGGTTGCTGGGGACGCGGCGGCAATTGAGAATGCCAAAGCTCTCAAGATTGAGAAACTGCTGACGCTGATCCGAGTGTCAGAGCTCGAATCGGAATATGATGCACTCACTCAGAAATATGTGAGTGATTACGAGCAGCAAATACGAAAATCCATCACGAGCACGTATCCTGATTTGACCGGTGAAAAAAAGAAACAAATCGAACAGCTTCTCGACGCCTTCTTGAAGGACATCAGACAATCAATGGGGAAGGTTGAGACGCTCCATGATCATCTCAAACAGGCATATTCGAGAAATTTTGGCGAAGAGGAACTCGACCGTCTGATTGCGCACTACTCCTCTCCGGTTGGTGAAAAAGATGCAGGTATGAAGAAGAGTGCAGCCATCGAATACAATACGATCTGGACTGCTCAATTCATGAACCAATACAAGACCCGAGTCGAAAAGCTCTTGCAAGTGATCNNCGCTGTCGTGGCGACAGGCAAAGGAAAGCAGGGGGCCTAGTGGGACCATTCTCGCTCTGGACTTCCCTCCGGTCAGGGCTGCACCAGCACATCGACGACCGTCAATAAGATGAGTCCATCAATCTGGCTGGTGCGGCTCGTCGCCCCATTGTGTATCGTTGTTGCGGACTGAAACCCTGGCAGGTGCGGTGAGTTCGCCCGTCATGGTTTCTTCGGCTGGCGTAGTGATCAACCCGCAGGAGGGTTATGGTGCAACGCAGGTATTGGAGAGTCAGCAATAGCTTCCTGGCAGCAAATGTCCTTGCTGCCATCGTGGGGATGGCAGAGCTGGGACAGGCCCACTCTCCGGCGGAGAGGCCCTCCTATGGCATGCCTTCATGGGATCAAACTCTGCCGGCTGAGACTCGGTTCGTCGTGCTGGAGAACTTCAACAGCGAGGCGGTGATGGACCAGAACACAGGATTCGTCTGGGAACGATCGCCTGAAGCGGTGCTCATCAATCTGAATAAGACGATAGGTGGCCAGAGGGGGTGGAGATTACCATCAATTGTGGAACTGACCAGCCTGCTTGACCCATCCAACCAGGATTCTGGTTCTATGCTTTTAGCCAGCCATCCGTTTCTCAACAACCCATCGGGATTCTATTGGTCGGCCTCTGCGGATGGTGACCCCTCAAGGGCCTGGCATCTCCACTTAAGCAATGGCCATGTTCATATGACCAGCAAGACCTCTGTCTTCAAGGCCTGGTGTGTGCGGGGAGGGAGCACGGCGGATTAGTAGCGATCGATCCTGTTCGGTGACGATGTGTGAGCAGTGGGCTTGAGTCTCCTACCCCTCGGGTACATCATCAAAGTCAAATCTACAAATGCTGCCAAGGGTGATGTCATCAATCAGAGCGGGAACGGGTGGATGGGAGCACATACCATTTCCTGATTGGACCGGTTCGGTCTGGGGAAGGTATAACTCTGTGGTCAGGATAACAACTCTATGAAAAAGAGACCAACGAAGGCCAAAGTTGGTGTTGGACGGCAGCGGCTCAAATCCGCTGTAAAGAAATTGCGCAAACAGTACGGGGCAATGCTTAAACGACTAGCTGGATAGACTTCTGCTGCGAGTCATGAGAGACGACGATAGAGCCCGGCATTCTTCTCCATGACACGTCTTGCTGTGGCTCGAAAGGAGTCATCTGGTTGTCCAATAATGTCGTTGATGCCGAGTCGGACCATCTGTTCAACAGTCAAACCCTCGCGCTTGCTCAACTCTTCCAGTCGGCGCATTTCTTCATCCGAAAGGGAGATTGTGAGTGTTACCATGATCAGCTCCTCCACCTAAGAGACGAGGTCTGGACAATGTCAGTATAGGCTAGAGGAGCTTTGAGGGTAAAAGCTGATCTTCCCCCGATTTCGTGG
>DCZN01000012.1 GCA_002331625.1 Nitrospira sp. UBA2083 | reverse complement strand
TCCTCGTCGATGATCCGCAGCTCTTCATGATGATCACGCTGCAATTTCATCTGATCGTCGGTCTCGATACTCTTCGAGCGCTCGTCTTTGTCGAGCCCCTTGCGCGAGAAAATCTTCACGTCGACCACGATGCCTTCGACCCCTGGAGGCACAGTGAGCGAGGTATCTTTCACATCGCCGGCTTTTTCACCGAAGATCGCCCGGAGCAGTTTCTCTTCGGGGGTCAGCTGGGTTTCGCCTTTCGGCGTCACTTTCCCCACCAAGATATCGCCCGGCTTTACCTCGGCACCAATACGGATAATGCCGCTTTCATCTAAATTCCTCAGCGCTTCTTCGCCGACGTTGGGGATATCTCGCGTGACATCTTCCTTGCCCAGCTTCGTATCACGAGCTTCCACTTCAAACTCTTCGATGTGGATGGACGTGAAGGCATCCTCACGGACCAGTTTTTCGCTGAGCAAGATGGCGTCTTCGAAGTTGTACCCGCCCCACGGCATGAACGCGACGAGAACATTCTTCCCCAGCGCCAGCTCGCCATGATCAATCGCCGGGCCGTCCCCAAGCACTTGCGCTTTTTTGACCGGTTGGCCGATTCGTACCACAGGAGTCTGGGTAATGCAGGTGTTCTGATTCGACCGTTGGAACTTAATGAGATCGTAGACGTCCAGTCCGGAATCTTTTCCCTTCTTGCCGTCCTTCGATTCAGCCCGCACCACAATCCGGGTCGCATCGACGCTCTCCACGACCCCCGCACGACGAGCCTGGATGACATACCCTGAATCCCGAGCCACCACGGCCTCCATCCCAGTCCCGACCAGCGGGGCCTCGGACTTGACCAGTGGAACTGCCTGACGCTGCATGTTGGAACCCATCAGAGCGCGATTCGCATCGTCATGCTCCAAGAATGGAACAAGCGCAGTCGCCACACTCACCACTTGCTTTGGCGACACGTCCATATACTCGATCTTATCGGGAGTGGCCAACACGAAGTCCCCACCATGGCGGCAGGAGACAGTCTCCGATACCAGTCGCCCCGAGGCATCCACCTTCGAGTTGGCTTGCGCAATGATGTATTTGTCACCTTCGATTGCCGAAAGAAATTCGATTTCATCCGTTACCCGCCCCTTCACGACTTTTCGGTAGGGCGCTTCGATGAACCCGAATTGATTGATCCGAGCATAGGTCGCCAGCGACGTAATGAGTCCGATGTTCGGGCCTTCCGGGGTTTCAATCGGGCAAATGCGACTATAGTGCGACGGATGCACGTCTCTGACCTCGAACCCAGCTCGTTCCCGAGTCAACCCGCCAGGGCCGAGCGCCGACAGGCGGCGCTTGTGCGTAATTTCAGCCAATGGATTCGTTTGATCCATAAACTGAGACAATTGGCTGCTGCTGAAAAATTCCTTGATGGCTGCGACAACCGGCTTAGCGTTGATCAAATCGTGCGGCAACACCGTTTCCATATCGAGGAGATTCATACGCTCCTTGATACTTCGCTCCATCCGCACTAAACCCAGCCGGAATTGATTTTCCAGGAGTTCGCCGACTGATCGCACGCGGCGGTTGCCCAAGTGGTCAATGTCGTCGATTTCTCCTTTCCCAATCTTCAGATTGACAAGGTACCGGATGACCTCCACGATGTCCTGAGCGGTCAGAGTGCGCTGCTCGAGCGGCAAGTCCAGCACGAGTTTCTTATTGAGCTTCAGCCGACCAACCGGGGACAAATCGTAGCGTTTGGAATTTAAGAACAGATTATCAAACAATGCTCTCGCGGTATCGACGGACGGCGTCTCACCTGGGCGAAGACGACGGTAGATTTCTACCATCGCCTCCTCCTTCGAACCGATCTTCTCCATCTCCAGCGTATCGAGAATCACCGGCGTCGCCGTGGCCATATCAAGATAGATGACCTTGAATTCCTCAACGTCACTCTCAACGATTTGCTCGACAATCTCGGGAGTCAACCGTTGATTCTTCTCTGCGAGCTTGTTTTTCCTGGAGTCGACTAACTCCGTCAGAATGGCACGCCCCACTAGCTCCGCGGGAAGCATGGGAATCTCCTTCACTCCCGAAGCTTTCAACTTAGCGATCACGCCCTTTGTGAGCCTGGCGCCTTCCCGAACAAGCACTTCCTTGCTGTTTTTGTCGGTTACCTCTGCCGAACACCGCAGTCCATGATGGATTTCAGCATCCAACTTACGGAACATCTTGCCCTTCGATACCCTGATTTCTTCGACTGGGTAATACATCTTGAGCAAGTCATCACTCGAGAAGCCGAAGGCTTTTAATAAAATCGTGGCGGGCATTTTCCGCCGGCGATCGATCCGGACATATAGAATATCCCGCGCGTCGAATTCAAAATCGAGCCATGACCCTCGATACGGAATAATGCGGGCCGAGTACAACACCTTCCCGCTTGCATGCGTGCGGCCTTTATCATGTGTAAATGAGGCGCCGGGCGATCGATGGAGCTGACTGACGACGACTCGCTCAGTTCCGTTAACAATAAAAGTTCCTCGCTCGGTCATCAGCGGCAATTCGCCGACATAGACCTCCTGCTCCCGCACGTCGAGCACCTTCTTGCGAGGTCCCTTATCTTCTTTATCAAAGACCACCAAGCGGACACGCAACTTCAACGGAACCGCAAACGTCATGCCTTGCTCAAGGCATTCGCGCTCGTCGTACTTGGGCGTTCCTAACGTGTAGCTCGAAAACTCCAGTACGGCGGTATTGTTATAGTCTGGAATCGGAAATACACTGGCCAACGCCGCCTGCAATCCATGATCCTTCCGACGTTCCGGCTCGACTTCAAGCTGGAGAAACTCCTCGTAGGAACGCTTCTGAATCTCGATCAGATCTGGAATATCGATGTTGGTTCGGATGCGAGAAAAATCTTTCCGCTCGACGAATTCTTGAAGCGTCGTTTCGGACATTCCTACTCCTCCACGCTGGTTAGCGGTGAACAGCCGTCATTGGCTTCACCGACGACTGCCCACCGATGAAGATGGCATTCAGCCGTCAACGAAGTACCAGTGACGATGATGAATAACCTCTCCCCTTACTTCACCTCGACTTTTGCACCGCTTTCTTCGAGCTTCTTCTTCATTGTGTCAGCTTCTTCCTTGGCCACTCCGGTCTTGACCGGCTTCGGTGCCCCCTCCACAAGATCCTTGGCCTCTTTGAGCCCGAGGTTCGTGAGCTCTCGCACGACCTTGATGATTTGGATCTTCTTGTCGGCTGGCGCAGACGCAAGGATGACATCGAACGCAGTTTTCTCTTCGGCAGGAGCAGCCGCCCCACCGCCGGCAGCCGGCGCTGCCGCAACCGCAACCGGTGCTGCTGCCGTCACGCCGAACCGCGACTCCAGTCCCTTTACCAATTCGGCCAGATCGAGCACACTCATACTTTCGATCGCCTTGATTAATTCCTCTTGTGACAATTTCCCTTCCGTAGCTGGCATGTCCCCTTCTCCTTTCCGTTTATCCTGAATGGCTGCAATGACTCTGACAAATTTCGACAAGACCGCGCTCAACGTATACACCACGCCACGAATCGGCCCCTGCATGGCCGAGAGCAACATGGCAATCAGCACTTCTTTCTTCGGCAGCTTCGCGACGGCCGCCAGTTCATCCGGCTGAAGTACCTTCCCTTCCAGCACGCCGGCCGTCATCCGGATCTTCTCTCCCCGCTTCTCCACGCCGAGAAAATCCTTCAGCACCTTGGTCGGCAACACCGGGTCGTCATACCCAATGACCACGCCGGTCGGACCCTTGAGATACTCCGTGAGGCCAGCCAACGCCGTCCCCTCAGCGGCACGAGCCGCAAGCGTGTTCTTCACAACTCGATATTCTGCTTTTGCCCCACGGAGCTGTTTGCGTAACTCGGTGACCTCATTGACCGGAAGCCCGACACACTCAGTCAAGATCGCCAGCCGCGCGCGACCGAATTTTTCGGTCAGCTCCGCTACCGCCGTAGCTTTCTCTTCCTTCTTCATCGCGCTCCTTCTTCGAAAACCCACCAACCGTCAACCACCAATCGAGACCCACTGGGGATCAGACTGACGCAGGACGGATGACGTCGTTCGACTAACTCCACTGCTTCGTCAGTGCGATGGTATCCAACTTCACGCCGGGTCCCATCGTACTGGAAATCGTGGCACTCTTGAGATAACGCCCCTTACACGACGCAGGCTTCGCCTTGATAACGGACTCGATAATGGCCGACGCGTTGTCGTACAGCTTCGTCGGATCAAAGGACGCTTTTCCGACTGGAACATGCACGATACCGGCCTTTTCAACCTTGAACTCCACCCGCCCTTTGCGAATATCAGCCACAGCCTTCCCCACTTCAAATGTCACGGTGCCTGTCTTGGGATTCGGCATCAATCCACGAGGCCCAAGCACCTTGCCAAGTTTTCCGACCGAGGCCATCAGGTCCGGCGTGGAAATCGCACAGTCGAAATCCATCCATCCGCCCTTGATCTTTTCCATCAAGTCATCCGCCCCAACATAATCGGCTCCCGCCTGCCGCGCCTCCTGCTCCTTTTCACCCTTGGCAAACACCAACACACGAACTTTCTTCCCCGTTCCATGAGGGAGTGCAGCCGTCCCCCGAACCAGCTGATCCGAACGTTTTGGATCGATTCCCAGCCTGAGCGCAAGATCAACCGATTCGTCGAACTTCGCATAGGCGGACCGCTTCACGGTTTCAACGGCCTCACGCAACCCATAGACACGCGGCTCAACATTCTTGACTGCCGCATTCATCTTCTTTCCCATAATCCTACGGCTCCTTCGCTCCTGAAATTATCCTTGAATCACGACACCCATGCTACGCGCAGTTCCTTCGATAATCTTGGCTGCCCCTTCAACATCCGCCGCATTCAGATCAGCCATTTTCTTACGGGCAATCTCATTCAGTTGCTGCCGAGTGATTTTCCCCACCTTATCTTTTTGCGGCACGCCGGACCCTTTAATAATTCCGGCAGCCTTCTTCAGCAAATCCGACGCCGGAGGCGTCTTCATGATGAAGCTGAAGGTCCGATCCTTATAAACTGTAATGATCACAGGGATGATGCTATCCCC
Organism: Nitrospira sp. UBA2083; assembly: GCA_002331625.1. GTDB lineage: Bacteria > Nitrospirota > Nitrospiria > Nitrospirales > Nitrospiraceae > Nitrospira_D. The sequence continues at coordinate 1,559 of DCZN01000012.1, read as the reverse complement.
TTCTTTTTGGGTCTTCGCATTAAACTGCTTGCAAAATTCCATAATATTGACGCCATGCTGACCCAATGAGGGTCCGACCGGAGGCGCTGGATTGGCTTTACCAGCCGGAATTTGCAACTTAATCTGCGCCGACACTTCTTTGGCCATTTCTGTCTCCTTAGCAGTCAGCCGTCAGCTGACAGCTCTTCTAAATTCGTTCAACCTGAAGGAACCCTAATTCAACGGGAGTCGATCGACCGAAGATGCTGACCATGACCTTCAACCGACTATGGTCCTGATCGACTTCGTCGACTACGCCGTTAAACCCAAGAAAGGGACCATCAATGATGCGAACATTGTCTCCCTTGATGAACTTGATCTGTTCTCGAGGTTCGGCTTGACCCGCATCGACTTGTTTGAGCAAGGACTCCACTTCCTCGTTTGTAAGCGGCGTCGGCATCACCCCGCCTCCGACAAACCCGGTCACCTTTGGAGTCTCCTTAATCATCTGTAATGTCTCGTCCGCCAGCGGGGACTCCAGCTCCACAAGGACATAGCCGGGGAAGAACTTTCGCCGAGAAGTCCTCCGCTTACCATCCTTGATTTCGATCACGTCCTCAGTCGGCACGAGTACCTGTCCGACCTTTTCAACAAGCCCCATTTGATTCGCACGCTCCATGAGGCTGGTCTTCACACGCCCCTCAAAACCCGCGTACGTATGGATGACGTACCAGTTCTTTGTCATGCACCACCCTCAGGTCTTCGATGAACGACCACCAAATGCCTCATCTTCTCTTCGGCAAGCTCAAATAAACTTACCGACCAACCAGGTAAGGAATGAATCAACAACAGACAGGTATATGGACATCAGAATACAGAACACGATCACCACCGTCGTTGAACCGACGGTTTCTGCTCGACTCGGAAACGACACCTTCTTCAGTTCCGCCCGGACGTCCGTGATAAAAAGCCGAATCGACTCAGTCATACGCTTAAACATCGGTTACTCCGGTTTCCTGTGCCTACTTTTGGAAAACTTCCCGTAACGACAAAAACAAACCTTTCAACAACCCCCAGTCGTGACTTATACGACCGTCATAAACTGCCCGACGGTTCCCAGCACGGACAGGCCCACATAATCTCTCACGCCACAACATACCAGCAGCGTCTTCCCCGCTCAGCAAGCTTCGCGGTCGAGCAAGCTTGAGGTGGCAGGGGCACTAGGATTTGAACCCAGACTCTCGGTTTTGGAGACCGATGTGCTGCCATTAACACCATGCCCCTCCTCGAACGTGAAACGTGAGGCGTGAGACGTCAGCCGCTCGGTGAGACTCCTCACCCAAACGCTTCACCCCTTCACGCCTCACCCTATTTCACCTCTTTATGAGGCGTGTGCTTTCGACAGAACTTACAGAACTTGTTTCGCTCCAACCGATCCGGATCGTTCTTCTTGTTCTTCATGGACGAGTAATTCCGCTGCTTACACGTCGTGCAGGCCAAATCAATAATTTCTCGCATTGCAATTGCTCCTTAGCTGTCAGCTGACAGCTCTCAGCTTTATGCCAAGATCTCCGTCACGA
>DCZN01000115.1 GCA_002331625.1 Nitrospira sp. UBA2083 | reverse complement strand
ACTATTTCACTTCCACAACATCCATGACCACAAGTGGACAACTTATGCTGGTATAACCTACTCTGTTTCTGTCTATAACGACACCAGGGAAAGCTCCTCGTCCAAAAAAGTGCGTAAGAGCACTCTATTATCACCTAAGTCATATCCCAAGTTCAGATACAGAGCACTTCTCGGCGGAGTGGAACCTCGCCACTCCAGCAAAGCCCCGTTGCATGATGGTGAGCGGCTATTTGCGTTCATTTTTTCTCGAGACTGCTTCGCTCCTTAAGGAATCCCAAATGTATTTTGGCCACTCAATCCTGCATCGTTGGACCACAAGCAAGCAGAAACCTTGAACAGCCACTAGGCCTTTTCTTGATCTTTCCTCTCACTTCTGCTTGAGCCTTCTGAAGGCTGAACCCTTCACTCGCTACACTTTCCAGATCCGACTATTTACTCGAAGAACTGAGAAATCAAACTTATAGATCATGTTTCTGACGGCATCATTTTTGCTGCCCCTCCTGCGCATAAGGAAGACGGTAATGGTGGTGATCCCTTCTGCCTTACATTCTCCTAATTGATCACCAATAGGCACGGGCTAAACGCCAGCATAGTTCCTATACCAAATTACTGAAGAGGAGTGTCTCTATGTTGTCGCGTAAAACTTTCGTCAGCTTTGCCTCCAGGAAATCCATCATTGCAATACCCCATCTCGCATTTTTGATTCTGCCCCTCGTACTACTGGCCGGCTGCACAAATGATGGAGCGGGAGGACCGATCGTGTCGAGCCTCTCGACGCCAACGGATGAGCCGGCAAGACTGGACTCAGATCAAGGGTTCAGCTCCCAAGCAACAGATTCTGGACACGAAGAAGATCCAAAGATCACTATGACTTTGACATCAACCGGAGTGACTGCGCATGTGACTTGGGATCGTCCTTCCAATTTCAACGTTGATGGTTACTCCATCCACTATGGGAAACGCTCATCAGCAGAATCAGCTTCACAAGAATCAAATTCGGAAGAGGTAGATTCAGAAGAACCAGGTCAGCAAGAGTCAAACCCGGAAGAACCAAATTCATGCTCTCAAGGGGAAAGCCTTGCCGTGGAGGATTCATCCGCAACAATTACCGGGCTCGAACCCAATACACAATACTTTTTCGCTATCCGCGCGTTCAACAAGACCGACAGCGTTTGTTCAACTGAAATCACAGCGGTGACGCCTTCGGCCCAATCCTAAAGGGGGATGAAGCCTATGGTAAGAACACTCATGCCTCAACTAATACCTAGCTCAAAACCAAGTCTCGATTGGTTCATGCTTGCTCAACGCAGTTACTCGCATTGCAAAGAATCACATTGGTTAAAAATGTGCGAGCCGTTCTCCTAGTCAACAGCAATCGCGCTCGTTCGAAACGATGTTTTTCAATTCTCATATAGATTCAAGTGAGCCGCCTTCCCAATGACAGTAAGAAGTGTTGCGGAAACATTTTCAAAAACACAGACCAACACCAGGATCATGCGTATCAGCGGATGGAGAAACTAATGAGATACATTTTTGGAGCAATCTCTCACCAAGCGATGCGATTTCGACGCAAGACTCACTTTTCGACCATACAGTGGCCATGGCAGATCGTTGGAATTGTAGTATTCATCTGTCTGGGACTCGGTTCTGAAGGCTTGGCGTGCCACCTTACTCCTGTTAGTCCGGCATCACTGACCTTTCATGCGGTGCAGGGTGCGACCAACCCTCCAAAGCAGACAATAACTATTTCCCGGTCGGGTACTGGGACCGTTACTTTAAATGCTTCCGACAATGCCTCCTGGATTTCAGAGTCGCCCGCCACAACGTCCATTACCAAAAGTGCGACGTTCACAGTTGCTGTCAATACCAGCGGACGCACGGCGGGGACCTACAACGCCATCGTCACGATCAAGAGTGCTACCTGGTGCACTAAAACTGTTCCCGTGACATTGATCCTGTCACCCACAACGCCATCAACCATGTCCTCGGCAACTCTCACATGGAATGCGGTCACCGCGACAAGTCTCACCGGCTATAGAGTCTATGTTGGAGAAATTCCCAACCAATATACTCGAACCATTAACGTAGGCAATGTCACCTCCTCGACCGTATCCAGTTTGACAGTAGGCAGAACCTACTACTTCGTCGTCAGGGCCTATAACAGTGCTGGCGAGAGCCCATCTTCCAACATAGTGAGCAAGACGATTCAATGACCCAACTGTGTGATATCCGAGAAACATACAGAGATTTATTACTGTGAAATAGAAATCGGTTATTGAGAGGGGCCTACAACGACAAAGGGCCACTCCCGTGAGGGAGTGGCCCTTCTAGTCAATTCTCTTTTGAATGAATTTGTTAATCTTTTCTGGAGGCCCGCCTCAAAATTCCAAGCCCAGCTAAGCCAGTACCTAGCAGAATCATCGATGCTGGTTCTGGAACGGACGCGCACCCTCGGCCACAAGGTCTCGGTCTGGGTTTAAAACTAGCAAGGCCAGCGCTATCACTAACTAGGCTAGTAGTCGTCTGAGCCATTGCCAGATTCTCGGATAACCCTGGAGTCATTATGGCAATTCCAAAAAGAATAGAGTGAATAAAGCTACCCCGTTTCTTCATCTTTGTTGTCCTCACAGCTAGGGGCCTGATAAACATCACGGCGCCTTACCTGTTAAGCATAACCCGTGCTCGCAGAGTGCTCAATTATAAGCCGTTAAAAGTATTGGGCTATTGTGCTCGACTCTTCATTCAGAAAATTTGGGCTGTAAAGAAGTATTACATCCAGTTACTAGAAAAAGATCTTGGAAAATTTTGCTTCAACGGTTTCAACTAGTTAGGAAACTCTCGGTATGTAAAATATATTTGCATTTTGGCGTCTTCTTCAAACTCTTCTTTCTCCATGTTCAGCGTCAAATTTTGAGGGTCTTAACCTATATCGAGAGAGCAACTGGTAGAGGGTGGGCCGGCTAATCCCCAGCTCAATAGCCGCCTTGGAGACATTGCCATCGACTTTGTCCAGAATGATCCTCACCAACTCCTTCTCGCGAAGGTCGCGTGCGCCTCGGAGTGTCGTAACATCGCTATGACCGGAGGAGAGGTCTTTCAATTCCAAGTTAGCAGGGGTGATGTATTTCCCTTCCGCCATCACCACAGCTCGTTTAACCCGATTTTCTAGCTCCCTGACATTCCCAGGCCAATTGTGCGCCAGTATCGCTTCGATCCCTTGCGAGGTAAACCCTTTCAGGGGTTTCTTGTGTGCTTCCGCAAACTTCGCGAAGAATTGCTTCGCGAGGAGAGTGATGTCAGAACCCCGTGTCTTCAGACTAGGGACGGGAATACCCACGACACAAAGCCTGTAGAACAAATCCTCTCTGAATCGACCAGAGTTGATAGCCTCTTGCAGATCAATGTTCGTCGCAGCAAGAACCCGGACATCGACTGAAATCTTATGTCTTCCTCCCAACCGATGGACTTCATGCTCTTGCAAAAACCGCAGCAACTTGACCTGCAGACTGAGAGGGATGTCTCCGATTTCATCAAGGAAAAGCGTGCCGCCTTGCGCGGATTCAATCCGACCTTTTCGTTGCTGGACAGCGCCGGTAAATGCCCCTTTCTCATAACCGAACAGCTCACTCTCCAGCAGTGTCTCCGGGATTGCACCGCAGTTGATCGCGACAAAAGGTGCGTCTTTTCGCCCACTTAGTCGGTGGATCGCACGAGCCACGAGTTCCTTCCCCGTCCCGCTCTCACCTGTGATGAGGATCGGAACGTCAGCAGGCCCGACACGGCGGATCATGCCAAACACCTCTTGCATCGGCTTGCTGGTACCCACAAGACCTTGGAATTCAGTCCCACTGACCTCCTCCCGAACAGCGCGACTCTCGCGCTCCAGGTTGAACAGATACATTGCCCTCTGCAACACCACCTTCAACACATCGAGCTGGACAGGCTTTTCAAGAATATCGTACGCCCCACCTTCCATTGCTGCAGCGGCTTTCGTTCGATCGTTGCTTCCGACCATCACGATGACCTTGGTCATGGGATTGAGCTGGACTGTCTCTCGCAGTATGATCAAACCCTCCGCGGTTCCTTCCACGTTAGAGGAAGGATCCAGGTTAAGCAATACCAGCGGTGGCATGACCAGGCGAATCTGTGAGAGAGCATTGGCGCGACCCGATGCTTCAAGGATCTCGTAATTGGATGCGAGCGCGGAGGTCATCTCGCTCCGAGTAACAGCCTCATCATCGATAAGGAGCAAGGTAGGATGTGTTGTCATGCCCTAGTACTCCACTGTCTCAGGCCGGCAACGATTTGGATGGATATCGCATGCTGGTTTCTCGCGTTTTCCATACGTTGGAAACACCACATTTCCAAGTTCTAGGCTGAGTTACGTTATTCAGCCGATATGGCGATACAGGAGCCTCCCCGCCAAGACCAGCAACTTGGACGGTACACCCCCGCAAACAGCTTTTGCCAAGTGCACCTTTAGACGGTCTAAGAAAGGAGAAACCGTATCAGCAGGGCCTCGCCACACAGTGAGTGGTACACGTTGTGCTCCCCAACGTTCCTTGAACTTAATCAGTCCTCGATTCTCGGCATCCGATCGACCCAAATCGAGTTCTTCCATCCCCGCTGATCTGGCAGCTTGAATGGCTTGCCAGAAAAGCATCGGGGTCGCCCCCAAATGGTTAAATGTGGCATCGGATCCGCCGTACTTGTAGTACATGGTTTTTCCATGATTCATGGTCAGAATTCCTGCGATCGGCCGACCCTCTTTGAAAGCGACCCGAATGCAGACATTATTGCCCATAGAGGCAACGAGATTTTGGAACCATTCGAATGGCTGTGGCGGAACATGTTTGCGCAATCTCGTCAACACGATGAGGTCATATAATGACTGTACTAAGGGTTTGGTCCGTCCCTCTTCATATATAAGGCCTTGTCGTTCCGCGTGACGAATTCTTCGTCTAATGCAATCCTTATGGAATCCCTTATATAAGGCATCAAGGCTGGACCGAAGGTCGAGCCGATGCCACTGATAGACATCGCATTCCTTAAAGCTCTCTTCGAAACCGATGATCGAGCCGCTGGTTCGTATTTCGGTATATTGACATCCCTCTGCTCTTCGCAGCGTGTCGAGATGATCACACAGTGCTCGGAGTTGCTCGACGTTTTCGACAAGCGGCTCGCAGTGGTCCGTGAAGGGTAGCGAAACGAGCCGACCGCCAGTCATCACGCTTCGAACCAGGCAAAACAGCAATGCGTTTGTCAACGGCTCGGTCGGCATCGACGTAGTGACGGCAAGTGGTTCATAGCCATAGGTCATCTGCAAGGCGCATAACCACCCACGAGAATGAAACACCGAGGCAGCTGGATGCCTTTCAACAAATCCAGTCCACCGAGGATCTGTTAGCGGATCGAGAACGTGGATCGTCTGGGATACGACCACACCCCTACCACCACATTCCACCATACCTCTCCCTCACTACACTATCGTGGAAGCCAGTCGGCACTCACATCGCCGAAGGAACCACACCACACCGAACAGCACGACCAGCGAGAGCAGAAAGAGGGGGATACCACCGCTCCGGTGCAACATACTGTCTGTGATATAGACTGGATCGACGTAATTGGCCAGCAGCGCCAGGCCGACGATACGGAACGCATTCTTGATGATGGCCAGTGGAACGACAACCACCACTAACGTGGCCCTAGCCCACCCAGATGTCAAAAACCAGTAACCAGTGACCAGACTGGTGATGCCCAGCGAGAGAAAGGAGCGAATTCCGCTGCATTCCTCTGCAACAACGATGGTGAAATTCGACAGCTTGAAAATGAATCCCTCGCGAAGGACAGGGATGCCTAGGGCTGAAAAAAGAAAACTCACCGCGTCAGCAGAGTTGCGCTGCAGAAATCCGACGATGACGTCCAGAACAAAAGAAGGCACGGGAACCATAAACAGGAGCATCATCAAGATGAACAAATTCAATCGAAAGCACCTCGCTCCAAAACTCATGAGAAACAGCCCCCAGCACATCACAACAAAGGCTATAATCGCCACGGCCAATCGATTTTCTGTCCAATCTAGCCCATCAGTGAGCTGATAGCCGACAGCACCACTGACCATGACCAACAGACCGACAACAGGGCACCATGTCTGAGAAGTCAGTATGGCCGTCCTATTCATGAACAGCAGATAGAAAGTCAATGCTGGAATCAACAACACATGGGAGTAGTGCTCGTTCTCAGAAGCAAGGACAAAGAGCTTCACGAGCGGCACCCAAAACCACACACACACCCCAATGAACATCACGAGAGCGAAAGCATCCCGCCAACTGGAGCACCACGACAAGGCATGGCTCGGCAGACCACGGTCATGGTGGGCTTCCAACGAATCCGCTCCATCTTCCAAGCCGTCTTCGCTTTTTCTAAGATGAGTCCCTCTCATGGAAGAATACACCTGACTTTGTCACAGTAAGGACTCTGCAAAGGCACACGCGATTCAATATGGTCCATTCTGGCGATCATTTCTGCGTCCGCACTTGTATTGCTACAGTTCACAAAGAGGGACACTGAGGGGCGTGACAATCTCCTGCACCGCATGCCGATTACGATTGGGGCAACCGATGGAAGGTCTGAGGAATGTGCAGTTCTGGGCAGGAATGAATCAGACTGCTGACGTGCTTAGGTAGGCTGAGAGAAACGTGAAGTAGTCAGACCATTCTCGTGAGTGATATTCTCGTTCGCGATACAGGCAATCAGGGAAAGGAGGTCAGTGAGGCTGAATCTGAGTGTTAGTTCGCAAGGCGGCCTTCATGACTTTTCCGGCGCTGTTCTTAGGAAGGGACGGCAGGACAACAATCTGTTTTGGCAGGTGGTGTAGAGGCAATCTGGCTTTACAGAAGGACGCCACATGTTCCTCAAGGCCATCAATATTGTTCTTTCGAGGGACAGTAAATGCCTTGATCGCCTCGCCAAGCACGTCATCGGGAATGCCGACGACCGCGGCTTCAACTAGTTCACCACACTCCAACAATACCTCCTCAATCTCCCTGCAACTGACCTTTTCTCCACGGCATTTCAAAAAGTCTTTTGCCCGGTCCACAATATAGATGAACCCGTCTTCATCAACCCTGGCTAAGTCACCTGTGTGCAGTAAACCGTTACGGAATACGACCGCTGATTCTTTAGGCTCTTGCCAATACCCCATCGCAACATTAGCGCCTTCAGCAACAATCTCACCTACTTCACCTGATTGCACCTCCCGTCCTTGCTCATCCACGACACGCAGCGTCACACCCAACATCCCCTTGCCGATTGATCCGAGCTTGTCCTCCAGCACATCGGGCGGCAAGTAGGAGAGTCGCGCCGTAGCCTCTGTCTGTCCGTACATAATGTATATCTTCGTGCCTGGCAGGAACTTTATTAATTCTCGAACAAAGGTCGGCGCCAAGTGCCCACCAGCTTGCTGCACATGTCTCAAATCCGGGAACCTCCTCCTCTTAAAGCTAGAACTTCTCAGGAGAATCTGGAAATGGCTCGGTACTCCGGCAAATCCTGTGCACTTTGTTTCAATCATTCGCTGGAGTACAGTTTCTGGATACATAAACCGATTGTCCACCACGACCTCCCCACCAACTCGTAAGTGCGTATGGAGAAGCGACGCGCCGTAACAATAGTGAAAAGGCAAGACCGCCATCATGCGGTCCTGCGCGTTCAGAGAAAGGTAGGAGATGATGGATTCTGTATTGGCGACAATATTTGAGTGGGTAATCATTGCTCCCCGCGGCTTGCCAGTCGAGCCAGATGTAAACACCAAGGCAGCCAAGTCGTCCGAGCCGACCGACGCATAGCCAGGTGAGGATGGCTCGCCAGAGCGGAGACTCGAAAAGCTCTGTTGAGATACTGCCGCCGCCATCGGGGAAATGTCGCGGTCGGTGATCAGATGGATTCCCGAGAAAACGCTAGCGTGAGCGGTTGCGACCGAAACTTGAACACAGGCTATCTTGGCACCGGTCGTTCTGAGAATATGGCCGAGATCTCCAGCAGCACTATTGACGGCAATGGGCACCGCAACAAGTCCTGCTTGCAGTGTCCCCAAATAGCAGCTCACCCAAAAGAGTGAATTCTCACTTACCAGAAGGACTCGGTCGCCATGTCTGGCGCCGCATTGAAGTAGATAGGCTGCAATCTGACCGGCGTAAGCGGTAAGCGCTCCATAAGAGATCGGTGATTGGAGAAAGTTGAGTGCAAGCCGAGAAGGATCTTTCCCGGACAGCAAGTACTGTGCAACGTTTTTCTCACTTACCATGTTCAAGCGCGGCGGAAAGGAGAGAGGGGTGGATTCTGGGCTAATCGATGGTTATCGATTGCATATGCAGATATCTCGCGACCTTTCTTTTTGACTCAATCATGTGGTACGCGCGTTCCACCAGATCTTCAGTCATGCCGCATGCATGCGCTAGATCTGATGCAGAAATGCCATGATCTTTCCCGTAGAGACAAAGGTCCATCTGCTCGTATGGCAATGTAAAGTAGAATTCTTCCTGCGATTGTTCCAACGTGTACGTATCTGTAGTAGGAGGACGACGTCGAATTTCCTCAGGCACGCCAAGATAGGCCGCAAGCTGATACACTTGTGACTTGTACAAATGTGCAATGGGCTTGAAATCGGCAGCACCATCGCCGTTCTTCACAAAAAATCCTTGATCGTACTCCAGGAGGTTTGGCGTACCTGCTACGGCATACTGCAGCAAATCCGCATGATGGTATTCCATCATCTTCCGGACCCTCTGCTTAAAATTCGTAGCCGCAACGATGCCCAAATACGCTTCAGGCGTGAGACGGACCTTCTTCGTTTGCCCATCGGGAGACTGAACTACAATGGAAAAAATGGCGTAACGGCTGCCATCAAGAAGGCCTGGAAGGACAATCTTACATCTGTAGCCATCCCCGTATTCCGGGACCACTAGACGGATCGAGGCATCCCTCCGCTCGTAGCATCGAGCACCAGTGAGTATCGGGCTGATGTCTTCCAGCATTGATTTAACGTTGAGCGACTCCGTCACCATTCGACCAAGCCGAAGGCTATCTGATGAAGAATCTGCCTCTGGCATAAAAAGAGTCAGGACGCGGTTATTCCCAAGAGCTCGCGCACAGAGGCAGGACACGACAGCACTATCGATCCCGCCAGAAACTCCAATGACTGCACCCTTCCGACGAAGTTTATGAAAGACGGTCTCACGGATCCATCCAGTGATTCGCTCTATTTCTGCTGCAGCGTCCAGATGCAGCAGGTCTGACACAATAGTCGGCTGCGTCTTCATTGAAGTGAGCTCTCCGCGAATTGAACTGGGGTCTCCCTGTCTGTCTGTACTGATGTTGATTGTTTTGCGTGAATAAAGGAGACGAGTTTGGTCACCGAATCCAGATTGTCAGGAATAAACTCCTCATCAGTCACCTTGATCCTATAAGTAGATTCGACAAACCTGACCAATTCGAGAATGCCGGTTGAATCGATAATACCCGTCTCCATAAAGGAGTCCTCATTCCCGAATTTCGCGTCTTCGCCAAAGAGATAATTGTCAATGACGAATCTACGGATTGCCTGTAACATGCTTACTGATCCTCCCGCCTGAGCGTTTTCCATTGCTCACCCCACGAGACCATCGGGCCCAGACTAAACATCAACTTCTGGCCGATTATAGCCGACACCCTGATGCGGACAATTGGGCGTTCGTAGGGGGAGAAGCCGTTAAACACTCTCCACGTGTACGCATGAAGCGGTCAAGTAGAAGCGTCGTCGACAGAATGCCGATCAAAGCCATATTGTCCTTGATGCTTGTCTCTCTACCAGAACGAAACTTTTTCACCAATACCTCAGTGGCTCGCGCATCGAAAATGCCATCTTGTTTGATTCTCGTCGGAGAGAGAAGGTCCTGGACATACCCATCTTTAGTACAGAAGAAACTTATGCCATCCGGCGCTCGATAAGGCTGTTTTGGCCTTCTCCTTATCGATTCCGGTATCAATCCCTTTACAGCAAGCTTCAATAGGTATTTCTGGTCGAGCACTTTCATCTTTAAGCTGGCCGGTAAGCGGGCGGCAAACGTTGCCAGCCGATGATCCAAGAAGGGGTACCGCCCTTCCACTGCATGCGCCATTGCCACTCGATCCCCCTGAGATGAGAGGATATACCCAGGCATGAGATACCGCATTTCGAGGAATTCAGCCTTGGCAAACGGAGGCCACATAGCATAGGAAGTTGGGAGATCACCTAGAAGAGACAACACAGCATCCGCAGTAGCCAGTTCCGATCGAGTGGATTCAGAGAAAAATTGCTTCGTTTTGCTCGTGAGTTCCCACCGGGGCAGATGGGAGAAGAATGGACTGCCAAGCTCTTCCTGAGTAACATGGAAAAAATACTTTAGATACTCCAGTGATTGCCGCTGGATACCAGGCATGTAGGGGTAGAGACGCTTTAACAGGATCGGACGCCAGGAGGAGTCCGGCCGGCGGCTCCAGAACTGTCGGATCTTCGTCTCCTTGAAAATATCATAGCCGCCAAGCAATTCGTCCGCCCCTTCACCGGTCAACACCACTTTGAAGCCGCTATCGCGCACACGCTTCGACAGTAGATAGAGAGGAGTCGGTGCGCTGCGAAGGATTGGCTGCTCCGTGTGCCAGATCACCTCGGGGAATACGCGAACAATGTCCTCGTGGCGACAACATAAATCATGGTGTGACGTCCCGAGAATCGAGCTGGCCTCACTCTGATACTTACTTTCATCTAAGTCGCCAGCTTCAAACGTGACTGAAAAAGTTGAAACCGGTTTGCCAGCGATCCCGCTTGCCAAGGCGGCGATGACAGTCGAATCAATGCCGCCACTCAGATAGGCACCCACGGGAACATCGGAGCGCATCCGGATCTTTGTCGCATCATGAAGCAGCGCAAGCAATTCCTCAGCTAATTGGTTGCCACTAGCGCAGCCATTCGTGACCTGAGGAACAAGATCGATCGTCCAATAGGGTGAGATCCTGGCACGACCTTCTTTGACGACCATGGAATGTCCTGGGGGCAGCTGGCTGATGCCTCGGAAGGCGGTTCGCGGTGGGACCGTCACCCAAAATGTGAAGATCTGATCAAGCCCATTGAGATCAATCGCACAAGCAACCTGAGGACAAGCCAGCAAGGCCTTGATCTCCGAGGCAAACAGAAACTCTCCGTTTACCTCGGTATAGTAGAGTGGCCTAATCCCAAAGCGATCACGCGACAGAAAGAGCTTTTGCTTCGGAGCATCCCAGATGGCAAACGCCCATTGCCCGTTGAGTCGCTTCACACATTGCTCCCCCTCCTCCTGATAGAGATGCAGCAGGACCTCCGTATCAGAGTTCGATGTGAAACGATGTCCCTTCGCAATCAACTCATCACGAAGCTCAATATAGTTAAAAATCTCCCCGTTGAACGTGACCCAGATAGACTCCCGTGCGATCGACATCGGTTGGTGCCCACCGGCCAGGTCAATAATACTCAGCCGGGCATGCGCGAGCCCAACCGGACCATGATTATAGATTCCCACGTCATCCGGCCCTCGATAGCGAATTGTCCTGATCATCTGATGTAGCCGTTCCGGGTCTGCTGATCCGTGATGCAGCTGGAGACTGCCGGCTATGCCACACATCTAGTCGCCCCCTACGTTCAAGTCTATTGTTAGGTCTAATTATTGAAACCTGCGGCGTAAACCCAGCGGCATGGCATTCAGAGTCTTAATGGCTAGAGAGTGCAGAGGCCCAGGGACACATTGTCTCACAAGCTGATCGAAACGATTGCGTCGGCGATATTGAATTCTTGAATCAAGAATGGCAAGTTGCCCCGAACTTAATCGCCAGCCTGAGGCACCGCAATTTTCAATAATGCGGTTGGTCGAATTACTTTTTGGAATTGCAACGATACCCGGCTTGGAAAGGATCCAATTAAGCACCACTTGGGCGGGAGTCTTTGCCGTCGTCGCTGCGATTTGATTGATTACACCGCTGGGGTCACAGTCTCGGATACGGTTGAATTCACGCCCTAGCGGACTGTATGCAATGACAGTGATGTGATGAGCTTGACAATATTGCAACAGACCCGCCTCAATAGTCCTATCGATCACGCTATATCGAACCTGATTCGAGACAATTGGATATTTGGGCAATGCTTTTTGTGCCTTCTCGAGCTGCTGAATGGAAAAGTTACTCACCCCGATGAAGCGCACTTTCCCCGAGTCCACAAGCTCAGCCATCGCCCCCATTGTCTCTTCAATCGCAATCGCGTCACTGGGCTCGTGCAGCTGATAGAGATCAATGCAGTCGATACCGAGTTTGTGAAGGCTGGCATTTGCTGACCTAATCACATCATGATATCTAAAGTGTTGTGGCGACACCTTGGTGGCAATAAATACCTGATCGCGAAGCTCACGTACGGCTTCGCCGACCACCGATTCGGTTCCGTACGACTCCGCGGTATCAATAAATAGTGCCCCCTCCTCCAGTCCTCTGCGAAGCACCTCAGGCCCTCCATGATAGTTCCATGTTCCAAGGCCGATTTCCGGCAACAAGACTTGGGTAGAGCCCAGCTCTTTCAAACCCATCGATTGATTCATATCCTATTAGTAAGCCTCAACTTAGTTGGTGGCAGTTGGCAGT
>DCZN01000038.1:227-24355 GCA_002331625.1 Nitrospira sp. UBA2083 | reverse complement strand
TGTGAAATCGGGGGAAGGTCAGTCTTTAGTGAGCCGCGCTCAAACCCAACATTCTTGATAACCCGCTTGGCAAAAAGTCCCTGAGGAGTCGCTTCGCCACATCAATCGGCTTGGTCATTCTGAACATTCCAACGGTTATCAGCGTGTAGACACTGACACAAACCACAACAAGTGTGGCCATGCGCTGGAAGGGAGGAAAGTCTGACAAATAGTACATCCGTAGCGTAAACCCTGCCACTGCGGTTACGAGAGCCCCAATCAACTGAGGCCCTATCGAACGCATCAAATCCCCAAGACCTATTTGAAGTGGTTGTCCAGCATAAACGATCGCTGGCACAAAGATAATGTATGTACATACTCCATAGGAGATTGCGACTCCCAGGGAGCCAAAGGGCAACCCGCACAAGACAGTCACCACTTGAAAGATACCGCTTACAATTCCCCACCGCATCCAGCGATCCGGACGACCTGCCGCCACATGCAACCAGCCAAGCGTACGCTCGACAACTTGTGCCGGTCCACGCAGCGCAAACATGGCGAGAAGTATACCTGCACCAATCCATTTATCGCCCAATAACAGCACAATCAAATCCTGGCCTATCACCGCAAGAACCACGAATACCAGCGTTGCAAAAAAAGTGAGTGACGATAACGCGGTAGACCACGCTCGTCTTAATTCCTCCAGATTATCCCTCAACTTACTCAGAGTGGCCACAGCAACAGAATGTAGTGGCAGCGTCACGACGGTAAGTGCATTTTCATACACAGTCAAGGCGTTATGATACAGTCCTAGTTCTCTTGCTCCAACCGCATAACCAAGACCAACGCGGTCAGCAGCTTTCGCAAGATAGTCCGTGGTCGTAAAGCCAGTAATGTTTAGGCCGAACTTCACCGTCTCCTTTACACCCTTCGAGAATACCGGCAGTCCGGGAATCCAGCGACAGTTGGACCAGACCAGAATGAGCATTACGCAGGCAGTAACAAGCGGTCGAATGACAAGCGCCCAATAGCCACTACCAGAGAGCGCCATCCCAATTGCCGTGAATGCCCCAAGAACATTGGCCGTGACTTCGATTAATGCCACCTTCTGAAACATCAACTTTCTGCGAAGTAACGCCGCATGCTGACAGGAAAGTGCCGTGATAACGAAAGTCAGTCCCCAAAACTGTGCAATCTTTACCAATCGCTCTTCGTGATAGAACTCGCCAATTAAGGGGGCAGCCGCGAACACTGCACCGGTAAACAAAGCGCCCAGTCCGGTCGTCAACCAGAACAGAGTGCTCAGTTCGTCGGCCGTAATCTGAGGTCTTTGCACCACAGCATCCCTTGTCCCGAGGTCCATCAACACATTGGCAAACCCCGTCAGAGCGGATACCATCGCAACAAGTCCGAAATCTTCGGGCACCAGAAGACGAGCCAGACATATCGTTGTTCCAATCTGCACGGCTGTATTTGTAGCCTGTGCCAGGATGGAAATCGCTCCACTATGTAGGGATTTCTTTGAGAATTCGCCCCTCTCCAGCTTCTCTTCCTGCAATTGAACCGACAAGTCCAACCTCGTAAGGGAGATTCCCTCTTCGTTTAATTATGGGTGCGAATGTAATAAATAAGGAATAACGGAGGGCCACTGTTTTCCCGCAGTGCATCCATTATTAGTGGAACTAAGGAAGCGGCTAGTTACACGCACGCGAAAAACATAAGGCGATGTAACATGGTTTAGCCAACCTGCACACCGGCTCCTAAGCAATCAGCTCTTAGGCCTTGCAGCATGTCTGCCAATCGCTGCTTTCTTTCCTGCAGCTTCTGCAGAGGTTGAAGTCCTGCCAATTTGAGCACCGACTCCCACCGATGTACCCAATCATGCTTCGACAGAGATTCGGATATATTTTTATTTCTTATCCTCTCCTGTCTGATCAAGTTCTTATCAAGGTCGAGTATCACCTCCCCAATATTTTCTGATCCATAAGGCACATGAATCACTGCATCAGGCCAATTGAAAATTCTGTCGAACGGCTCGTTACCTTTAGGCTGGTCGCCAAGCAAAATGGCACCTGCAGCAATCCCCTCGAAATATCTTGGCCCAAATTCCTGCTGCCCTCCTACTTTCTCTGGCTCATCGATGCTTCCTGGATTGACAATGAAATAGCGACTTCTCTTCGCGAGGTTGGACAACTGCAATCTATGTTCTTCGACATCGTAGACAGCGAGGTCCCTCTGTGAATCATACAGATACAGAATGCCATCATTCCTCGCCATGCGCAGAAGCGCATTGTGTGTTGCCTGTGCCCTTCCCCCAATACTTAAGACATCGATGAATCTAGCTGGTCTCTGAGGGTACGGGCAAAATTTAACGTTGTCGACACCATACGGTAAATGCGTAACCCGATGGCCTAAAAGTGATTTAAATGCATTTATTCTCGCGAAGGTGAACAAAACCCAATCGAAGTGTAACAGGGTATTCAACACACTTTTATTGTATGGAATATTGTGTTCATAAAATTCGGTCATCCAACAGATCGCCACCTTCGAGTGTTTTCGCCAATCCTTGATGGCATTAAGATTTAACAACTCCGATGGCTTTTCACATACAGTGAAGAATAGATCATAGTCTTTCCTTAGATGCACTTTCTCCGCACCAGGATTTAGTCCAACGGAAGTGTATTTCCCCACACGCTGGGCATTCCGCTTTCGTTGGTGATACCATTTACCCCTTCTTGGAGCAATAACGTCGACCGCATCTACCTCTGTAATTACCGTCTCAAGTTCGCGACCTGGCCCTCGCCAGGCCTCCTGCTCATAGAGATTTTTGTGGGAGAGAAACAGTACCCTTCCATCACTAACAACTCTCTCACCTGTCAATTGCTCCATCACCAACTGTCTCCCAACAATTGCCACGCCGTATGCTGTTACGGCACTCACGCCAGTCTAAGCCTCTTACGTGACTGCTCGCTCCCTCTTTCTACCGGGCTTATATACCATTCCTTCAGTCGACTGCATGTTATCTGAGCAGTCTGTAATCCGTTCCAGCCAAATCTCCCGCCAGTATGGATAGGTAGCTCGCGGACAATAGATTGGCTTTGTGAAGTGCCCCACACAATACAGTCCTTCGAGGACAAGACATTCGTTCTTGAGCTCCATCAACTGACCAGTCTTTTCGTTCATGATCTTCTTGAGACGCTGAGACACGCGGAATGTTTTTTCACAATGAGTAGCCATTTCAGGGTGAAACGCCATACCCCTGTTGATCAGCTTGTCATCAACTGTTTCAAGAATATCCTTGTATTTCTTTATTTTGACCAACTCTCCAACTTGAATGCTCGTATTAGCAGATGGGGTTCGGCTCATAGCAGGGATACGCCCTCTACGGAAAGGATAGGGTATGCCTCCACGTATTCTTTGAATGGCATCGTAGGCAGATCGAAGTGCGGAACCAAATCCAAGGCCTGATTCGGCAAGATCATGTATAAGCAGTGCAAACAAAGACGATAGAATCTGTGATATCCGCACGTTGCCAGATCTATAATCCTCCACATATTGCCAAAGAGCCCAGCGAGGTAGCTGTTGTGTCGCAAAAGGAAGTTGAACCGCCTGACATCTGTACAGCGGCCCTTCCGCATCCTCTCCTTTCGGTGTGCGACGGGTTCCTGCCCAGATGTCCGACTCAGAACATCTTGCACTTGGGTGTAACTGAATGTCCTGGCTGCCTGTAAGTCGTTTAAGCCAAGCTTCCTTCCAGATTATCGTGCATCTCATTTCACAACCGCCATACGCCAACCCATCACAACGTAATCCTTCTAAAATTACCGCGTTCGATAAACTCCTTGCTCCAGTGCCATTGACCGTGTCACATACCTTGTGCGCGCGCTTTTGCACTTGGAATCGCTGACCACAATACGTAAGCATTTGTGGCATGAATGGCAATTCTTCTAAGCGTGCTGTTGAGTCCAGAGTACTCAGTATTTCAGCTTGGTTACGGACCTCAACCCATTCACCAGCCCTCAACTTCAAGGTCGTTAGTATTTGATTTTCATTCATACATAGCCCTCGGCTATCCGATATGTAGTCGACTACTATCGTTGCATTCAGTCATAACGTGGGAGAAACAAACAGCCCTTCGACTATTAATTGCACATATCAGATCGAGGTCTCCTTTCAAAATCTTGACGACCTCTCTAACGTCGAATCCATCTGATTGATTTGGAGATCACACCTTGAGGCAAGCCCAATAGGGCCTAAAAAGAATCCGCGTCCTTCACCTGTTCAATATCACGCTCATTCGTCTATCCAATATTCACTCCCACTGTACTCTCATTCCGTCGAACCCAAAAAAGAGCGCCAAGCCCCCCGCCTATAAGACAAAACACTATAAGAGCACCGATTACGTTCCCGACATTCCCCCATATCATTGCGTAACCTGCCATACCAATGCCCATCCAAAACAGCTTTTGCCACTGATAAGAATCAAACCGTTTGGCTAGCTGCCGTCGTTCCCCCCATATTAGATGGACCTCTTTTGAGAACGGCATGAGCCTTCGAACCATTACGGGACCCAGCCGAAGAAAGAACAGAATGGCGACGAACGAGCCAATCAAGCACCCAACCCGTTGTTCGTTGTCACACAATTGGGGGAGCACGTATGGGATCATGAAACCCAGCCCTATCCGCGTGCCTATACTCCAGGGATATTGATCAAGGAGCACAACACATCGTTCATGGAGGAGCATAGATGAACAGTCCATCGCCTTCATGCTGCTGTTCTCTTGCCTCTGTTCCAGCGTCTCTCTTCCATCTCATTGAACCTAGTGTTCATATACCCGTAAGGTGTGTTTGGGTCTGAGATGAGCGCTGAGTCATCCTGCAATGGAGAAACCCAAAGTGCCTCGCGAGAGCGGAAAGGACATCCGCATGAAGACCGAACATTATGCGGCTTAGAATCGCACGCTTGCTAGAGCATGTCGTCAATCCGCAGCAGCCTATGAGGAATCTGGTCAAGACTTTCCAGTCATAGCTTAACGAGTCTGTGAGCGCATCACCATGGGACGACAATTTTTCGCCCATAGAAGGCCTCGGCATACTTGGTCGTTGCAGGAGCTTCAATCCCACGAAGTCGAAGCATTGAATAGAATGTGTCTTCCGTAAACCACTGCCGGCTTCGTTGCGTTGAAAACTCTTCCATCAGATATCGTATCTTTGCATCACACACTTCATGTGAGAGTGGGACATAGACATTGGGTTGACCAAGATCACCGTCATACTTTGGGATTTCATACTCAAGAATCAGGTGATTCCTGAATGTGTTCCACGTGAGCTCACTGATAAACCGGTGGTCTTGGTGCAGATCCTTCTGGTAGTGGGAAAAAATTAGATCGGGCTCCACACGGGCTTTGAGCTGTTCAAAGAATGCCTTAATTTGTTCTCCTCGATAAGGGAAGAAACTCCCTTTGAATGACTTCGTAATTACGGTGCTTGCTTTAGAGCCATGGAGAAATCTTTTTGAGCTCGAAACGGCCTCCCGCTTTCTGACCGCATCTGCGCAGAAGACAACCCAAGTGACAGTACAATTGCCGTAGGTTTGCAGAAGCTTAAGAATTGTTCCGCCGCACCCAATTTCGATATCATCAGAATGAGCACCGAGGCACAGTACCGAAAGATCTGCCGTGCGGCGAACTGACGGAACTATATCAATCATGTGACTTCTTCCACCATGTGAATGAGACCGAAACTGTGCGATCATTTCTCGATAGTCGTGGAATCATGATTTCTCTGCCATACCATCCATGGCGTTTCTCCTCGAGCATACATGTCGTCCAAACGTTGTCGGTCTTTGAATGTATCCATGCTTACCCAGAAGCCTTCATAACGATACGTAATTAATGCATCTTCTTTGATCAGGCGCTGAAACGGTTCGTGGACTAACTCTTCCCCTGCCTTGATATACTCAAAAATCTGGCTTCGAAAGGCCATGAAGCCTCCGTTGATCCAGAGACCGGAGTTGCTTAAATCTTTAATGTCTTCAACCTTTCCGTCTTGTTTCGCCTGAACGATATGAAAGCTCTGGATAGGTCGGACGCTCAGGAAGCTCCCAATTTTCCCACTCTTGTCAAAATTCTCGATTACATCGGAAAGATCGCAATCAGTAAGACCATCAGCATAGTTAGCCAGAAACACATCTTCCCCTTTAAGATACGGCTCCACAGCCTTCAACCTTTGGCCGATATTCGCATTGCGTCCTGTATCCACGAACGTAATTGTCCACTCGTCAATATCTCGATTCATCAACTCAATGCTTTTCCCACCTTGTTTCAGTGTAAAATTATTTGATGCACATTCCTCGTATTTCAAAAAGTAATTTTTGATCACATCCCCTCGATAGCCAAGGCAGAGAATGAATTCCTTATGCCCATAGAATGCATAGTACTTCATCAGATGCCAGAGAATCGGGCGATACCCAATTTCCACCATCGGCTTGGGGAGCGTCTCAGAATATTCCCTTAACCTCATGCCGAGACCACCACAAAACAGAACGACCTTCATTTACCTCACCTCCCTTTGGCTTAGAACTTCTCTCAAGCTGCCTAGCCGAATGATCATCGGTAGAAGCCACTCGAAAGAATAGGAGTTGGATATTGATGCTCGTGATGTCTACCAGGGAAATGGCAATGCCTTTAAACGAAAGCACGCCCTCTCTTGAACCATGTGCCTCGCACTCCAGTCAGCGACCCGTGGCAACAAGCCAGGATTACGGACCAAACTTTTGCACGGCATAAAAAAGAAATGCACGAATCTCAACGTGAGCGAACTGCGACGAATCTAACAGGTAAAGGAGTACAGCCGGTTGAAACAGCTGACCGAGGACGTATGGTTAGAAAAAACTATATTCTCCAGGATTTCACGGACCTAACTAACATGCCCCCGAAACCTAGATTGGATCTCAACTTAGTGCAGCAGGACTACGTCTAAAAAAGTCCGTTTGTTCTGCTCTCAGCTTGTCACACAGTCGACCCGGTGGAAGCTCAATATCACTCAACCTAATACCCTGATCTTTTGGAATATCGCGTTTTAAACGGCATCCTTGAGAGAGCGCCATGGGCAAGAGACCTTCTTTCTGGCATACTTCGTACCTGTCAATAAGACCGTAACATGTGAAACCTCCCATGCCGTCCAATAGTTCACCGCTCTTCAAGTCTCGTTTAGCGAATGAGCCGGTGTCGCACACCGGACCTCCCACTGGCGCCAGCGTCGCATCTTTAAATAAGACCGCTCGCGCTACGGTCAGTGGAAGTTGAAGATGAGGAAGATGATAAGGCGTGTAGAACACGTAGAATGGCCCTTCCCCCATCTTGAAGTACTGCATATACGCTTTCTTGACTGGATGATCATTGTAACCAACCACAAACCCTCCAGTATGTGGCTCTGCTCCAAGCGCAAAATCAACGAGACCTTCACTGAGGAGCTGTTCCGGAGCAAATAACTTGAGCAGATCCTTGACATGAGTGCATTGATGACCGAACATTCCTCGGACCCCAGGCACAAATCCTGTCGCATTGGCCATCAACGTTGACTCGAGGCACAGCTTCGACCCATCAGCAAAGGACGCTACCATTGCGGCTTTCTGCTTGTGCTTTTCCGCAAACCCCCGCTGAGTCTCAGGATTTCTATATCGATCCAGAAAGCCCTTGATTTGTCCCATGAGGACTGGACGATATCCAATGCTCTTCACAAACCTGTAGAGATTCATGGCCACACCAGGCTCGTCTCCATCAGTGTACGTGTAGATGACACCCGCTCGATCAGCATAGACCTTCAAAATAGGTCCGATCGTAGCATCCAGTTCGGCATTCATGAGAATGATATGTTTGCCGTGTCTTATAGACTCTGTGGCCACATGAGCCCCTAGTTCAATTTCACCGGTGGCATCAATAATGGCTTCAATGTTCTCAGCTCGACAGAGCAGCATAGGATCTTCGCTAACCGCATAGTTTCCATGGCGGACGGCTTCTTCTAATTCGGCAACGTTATTGACCTCCTTATAGGAGTCAACTCCAGCCTCTTGATAGGCCTGTTCCGCACGTGCAATGTGACGGTTGCAGACTGCAACCAATCTCATACCCGGCATGGACGAAATTATCTCCAGCGCAATCCCTCGCCCCATGTACCCTGCCCCAATTAATGCTACACGCACCGGATTACCTTCGCGATGACGTTTTTCAAGTGCGGAATCAACAATGACCATCAAGCACCCCCTCTCAGTACAATAAGACTAGCCATGCACAAACTATGTATTTGCAGGAATAAATCGTGGCCAACTCAAATCCGCCTCCGAGATGACATCCACAGGAACCGGCCACACCACTCCAAACGCCGGATCATTGTAGAGAACCCCGGTCGCATGGGCTGGTGCATAAAATTGCGAGGTCTCGTAAAGTAACTCCGTGTTATCAACCAACGTGATATACCCATGCGCACAGCCTTGCGGAATAACCAGCATTTTGCGGTTTTCGGATGACAATTCTTCACAAACCCATTCACGGTATGTTGGCGACTCGGGTCTAAGATCTATAGCAACATCCATGACCCGCCCCATCGTACACCGCACGAGCTTGACCTCTTGAAACGGGGCGTTCTGAAAATGCATTCCGCGAAGAGTTCCCTTCTTGTGGCTAAAGCCAATGTTGCTTTGCACAAAACGAGTCGGCACTCCATGGGAATTGAGCTCGTTCTCACACCATGCACGACCAAAAAACCCGCGTAAATCAGCCCGACGCTCAACGTCAATCACGTACACACCCTTTAGCTTAGTTCCGTTGAAGATCATGTCGTCTCCAACCCAATCCCCTCGTATCTGTCGATCGATGCTTTATCAAGCAGACGGCGTCCATCTACGAACAACGGTTGCGGAGTAAGATGCTTAAGAAGATCAGGAACTTTACGAAATTCGTCCCATCGAGTGACCAGTACAATGGCGTCAGCCTGTGTTACTCCTTCAGCAAGAGTTTGGCTCAACTCCAGCTCTTGCGGAGAAAACAACCTCCGAGCCTCCTCTGCTGCCACAGGATCATATCCTTTCACTTTTGCCCCCTCACGCAACAAGGCCCGGATAATGGGAATTGCAGGAGACTCGCGCATATCGTTCGTATCTGGCCGAAATGCCAACCCAAGGATGGTGACACGGACCCCTTGTAAGGACGAGAATCGCTTCTTAAGTATTCGAACAATTTGCTGAGGCTGACGCTCATTGACCAACAACACTGCATTTAGTAAATCCATTGGCACATCATGTTTCTGCCCATGAGCCGCAAGCGCTCTGACATCCTTGGGAAAACAACTCCCGCCAAACCCACAACCGGCGGCAAGAAAGGATACAACAGGTGGCTGGACACGCTTCTTACCTGGCAATTGAGTACTCAAGTAACGGCTGACATGAACTCCATGCATCACGTCGACGACATCAACATCCTTGATCGCCGTACATAGATTGGCTATTTCATTGGAGAATGAGATACACGTAGCCAACAAGCTATTGGCCGCATACTTGATCATCTCAGCCGTTTTGTTATTGGTACGCAACACTTCGACGTCTGGAAAACCTTGATAGAGTTCTGCCTGGCGCTCAATTGTCTGCTGATCGATGCCGCCCAGGACGATTCGGTCCGGATACATGAATTCATTGACTGCTTCGCCTTCCGTAAGGAACTCCGGGTTCATTCCCACTCCAAAATCTGCCCCAGCCTTCTTCCCAGACGACTCTTCAAGAACTGGCAATACCACATCATCCGTAGTCCCTGGAACGACTGTGCTCTTAACAATCACAACGTGATACGTAGACTTTGTTTTCAATGCGAGGCCGAGTTGCCTCGCAACATTCTTGATATAGGTCAAGTCGATCTCATTCCCATTGAATGGCGTGCCAACGGCAATCATCGATAAGTCAGTCTGTTGAACAGCCTCGGCCAGATCGGTTGTTGCTCGTAACCTGTCGCCCGCATGCTTTTTTAGCAATTCATCTAAGCCACGCTCGTAGATAGGAGCTGTCCCCTTATTGATTAAATCCACCTTGGATTGATCGATATCGACACACGTTACATGGTGGCCTTTTTCGGCAAAACAGGCTCCGGTCACAATGCCAACATAGCCTGTCCCAACAATTGAAATCTTCATGCCCTTATCCCCCCACACCCTTTCAACTATGCGTCCTGGGCATCACGGTTGCCCTGGTACCAAAGGAGTGATCGCCTCAGTCCTTCATCGAGCGCGACAGTTGGGTTATACCCTAGATGGGTACGCGCTTTGGTGATGACGGGACAGCGCCGATTAGGATTATCGACCAGATAGCTCGCATCCTCGCTGGCCCGACGGATGACTTTTCCTTTATATCCAAAGAGGTCTCTCGCAAACGCGGTCAACTTTTCTGCTAGCTCAGCCATTGAGATTTCAGGCGTCTCCACACCGATATTGTAGGCTTCACCTTGATGTCCTTTGACAAGGACCTTGTAATACCCGGTGACTGCATCCGAGGAATAACAAAACGTCCGCTTCGGCGACCCGTCCGAGAGCATCACAATGTCCCGATTACCCATGATGTCTCGCACGAAGTCCGGAATGACTCGACGGTCGCTAATCTTCAACCCAGGGCCGTAGTTGTTGAACGGCCTTGCCACCTTCACAGGGATATCGAACTGCTGGGCAAAATTGACGCACAACGTTTCGCCATACCGCTTGGCCTCGTCATAACAGGCGCGTGGCCCCGTACAAGATACGAATCCTCGATAGGTTTCCGGTGTCGGAATGTTGTCAGGAGTCGGGTCCCCATAAATCTCACTACTCGAAAAGAACAGGAAGCCTTGAACAGGGTTGTGCTTGTGCTTCTGGTCCTTTGCATACTCAAGCAACATTCGAAGTCCGCTCACATTCGCATCCATCGTTCCGATGGGATCTCGTTTATAGAATGTCGGAGAAGCAATGGAAGCCGCATGGATCACATACTGAACATCACCCATGTCTGCTGGAAGCGGACTCCGAATATCATGCCACACCAGCGTTAAATTCCGATCGCCCTCCAATCGTGACAGCCAGCTCGGCATGCCGCGAACAAAGTTATCGAACACCACCATCTGGATCGGAGCCCCACCACTGCTTATATGAGTATTCCAGTACAACGCGGCCTGGACAAAGTAATGCCCAAGGAACCCAGCCCCCCCCGTGATCAATACACGCTTTCCTGAAAGAACCTCGAACTCTTCTTTGAGGTTCACACACATTCGATCAAGGTCACCCTGGACAACGTTATTGGCATTCATCGTGATTACTCTTCCTCAACTGTGCTTTCTGAAAACCCCAATCTGTTAACAGGAGGGGACTATCATCAAGCCAGACCGCTGTGACGGCCACACCCTCTGATTTCCATTCCAGAACTAGATCGAGGTTTAGGTGAACTTCGGATGATAACGAGGACCGACACCTCTATGCACTCGGCTCGCTGACAGAGGTGATTGCAAGACACTTCAAGACTTCTGTCACTACTCTTTCCTGCTGTCTCAACGAGAGTCCCGGGAACATCGGTAGTGATAAGATGTGGGCCGCTGCCTTCTCGGCCACGGGGAAATCACCGCGCTGAAAATTGAGGCCTTCGTAGGCTTTCGTGAGATGCAGCACCATCGGATAGTGAACTCCAGTCCCAATGTGCACATCACTCAACTGTTGCTGAAGTCGAGCACGGTCCTCGACTTGTACAACATAGAGATGATAGACCGACCGTGCCCAGCTCGGCTGATGCGGCAACGTCACAACTCCTTCAGCTCCGGCGAATAATTTATTGTACCGCTCTGCTACCTGTCGACGCTGTTCATTCCATGGTGGCAAATGACGCAGTTTTACGTGTAGGAACCCGGCCTGGATCGCATCAAGGCGGCCGTTATAGCCTTCAATGTCATGGAAGTATTTCTTTGACTGTCCATGATCTCGCAAGAGCCGGCACATCTGGGCAACCCCGTCATCGTTGGTCGTAACCGCTCCCGCTTCACCACAAGCGCCGAGGTTTTTACCGGGATAGAAACTGAACGCAGCAGCATGTCCCATCGAGCCGGCTTTGTGCCAGCGATTGTCCTTCTGTGAGAAGTACTCCGCTCCTTGGGCCTGACACGCATCCTCGATCACCTTTAGATTGTACTCGGCACAAATGTCCAAAATCGGATCCATATCAACCATCTGTCCATAAAGATGGACGGGAACGATAGCTTCTACTGGCTTACCGGTCGCATTGTGGATAACTTGTCGGGTCTTTGTATTCCACCTGCACTTATGCTCTAGATACTTACGTAATTGTTCAGGATCCATCGTATATGTTTTGGAATCAACGTCGACAAAATCAGGACGAGCACCCACCTGGGAAATGGCCTCGGTTGTTGCAATAAACGTATTGGGAACCGTAACGACAATGGCTCCAGGCCTCACACCAACAGCAATTAAGGCAAATCGAAGGGCGTCTGTACCGCTGGCGACTCCGACGCAGAATCGGGCGTCACAGAATCGTGCAAAGTCGTCTTCGAATCCTTGCACCATTGGCCCTCCGATGAATCCGGCACACTTCAATGCAGTTTTCAGTACGTCGACCAATTCACCTTCCAAATCTCGATGAACTGTGACCAGATCAAGAAACGGAATTGCCTCGTCAGTCATGGCTGCCCCCCTGATTGAAATACCGCATCACCTTGCCAGGATTCCCCGAGACCACGGCATACGCAGGCACATCCTTCGTGACTACGGCACCAGCCCCTATTAGGGCCTGCTCCCCAATCACCACATTGGCAAGAATCGTCACGCCGGACCCGATCGATGCCCCCCGCTTCACCAATGTTGTTTCCACTTTCCAATCTGCTTCGGTCTGCAAAGAACCCGCTGTGGTTGTCGCACGAGGAAATGTGTCATTCACGAAGGTTACGTTGTGTCCGATAAAGACTTCATCTTCGATTGTCACACCCTCGCAAATGAAGGTGTGGCTCGAGATTTTGCACCGTTTCCCCACCTTGGCATTTTTCTGAATCTCGACAAAAGCCCCAATTTTTGTATCGTCACCGACTTCACAACCATAGAGATTGACGAACTTTGAGAACTTCACATTCTTACCAATCTTAACGTCTGGTGCGATGCAGCAGAAAAATCCTATACCTTCTAGCGAACTACTATTTGCAATCTTGGCGCGTGTATGGCTATTCCCCTTCTGAGCCAACACCTCATTGACTTTGAGCACACTTGGTGGGGACTTGTGTTTATCCAAAGCTCTCCCGCTACGCTCACGAAACTCCATTCTCTTCATCTATACCTCCAACTGGATTAGGGGTTGTTAACCTGAACAATGTGTAAAATATACGCTCAGGTTGACTTGACCGCCTCAACCCAGAGGGGTTATTTTTTTGCTCGTTCGTATGAGACTCCCCTGCCATATACCCCAGCATATTCATTCATGTAGTACGGCATCGTTTGCAGTTCAACACCATTGAGAATGACAGAGGTGTCGGAAGTATTCCCCAGCATTGTCAGTGCCTGTTGCACAGCATTCTTTGGTGTCGTGCCTGATCGAATTACCAGAATCAGAAGATCGGCCAAGCTCGCTAAGATTCCCACGGTCGCGCTTGGGAGTATTGGTGCGCAATTGAGGATCACATAATCAAAATTCGCACGCAGCTTCGGCAGTAGCATGCTCAGTTGCTGAATCCTGGTCAGCTCCTTATGTTCCTCACTCCACCCACCGACCGAAATGATTGAGCATGGGGCCTCATCGATAGCAGATAAGCAATCCTCTAGGACAGCTTGGCCATCCAGCAACTGAATCAACCCAGCTCGAGCAGGCACTGTCACGTAGTGGTGAAGGGCCGGGCAGCGAAAATCACAGTCGATGAGCAAGGTTTTCTTGCCTAGATCTCGCGCGAGGGTATACCCAAGATTCACAACCGTCGTTGTTTTGCCTTCCCCCTTCAATGCACTCGATACCGTAATGATGGTGGAGGCACTTTCTCTGGTGGCCAGCACCACTTTTGTTGCAATCATGCGGTAGGATTCGACGGCGATTGAACTCTGCTGCCACTTGGTAACAAAACTGAGGTGCGGGGCGAATGATACCTCTCGGTTTGTTGATGTGCTCCATGATGGATCTATCAAACTTCCACTCTCTTTAGGCGAGCGAAAAACACCGTTGGGGAGAGCGCGTCTGGCTGGCTCCTGCATCTGAAGACGCGGATATACCGTGAGGAAATTGGGAATAACCCCCAGCAATCGTATCCCCGACAATTTCTCTACCTCTTCTCGCCGCTTGAACGTGGGATTCGCTCGATCAAGTCCTATGGCCACGCTCACTCCAAGTCCGGCTCCTCCTATCAGTCCAAAAACCATAATCAGCAATCGATTTGGCTTCTCGGGTTTCTGAGGAAGATTCGCTGAGTCGAGTATCCGAATCTGTTCCCCTTGCTGACGCTTCTCAAGGTTCTCCGCGACGCGGGCATTCAATCGTTTGTCCAGCAACGCCTGATAGTTCTTCTGCATGTTGTCGTAGTCGCGAACCAAGATCATCAATTGTTGTTCACGCGATGGCGTTCGCTCGACTCTGCCCTCAATTTCCTTCATTTCTCGAATGATTCGAGCTTCCTTCGTTTTGAAATTTGTGATGTCCAGTCTAGACTCGTCCATCTGTGCCAATATCTTCTGCAGCTGTGGGTCAAATACTTTTCCTCGTCGCCTATTGCGATCGAGTTGCTGTTCTTCTGACTGGGAAGTCTTCTTATTATCAGCTTGAGCTCGTTCAGCTATCTGAGCTTGCAGTTCTTTGATTTCATCTTTTAGGAAGACGATATCCGGATATGTGTCTTTGTAGGTTGCTAGTAATGTCGCGAGTTGCTTTTGAACCTCGCTTAGGCGAATAGCTAGGGGATCTTGAACGGGCTGATTTCGTAGAGGAGGCACCGACTGACTTGAGGAACTGTCTTTCATTTCATATTGCTCATACTGTGCCGCAGTCTTTTCAAAAAGGCGCTGCCGCGAAGTGAGACTATGGATGGCCTCTACAGTCGTGTTAAGTTCCGTTTGGAGTCGATCTAATGTCCTTAGGTTTGCCTCTTTCTGTTCTGGGAGCTCCGTCACATAGCGTGTCTTAAATTCGCTGATGGCGTGCTCTTTCACTTCCAAGAGTTTCTTTGCATCGTTCAGTTCTTGTTCCAAAAAGACCGAAACCCCCGTCACAAGCTGTTCACGAACTCTGAAGTTTTCCTCGACAAATAACGACGCAAGCTTCTCCGTCACCTTCATAGCCGTCTCAGGATCCTCGTGAGCAAACGATATAGAAAGCGCCTCAACGCTCTTTCCCCATGAACCGGGGGTCCCTACAGTCTCCACTTTGATCATTCTACGTAATGTCTCAATGGCCGACTCGAGACCTTCCCTCCTGATCTGTCCCTCATAGGGTTTGTACTCGTCTAAAATCTGAGTCAGGAAGGTCCGGCTCATCACTTGTTGCTGAATCGTGGTGAGGCGCTGTTCGATACTGGCCCCTCCGATGCCTTTGACATAGTCCTCGGGGATCTTTTGATTTTCAATGAGGATCAGGGTGCTAGAGCGGTAACTTTTCGGCAGGACAACGCATAAGATCGCGGCAATGGCAACTCCTGTCACGATCAAGCCAAGCACGACCCATTTGCGACGGACGATGTTGCCCCAATACTCCTGGACTAGCACCGACAATGGCTCTGACGGGGGATCGCAGGCAGCAGGCGTCTCGGTTTCGTTTGCACTCATTTTCTCTCCGCCACTATGTCGAGTTGGATTATCCTCCGCTCGAGTTGGAATCCTGAAAACGCGGAGGTTGTTCGAGTTGCCTGTTGACATACAGGCAACATGTGCATCAAGCACTATTTATTATGCACAATACGGTTGGCATCCTCTTCATCGAGGAAGGCGATCTCACTTCTCTCTTACTTCTCATTTGGGTATCAGATCCACTTGAGTCGGCCGTTGGTTATGAGCGATCTTGCCAGTGCCTTTTAATAGAAGGCCTGGGATACGCTGAGCTGGGCGATGTGCTTGTCATACGCAAAATGCGTTTCTGCAACTACGCTATCAAAGTTGAGGTAGCTATAGATCATCATGACAAACAGCTTCTTGGTCACTCGATACTGCAAACCCGCTGTTCCTCCCACAGTGGTCCAGGAAAGGGCATTTCCTGAATTCGATCCGTACTCGTTGGCGACGCTATAGTTTGCACCAAGGAGACCGACCACATCACGGATCGGGGTCTTCTGAGTTAAGTTGCACGACACCATGTGATTGAGCAGAGCCGCTCCTTGGGACTGAAACGACGGAGTAATACCGGTCCGATATGCGAGAGAAAACGACGTTGTAGAATCATTCCACTGGATGGCTAGGCTGCCAACTGGTGCGATCGAGGAAGAAAAGGGCACCCCATTAAACTCCCCCGACAACACCTGGGCACCACCGGTCGCGTTGAAACTAATGGTGGGGGTAAACCTATGAATCCAGCCTAGAATACCGCCCCGTGTGCTAAACACCCCCCGACTGCCTTGGTCAAATTCGTTACCCGTGAAGTCTACTCTCACGGAATCATACGGAGAGACCTGAGCGATGAGACCAGCGGTGTAGGCGTGAACGTGTTGATTAATCAAGGGAGTGGCTAGCTGGACTGGCGATGCCCCAAAGCTGATAAAACTATTCGTATAGCTCCCGCTCAAATTGACAGTCCTGTTAAGCGGAAGCTCAAATACGGTGTTGACACTATTGGAGCTTGTATTGGCACGATAGGCTTGAAAACCTGCCACAAACGGATTTACTTGTTCCCCTGATTGGCCTCCGAGAAGAAATGCAGGGGGCTGAGGGCTATAAAAATATGTATCGGACACCGTCCACCTTGCCCCGGGCCTCCATCGGCTCAACAGCTGGCTCATGTCCAGCACCGCACCGGCATTGGCACCCACATAACTGAGCCCGCTATTGTTTATGTAGTAGCTGCCGACCGCCCCCACGACTGCGTTCACCTTCACCAGGTTTTCATGATCGGCATACAACCCTCTGACTTGGGGCACGACTGTCGTGACATAATCTTCTGGGGTTAGTCCCTGAAGCAGACTCCTCGGCGCAAGAAACACATTACTGTCGTATCGCTCTGAAACTTGGACTGAGGGAACAATTCGCAACTGATCTACAGTCTGAATCGAACTGGGATCTGTAGCCCCGCCAAATTCTGTTCCTGGGATAGTCGGTATCCCTTCACCCATGCCACCCATCTGGGCGTGACCTGGCGACCACCATCCCACACTCATACCAAGGATGATGCTTGCCATGTATGCACGGTGCCATTTTCCACTCAATTAAGGCACCACAATGACATCGCCACTCCGCAGGATGAAATTTCCTGGTACTGCAGTACCATTCAGGATATCATCATAGCGTACCGGAATTTCGATTTGATGTTTCCCCTCGTGCCCTTGAGGGCCAGTACTCACATCGCGTAACACCTTAATCTTGTTCTTGCGGGCAAAGGGAGCGAAACCGCCTGCTAGCGAAATGCCCTGCATCACGTTGGCATAAGACTTGAGGGGATACTTCCCGGGCTTCAGAACTTCTCCCAAGACATAGATGAAATAGCTATTCACTTCTTTGACTTGAACCGTGACAATTGGTGACGAGACGTATTCCGTAAGCCGTTCAGCGATGCGCTTCGCCAACAGATTGGCAGTAAGACCGACAGCCTGCACATCCCCGATAAGTGGCATTGTGATCGTACCGTCTGGACGAACCGTCACCTCACCTGATAAGTCCGGACTCTTCCAGACCGTCACTCTCAGCACGTCCTCCGGTCCGAGAGAAAACTCGGACGGCGCTGTCATGTCGAGCTTGTCATCCATTCTGTGTTCAGCGCATCCCCCTAACCCGAACACGATGGCGGCAACGAAACTCCAGCTAAGTAAGATCCACACCCTTTGCCTACACCTGGCGATAGTCATCATCGGCTTTCTCTTGGGTTTGGTGTTGAACACATCAGCTGGCTACTCCCAGCAGAGAACAACCAGCACTGTTAAATTGAGCTGCCCAAATTGTCACATAGTTAGTTGCGAGCTCAGCAAATTGCCTTCACCCATCGATGTTTCCCCGCTTCAAATAGATGTACCGAACGGATTGGACGGAGGAGAGAAGGTTCACTGTAAGGGGACAACCTCATCAGCCTCGATGTGGATAAGAGCGGCCTTCTGAATGAGGTGAGCGCGGATTACGATGCCATGGTGGTTGGCTTTTCTCACGAGTTGCCCGCGAAGACCGGCAAGTGGACCTTGCACCACTTCTACCCATGCGCCTTCTGTCAGGTAGTCGCATGGTTCCATCTGACGGTCGGCCGAGCATATCTGCTGGATTGCGGCGATTTCTTCGGCCGGAATAGGCTCAGGTTTCGGGGTGCCAACGATGCGGACGACACCAGGTGTTTGCAGAATGGCAAGGCTGTTGTCTAGTGCAAGCCTCGCAAAGCAATAGCCAGAAAATAGCGGGAGTATCTTCCATACTTTGCGGTCGGACCACTGGCGGCATTGTTTGCTTAACGGAAGCAGGGGTTCTACCCCCACTGCCAGTAGCCGGTCCCTCACCTGTTTCTCGTGGCGAAAATGAGTCTGAATGGCGTACCATTCGCCATGATTCCCAAGGGCTTTTTCCCGTACTTTGTC
The DNA here is from genome assembly GCA_002331625.1 of Nitrospira sp. UBA2083. GTDB lineage: Bacteria > Nitrospirota > Nitrospiria > Nitrospirales > Nitrospiraceae > Nitrospira_D. The sequence continues at coordinate 5,642 of DCZN01000038.1, read as the reverse complement.
AGGTAATAGTACTTGCTCATCAAGTAGCGCTACCTTTTCATGCCTCACGCTTCGACTTCCTTTCTCATAGGATACCTTAGAGACAGCTTCGCCACGTAAGTCACAAGCATAGCATAAGGCCTTTCGGATCCATTGGTAGCAGGGCTGCCACGGGTTCGCTATAATACGAAAGTCATGTTTTTTTCTTGTCTTGAAATAGACACTTCCGTCCTAATCCACAAGTTCATTGGGCTCAAATTTGAGAATTATTCGTTCAATATTAAATACTTGCAGATATTACGAGGGTTGCTAAGTGGCGATTTAATTTTGTCGATTTGTGGACAGGAGAAAAGTGGCCATACATATGAGGGGAACCACTGGTTTANNGGAGAGCTATTCCCCTTCGTGGATAGCGAAGTCTTGTACTCCCGTAAAAAGGGCAGGAATGCCTTTGGGCAGCTTGAAGGTTTAGCGGCGTTTGAATCACCACTACGACAAGGAGCATCCCGCGGCAAGAGCGCCGAGTAGGTATACCCAAGGAGCTTAGGGACATATTGGCTGGCCACACCGATGGGATCGAGAGTGGTGCATTCCCGTGGCAGGCTGTGCGCCTCATAATCGAAGAAGCGCTTTACGCAGAGATGAGCAACCACCTATGTCGTGATTATTCGGAGATGCTCTATCAAACTGAGCGGTTCAGGACATATAGACCACAGCATTCCATGTCGAGGTATACCGCACGATGACAGCAACGGTGAGGCCAATCAAGAAAATCCAAAGGAGGAACCCAAGACTACTGACTCGTGTGGATGTGTCCTGCCTTTCCTGAGTTGAGCCCCCCGCTTGGACTTGCGTTTGCGTTGGACCATGGGTTGAAACGTGAGAAGTATTCCCAACCCAAAATACTACCAAAAGAACAGCTATGGCGAGGGTGAATGGCCAGTAGTACACCACCGCCTGAAACCGAATCGGAATCAGCCAGAGACCACCCGCCCATACCAAAAATGCTGGTAGGCTGGCCCATTCTCTCATGTTGCTTACCCCATGATTGGTAGCAGCCGCTATGATCGAGACCACGACTATCCCGAGGAGGCTCGCAACGATCACTTCCAATCGTCTACTAAGTCTCGAAAGTTGAAACCATGGCCGAAGCGTCTTGAGAGGAACCACAATTCGATCAATGCCACCCCATGCAATCGCTATGACAATCAAACCTAATATCCATAGGACAAGCATCTCTACCATGGGGAAACCTCTTGATGCATCCTGGGTTCGTAGTTCGTTATCGCTCGGTGCGGGCAACAACTCAACTTCTATAACCGTCCTAACGCCACCCTACACCATCCGCTTCTGCCCTTCCCGATACGGTAATGGCCAGCTAGCAAAATGCACGCCACACTATTCCGTACAGCAATCGATCGTCTGCTTATCATTGCCAGGAGAGATGATTTTTACACCGGCATGGATGAAAACAGAGGTCTGTTCAGTTGCCCGATGAGCACACTAAGTTAAGTATTGTGGCAAACGTACTCAAAGAGTTAACCATTTGGCATTAGGCCGCGTGCATCCTGAACCCGAAAGAAGATATCGAACAGTACAACGAAACCTATGCGTTGTATCATCTTCGGATTGAGCTAATCCCCTGACGATTAGTGGATCTGGCGTTTCTTTGCTGGGCTTCTCGTCTTGTCATGTATTCCACGCATGCTCTTTTTTGGCCGAAGGTGTTGCTTAATCAACACGTTATTTGCCCCAGGCACGGATCAAACCATGTCCTACGCTTTTCCCCGAAGAGCTTCTGCATCAAAGGCGGGAATGCGGCTTTCTCCAAGCCTTCTCAATCCGTATGAAACGCGACGTATTTAGTAAACCCTTGGGACAATCATCCTGCCAGGCCTATCCCCATCAAGCTTACCCAACCGACTGATCAGGTTTTGGTTATTTGAGCCAATGCCTGAAGCGCATCGTTCTCGGCTTAGACCATATTTCAAATCCAACTGACTAAGATGCCAGCTACAGCCCTATGGACCATTCCTTCGATGGAAAGTGAGGACTCGTGACTTCGAGAGCAACCCATGAATTGGGTACCCACCCCTACCAGAAGAACACCATGGGAATAGCAACATAGTAGGGGCTCCACTAGCGCCAGTGCAGAAAGGCTGACGCTATGTCAAGCAGGTCAGTAGAGTTTAGGGTGGTAGAAGAGGTTGGTTTTACTGAACCCAAATTATCGCCCATGGTGCCATGTTCCCACGGCACCATGGGCGTACTAGCAGGCTGTTGACAAACCGGTCTTCTTGAACCGCTCCTGCTGCGTTGCAGGTAGCGGCTCCGTTCTGTGCTCGATAGTCTGCGTCGCACGCATCCGTTCGAGGCCCGTCCGTCGCACAGGATTCTCCTCTAGACGGGAGCTGGGAGCAGCGTAGCCAGCCGCTTCAGATTCAGCAGCCACCCGATCAGATACGCTTCATCACGGACCTGGTGCAGCCCTCGCCGGCGAAACCGCCGGAACCCGTGCCAGCATTTTGCTTCGCCCCACAGCTCTTCGATCTTCTTCCGCGCTCGCTGCGAGAGGTGGTAGCCCGCCATCCAGCTCAGCCGTCGCACTCGGTGATGCACGGGCGCTCGCCCCGTGGTCTTCGCAGCAATGTGGGGCGTGATCCGTCGCTTGAAGAGGCCCCTTAGAAATGACTGGGCAAAATACCCTTTGTCGGCCCCGACTGTCTGAATCCGCCGGCGATGGGTCCGATGGAACCGATCAATCAAGGCCTGCCCGCCATCCGTTTCCGAAGCAGGGCCTCGGAACGATTCCACATTGATTCCCAGCAAGAGCCGATGCCGGTTCTCCAGCAGGCCGTTGACGGTGTAGCCCACCAGCACCGCCGTCCCATTCCCCTTGTTCGCCAGTTTTGCATCAGGATCGGTCGTCGAGACATGCGTTTGGTTGGCGCGCCGCTCCCCCCGAAACGTGACCGTGGGATTGCCCGGATCTTGGACCGGCGTCGCATCCAGCGACCGGATCCGTTTCTTGTACTCCTCTGGCTTCAGGAACACTTCGATCGGCACAAAACTCTTGTGGGACGCATTGACCTGCACCAGCGTCCCATCGAGCGTCGTATGGGGCGAGACCAGCCGCTGCTTGATGGCGAGGGCCACGCTCTCATCGAATAACTGCTCGAGGAGGCCGCGCTCGGTAAACCGCCGCTTCCGGTTCTGGGAGAACGTCGAGTGATCCCATGGAGCGGTGTCCAAATCCAGCCCGACAAACCACCGGAGCACGAGATTGCCGGTCAGCTCCCGGACCAAGGCGCGCTCCGAGGTCACCCCCAGCAAATACCCGCCGAGGAGGGCCAGAAAGAGTTGCTCCGGTGGAATCGACGGACGTCCCGTGTCCGCATAGAGCGGCTCACAGAGCTGCCGGATTCGCGCCGTATCGATCAACGGCCGAATCTTCCGCATCGGGTGATCGGCGGTGACGAACTGCTCCAGGCTGATGTGGTAGTACAGCGACGGCTGCGGATCAGATGTGCCCATCATCGGCGGCGTCCTCCTGCTGACGCCTCTCTTATCACAAACTCAACGGGCGGAGGAGGGGTTTGTCAACAGCCTGCTAATAACATCCGAAGCAACGTGGGGAACCACTACCCAGAACACAATGTCTAGGCGGAGGTGGAGGACAACCATCACACATCACGCCATTTCTTACGAATCTGCTCAGCATCGAGAGCTAGCCGCCAGTCCATCCGGCTCAGTTGTCTCGTTATAGTCTCTCCCTCAACGCATTCCCAACTAAATCAAGATTCCCCACCACTCACGTACGGGCCGTGGTCCTCACAAGGAGTTCCTTCTGTAAGGCATCGATATCAGCTCGTGCGCCTAACGCGAGTTCCTCCACCTTGCGCTCACTTTCCGGCCCAGGCACATGGGAAAATTCGTGACAGTCTTCATAGGCCTGTTCGGTCGTCCCAGTTGCCTTGATCACTGCCCCAGCAATGCTCCCTCCAATGATTGCAATCATAAGGGTCATGGCGATGCCCACGAGTTGAACGCCGCCTACGCTCGGCACCACGAGGATCGCGACAAGTCCGCCCAGTAAGCCCGGCATCCCATGGAGATTGTGGACTCCACAGGTATCAACCAGTTTGATTTTGGATTCCAGCATGGGCTGAATAAAGACGAATCCAATCACGGAAAGTGCTCCGGCAAGCAGTCCTATGCCAAACGCACCGGTCGCGCTTACAAGGTTACAGGTTGAACCGATAGAAACCCCACCAGCTAACGCGGCGTTGGCCATGTCCACCATCGAGGTTTTTCCATGATGAAAATGGGTGCTCAGGAAATACGTCGCGAGCGTGGCCCCACTTAAGGCAAGAACCGTATTCACGATGGTCTGCGGCATTTGCTCAAACGGCACAATCGCGGTTGCAAAACTCGGCCAAAATAGCCAGAGCACCATGGAACCGAGCATCGCAAACCGATCAGAGGTCGGGTCGGACTCGATCGGCTGACTCCGCTGCTGCTCGGTTGTAAGCACCAGAGATGCGGCCAAGCCAAAATAAGCCCCAAATGCATGAATAACGATCGACCCCGCAGAGTCCTGGAATCCCTTTGTGAGCCCCGATCCATTATCCAACACCAAATATTCGTTCAACGCATAGAGTGGCACGAGCAGCAATGTGAGAAGCGCGTATTGAAATACGCGTAGTCGTCCAAGCACTGCTCCCATCGCGATCAGCGCCGTCGCCACCGAAAATTCGGCCAACATCAGTGTTTCAACCGAATGTGCTTGGATCGAATGCCCCACAACCCCATTGGTACGCAACAACATGTACAAGGGCAGTCCCGTGGCCACCACAAGATAGGTGCCGGTCGTCGCCCCAAAGCCATACCGTCGGACAAACACCATGAGAAATCCGAATCCAACCACCAACATGGCGAGAATGTGGATCGAGTAATTGTATTGCGCGACCAGCCTCGCCTCATTCACGGCACCAGCCGGCTCTTCGGCGCCGGCCCAACTCGTGAGGCAGAGGAGAAACAGACCCGCTGCGCTGAGCATCGTGACCCAGAAACGATTCCGCATGGAGGCCTCCTTAGGACAGTAGGAGTAAATGGGGGGGAACTATAGGGGTGGTAGTGTACTGTACCGACAAGCACGTTTGTCAAACCCCACAGAAGGCGTGCTTACGGGCTCAAACAGACNNCTGTTCTGCATGGAGGCCTCCTTCGAACAGTAGGAGTGAATGGGGGGCTTTAGGAGTGGCAGTGTACCCCAGTGACAAGCGCGTTTGTCAATGTGACCGGTCGCCTACTTTGAAGCACGCTCACGTAACAGAGCATCAATCAGTCTACTAATAAACCAACTAAGTGATTGATAAACAAATGGAAGTATGGTTTTCAGAAGATCTGCAGCACGCCCGAGGGGTTAGTGGCTGG
>DCZN01000038.1:0-173 GCA_002331625.1 Nitrospira sp. UBA2083 | reverse complement strand
AGGGTTGAGATTTTTGGTGTCTGCATGACTCGAACGGTTCAACCTGAAACTCCTGGTCAAAGAAAGGAGCGACAAATATTGTCGCACCGGCATCACCATGAGTATAATGGCAACCATTCATGCGTATGATGGGCCCGCTGCTCCTTCTGATCGCCCTGGTCCTGCCGTTGCAA
>DCZN01000047.1:12329-12545 GCA_002331625.1 Nitrospira sp. UBA2083 | reverse complement strand
CTTTCGAGCGGGCGCTACAGAGAGCTTGATATGGCTAAAGTGGTTTGTAAGAGTTTCAATCCTCGCCCGCCCTTTCGAGCGGGCGCTACACGCATGAGCCCCTCTATAATGGTAGAGGTTGGGATGTTTCAATCCTCGCCCGCCCTTTCGAGCGGGCGCTACTGGAGGAGCAGGCATGCGTACATTCGTAATAGCTGTTTCAATCCTCGCCCGCCC
>DCZN01000047.1:6435-11984 GCA_002331625.1 Nitrospira sp. UBA2083 | reverse complement strand
GCCCTTTCGAGCGGGCGCTACCTCTCAGTGAGGGCAGCTTGGTGATCTTCCAGCCGTTTCAATCCTCGCCCGCCCTTTCGAGCGGGCGCTACAGTATTACTCCAAAACCCTCTACTACTGCTGACTTACGGAGTTTTCTCCGCGAACCTAGGGAAACACTCTTATATTCCAAGACCACTCTCCCTTCACACTCACCAAATCTCTTGCGCAAACAATCGGTTAGTGTCATCGCGATCCTGTCGGCTTTTCCACAGCACTCCTGGTCGGCGCCTACAGCACCAACGGCTCCTCGAAATCGACCGCCGTATTCACCCCATAGACTTGCACATATTTCTCCTTCGGCTCGATCAAACGGTACACCCGCAGGCTGTCCTCTTTTTCATCAATGATGTCCAATAATCGCCGCATCACCTCCTCGTACTGCATCTCACTGACCGAACATTCAAAGACAGACTTCTGTACCCGTTGCCCAAAGTCCAGACAGACCAACGCCACCTTGCGAAGCCTTTTGCGCCCCGCCGGCGTCTCGGTTGAAACATCATAGGTGATGAGAATATTCATCCGTCTGTCCTACCGGTGCAGATACGGCGGATAGGCCTCCAGATCGCCGCGCAGTACACGCGCCAGCAAACGCGCCTGGATGTGCGGCACAAGTCCTAACGGCATTTTCTGGTCCAGGACCGGATGCGTGATTTCCTCTTGCTTGCGCTTCTGGTACGCGACGATCACGTCTTTCCTTGCCTCATCCTCCAGATGGACGGCGCCGCCGGGCCGAGCTTGGAAATGCTTGGCGGCGACCTGACGCCGGTTGATCAACGTGAGAACAAGCCGATCAGCCAGAACGCTGCGCAGCTCTTCCATCAGATCCAACGCTAACGCCGCCCGGCCAGGACGAAGGGCATGGAGAAACCCCATCTGAGGATCGAGCCCCACCCCCTCCACAGCCGCCACGCAATCGTTCATCAACAGAGCGTACAGGAACGACAGCAACGCATTCACCGGATCACGCGGCGGGCGACGAGAGCGGCCATCCAACGTAAACGTGGGCCGATCCTCCTTCACCATGCGATCGAACGTGCCGAAGTACGCGCGAGCGGATTCCCCCTCGATCCCTCGCAGGACATCTAGATCTTCACACAACGGCAGCCGACCCAAGGCATTGCCGAGCGCCTCGGCGGTCGCTTTCAATGGCACGGCATCGGCGGCATCATCCGCCTCCCTTGCCCCACGCAGCACGACCTGGCGCGCATTCTGGATCTTGCCGGCGACGATGTTCCGCGCGATGGCGAGCGTTTGCTCAGCATTCTTCATCGCAGCATGCTGGGCACAGCGCAAGAGCACATTGCCACTGACCGGCCCTTCCACCCGCGCTTTGAACCGCCCGTTCCGATCCAGCAGCACCACAAATCGTCCATCCTCCGCACAACGGGCCATCGCCGCCGGGCTGATCAGGACTCCACAAAAGCACCCCACCCCGCCGATATGGTGTAGCGGCACTTGCAGCTTGGTCTCCTTCTCAACCTCAATCTTCAGCGTGTCATGATCTACACGCACATAGGCCCCTTCCGTCGTGATATAGAGTGTGTTCAGCAATTGCTGCATGGCGGCATCAGATGCCCTTCGCCTCAAACAGTCCGCGCACGAGGACGCGCGCCCGTTCTTGCTCACCAATGACTGACGGCATGCAGGACTCTTTCAAAGAACAGTGCTCGCAGCGACGATCATTCACCGGAGGCGGAAGCGTGCCGCTCTCCAGCATCTGTCGAATCCCGGCGATGGCCTCTTCGACTTGCCGGCGCAACGCGGGCGTAAAGATCACCTCGCGCCGTCGCCGAGAACTATGGTGATAGATCGCCCCGCGCGGTACTTCCTTCCCCGTCATCTCCTCCAGGCATATCGCCTGGGCACAGACTTGGAGATCGTCATGTTCTTTCTCACGACGCGGCCCGTGCTTGTATTCAACGGGATAGGGCGTCTCTCCGTGGAATTCCACCACGTCCGCCTTCCCGATCAAGCTCAGGCGTTTCGACCAGAGCGGCACCGCCCGCTCAACCTGGACGCCGTTCACGATTTCAGACTCCGGTTCATCCACCCGCTTGTGCACTGCCTGCCCGCGCATGGTGTAGAGATTCTCATCGAACGTCTGCTCGACATGAATTAAGGCACACTGTCGCGGACAGTAGCTCCAGTGCTCCAGCGCAGAGATCATGATGGGGTCTAGATCTTCGGCCACAGCTATCCCACTTTTTTGATGAAGGTCACACCTGGGAACCCTTTGATGGGTCCATCATCTGGCGGAGTCACGGAATAATCGTTAAAGTTCCTTGGTGGACCATCGCTACCATTCGATCGTTTGACTTGTATGAGATCGAACAGCTTGTGAGCGGGAGCATTGCCGAGTTCTGAATCATGCTTGAAAACGTAGAGCCCTCGCGTTGTCATCTCACCACGAGCAGCAGAACGGTCATGCTCGAACATGGAACCGAGCGACTCCCACAAAAGTTCAAGATCTTTATCGGAAAATCTCGTTTGTTTGGTCAGGAAAGACGAAACAAACCCGTGGGCCATATAAAGCCCATATGGAACAGTAAATTTACGCCCCATGGTTCTGTTATCGCCTTGTTGCTTTTCTGCCTCTGCCTCAGTTGCAACTGCCATCCTCGTAATTGAGTGCTCCGACGTCACAATAGGGTCAACGGAACGAGCGAAGGTGAGTTGAACCGGGCCTCGCACTTGCCCACAATTGGGAGCTGACTTGAGGGAAAGCACGGCGCCGAATGTTCTGATGTCAAAAAACGTCTCGCACATTTTATCTCTTCCTTGATCTGATTCTTCGCGCGTCGGCTTTCTGGCTTTTGCATCCTTAAGAGTTTTGTTCAAGAATGTCTTGGCCTTGTTTGGCAGCTCGTTTTCTTTGATCCATTGCTGGGCTTCTTTCTTATCGAGGACGCCGGACACCATTAGAGAAACACTTCCATCTTCCTCAGTGGCCACCTCCAATCCTTCTGGAAGGGTCAGCTCATTGAACTGCTCAACCACATCAGAGGGAATAGGCACGACGATATCTTCACCGAGAGCGATGTCGAGCTCCTTAAAAGCTTGCACGTGCGACCTGCCCAGAACAGCGCGCTCTTTGATGTAAATGTCGAACGGCCGTGCGTAGCCGTGTTTCATCGCAACATAGTTTCTCACCTTCCGTTTCAAGCTCACATCCGTAACCAAGCCACGGCCCGTTTCAGCATCCAAACGTGGCAAATTTCCGGCATCGGGATCACCATTCGGATTGCCGTCCTTGACATCAAACAACAACACAAAATCATAGCGATTTGAGATGCTCATGCTCATTCTCCTTGTACGGATTGGTTTCGTGAAAAGAAGTCATGACGTTGGTGGTAATATCCCACAGCAAATCGTCCTTGCTCAGAGATGACCATATAAGAAGGGAATGGATTCGTAGCAGGCAATTTACTTGTGATGCTGTCCACAAGCTTTTCAAGGCGAACCGCTATGCCCTTTCTTCCAGACTTGGCTGCTTTGGAGATGTGGTGCGGATAAAGCCGCAGTAGTTGAGGAAATACCGTTATAGGCGTTGCTGAAGCTGCGCCATAAAAGCGATCACGAATCGTTGCGTTTGTACCAGGATTAGCTTTCGTCGAATGTGCAGCCCACTGCGCCTCCTCAAGCACGAAGAACAATCTTCCGAGAAGATAGGCCACATCCGTACTGTCTTCATCCAGCGACATGGTGAGCTCCTTTTCATGAATCTGTCTGGTTCTATTCAAGCAAGCCTTTACTATGGCGGCACGCTCGTAACTTACTTCCTGCTCAGCGCGAATGCGTCGAACCGCACCCTGAAGTAGAGTGGCAGGATACGGAAGGCACTCCAAAATTGATCGCATGACTTCGCCACCAAGATTCGGCGGCACCTTGTCGGGATCGCCCTTTGGGTACTTAACGGTCGCAAGCGCCGTCGCATTCAGTAGAGAACGAAGCGGCAGGCTCGGTTTTTCTCGTTCTCCGCGAACAAGACGTAGATCGTCGAAGTGTCGCTGAATGTTGTGAGCCAGTTCTGCCACTGTGCAAACGTGCCAGAAACGGATAGCAATGCGCGGTCCGTTGGGACCTAGCCCGAGCACGAAGAATCGTGTAGCTGCATCGTTAACCGGTGCAACTCCTTGGTGAGGCGCTTCATATAATGCTTTCAGCGCCCGAGCGTTCCGATCCGGGTCATCCCTTGGTGGTTCATCGAAAATGTCAGAGAAGTTGTCTTCTAACGGACTAGGCTTGTCGGCCCAGAATACCGTGGAGGAATCTCCCACTTGGATACGCTGATGGCTATGTCTCGACAGAAGCCCATTTAGCGCTGTGGTGTATTCAAACGAAACACGCTTTCCAACGGGTGAGTTGTACCCTTGGTGTTTTCCATACGAAGCAAACGCGGGATTCTCGTTATCGTTCACCGCTACAATATTGGCCCCTGATGTCTTCGCACCTCGTACACCTTTGATAGCAGGATGTAACCGCTCAATCTCATCTGGCTGACCAGTGACAAGACATATCCCGTCATATACCTTTCTATTAGCTGATTCGGCCACTGCCTCTGTTACCGCTTTGCGCTGACACACCAATTCAATATCGCCCTGCAAGCGAAACGATATGTTTGGGTTGGTACGTCTTATCTCCTCCCATATTCCCCCAAATCTTTGCAGGACACTTAGGTCTGTCCCGCGAATAAACTGCAAAACCGCAGAGACGCCCTCGTCGACCAGCGCTTCCTTTGGCAAGGACTTGATTGCCCCGACAAAAGCTTCTCGCTGATCTTGCAACCGTTGTTTGTATTGCGCTTCTTTTCCTTTAGTTTTCTTGTCAGCCAACTTGTCCTGATCTGGCACGCCAAGAACATACTCAGCATTTCCCCAAAGCAGACTTGACAGTACGTTAACTGATTTCTTTGGGGGCTGGGGGACCAGATACGGTTTGCCCCGTTTGATTTTTCCATCCTGAGCACGAGTATCTTCGATCTGAATCGGCACACCGGCCTTGTTCACTTCAATCACGAACGGAATTTCTTTCAAGTCGAATCCGTGTGGTGGCAAGTCCTGCTTCCGCTGGTAGAATTCGTGGAGTGATTGGAGAATCATCCCCTTACCTCCTCGCTCTCCCATGCCGGTATATTCACAACACCGTTTTCCAAACATGCTGGGAAGAAGCGCGGCTTGGGATCGGCGGGATTACTGTAATCTAAGTCGTACAGCATCCAGCCTAAGTCCTTTGCCTCTCCGATAGGTTTTGGCTCGGCCTTCACATCCTCTACCAATCTGAATGCACAGGCGAACTCGCGGCAGCCGAGATACGGTTGATTGACACATTGGCCGCGTGAGGCTCGCCGTTCGAACATACTCATGAACTTGGCAGCGTTGTTATCAGGCATCGCGTTCAGATCCTCTTCGCCACGATTGACTGGAACTTTGGAAAGGTGCGGGAAGTGAGATTTATGAAAGCTTGGATCGCGGAGCTCAAAGCAGGCGTGAATGCGATAGGCCACATCT
>DCZN01000047.1:0-6420 GCA_002331625.1 Nitrospira sp. UBA2083 | reverse complement strand
GCGTTGTTGCCGCTCGTCTTCGACATAGAGCCCCAAGTTACCAGCGCCAGCCCCCATCGCAGTCTGCACATTCCTGGTAGAGGCTACGGCACCGACTTCATTGCGGCGGACACTGATCCACTTGATAGGTTTCAACACCTCGATCTTGGTCACTCGCCACCGGATAGCTGGTTTCCAGACAATCGATTCAAATACTGCTCGTGCCGCCGATGGGGTCATCACATCATAGGAAACGCGCTCGACCTTCATCTCTGGCCGCGTAAAACAGGCAAAGTCTCCCGACACTTCAAGACAATAGGATTTGCTCATAGAGCCCCTCACGCAATTAGTTGTTCAGCAGCCAATGGGCTGCCAATCGTCACACCGACTTTGTCGTCGTACAAGGTGCTGACAGCCTGTGCAAAGATTCCCGGCCAGACCTCTTGGACTTCTCCGGCTTGAACCAGTTTGTTCACTAGACGGCGGGGCAGGTTCACGCTATATCGTTGCAACTTACGCATCAGCCACCGTTCCGGTCCATCCTTCTTGAGCTTTCCAATCAGCGCCTGGCCTTCGCCATACCAGACAAGGATGGCTTGGCTTTCTACGTCGTCGATGAGCTTGAACCTATCGGCGGTGGTGCGGAATTGGATCTTCAAGTCTCGTGCATCTCTCGTCAGCAAATCGTTGATGCCGTATTTGTCGAGCGAGTCCACCTTCACATAGAAATGCTCGAAATACCGGGTGAACAAGTCTCTCGCCATAGGGTCACTCGTGCCGCCGCTCAAAAGACTCACGGTGGTTTGTTCGGCACGACGCAGCATACCAGGAGGCGAAGACTTGGGAGGCACAAACACGACAACCTTGCCGCATTCTAACTTTCCCTCCCGATTGCAACGACCTGCTGCCTGCGCAATTGAATCAAGGCCCGACATTGCGCGGTATACAACGGGGAAGTCGATATCTACCCCGGCTTCAACCAATTGTGTGCTGACGACCCGTGTAGGGACTTTCTTTTCCAACCGCTCCCGAATGCCTGCAATGACTTGAGATCGGTGCTGTCCACACATGGCAGCGGACAAGTGGATCGTTCCCTCTGGCATCAACCGATATAATTCGCGGCAATCACGTCGGGTATTGACGATGGCAAGCACCGACTCATGAGTTATGAGCTCGGTCAGAATTTCTTCCCATCCTCGGCGGGCATGGAAATCTGGCGGTATCTCAACTGTCACTCGATTAAGATCGCGACACAACGCATCCGGGTCGGCCATGATTTCGCGCACGCTCTCCAGGCCCCTGAATGTCCAACCAAAGCCATCCCGTGAGTTCAGTGCCGGCTGAGTCGCAGTAGAAAGCACAAACGTGACGCCATAGTGCCGGGCTAACAGATTGATGGTGTCCATGATCGGTTGTAGAAACTCGGGATTGAGCAGTTGCGCCTCGTCCAAGACCACGACACTGTTCACGATGTTATGAAGTTTGCGACAGCTCGAAGTTCGGGCGGCGAATAGGGACTCAAAAAACTGCACGTTGGTTGTGATAACAACCGGTGAATCCCAGTTCTCCGTTGCCAAGCGGCTCTTGGCGGTTTCCTTTTCAGGATCGAGGTTACTGTGATGTTCAACGACATCTTCACCAAATATGCCTCGGAAAATTCCTGCCGTTTGCTCGATGATGCTGGTATACGGAATGACATAGATGACGCGGCACTTGTTGTGGTGAATTGCATGGTTTAACGCAAAAGCCAGACCGGACAATGTCTTCCCTCCACCGGTCGGAACCGTGAGCGAGAAAATGCCGGGCGGATCTGACGCGTGCTCGCGGCACTGACGAAGCACTTCAGCACGCACGCGGTTCACAGGTGTTGGCTCGGCCTCGGCCATAAGCTGAGCCATGTGCATATCCAATTTATTGAGAAGCTCCCTGACTGTAGAGGATGACCCTCGTGACCGCCCTTTCTCATCATCCATGAACTTCTCTGTGTCGAGAAAGTCTCCATCAACCAGAGAGGAAAACAACATCCGCAGCCAGAGCGCGAGCCCTGACTCACCTCCTGGCGGTTTAGTGGCTGGAATAATTGCAGGATGAAGCACATCAGGGGGAATAGTCACATCAGAGATGGCTCGCAAGTGCTGCTGATCCTCTATCCGGTGAGATAGAGAGGAAAGGGGGTACTCGTCAGAGTGCCAATCTGGCAAGCCTGCATGATGACCGGCAATGAGATAGGCTAGAAGCCTTCCCTTTCCGCCAAGTTGCTCGACGGCATGAAGCGCTCCTGCTGAGGAGTGATTTACCCGGCCTTTGCCGCCCTCAATGTGTGCCTCAGGATCGAAGCCGCTTCCGTGGGCGATATAGTTTTGGAAGGCCCTGGAATATTTCCCAAGGTCATGCCACAAACCTGCCAGTCGGCCCCAGTCAGCATGTCCAAAGCTCGACGCAAACTCGCCCGCGAGATCCCCCACCGCACGTAAATGGTCTTCAAGGTGGTGGATCGCACACGATCCATCTTCCTTCCGCCGCACATGGGCCAGATACGGCTTCAGCTCCACAACTCGTTCCATCTTCCCGGGTCGTCTCTCTTGCGCGTTCACGCTGAATCCGCCGCTCTACGCGGCGGCGTGACGGCCGACGCCGCTCCGAATCGCCTTGGCAAGCTCGTCGGCACTGGCCCCGAGGACAAGCAACGAACTGACCAGCAAATCCATCGAAACGGATGGATCGCCTGCCTCCATCTTGGCCACGCGGGACTGGCTGGACCGCAAACGTTTCGCCAGCTCGACCTGAGACAGGCCGCGTCGTTGGCGGCGGTCGCGCAGACTTCGACTTAACGAGAGCTTCAGCTCGATGAGCGCGGCATCGGCGGCCGACAGGCCGAGGAAGTCCTGCACCGATCCGACGGCCCATCCAGCCGCCGTGAGCTTTGCTCGTTTGCTTTTCTTCATCGCTCCTCCTTGGCTCCGGTCAGACGGTCATACTCCCGCAAGCGGAAGCCCCAACGATTCCCCGCGTTGCAAGCGTCTCAGCAAGCAACCGGCTTCGATCCTCGCCTCTTGGGAAAAGGGCGGCGTCTTGACCTCGCTCTTCAGCCAAACAAGCGGCTTATCTGCCACGGACCCGCTCACCTGGCTGGTTCGCTCCGCCGGTTACTATATGTCACATATGACATAGTGTCAATTTGCGCCACCCGAACTCACCCATCTCCTCTCCTCCCACCACGCTCGCATGCTCTTCAAGATGGTGGATCGCACACGACCCGCCGTCGTTCCGCCGCACATGGGCCAGAGAAGGCTTGATCGATACCTACCTCCAGAACACGGTTCATCATCTCAGGCTCCATCGATGAATCTTTTCGCTCCCGTCCCACTCGAGTCATTTCGGCGTTCCAATTCTTCAGTTTGACCACGTCGATGACGTACGATACACTCTTTTCAAAATAGAGGAATCGCCCATGGCTGTCTCCCATATATCCGAAAAGGGCCACATTCTGATTCCCCGGCAACTTCGCCGCAAACTCGGTTTTAAGCCAGGCGGTAAGGTCCAGTTGATCGAGGAGGGTGGTCGCCTCGTTGTTGCACCGGCGGCTGATGACCCGATCGCGGCTGCCACAGGTTTTCTCACAGGCAAGTTCTCCCTGACAGACGACCTTCGCCGCGAACACAGGGAGGAGGCACGCCGTGAGCGAAAAGCTCATCCTCGATAGCTTCGCGCTGGTCAGCCTCTTTCATAAGGAGCCGGGGTGGGAAAAAGTCCGGGCCGCGCTGTACGAACAGCAACGGGCCGGGACCAAGGCTTTTCTGAACTGGGTCAATTGGGGCGAGTTCTTCTACATCGTCAAGCGCAAGGTCGGTGCGGCCCACGCCGCTGAAGCCCTTCATCTCCCGGAACAATTGCCCATCGAACTGGTGGCAGTCGACCTGCCGTTGGTGCGAGAGGCAGCGGAGATCAAGAGCGAGCATGCGGTTTCCTACGCGGATGCCTTTTGCATCGCCACGGCCCGCCGTCTGTCGGCCACGGTCCTGACCAGCGATCCCGAATTTCATGCCGTCGAGCATTGGATCACCATCCGGTGGTTGACGACGTAACGTAGATTTCACCTTCCTCTCTTTCTATCCAACGGCGCGAACGGCACGCTGAAGTCGTACTGGTTGATCGGGTTCAACGGATTATCCGGATGATAACGATTGATCGGATTGAATGGGTTGTTCGGATTGTATTGATTGATGGGATTCGCCGGATTGCCGGGATCGTACCGATTCACAGGATTGAAGGCGTTATCCGGATCGTACTTGTTGACGGGATTCAACGGATTGTCCGCCGCNNNNGTGGTGGGCGTATAGATGTTGTAGTCCCGCTCGTAGCGTTCGTCGAAGCCCATAGTTGCCCAGCTCGCCGTGGTCCCTGACAGGATACCCATCACAATCAGCGTGATAATTCGCATGGCTGCCTCTCCTAAAGGTTGTCGTACAGTCAGTGTCGCACAAGGGCGTGACATCCGAGGTCCCTCCCACGCGTTTTATTCCAAGGCTTCGTTCTACTGTCCTATCGTCCGGTTGTGACCTCTCTCGACAAACCTATAGGAATCGACCGTGACAGGTGAGGTCACCGTGACCCACAAATCTTTTCAGCTTCTTGTTTGACCGCCGTGCGTAAGGACTCCGGCCTCACCACTCGGACGCCGCTGCCGAAACTCAGGACCCATCCAACCAATTCGCGCGAGTCGGCTACGGTGCAGGTCATGCGCAGCTTGCCGCCCGGCAGCCGTGTCAGCTGCTGGCTCGGATGCCAGACACGATCTTTCGCCCAGGCCGCCGTCGCTTTCTCGAAAATCAGCTCCACCTCAATCCTCGGTCCTCGCATCACGGTGAGCGAATCCTCCACGAACGCCTCAAAATCGAAGTGCAGGGGAATCTGATACGGGAGCTCGGTCGGCGTGACCGATTTGATCCGCTCGACGGCAAACATGCGCGGCTCGTTGCGGAGATGACAGTAGCCGATCAGGTACAAACCACCGGAGGCATACCAGAGCCGGTAGGGATCAATCTCCCGTCGGGTCACGCGCCCACGCGAGGCGGAATCATATCGCATCTGGATACGTTTCTTTTCGGCAATGGCCTGCGTGACACGCTCGACGACTTCACGGTGACGCTTGTAGCGCTTATGCGGGCCGAGTCCGACGGAAAACGTGCCTTCAAGCTGCTGGACCAGCGTGAGCCCTTCAGGAGGAAGCGCCGCACTAGCTTTATTCAACGCCGATTGCAACGAGGCATGGACGGCGGTCCCTTCAAGGGGGGCGATGAGCCGGCGGCTGAGGGTGAGGGCCATCAGCTCGGTGGGCGAGAGGCGCAACGCCGGCGCTTGCCGCACTCCGTCGAGCAGTTTCCACCGTGTCTGCCCATCGACTCGTTCGGTCAGCAGTGGATACCCGGCCGATTCAATCGCATCCAGATCTCGGCGCAGCGTTCGTCGATGGCGAGTGGTGGACGGATCGAACCCTTCGGCCAACTGTTTCAGCGTGAGTCCATGCCTGGACGCTTCCAGTTTTTTGAGCAGAATGAGCTGTCGAACGGCCTGATCGTTGCGTGGCATTGCACCGACCCTGTGGAGTTCACTGCACCGATACTGAATCCGTCGATCCACCGACATCGGATGGCTCTTCCAAACGAATGGCGAACCTTCCGACTCTCGGGGCTACTGCCAGCTTGCTGCCAGCACGGCTTGCACATCCTGCGGCCGCTGATCGATCGCTTGATCCCAACTGAGGCCGCTCTGCTCGGTAAAGGCCGCCATGGCCTGGATGAGTTGGTCAACTTGTGTATTGAGTAGAGCCTGACCGTTATCAATCTGGACCGACTTCACCTGGTGCGCGTCACCCAAGTACCAGTTCTCGATCGTAACGTGATCGCTGGTCCCATGAATCGCAACCCGCAGATCGTTCGCCTGCCGACTGATCACCAGGTCCAATGAAGCAATGCCGTTACCAAGCTGAAGCACATCGTGATGGTCTATGTTGACACCATCTTCCGCGATCGTGTCGGCTCCATCCCCTCGCATGAAGAGATACCGATCATCTCCGGTACCGCCGGCAAGATAATCGTTGCCGAGACCACCGGCCAATGTATCATTCCCCGTGTTGCCGACCAGCACGTCGTTCCCCTCATTTCCGGCGATGATATCGACGCCATCACCGCCGTACAGATAATCAGAGCCAGCTCCACCGACAATGGTATCGTCCCCTTCATCGCCACTCACGGAGTCGTCTCCGTCACCACCACTGATCTGATCATGGCCCATGCCCGCGTAGAACGTATCGCTTCCCTCTCCACCCGTGAGCGTGTCGTCTCCCTCCCCACCGTTGAGAATATCGTGGCCCACACCACCGATGAGGAGATCTGCCCCTGCTTGGCCGACCAGCACGTCGTTCCCATCGCCACCAGTCAG
>DCZN01000097.1 GCA_002331625.1 Nitrospira sp. UBA2083 | reverse complement strand
TGGTTTCCCCTTGTGTAATGCGCCGTGACGAACAACTCTGGTACATGCGTCAAACGACCGCTTTCGACCCAAAGCAGAAGTCCACGTCCACCGCTATCCGATGCTCCGCACGATTGTGACGGAAAGGTCAATGACTTGGGTACTAATAGCGAGTGAGATCGAGTGACACCGAGTGAGCGGAAAAATCGATCTGCTATACGGCCAATTTACGACCGCTGGGCCCTTTAGCGAAAACGCCAACTCGCTCATGCCAAAATCTTTACGAAAAAGATGAAGTCTCCGTGCCGGCTTCTGGCTTCACCGCTTCGGTATGGCCACATAGCGTTTGAGATGCGACAACGCTTCTCGAATGGTCGTTTCAACAGGACGGCTACTTTGCTTGATCTTTCCCATAAGCATCGCGCCTTGAATCGTTGCGATACAAAAGTCCGCCATCTGATCCACATTTACATCCTTCTGAAGACGACGATGCGCTTTCTCTTGAACAAAAAAGGTCACCAACTTATTCTTGACGACTTCGAAAATAAGATTGAGATCCTGCCGGATCAGTTCGTCTTTCTCTGTTATTTCGTTCCCAACCGTTCCAAAAGGACAGCCTCGCCTCATCTGAAAAGCCTTTTGTAATTCAAGGTGCGCCAGGAACCAGCGTTCGAGATGCTCCCAGCTTTCGACGTTGTAATCCATGCGTGCCGTGCCTGTCGTGATTGCTTCGAGATGAGTTTGAAGGACTTCGTGGATGAGACCTTCCTTGCTCTTGAAGTAATGATAGAACTGTCCTTTCCCTGTCCCGGAAGCGTCAATGATCTCTTCAGGGCTCGTTGCGACCACTCCTTGTTTGTGAAACAAGTCGGCGGCAACCTGAATCATCTTCAACTTGGTCTCTGTCCCTCGCACCGATTTCATCTTCATAGGTCTCTCCTTATTGTACCCATAGGTACAGAAGTTTCCGGCGAGTGCGCCTATGTCAAAGAGTTATGTCGCCCCGCTCCTTGTACTTGTTCTATGCCGACAATCTGAGTTAGAGCTGTTCATGCTTGCGGTGTTACCAGGAAACCCGTATTGCGAAACGTTGAGGAAGCAGAGTGTTGGGATAATTGTACCTAGACGTACAAAACATTGATAGCAGGCAGTGCACCGTGCTTAACCGGGAGGTTGCCCATGCCAGTCATTCATATTGATGCCCCACCAGGCCTTCGAGCAGATGCGAAGCGAAAGATGATGGAGCAGATCACCGCTGCAATCGACGAGGCCTATCATATCGGTGACACGTTGATCTTTCTTCGTGAATATCCCGCCGAGAACGTCGCAATGGATGGAACACTTCAATCCGAGAATCCAAGACTTCTCGAGGCGCTTAAGAAGATCAATGGCGGCGTCTGACAAAGTTGGGTCGCAGCGTCCTGGGCACGTACCAGCGGTTGGGGAATCGAAGCTGGAAACCGCGAAAGGAGGAGAAGGTGATGTCTGTTTCCAATCAGAGGGTCCTCATCACTGGAGCAACTGGCAGACAGGGCGGAGCTGTCATTCGCCACATGCTTCCGAAAGGTTGGAAGTTGAGGGCGCTCGTATTCAAGGCTGATGCTGCCGCTGTGAAAAACTTGACCGATCAAGGGATTGAAGTGATCAGAGGGAATCTCGAAGATCCATCATCGCTAGAGCCCGCGGTACGCGGAACATATGGAATCTACAGCATCCAGGATTTCTGGGCGGTTGGGGCAAGGCGCGAAGTACAGCAAGGAAAGAATCTTGCAGACGCAGCCAAAAAGGCTGGAGTGGAGCACTTCGTCTACAGCTCTGTGGGAGGCGCAGAGCGCAATGCAAAAATTGATCACTGGGAAAGTAAATGGGAGATCGAAAATCATATTCGGAAGCTCGGCTTACCTGCGACTATCCTACGCCCGGCAGCCTTCATGGAGAACTATTATATAGACCAGGTTGAGATTGGGATTCTGAAGGGCAAGCTCATGGACCCGATTCGTGCCGACAAGCCTTATCAGACCATCGCGAGCGCTGATATCGGCGCTTTTGCGGCGCTTGCCTTTGAACGTCCCCGGGAGTTCATTGGAGCCGCACTCGAAATCGCCGGCAGTGAGCTAACGAATCTCGAAGCGGCCCAAGTCTTCAGTCGTGTACTGGACAAGCCGGTTAAGTTCCAAAAGCTACCCATGCCGATGGTGCGGCTCCTCCTTGGCAAAGAGTTCTATCAAATGTTCCGTTGGTTCAACGAGGCTGGGTTTCAGGCGAACATCGCCGACCTTCGTCGCCGATACCCCGAGGTTCACCTTCACACGCTTGAGGAGTGGTTGCGTAGCGAAGGATGGCACAAACGGGTCCGGCAAGTACGGCCACCGAGTGGATGAGTTGACCGAACCTACGCTCAAAACCTCCGTTAATCCCGAGCTGCTTGGTTCTCGGTAGTTCTGCTTTATGAACGACGTAAGGCACTTCTTGAGTCATATGAGTTCGAGAACGTACGGGAAGACATGTGGTGAGGGTGTGTGGACATGGACACGCGGGTGAGCTCCCTATTGTACGACTCTCCCCCAGCAAAGTCATACCCCATCCAGTCAAATCTAGCCAAACGTCATGTGAAGCGGACATCATCTCGAATGAATGGCTTATTTCCGTTGTGGAGCTCATCGTAGCGACTGTCGCACAGTGGCCGGATGCCGACGGTCACAAAACGGCCATTTACCGTCCGGTTTTGGGGAAAGCGAATTGCCAATCTCACCGGGCTCAAATTTCAAGAGCTAAGGGATAGGCACTCCTTAAGGCTCTGTGGAGAGTCAGTCGTTCTGTGCAATAACTGGTCTGTCATTGCCCACAAGCAGCTTTG
>DCZN01000008.1:86571-86795 GCA_002331625.1 Nitrospira sp. UBA2083 | reverse complement strand
CATGGCGGAAACTTTGATGGCAAGGGGCCGGCGGCTCGTGGCTTTATTCCGGCGCCCGCCAACTTTGCCGATCCAACGACTATTGCCATGTTGCAAGAGAGCTATTTGTTTTGGCGCATCAAAAAGGGCGGCGTTGGTCTCCCGATCGAAGGGACGCCCTGGAAGTCCGCCATGCCACGTTGGGAAGTCGAATTGCCGGATGAGTGGATCTGGAAAATCATCAT
>DCZN01000008.1:85669-86473 GCA_002331625.1 Nitrospira sp. UBA2083 | reverse complement strand
CGAGGCCAGCATGAAACCGGCGATTCAGATGATGAAGCAGGTGCTGTGGGGTGGAATGACTGTGATGGCGGTCATGATCATCGGCGGGACATCGCTGAGCTGGGCACAGGAGAGTGTCGCAGTTCGGGCCGCGCTTGTGACGGGTGGAGTGCCGGTGGATGACCCTACTGCTGCGGCATGGAATACCGCCGCCCCTGCGACGTTTCCCATGTCGCCGCAAGTCCATTGGCCGAATCGTATCCAGGAAGTGACGGTGAAGGATGTGATCGTGCGCGCCTTGCACGATGGCAAGCAAGTGGCGTTTCTGGTGGAATATACCGATCCCACTCAGGATCCGGACGACGGAGCGGCGCTTGAATTCATGGTTGGGGACAAGAAAGCGCACTTTGCTCATGGCCAGCCGATGTTGCAAGTGGAGGGTGGCCCGGTCAACATTTGGTTCTGGAAAAACAAGAATGGTAAGGCGGCCGATATGAGTGCAAAGGGCTTCGGCACATTGAAGCCACAAGCCCATCAAGATGTAAACGCTAAGGCTGCTTATGCAAATGGAACCTGGAAAGTGGTGTTTTCACGGAATCTCTCAACCGATCATCCCGACGAAGATGTTCAAATTACACCTGGGCAATTCATCAGCATCGCCTTTGCGGTATGGGATGGGCGGAAAGATGCTGCAAATGAGCTGGTCGAAAAAGGTTCACAAAAAGCCGTCTCTTCCTGGTGGTACTTCCGAGCGGATGCCCCACCGGACTATTCCAGCTACATGTACGCGGCTATCGCTGCGGCATTGGCCCTGGGCTTTCAATT
>DCZN01000008.1:82924-85628 GCA_002331625.1 Nitrospira sp. UBA2083 | reverse complement strand
CAGTGAGCATGAAGGCGGCACGGCTGGGTATCGTGGCATTCACGGTTGGAGTCCTCGGGGGTGCGGCTTTGATCGCCGGTGGCTGCGCGAACGAGCAGGAAAAACGCGGCCATGAGCTCTACGTACACTATTGCAGCGATTGTCACGGGGAGAACGGCAAACAGAACGAAGGGTTCAACTGGTCGTCCGTACCCGATCCAAAGCCGAAAGATTTGTCCAATAAGTCCGAGATGGGCACGTTCAAGGACGAGGAGCTTTTCAGTACCATCTCACGCGACATGTTAGATACGAGCGAAGAGGGTGGAGACCCCATCGGGGACGATGACTTTGCCGTTCCCACGATGCCGACGTTCAAGTATACTCTGTCTGAAGATGAGATTTGGGCGATCGTTGGGCATGTGCGTACGCTGCATGGGATGAAGATGGAGTTCAATGTTGCAGCACGGAAGACAAGCCTCGAAGAAGGGCTCAAGGCCGCCCAGACCAAGTTCGAACAGGCCAAGCAAGCCTATGAAGCGGCAGAGAAGAAAGCCAGCGACGAAGCCGAGCGAAAGAGTGAACAGTTGAAGAAAGATGTCGATGTGGATGAGTCGGCGTATGCGGCCGAGCAAGCAGCGATGGGGCAGGCCAAGAAGGAGTTAGATGCTGCCCAAGTTGCACTGAACAATTTCTCGACGAGACCGGGCAAGGGTACTAGTGTCCCAAGGCCGGATCTCACGGTCAAACCAGCAGAAACAGCCAAATTGGTTGAACGCGGAAAACGTCTGTACGAGAACAAGTATGGCTGCAACGCCTGCCACAGTCTTGCAGGCGAGGGGGGGAAAATTGGTCCAGCCTTGGATCGAGCGGGATTTCGACTGAACGCGACCTGGATTTATCGCTGGTTGAAGAATCCGCAAGCGATGGATGCGCACACACGCATGCCGGCATTGGGCCTGAATGACCTGGACGCCAAGGCGGTGACCATGTATGTGGCCACATTACGTGCTCCCAAAGAGGAGTCTGCGGTGGTGAAGCCAGTCGAAAAGCCTTAAGGCAGTGTTCCAGCGAGAAGTCCGACGAGTATCGCGATACCAACCCAGACGTGCGCGCGGAACATGGCGAATGCTAGCGGCGGTGTGATCGGCTGTTGCAGTCGTCCCACCTGGGTTCCCAAGAATAGTCCTACACCCAACAATATGAGGTAATAGGGCCATTGCAGTTGGGTCAGCCATCCGACTGCGGTTAACAAGGCCAGCATGGTGCTCAATGCCAGGCCCACGCCCCAGTGTAGAAACGATCCAAAATAGAGAGCTGCGGATTTGACCCCGATGCGTCGATCGTCTTCTTGATCCTGGATCGCATAAATCGTATCGTAGGCCACGGCCCAGGCAGCGGTTGCGCCAAACAAGAGCCAGGCCGCGGCGTCCACCTGTTCTCGTACGGCAGCCCAAGCCATGATCGTTCCCCAGCCAAAGGCGATTCCAAGCATGGCCTGCGGGATATGGATCCACCGCTTGAAAAATGGGTACAGGGCTGCCAACAAAAGGGCAATCGGTGACAGCCAGGCGACGAGGGGGGGGAGTGCGAGCATGAGGCTGGCCGCGATCAATAGTAATACACCGAGTAGACTGAAAGCATGACGGCGGGACAATTCGCCGGATGCCAGTGGGCGGATCTTGGTCCGACTCACTTGTCGATCGAAGGATTGATCCGCCAAGTCGTTCATAATGACGCCCGCACTCCGCATGAGGAACGATCCTCCTATGAACACGGCAAGCAGCTTCGGAGGAGGAATTCCTCGGGTTGCAAGGACCAGCGCCCACATAGTCGGTAACAGTAACAGATAAGTCCCCGTCTGATTTGGCAGTCGGATCAACCTGCCGAGGGCAGACCAGGATATTCTCGAAGGAACCGAAGAAGACGCCGACGGGCTAGGCATGACGCGACCTTAGCCCAGCGGAAATTGGCTGTCAATGCGCCTTCCGCGGTTATGACGGCGACAGATATTCGGTATAACCACAACGTGACGAAGTCCCACACTGCGCTCATTGCTGATTTTCCGCTGAGGCATGGCTATGCCATCCTCTGTACGGTAGCCGTTCTTTTTCTGGCTGTCGCGGGCTGTACCAGGTTCAAACAGCCGACGGAGCCAGTCAATATTCAACGGATTCCACTCACCCCAGTCATCTGGTATTCACCCAGCGTGACCCACGCAGAATCACCATATGACAACGCCTGTGGCGGGAAGACCGCAGTGAATCTGGCCGATTCCGTCATGTCCGCCGTTCCGCAGAAGCTGACGAACGTCTT
The DNA here is from genome assembly GCA_002331625.1 of Nitrospira sp. UBA2083. Taxonomy (GTDB): domain Bacteria; phylum Nitrospirota; class Nitrospiria; order Nitrospirales; family Nitrospiraceae; genus Nitrospira_D. Next base: position 83,336 of record DCZN01000008.1, on the reverse strand, counting down.
TGACGGGGTCATCGCCCAAAAGCAAGCTGAGGAACCTCTTGCGTCGGATGGCGTGATCGAAGTGGGCATCGGCCATAGGCGAATCGATCTGGTCATTCCCAAGCAAGCGCCCGGAACGTATCCCGTGACGGCAACGGTGGGAATGGAAATGGTGTTTTTAGCTCGCGATGGCACGTTGCTCTTCAGTAAGAAGCAAGAAGGAACCGGGCGTGGGACGGTGGTGGTCGGGGAACAATCCTGTCAGGTGGAAGGTTTAGAGACCGTGGTTCAGGAAGCCATCAATGCCGTGGCTGATCAATTGGCTAAACAGATGGCGCAATCCTCTCAGATCCAGGAGTATGCCGCTCGGCGAGCGACGTGGGCGCCGATGGCCGGTCGTTCTCAGGCGGAACCTGTCGCCGGAACGGTCGCT
>DCZN01000008.1:77115-82917 GCA_002331625.1 Nitrospira sp. UBA2083 | reverse complement strand
CCCGGCTTTCCTCCCACAACGGGATCGGCCACAATTGAACAGCCTCCAGTCACTCCAACAAGAGAAACAGTGCAGCAGCCGGCCCAACTTAGTTTTCGTGCAATCATTCGGGATGAAAACCGCGATCACCTGCTGGAGCCAGACGAGGCTGTGACCATTGAAGTTGAGGTGAAGAATGAAGGCGTCGCGGAAGCCGAAGATGTTCTGGTTCTGGTCCAAGGACACGCCAAATTGGAAGGCTTGTTTCCCTCGGATGTCACAGTCGGGACACTCCAGCCGGGGGAGGTCAAGCGGGTTTCGATCACGAAACGAGCCACGACCTCGGAAGAGGCTCTCCACGGCGAGTTGACGCTGATTCTTCGAGCCGCCACTCCGTTGGCGTTCATCCCACCCCCTAAGACATTCACCATTGGAAGCAAGGCCAAGCATCCTGATGGAGGAGTAATCGTTCCGGATGTCGATCAATTGCCGATGTCCTACACCGCCTTTCACCAGCCGAAGGCCGTCGTCATTACGATTGGTGTGGGGACATTTCGCGACGAGCGAATTCCAGGAATGAAATATGCCGGCTATGATGCCCAAGTCATGGCGGAGTATTTGCGTACCATCAGCAATATCCCGGGAGAGCGTGTGCGGGTATTGCTCGGCAGGAAGGCGCTCGCACGCGATTTTGAGGACACGTTTGAGCAATGGCTTCGAAAGCGGGCTGACCGTGAGACAGTGGTCTATGTGTTTTTTTCAGGACGCGCAGTGGTGGATGGTGGAACCGGGGCAATATCATTGGTCCCATACGATGGGAGCCGATCTGAGCCGACGCAACTCTATCCCATTCGCCGATTGCAGGAAGCGCTGTCTCGGCTTCCGATCCGACGAGCAATCCTCATGTTTGATGTGTCCATGGATCCGTCCCCGGGAGTCGATTTGGCCGCCATCCCTTCGCCTGCATGGGAATCAGACGGGAGTGAGGCGAGGAAAGACGTCGAAATGTGGATGGTTGGCAATCGGACGTTGCAGGAAACGCATGCCTATGATCAGGGGAAACACAGCCTGTTTACGTACTATCTGTTGCGAGGGCTGCAGGGTCTCGCTGATCTCGATCGAAATGGCGCTGTCGTGGCGGGAGAACTCTGTGCCTATGCGCGCAGTCAGGTTGCGCTGATCGCTCGTCAGCAATTCGGCAACCGACAAGATCCGATCTGTTTGCCGAAGGTTGGATGGGGAGGGAAGGCGCGGATCCATCCACTAGCCAAGGGCAATAATCCCAAACCCGCTGTGACGCCCAAAGAGCCAGTGGTCCCCAGCGGGCCGGCTGCTCCATCGCCCAATCTCCATCAGGTTGGACCATAACGTCAGATGAGGGGGTAGCCTTTCATTGACAGGCCAGCCGGTGGAGATTATGATGCCGGACGAGGTTCCTTCCCGAATTCATTCTGTCTTACCAAAATGCCGGCGTAGCTCAGTTGGTAGAGCAGCGGTTTCGTAAACCGCAGGTCGCCCGTTCAATCCGGGTCGCCGGCTCCAGACTCTTCCATGGAATTTCAGGCAGTTGCAGAACCTCTTCGGTCTTGGGATTCTGTGAATACACCCCTTCTGCTACCACTTTGCTACCACGAGCTACCGCCCTCTCTGATTGAGACGGGATTGCGTCGAGGCGATCCAAGGCACCGGGGGCTTTCTTTTTCAGCCATCTCCCATAGGTGCTCACCGTTAATTCAATCGTCGCGTGTCCCAATTGCTCTTGAACGTATGGGGACAGGCCCCAATGGGAATAGGCAAGGCTCACGTCTGCATGGCTTGGAGCGCAGTCCGTAGAGTTTGAATCGTTAGGGGGCATTCCCTTCGCTGCGGTTAGTCACCAAGACGTACGTCTTAAGTTTTCCCGGCATTCAGCTTTTATAAAGATTGGAGCACGTGGTTTGGCGTAAGCACTCAGCAAAGGCCTGGCCGTCAGCCATGTCTTTGTCGATATCGGCGCGATGATCAAAACAGTATGCGAGGGCGGCATGGACATCGGCCAACGTCAGACTGTAGTCGTTGGCAATTTCATCGACAATTTTCTCCAACCGTTCATGCCACATGACCATATCACGTACGGTAATACGATGGCCTGCAATACGGGGTTTCCCCCCCCGGCAATATCAAGGCTCGTTTCAATGTGCTGATCTAATGTTTTCGTGGTCATGAAGGATTCCGCTTACTCGCACTAGCGACAGCTTCACCGTAGCAGAGTTGACCAGAACCACGGGCGAGGTGCCAATGGATCAATAGGGAGTCTTTGTGGTCGGATGCTTGGAGCACGCTCTGAATGAGTTTTGTAATCAAGCCAGTGTTCCTGTCTACTCAATGACACCGAGGAGAGAGGCACCATTCTTGAATCGGAATGACTGCAATAACGTGTGGCTCGCGAAGGCGTTATGTTAATCTAGCCAGTGTCTAGCCAGATTGCATGGTGTCCGGATATGGGAGGTTTGTGACAATGGCCATCACCATAGTTGGACTTACCGAAGCGAAGAAGAAACTCTCTGAATTGATTGGCCAGGTTGCTCAGGGAGGGGAAATCGCGATCACACGTTATGATGAAGCCGTTGCCAAGTTGGTGCCTGCGAAACGACGGAGTCGGGAAGAGGCCATACAAGCGATCGAAGGGATTCGAGCGTTGCGCGCCAAGCATCGTGTCGCATTGGCCACCCATGACATTCTCAAGTGGAAGAACGCCAGACGATGAGGGGTGTCTCTTTAGTCAGCGAAGCGCCTCTGTCTTCTGCTGCCACCCTTGATAAGACATTNNTTAGGGCGAAGGCATCAACTGAGCAGTTACGATGCAGCCTATCTTGAGTTGGCCATGCGCCTTGGGCTTCCACTTGCCTCGCTTGATAGAAACCTCCGCAAGGCGGCGCAAGCCGAAGGCATCGCTGTTCTCCCGGCCAAGATTCCCTGATAAGGCGAGCGGGGGCGAAATCGAATAAATAGAAACGCACCGCCAATTTTGACGGCTCCGCCATGTCAGTAAGGAACCCCGTCTGGCAGGGCGGGGTTCCTTACTCACCCTCATCTGCTACCACGCGGCTACCAGGATAGGACAAACTGGCCCCATCTTGCCCTATGTCGGGGGGGTCTGCTTTGTTGTTTCTTGCGGGGGTACGTTGTCTAAGGGGGATCAGGAACTGTTTGTAAGAGAGCCTCACTTTTTTCTACTGCGGCTCCAAGCTCCTTGTGTACCTGACATCTGAACTCAAGCTCGTGATCAGTCGCCGTCTCTGTACGTGTCATCCCATCACAGCCTTGGAGAGCGGTCGGGGTTGCTTAGGGCTTGTACACGGTGATGGCGTCGACCCGTTCGAAATCCGAGTCGTTGGTGGCGATGGCGAGAACTCCGAGATCAGTCATTGCCTGCAAGGTGAGCGCATCATTTGAAAGAAACCCGTATCGGGCTTTCATCTGCCGGCTTCGCTCAATGAGCGCAGCGCTGATGGGAAGAATCTCGATGTTCAATGATGCAATGATTGAGGCAATGTCTTGATTGAGTCGTAAGGTCTTGACGATGTCAGGATGGGTTTTCAGGTACGTGACGAGATCCTTTCCCTTGACATGCGGACAGGTCAGCAGGGCTTCTGCGATCATGACGCGGTGGGACGTTTCTTGAACCACTGCCGCTGAGGTGATGCCGACCAGCCGGCCTTGTTCAACGGAAGCAAGAAAACCCGTGCAGGCCGAGTTCAGTCGTGAATCAGCACTGAAATGGTAGACGAAGATATTGCATCGATGAACACACGGGGGCCGTGCGCCACATCTGCGAGCGAGGATGTCACGATTCTTCAGGCAGGAATTCAGGAGAAAGGGCAATGTCATTGATGGCGTCATCGTCCAAGCCTTTCAAGATCCCTTGGGTATTTTGTGTCACGCTCGACATCTCGCTCAGGACAATTTCGACCTGTTGGTGCTCCCGTAAGTTGATCTTCCCTACCGGTTTGAACATGCCATTTTCATAGACGGCCTTGATGACTCTAGGCATCGGATTTCCTCCTCGACAGGGAAGAGCGGATGCAACAACTGACGGTAGCCTATCAGAGAGGTCCATAGCGGACAAGGCACGTGTGCCGTAGGGGTTTCAACTGGGCTAGGTCCCTGATCTTGTAGATGTAGCGATGGGACCGGTGCAATCAAAACCCCGTCATTCACCCCATACCCCTCGTCATAATCTCTCGTGGCAGCAGCTGATCTGAAGATACAGGTCGGGCGAATGTCGCCGCTGGTCGCGCCGAGGTTGTAGAATCCACCCTACAAAGATGGATGTTTTACGGATTTAGTCAAGGCTTCAGACCTAGCTGCTTGCGAATTTCTTTGCAGAGGGTATTCGACAGTTCGGTGTGTCGTGGTACGGTCGTAGTGTGACCAGTTGTTTTGTTCCGATACAAGTCGTGCTTAGCCCCTGAACGGGCTAACTCACAACCATCTGCTTTCAATTTGCGGATAAATTCGTTGCGCTTCAAGATGCGAAGCAATTAGGCTGGAACAGAAAGCGGGATCGAGATAGCACGAGCATGGGCTCTATGGCTACGCTCTTCACTTTTCTTGACTACCAGCTTGTAGGCGTCTTGGATGTTTTCTTTCAGCTCCGCCAGAGTTCTTCCCTGACTCAAGACGTTGGGAAGTTCTTTCAGTTGACCGACGTACCACTCATCATCTTTCCAGTATTCGAGTGTAAGGCGTACATTTTTCATTGGGGTAACTCCTCTTGCCGACATCAAAGCATACGATACCCAAAGATAGCAGGAGAAATTTAATACGCTATGTTTCGTTGCCTTTTGTGGCTTTTTGTTACTTCTTGTAACATCGTTTTACTACGTCCCTATGCCTGGTTTCTAGTCCCATTAGTACGCCTCCATTCCCACATTTCCCACATTCATTCATCATCTCCGCTGGCTTGATCTGCTACCACGCTGCTACCAGGACAGGACAAACCACCCCCATCTAGGGCCATCTCGCCTATCTCCTGAGTCGTGGTTTCTTGCGGGTTTAGGTTGTCTGAGGTTGGATCTGGTACAGTTCGTAAACCGCAGGTCGCCCCTTCAATCCGGGTCGGCGGCTCCACACCGCACTTCGTACGGCCCCGCGTGCGGAGATAAATGAGCCACTGCGACATGCGCGAGCAAACCTCGACAGCGGTCAGCTGACGGATCTGAGTGGGAAAGGCCGATTGGCGAAGGAATAGAGCTCTGTAACTACCTGCCCTTGAGGTAAACGATTACTCCACCGATCCCGAGTGCGACGATCACGAATGCAAAGGTGAGGGTGTTGACATCCATGGCTGCCCCTTCTTGTGTGCAGCCCGTGCTGCCTGGCATGGTGTGGTTCTTCAATAGAGCGGAGGTTGCGGCCCCCATCGCAAGCCGGCTAGATCGGGGTCTTCACCATCCTGCGTCACCCGATCGGGCTTGGTGGCTTTTCGCAATGCACGACGCTCTTCCTTGTCCCGTTGCTTCTGTCGTTGTGCTTTTTCACGGTCTCGCTTCGCGCTGGTGGTTTTGCCTTGTCCTCCGATGATGCCCTCCTTTCGAGTGCGACATGCCTCAACTGAATTGATTACGGAGCGGCATTGCGTTTACGAGGGGGTGCCGACACCTTGGATCCTGATTTGAGACGTCCGTCCCTCTGTTGAGAGCGGGACACGGTGTCAGGACTCAACCCTTGACTTGCCGCGGAAGTAATTTGACGACGAATATCCTCAATCGATGGCTCAGATGAGGACCGTGTCGGATCTTGGAGTCCCAGCATCTCCCAACGGACCTTGGTTCGAAGAAC
>DCZN01000008.1:76592-76873 GCA_002331625.1 Nitrospira sp. UBA2083 | reverse complement strand
TTGTTGTCGAGCAGAATATTGAGATGATGTTCTGAAACGAGCAACCGCGTGCCGTCTGCCACCTTGACGCGATACTGCGTTCTCCCGTCAGGATTGCGATCCGATCCGGATACGATCTCCGTCAANNCGGGGATTTCGTCCCCCATGATGTATTCATCGCGTGTCCACCTCAAAGGTTAACGTGCAAAATGGGCGGCCTAATACCGGTCTTTCCGTCACTCCGACTTGGCGCGGACTGCGGACACTTTTCCTGCAGCCGTCACGAATCGATCTTCAGGAAA
>DCZN01000008.1:76188-76340 GCA_002331625.1 Nitrospira sp. UBA2083 | reverse complement strand
GGATGCGGATCCAACGCTCAACGGGTGTTGGTTGACTCGGTTTCGCTGCATTCATAGACACTCACTCCCACTGTGGGTGCTCATCGTTGTTCTCCTTGATTCGGGGATACAGAGTCGTTGCATACGGAGCCCATGCAGCCTGCACCAGACCT
>DCZN01000008.1:71414-76097 GCA_002331625.1 Nitrospira sp. UBA2083 | reverse complement strand
TAGTTGTGACACCACGACCACTGCTCGACGAACTCACCGCAAACTGCAATCGCGCAGGAACAGAACGGGGAGGGAAGAGCGCGAGGATCAGCGTGATGACATGCTTAGTCTACCACATCGAGGTGTAGATTGCGAATGAGAGCGGAATGGGGCCTGTGCACTCTGTGCCCATTGTATACACGCAACGAAACATCATCGTCTCTCAGATGAACGTGGTCCTTGCCCATCACCAGATGACAGCTCATTGATTACCCGACGATTGTGGCCCATGCCAGATGAGGTACGGCGGTCTCTTCATGGCCGCACCGGCATCGGGATAGAGACGTAGCGCATAGCTGTAAGCCTGTTCTTGGGCAGTGAGACAGGTGGAGCCGGAAAGGAGATGGCTTGCGATGTTGCGGAAGTTCGTGTGATTACCCGTTTCCAAGACAGTATAGACCGAACAGGAAAAATCGCCGTCCCGCGAGCATTCCGTGCTGATCGCCAGGTACGATCCATCCGAAAAGGTCATCAGCGGCTCTAAGTTCAGACGGCTCATTACGACTCCTTTCATCTCAAGTATTGTTCGCGCGGGACACTCGAAGGAGAGAAACGCGAGGGTGAGGGCGCTCACGACTTGCGGGTCAAGCTTACCATACCGTCAACTCAATAGCGAATCGGCAATGAGGGCAGCGTGAGTGCAGAAGACAGGATGAGGGTCTCTAGACCACGAATAGTCCTCAACCTACAATGGGCGTATTGTGGGCGGTCTTGGGACCTGTGAAAAGAGCATGGCTCCTGCCAGAGCCGTAGGTGCTGGCTCTGGCANNCTGGCAGGGCAGCTTCTTCTGACGGGATATGAATACCAGCCTCGTACCGACTGTTGCTGTTGATCAGCTCATGAAGCCCGCACTTACCAGCCCGAAGACCACGATCCCAATCAGAAATGCTGCATACAGGAATGCCCATCCTGGTTCAGCTTTTAGTTCATCGAGTAGATGTACATCACGCATGGCAGTTGACCTCCTTGCTTGATCCGTACATGGTTCCGAGAAGGGTGCCTGGACCGTCCTTTCTGATTGACCTCATCCTAAAAAACAGACCCGTTCTTTGCCATCGCCCAAAGGATGGAATTATCGCCACCATCGTTTGAGTGAGATGTGTGTCGGTGACGAGATAGACTATTGGGAATGAAGATAGGCAATGACGGCCTCGACGCGCCCATCGACGGATAGTTTCTGATAGATATGGTGCAGGTGGGTTTTCACGGTATCGACCGAGACACACAGCTGGTCGGCAATCTCCTTGTTGCTCCGACCGGCGGCTGCACAAGCCAATATTTCTCGTTCTCGGTCACTCAGGCTGGAGAGCAGAATGGTGCCGTCCGCGTGTGTGTGCCGCAACGAGCCGGGAACGGCACGGACGAAGCGTTCAGGTAGGACCGGTGACAGGAGGTGTTCTCCTTTCGCAGTTGCGCTGATGATACGTAGGAAGTCTGTGCAGTCCGTGTCTTTTAGGATGTAGCCGAATGCTCCGGCTCGCATTGCGGTGACGATCCGAGCATCTTCATCGTACCGGGCCAGTAACAACACTCGTGTGTCGGGGAGGTGTTTGTGAATCCGTTTTGTGACCGACTCGACGTCGAGGTCCGGCATGTCCACGTCTAAGAGGACGATATCGGGTTGATGCTCTATCGCGAGGCTGTAGGCTGAGCGCCCATCGGAGGCTTCCATGACAGCGGCAACATCCTGTTCCCGTTCAAGAAGCACACGCAGACTTTGCCTGAACAGCCGTTGGGCTTCGACGATGAGCAGTCGAATAGGCCCGGACTGGACTATTCGATCAGGGCGATGCGCCGTACTTCTCATATTTGGGACCTTGCCGGCGTCCGACAGCTTGGTTCCTGATTCTGTCGGACACCGGTGTGACCGCGCAGACTGTTGTTAGGTAGCCATGCGAAACACCCAACGGTCCGCATCTCGCCTCAGCTGCGCGAGAGCCCTTGCCTCTCGGCTCCGCGCCGCCATGGACAGCCCAGCCAGAAAGATCGTAGCCAGCAGAACACCGGCGACCACGAGATATCCCATCGGGATCTCCGGCCACGATGCAGGCTGTGTAGACGCCATGACGATATTTCCCGAAGGCATCGGCGGAGCTGCCGCGATAGTCGGCTGCAGCGGAGAGTCTGTGAGGACCTCATTGCGAACAGCAGCAAATATCAAACTTCCCAGTTGCTCTTGCTGTGCCGCTTGCCCTTTTTCGATGTTCATTTGTGCATGCACGACCTGCACGAATGCGGACCCAAGTCGTTCTTGAATGGCGCCAGCCTGGAGCCAGTCGTGGTGAGCAGCTTCGACGATGCGGCGTCCAAGCGTTGCTTGCCAGGTAGAGGCGAATTCGTCGTGCAGGCGTTGTCCTTGGGCTTCAACCGCGCCGATCATCTTCATATTGTAAATGGTGGCGTCGTGATCAGCCGATAAGAGGCCGTTGCGAACGCCGCGTTTGGTGAAGTTGACGATCGCTCGCCCCATGACGATTTGCACACGGGCCAGATGATTTGCCGGGATGGTCATCCCTTGGTGGAGGACGGTACCGAGCCAGCTGGTCGAGCCTGATTGCCACTCATGAAACGTCATAGTTGCCCGATTCCATGCAGAGACCGATTGAACCAAGGCTTGATTGCTCCGCCGTTCGACGAGTGCTTGATCGACGATGGCCTGGCCAAGGGCTGGCTGAAGCGCTCTCACACCACTCTCCATATCAGCTGATTGTTCCAGTGCGAGTGTGTGCGGTGGGACCACGTGATAGGTCCCATTTACGGCGAGGAACAAGAGGAGCGCCCCGAAGAGAATGGCACAGACTCCGACACCCACGATGATATCGATGGTGTTGTAACGGTAGGACATAACGACCTCCTTGCCATATCGGACAATCGCAAGTATGCGATGTATCACATCGGAATGGAGTCGACGGGCTCATAGGCCTGGCGACAGTCTGTGAGGAGAACCAAGCGTGATGATTGGTGAGAGATGAACGAGAGAAGAGGGCAGGTCTGCCCCTTCCCTTCAATTGGATCTCATGTCGACAGAAGACCATGGTCACCACCTCCGAGACGAAGGCGGTTGAAAACACGATTTACTCTACGCTCCGATGAGAGACCGGTCAAGAGTGACTGAACCGGTCGTGAGTCAATCTGAAGTGCCATGCTCGCATATACGTGAGAAAAAGACTGGTCCATAGCGCATAGCTCTTGAGAGAGCCTGTGCACCAACAATTGGTGTGAACTGTACGTGCAGTCGCGCAGTTGGATTCACGCGACACTTACCTGTGCGCTATCTCCGTCGTTGTTGACAGAACATGCGGTAGGTCTGTAGGCTCGCAGCATGACGTACTGAGCTACGCTGACTATCCCATCGCTCGCGCCGTTCCCTCGCATGCCGTTCATGCGCGTCTGATTCTCCGGTCTTCGCCGCTTCTACGCCTGAGTCTCTACGGTTGCCGCTCTGCCGAACACGCTGGATGCGTATAGACGCCGAGAGGAGTGGAGACCTTACCTTCTTCACCAAGGAGTTTACATGAACAAGGACCAGTTCAGGCAATTCTGGGAACAACTCAAGGCGCCGCTCAAGGCAAAGTGGGTGAACCTCACGGAGGAAGACCTCATGGAGATCAAAGGGGACCTGGACAGGTTCAACACAGTGCTCCAGAAGCGCTATGGCGAGATTCAGAAAGATGAGGTGGCGACATGGGCCAACCGCCGCTACTCCCATTGGACGGGGAACTACATCGGATATAAAGATCCGGTCCCGTCGGTGTAGGTGAACAGTCATTCGGTGTCCGGATAACAGTTGCATCTACGAAGGGAGCGAATATGAAGCGAATCGTGATCAATGAGAGCTATGACGAATTCTGTATCAGCCATAAGGCACTGACCCGACTGCGTGAATTGGGGCAACGGGAGGCTCTGGCAGAAACGGATCGTGGGGTCTATTGGCCGCTGGCGGCGGGACCGCGGGAACCGAGCTTGAATCAATGTGGACACCTCATCCCACGAGACGATGAGAAACTGGTTCGTGTCGTGGAAGAGCTTCAGGAAGCAGCCAATGGGCATGCCGCAACGCTCAAGATCGTTGCTATCCCCGATGACGTGAACTGGGTGATAACCAAGGCCGAGCGCGGTGAGCAGGTGAGTGAAGTCCACCGTACGTGGGGATGAACGATCGATTCACTGAGAAATATCGGGATGATGGGCTCGTGTGGATGGTAGGCCGACGGGGGGNNAGAAGCGCCCCGTCTGTATTTTGGCAGAAAGCCTGTTGTGGCTAGAATCGGTTGCGGTCTCGCCCACCACCGAATCGCGATCCACCACCACCGGACCGTGGCTCCATCGGCTTCGCCTCGTTCACGGTCAACGACCGTCCATCCATTTGTGATCCGTTCAAGGCGGTAATGGCCGCCTTGGCTTCCTCGGCGGTCGACATTTCGACAAAGCCGAACCCGCGAGATTGGCCCGTGAATTTGTCTGCAATCACGCGGGCCGATTCAACCGTGCCGTGCTCGGCAAACAACGAGGTGAGTTGAGATTCAGTTGCCGAGAATGGCAACCCTCCGACATACAGCTTTGAACCCATGGGGGGTCCTCCTTCTAAAAGGACATTGCCCAAGACACGAGAAGGATTTCAGAGGGGAAGGAGCGGGCCGAAG
>DCZN01000008.1:69374-71386 GCA_002331625.1 Nitrospira sp. UBA2083 | reverse complement strand
CAGGCTTCCGATCAGATTCTCGGTAGGAACAATATCGGTGACAGGCCGTTGAATAGGCGTTTCATGCGAGGCCCACCGCGATGAAACACTACCATCCTATCAGGTGCGTGCCCGAATAGCTACCCTAGTTGCTTCGGTATCACGTTGATCTACTTTAGCTGCGCATACAAGGGTTTGACACACCCACGCAGGATCGATTTCTCCTGTCCTCCCAAGTTCATGTGGTCGTTGTGTCAAAATTCAGAAATGGTTGGCTGAATGCATCGCTGGCGGTAGCATACAAGATCAGATGAAACGTCGCCTTTCAACATGCCTGGTGCTCGCCTTGGTCATGGCTGTCCCATCGTTCGCGCAGGCTGAATTCGTCGCACGCGTCTTGACCGTTCACGAAGGGGATCGCCTCACTATTCACCATCAAGGCCGAAAAGACATGGTGTATCTTCGCGATGTGGATTGTCCGGAGCTGAAACAGCCGTATGGAAAACAGGCGAAACATGCGACGGCGGCCTATATCGCTAACCGCGAAGTAGTGGTGAGAGATCTGAAACAGGATCGGCAGGGTCGGCTGGTTGCCGATATTCTCCTGGAGGATGGCCGGAACATTGCCCATGAGTTGGTCAAAGAGGGGCTTGCGTGGGTGCAGACGGGGCCGGTCCGTGATCAGGCTCTGAAAGATCTGGAAGAGCTGGCCAAGGCCTCCAAGACCGGCTTATGGTCAGAGCCGAATCCGACCCCACCCTGGAGGTGGAAAGCGACGAAGTCTGCCCGTCACACCCAGCGTTAGGGACAATTACCACCATGCTGCACAGGGAGATCGGCAAGAGAGAATTCGTACTCCCCACCTTCTGTGGATAACCTTGTGAGCAAGTTCTGTTGTTCAGAAAAGACGGTGCGATTAGCGCGCCGATTTATCAAAGTGCCTATTTTTTAGGCATCCGCCCTGCCGGAGAGAAGCTACCAGTAATAGTGGTCCCGTTATACGTTAGCTAGTTTCCTGCATATTCCTAGGAATTTCACGGGTGCGATCCAGTGAGTTTTGCCTGTTCCATTGCTATACCCAGCATTCTGACCGACTATCCACAGGTTGCAAAGTTTTCTGGGGATGACGTTCTCTGCGCCACGAGCGTAGTTTCGTATCTGTCAAGAGAGCACGAGCAGAAAGACGGCTCCATCTGCCAGGGAAAAAGGTCCCGTGATCCATTCTCACGTCCGGAGCCAAATGGTCTGGCTGGGGTGAAATTGTATACAGTGCGAGGGCCTGGGGACGACGCAGAGGTCGTCCCCAAGTCTCACTGGATGACTACCTGCCCTTTGACGGCTCAGGCATAAGGAAAGGATCGGACCATGAGGGAGACAGGTTTGTGTTTGTCGTGCCACCTTCACTCACGGCGGAGGAAGACTCCGTGGGCGAGTCTGACTCGGAGATGGTGACGGGTATGACAGGGAGCACCATGTGCTCTTGGCCGATCTTGCGGATCTCCAGATGTACACGGCGATTCATGTGCCGGCACGTGTCGCTGGTGTCCACGCACAGGACCCCTTCTTCCCCCAAGCTCATCGTCTTGATTCGGTGTTCAGCGATACCGGCATTCACCAACTCTGCCTTGACCGTTTCCGCTCGCTTCATCCCGAGCTGCTTGTTGTAGCTTGCCGACCCCTGTTGGTCGGTATAACCCTGAATCAACACGCCATACGCTTCATGTTGGTTCAGCATGGCGGCCTGGGCCGACAACTGCGCCTTTCCTTCATCGGTCAGGCCCTTGCGGCCGACTTCGAAGTAGATATCGGCATGGATAATGTCCGGTATCGACAGAGCGGGAATCACACCCTTGGTGGAAGTGGTGGTCGAAGCTTCTGCCTGGGTGAGGACCGAGGTCTTCTTGAACGGGTCTGGGACAGTGGCCTGTTCGGCGGTACCTGTAACCTTGCCCTGGTCGCTGGTTTGGCTATAGAGCCACCCTGCAGCGATCAACCCTCCGAGCAAGAGAACGATTCCACCTAAGACCATGACC
>DCZN01000008.1:47915-69305 GCA_002331625.1 Nitrospira sp. UBA2083 | reverse complement strand
GATGAACTCTGTGACATGATGGCAATCCTCCTTCTGGAAAAAGTGTAAAAGTTAGAACGTCCTAAAGTTTCAGGCTGACAAGCTGACAGGCATCAGGGCGTTGGCGCGTTCATCACCTCCTTTTCAACTGCGCTTGCCCGTGCTTGTGCTAGCCAGATGCTTGAGCAATGGGAATGCCGGTCGACAAGAAGTGTGGAAGTGGGAAAGTTGTGAGGAAAGTTGAGAAGTTAGGTAGCTGAGCTAAGCATCAGAACGATGCGGGGACGTGGTGCCCATCACGCCATGCGGGGCCATCCCCGCACGCAGGATATTGAAGCTGGCCTCCTGATGAGGTCTGTGAGATCGTTACCCTTCATGTCTCCTTCCCGGGAACAGTCGGAATAAGGTGGGAGGTGTGTTGATTTTGTCGCGCTGTTGGGCCAGAGTGCGCAACGAGAGGGCAACATGAAAGGTGTTGATCGTGAAGAGAAGCAGATTTTGTCGGCGTTCGAAGCCGGTAAGCTGAAATCGACGGTGACGTCCGAAGCCGCGTTGCGTCGGTATCGCGAGTACGCGCACGCGACCCTCAGCAAGAACAAGCGGGTCAATATCCGATTATCCACACCCGATCTTTCTGAAATCCGGGCTCGTGCCACAGAGAAAGGTATTCCCTATCAAACGCTGATCGCCAGCATATTGCATAAGTTTGTAGCAGGCCGCTTTGTCGAAAAGTCATCGCGTCTCACATCCCGCTCAAGCGGACGCGGGAAGAAGCGCCGTGCCGCGTAATGCAGCTTTATGCGGCTGTAGTAGGGCAAAGAGAGCACGAAAAAGTTCTCAGCTGCATGCTCAAGCGTTTGGCTGGGAAGTGTAAAGTCAAGAACTGCCCTACTGACTCTGGGTAGCCATCAGCTGTGGGCTCGTTCTGACCTCGCAACACTTCGATTGTTCGCCACCGGATATACTCCACTTGATTCGCGCGATGGTGGTCCGAGTAAGCCAGAGCGATGGACATTACGGTTCCCCAGCGCCGAGCCGCCTCGTCTTAAGGATGGAACGCTCAAACGGACATACACGACCAAGCCTTTGGTAGCCCCGTTTGGAAAACCAGTCTTCGGAGAGCTCGCGGTTCTCGGGTGTCTCCAACGTGATGGCTGGGCTGGTGTGTGGGTCGACACTTACCACGGCACCGAACTATTCTGGCGCGACATGCCACAACGGAGCTCCAAAGTTGATCTGTTTCAAGAACCAGAGGCGTTGAACGTGTATAGAGGGATTGTCGCCGAGCACGGGAAGCGTGGCGGGAAACGCACTTTCTCTTCGTCGAGTACAAGGGGAAAGGCGATCGATCAAACGTTAACGAAAGGTCTTGGATCGAGGCGGCTATACGCTATGGCATTGATCCTGGTCAACTACTCATCGTGGAGTACTCGTGATTCAACGGCCGCCTAACGAGCAGTTGTGATTGAGGCAGATTTAAGAAGGCGGACCCTGTTTCTTTGGATTAGGCCGTCATGCGGGGAACCGCTGAATCAGTTTGGTCCAAGAATCTGGATCACGGTTGTTTGAACTCTGACGTCACGCGGAGCCACACTCTTCTGTGCATGCACGAGCCCGGTCGCTCACACCGATTCCCATCCTCTGGCAAGGTCTCAACCGAACTTGGATTACAGCTTACCAAGGCCTCTATGGCTAACAAGCCAGTCTCCTGTAAGATTTAAGGGGTCGGTCCCGTAAATATCCTTTCGGTTCGGTTGATGGCGCTAGGATGAAATCCCATGAAGACGTACGATGTTGCCATCGTCGGCGCGGGTATCGTTGGATGTGCGATCGCCAGGGAGTTATTGTGCCGACGCCGGGCCGCGCCAATTCGTCTCCTGGTCCTCGAACAGCACGAGAGCCCCGGTGAAGAAGCCAGCGGACGCAACAGCGGCGTCCTCCACAGCGGTATCCATGAACCTCCCTTTTCATTGAAAGAGAAGCTCGCCCGGGAAGGTTGCCGGTTGGCGGCCGCATATGCTCTGGAACATGACGTCCCGTTGCTCAGGGCCGGCATGATCATCGCTGTCTCGATGGAGGATATCCGTCAAGGCTTGTGGCGCGACATACCTCTGCTGCGACGGTTGTTGTTCAACGCCTGGAGGACAAAAACGGGGGTGAGGTTCATGACGCCTTCCGTCTTGTGGGCTTGCGAACCGTCCCTTCACGCCTGCTGCGGAATCGCTATTCCAAGCGTCTCTGTCATTGATTCTCAAGCCTTCGTGCAATCGCTCAAGACCGAGTCGGAAGCGACCGGCGCAGAGTTTGCTTTCAATAATCGAGTCATCGGCGTCGAGGAGGCCGCCGGCTCGTATCTCGTTTCCACCGACCGTCAACGGATCCAGACCACCTGCCTCATTAATGCAGCCGGACTCTATGCCGACGAAATTGCCGCACTGAGCATGTCCCATAAGAAATATAGCATCAGCCCGCTGAGGGGTGAGTATTACGAACTGGTCACTCCGGAGAAGCAACGCCTGATCAGACGTCCGGTGTATCCTGCGTTGCCACCTCACGCAACCGGCAAGGGAATACATTTCAGTCCCCGCCCGAACGGACGGTTGTATGTCGGGCCGAACGAAATGCCCATCACAGACAAAGCGGACTACACCTCGCGCAAGACGCCGCCGGGCGTGTTCATTGAAGCCTTGCAGAAATTCCTTCCCTCTCTGGACGAACGCGATCTTCGTTGGGCCTATTCTGGAATCAGACCACGGGTCGTGACAAATAGTCGGTCCAAGAGCGACTTCATCGTCTCGATCGACAGGGAAGACCCCCTGTTGATTAATCTGATCGGCATTGAATCGCCGGGACTCTCCGCCGCCTTGGCGCTCGCACGGCACGTTTGCGACCTGCCGTCCCTTCGGAGCCGGTTTCCATCAGCCTAATTCTCTTCGCGGTTTCATGGCATCTACGAATGTTCCAGATGAAAAGTATTGGGGCCGCGTCTTGTTCTGTGCATGCCAGTGAACAATGATTTGGGAGGTCGGCACCCCGTACGGTAGGTGAACCCCGGCTTCACGTTGCGCTGCCAAACAAAGGGGGAGATCAGCTCTCAGTTCTATGCTCAAGGATAATTTAAGGGGTCAGGATAATTTAAAAGGATAATTTAAGGGGTCGGATACCGTTTCTTGCCCACTACATCCTGCCTAGCTCACTCTGCCCATTATTGGTAGTGTCCCCTTGCCTCCAACCATCTGAGCTGCCTCCCGCATGAGCTGAAGCCTGCGTGCCCAGAAACTAGGTGTATTGCGTTAGACCGAAGATGGTGAGTATGCTGAGCGCTCGGTTCTGCTACACGCAATACTCACCACAGAACGTGAGCATGGAGCGAACCCGTGGATTCACTAGTCACCTGGACAAAGGTCGTGTACGCCCTCCACGCGTTCAGCCTGCTGACCGGCATCATTGGCACGGCCACGGTCGTCGGTGCCTTCCTGACTGGTTGGCCGTCGATCATCGCTGTCATTCTGAACTACGTTAAGCGGAGCGAGGTTCGTGGGACGTGGCTTGAATCGCATTTTCGCTGGCAGATCCGAACGTTCTGGTTTGGGCTGCTGTGGATGTCCCTTTGCGTGGTCTTCATCGTCGCGACCTTGGGGATCGGCCTCCTCTTCATGTGGCTCCCGATCACACTGGTCGGACTCTGGTTTGTGTATCGCATCATTCGCGGTTGGGTGACGCTGAGCGACAGTCGGCCCATGTACGCGTGAGCGTGACGGCCTTCATACGCATGCCAACCTCACGGCCTACTCGGCAGGTCCTCACTTCTTTCCCGTCATAGGCTTGCGGCGGGTGTAGCGGGTCAGACACCTGTTCAGGCCTTGCCGATTTGGCACTCCACCTGCCGGAATTGCAGAATCACTAGGCAGCAGTGGGGCGGTAGGGCAGCATAGAGACATGGGTCTTGTCCGGCTGCTCCGCACATCAGGGTCGACGACTTCAGGAACGTGGCGGGTCAGCCTGCGTTGGTTGAATGCGTATCGAGAGGAGTTGTCTGACCTTGGGGTCACCCCTGCGCAAGCTCGAACGTTGCTCTATCTCCAGCGAAATCCCGGCAGCTCTGTTCAACACTGTGCCCGCGTGTTTGGTGTAGGCGGATCAACGATGAGTCAACTCGCTCGTGGCGCGCAGCACAAGGGATGGGTCACCAAACAGCGTCCTGCGCATGACCGGTCCGTGCTCCTCACACTGACTCAGAAGGGCCACCTCCTGGCATGGCTGATCCACCGGCGACTCACTCCACACACAGCGAAAGCGTCATGACGGTTTGAGTGAGAGCCTCCCTCGCACTAAAAAATATTGCGGTTGCGTCTTGTTCTGTGCATGTCAGTGAGTAATGACTTGAAGGGGTGGACTCCGCTTCCTCCGATCAGGCCGTCATGCTGGTAT
The DNA here is from genome assembly GCA_002331625.1 of Nitrospira sp. UBA2083. GTDB lineage: Bacteria > Nitrospirota > Nitrospiria > Nitrospirales > Nitrospiraceae > Nitrospira_D. The sequence goes on along the minus strand of DCZN01000008.1, from coordinate 64,895 downwards.
TGCGAAATCAGTGTAATGCAAGGATCTGAATCGTGGTTGCTTGGATACTGATGTTACGAGGAGCCTCATTCTGTATGTGCACGAGCCCGGTCACTCGCGTTCGATCCCCATCCTTCGGCAACGCCGCAGCTGCTCATGGATTGCAGCTTTCCAAGGTAAATTTGAGGGGGGGGAGGCTCTGCTCCTCTCACTCTCAGACGATGCCGAGGAAGACGGCTAGCGAGCGATCGATGCGCACCATCAGTTCGTGCTCCAACGAACCAATGCGGGAGCCGATGGTATCCCGAGGGACGGTGACGATCTTGTCGATCATGATCTGCGAACTATGTTGAAGGCCATTGGAGGAGGATGGTTCAATGGTCAGTCGGAACAGTGGAGCGTCAAGCATGTCGGTGGTCAACAGGCAAATCGTCACACTGCCAAGGGCGGAGAAGAGATCGGATTGGAGAACGAGGGCAGGGCGTGGTTTGCCGCTGTAGTGACCTTTGGCAGCGACGGTCACGACATCGCCGCGTTTTATACGCTGTGCCAATCAGCGATCTCCGAGATGAAGTCAAGCGTGGGCTTTTCCTGGGCCGAGCGAGCGGCTAGCCGCGCCTGTCGTCGACACTCGCCGGCGAACCTCTCGGTGCGCGTATCGGGCACCCAGATTTGCACCGGCCGCAGCCCCTTGCGGCGCAGGCGCCGTCTGTAGCGGTATTGCTTTTCCTTCGGAGTTAAGTGTGCTCCGGTGGGCATTGAAAGTTCCCTTTCTAACTTAGGCTCCACCATAGAATATCACATTTATCGGTAACATGTGACTCGATTCTGACAAACAGGCCCAAATGAGGAGAGGGCAGGTTTCGAGAAGGGAGGGGTTGGAGGCCACCTCAATCTGACCTCAGTTTCCGCGTACTCCCTAGCGGTCTGTTGACAAACACATCGCTGAAGTATGACGCCACGACGTTCGAGATCACCAAGAGAACCAGATTATGGCCTGCCAGCTGTTCAGAAAGGCCGTCTAGCAAGGCTGCAGCGAGTGAAGAGGCGAATCGTACTCTGTTTCGTACGCTGAGCCTCTGAGCGATGCGAGAACGCTGCTGGCGGACTTGGTCAACAGCCTGTCAGTAGCAATTCGGATTGGAGGGCCATCCCCCTGGGGAAGGCAGACAGTTCATTGGACGTGGCGGAGGGAGCCTGGCCGGACCCTCCGGTCGTGGTTCCGTCTCATCGCGGTATCCTTTTGCCAGCGCCTCATTGACCATCGCCTCGATTTCCATCTCGGTCAAATCGGGGTGTTCTTGTCGAAACTTGCGCTCAAGGACCGGGCGGGTGTTCGCGATGTACCGTTCGCGAGACCGTCGTAGTCCCTCGCGGGCTTGGTCATACAGTGCCTTGCGTTTCTCGGTCCACCCACGATCCGTTTGGTCGGAAGCGGGATTGGTTCTGGACTCGGGATCAATTCCATGCTCGAGGCCGGATCCGGTACATCCCGTCAGCAGGGTGAAGATGAAAGCCAGAGCAAGTCGCATAGCGCACCCTTGTGGGGGCTTGATCGGTCACCACTGTGTGGGCTGACGATCTAGTGTAATCAGCTCGCGTCCTCTTCGGCAACGGGCATCTACGTTCCAACTCTTCGCCTTACGCCTGGCACATTCCTCGATGTAGCGGATCGAACGTTTTCCTCTCGCGCGGCAGCACTCCTGCCATGACAAAGCTGTAGGAACTCCCATGCCTATATTATGCTGACGAGACGGGATCTGAGAGATGGAGTTATGACGGAGGGCCTTCTGAGGCCACACCCACGAAGTGGAGGCGTCGTTCTCCCGTGAGATGCTGTGGCTGGATGATGTAGTCGCCTGTCATCGACGGAATCCAGATGGATTTGGCCACCTCCATGTTCCCGCCCGTGACCGCCCACGCGACGCCGCCCACAATCCCTCCGCCGATCGCATAGACCATTTTTGCGGCACCATAGGGTACGGTGAGTGCCCAGCAGGCGGCTTGCCGCCTAGCCGATTCGGGGCTGGAGAGATTTGGTGGGCTGGACGGGATGGAGTGCGACGGACTCAGCTCAGGTATGTCCTCACCATGAGCCAGTGCAGATTCCCCTGGTGTGACCAATACTGTCCAGAAGATCGTCCCAACAAGAAGAGCCCACCAGGCCTGCACCCATAGAAAACGATTCTTGCTCATGGTTATTCTCCAGTGGTGAGGACGCTCCCCATGCGAGACGCGCATGGGGAACCAGACGTGTGGCTCATGGTTCGTCTTTGGGGGACTCCTCGCTCTGTTTGAGCCAGAGTTCAAGCAGTCTGGTTTCGCGTTCAGACTGGGAAATGTGTTCCAACGCGAACGCGCCGGTCAGGCGATCCTCATAAAACGCCCGTTGCTTGGCGTAGGCTTTCTTAAAGGCTTCGGTCTTCAGGGTTTTCCAATTCGCATCGGAGATTCCCGCCTGGGCACGCAAGAGGTCGATCTCGATGGCTTGCAGCGCAAAGACTTTGGCTAATACCTTGATGACCGTGGCATTGGTGAGGAACCGCGGCGCTTTATCAGCCATGATTCATCGCTTCGGTGATGCCACGGCACACATGACTATACCGGTTCGCTCTCGGCATCCGTAAGGGATACGAATGCCGAGACGAGGAACCGATCAGTTCCGCACGCCGCTCCACACCTTTGCCGGATCGATTGCCTTGTCGGGATTGAGAGTCTTTGCCCGTTCCAGCAAGACATCGGCCCCCTCCGGATACGCCGGGTCGGAAATGCAGCAATTGTCGACCGGACAGACGGCCGCACATTGTGGTTCGTCAAAATGGCCCACACACTCGGTACACCGATCATGGGCGATCACATAAATATTGTCGCCCACTCCCTGGCCATCACCTACATGGAGTCCCTTCTCTTCCGCGCCGCTGCGCGTTTCAAAGATGGCCTCGTTCGGACATTCCGGCAGGCAGGCGCCACAGTTGATACATTCGTCGGTAATCAGCAGTGCCATGATTCTAGTCTCCTTATGCTCTAAAATTAAATCCGGTGTCGGACATGCGCGTTATTCTATGCCCCGCCATGCACCCTCAAAGGGATCTCATCGCGGAATTTGAGTCAAGCTGGGCGATGCGCAGTATGTTGCACTTTCGTCGGCGTCTCTGTCAATGCGGTGAGTACGAAAAGGAGAAGGTTTGAGGAAGAAAGAAAGGCCGACAGGAACGGGCGGTGCGGCTCGATTCCTTGAAGGAAATCGCGTACTCTGTCGAACATATGCCGATTCCTGAATTCATCAAATCCCTCCGTGCAAAAATCGGGGCGGATTTGTTGCAAGTGTCGACGGCGACGGTCATGGCGTATGATGACCGGGGACGATTGTTGCTCGTCAAGGATATGACGTCAGGGCTGTGGGGGCCGTCGAGCGGGATTGTCGAGATCCGCATGAGCTGCTGGCCGACACGGCCGTACGGGAAGCGTGGGAGGAGGCGGGGGGTGTTCGTCGAACTCACCCATGTGCTCGGTATCTTCGCGGGGGAGCACTTCTCCGGTGTGTATCCCAATGGTGATCAGTTGTCAGCGGTGGCCACGGTGTTTGCGGGACGGCCGATCAGCGGAACGCCTCGAGCCGACCATGACGAAACTTCCGACGCGAAGTTCTTCCATCCGAGCGAGATTGGGCATCTGTCCTGTTATCCCCATTTCCACAAGATCCTCAGTGCTGTTGGTCATCGACCACTCCGACCCTATTTCAAGCCGGCCACCTGGTGCCCTCGAGGCCCATCAGGAGTCCTGGGTTGACCGGCTGCGTAGTCCAGGAGGCCTCGCCTAGAAAAAGGTAGAGGACACATAGCTGGTTTGAGCCTTGGGTAGGGGGCTGTTCCCTGTCAGAAGTTGGCTTCAAACGATAGGTCGAGAGAGACTGTCTCATTGGCGGTCACGGTGAGCTTCCGTTCTTGAATCCCGAGAATGGGATGCCAAGCCTTGAGACGATAGGTTCCTGGCGGGAGGTCCTCAATGGAGAAGGTGCCTTTTGCATCTGTCACGGCGTAGTAGGGATTGTCCACGGCATAGCCCCAGTTCTGCATGTAGGGATGCAGGCTGCAGTGCATGGTAAACACATTTCGTCCTTTGCCCAGCTGCACGACATCCGTGGTTCCACCGGCTTGTAACGACGGCCGATAGAAGGCAAGCTCGCTTACGGTTTGATCGTTGACAGAGCCTTGCATGTCGTGAGGGACGGGGTCTCGATTAAACACCGTGACTTGACGCTTGTCGCTGACCACGGTGACGAACGGCAGAAACTGACAGAGTTTTGCTTCCACTTCGGCCTCGGTGAAGGTGAAGGGCTTACCCCGCTCCACCCCCTCTACCACGACCACGACATCTTTGAGCCCGCCGTCCGCCCGGGCGGTGACTTCCCTGAGGCGCCGATACCCATGGCCATCGGACAGTTTGCTGCAAAACTCGTGGTCCGGAAAACGGCGCAACTCGAATTCTTGGGGCGCGGGGACGCTTCCGGTGACGGTCACGGTCCCTCGCACAGAGGCGCCGTCCTTCACCGGTGCCGCCTCATAAGCCCAGGCTTCGGTTCCCATCCATAGGCTCAGCACCAAGAGCGCCCCTATCGTCAGCCAGAATCTGGTTCCGATGCGTTGCTTCACCGTTTATCCTCCTGCCATCACTGGTGATTCAATGTCGGTTATGGAGCGCTCGAGGGAATTGCCCCAATACGATCGCCGGGGGAATTCACGCACGAATGGCGGCTGTTCGTGAAGAGATAACCGTTACTCTCTCAACCACTCGCCTTACGTCCCCGCCGTCTTCAATGGAAATCGTCGAATCTTGCACACCCACTAACAAGATAGTATCGCCGAGTTTTCTCCAGTTGGCAACTAGGACTTTACGTAGTCCTAGTGGACGGCCGTGAAGCGTGTGTGCCTCCCATACTCGTGCGCGCGAGCAAGGCCTTGAAAAAACTCTGTTTTGCAGTAGAGCCTTCCTTATATTCAGGGATCGTCATAACAATGGACGGCAGGGGAAAATAAAAGGGTGACGGTACCGGGTCGTGGGCCTTCTTCATACAGCGTGCGTACGGTCTGCCTACGAACAGGCAAGCCGAGGGCTTGCACTGCTTGACGATCAGTCGTATCGTGAGCACACAGAAAACTGATCATGCATGGAGCAAGCGATTGTCCTCATGTATGACTGTCGTCCCGGATCATAGAAGGAAGCGGCGATGACCGGTTTGAACCTGTCACTCGGATCCACACCCGTCGCCTGTGTGCTGTACGCGGGGACGTCGTGAGACGCATGGCACATGGAAGTTGTCGCAGTGTCCATTCACGTTTAACCAAGGAGCAACCGCATGGCTGACGTCACAGAGCAGATCACAAAAGCGTTGGAACACTTCAAACAGCAGCGCGATGAACTTCAAGTTCAGCTCCACCTGGCGAAAGCAGAGGCGAAGGATGAATGGGCCCGCCTAGAGAGTCAGTGGGACGACATCAAGCCAAAGTTGGAGGCGGCCCGGGATGAAGTAGGGAAGACGGCGGTGTCCGTCGGCGATGCACTGAACCAGGCGATCGAAGAATTAAAGAAGGGCTACGAGCGGCTGCGGAGCCGACTCTAGCCGCATACAGGGGTATCAGCGGAGATGAGCGTAGAGGGTTAGCCCGCGTTTCAAGTATCAGCTGATATTCAAGTTTCTATTCGTTCGTGAGGCGATCCTGCAACAGAAGTCTGGGTGCGGGAGGAATTCTTCAGGAATTTCTCCCGTTACCAACAGAGAGATAAGCTCCGGCCAGTCAACAAAGTGTAGGCTGCATAAAAACTCCTACGTTGCTTATCGGCCTGCGCTTTTTCGGCCTCCCGCTGTAATCCCTGATTCCGCTGTCTGGGTAATCACGATTTCCAAGCGTCGGTTCTTGCTCCTGCCTTTTTCGGTGTCATTTGTCGCGATCGGTTTGGTATCGGCGTACCCCACGGCTTTGACTCGGTCGACCTCCAACCCGCCGGTAACCAGGACCTGAATGGCATGTTCGGCCCGGGCCCGGGAGAATTCGAGGTTGTCCCGAAAGCTCTTTCGTAGGTCGCTCCGGAGCGGTGTGTTGTCGGTATGCCCAACCACGTCGATGTTCTGGTAGCGAAATCCATGTAATAGGGCTCCGATCCGTTCGAGCAACGAAGTGCCCCCAAGCGTGACCGTGGCATCACCGGTGGAGAATAATTCACCGGTGGCCAAAGCAAGGGTCAATCGATTGCCGCGCTGTCTCAACGTGGCACTGCCCTTCTTGAGCTCGGGCTGGAGGAGGCTTGCCAGGCTCTCGCTGATTTTGGTGAGGTCGCCATTCGCGATGAGGGTGAAGGTGTCTCCGTCGTCGGTCGCCTCAGGATTGGACCCGAGGAGGGTGGTCACGGAGAGGCTCTGATCGATCGATTGCAGCGGCAGCGGGGGAGGGCTCTCCTCTTGAGCGGGCGTCGGCTCGGCTTGTTTGGGAGAATGAGACTCGAAGTCGACCAGCAATTGCTTGGTGCGCGCGAGTTCCGCGTCTTTCGCCATGAGTTGGGGATTGATATCGGCCAATCGTTGCGTGACTTGTCGAAGGTCGTCCTTGACCTGCGCCAGTTCTTGTTCTTTCTTCGCCGCCTGCTGTTCTGTCTCTGCGACACGGCGTTTCGCCTGCGCCAGGTCTTGGTCTTTCCCCGTCGACGCCATCTGTTGCTCGACTTCAGCGGCGCGGCGCTTCGCCTGTGCTAATTCCTGCTCCTTCCCGGCTAACTGCTGTTCGACTTCGGTGACGCGGCGTTTCGCCTGAGTCAGCTCCTGCTCTTTTCTCGCGGTCAGCTGCTCGGCATCGGCGGCTCGATGTTTCGCCTGCGCCAGTTCCTGCTCTTTTCCTGCCATCTGTTGTTCGACGTCGCTGACGCGGCGTTTGACCTGTGCCAATTCCTGTTCTTTCCCCACCGTCTGTTGTTCAACTTCAGCCACCCGGCGTTTGATCTGCGTTAAGTCTTGCTCCTTTTTCGCGGTCAGCTGCTCGGCTTCGGCTGCCCGGCGCTTGGCCTGCACCAGTTCTTGCCCTTTTCCGCTTGCCGCGATCTGTTGTTCGAGTTCGGCAACACGGCGTTTGGCCTGGGTAAGCTCCTCCGCTTGTGAGGAAAAATCATCTCGCAGTTTTTTAGAATTCTCGACGGCATTGGATCGCAGAGCGGTGATCTCCGTATCCTTGGCATGGAGCTGGAGTACAAGCTCACCGATTCGTTGTTTGAGCTGTCGCTCGAGCTCTTCGATCTTTTGCTTGGCCGACTGGAGATGCTGTTTGGTCGTACTCAATTCGTCTTGCGAGGATTGGCTGTCGGCCAGTCCTTTGTTCGGAGCATTGGACTCATCGTCGACCCGATAGAGCTGAGGGGCATTCGTACTGCTTGGTTCAGGTTCCAAGACAGGATGCATGGCCACCGGCGTGACGGCAGCAGAAGCCGGCATGTGTCCGCAGAGCATGCCCATGGAGACGAGTGCAAAGACGGCGAGAGAGATGATCATGTCGTACCTACACAATGGATAGTGGAAGGATGGCCGTACTCGAATGCGCGGCGACCACTGGATTTGAGCCCTACCAAGGAATATCGCCCCACCCACATGGCCATGAGATCGGATCATGAAACACAGGCGGAAGCATGTATGGGAACTGTTCCGATGTCGGCGTGGTCCCTTCTTTGCGAAAGAAAAGAACCACGAGGGAGAGCGATCCTATCCCCTTCCCGATTCACTTTGCAACGGGGTGTGCGGAGGATGGTGAACAGGATGACGGGTGCATCACTGAACCAACGTGACAGGAACAGGTGCTGAGGTGAGCATTGGTGACGGGCGATGAGTTCTCACGGTAGAGGGGAATTCATCTCAAAGAATAACAATCTGGAATCCGAATGGCGCCGTCGGTGCGCACCACAAGGACATCTGCGTGTTTATGAAGGGATTTGCCGTCTTATTCATGCAGGGGGCGACAATGGTGAGAGCACAGCTTCGCAACGAGCGAAGTGTGAAACGATACTCGCATCTGCCTTGAATCTGATCGCCTAATCTCGCTAGACTGCGCCCCGCGCCACTTTTCTCGCTGCTTCGGAGGATGCACCATGTCGGTTCGTACGCTTCTTCATGCATGCCTAATTGTCGGGGTCGCAGTCTCAGCAGGGATCACCCATTTAGAGGCAGCCGATCAGCTGCACCAGGTGAAATCGGCCTGTGAGCGAGGTACTCCCACGGCCTGCAATGCTCTCGGATTGCTGCATATGAAAGGAGAAGGGGTGAAGCAAGATGAGACGCGGGCTGCAACCTTGTTCAAAAAAGCGTGTGATGGCGGGGATGCGAGTGGATGCTCCAATCTGGGTGTCTTGTATACCGAGGGGACTGGGATCCAACAGGACGATAGTCAGGCCGCCGTATTCTCAAGAAGGGCCTGTGACGGCGGGGACGCGAGGGGTTGTTACAATCTTGGTGTGATGTATGCCGAAGGGACCGGCGTTCAACAGGATGAGGTGCAAGCCGCCGAGTTCACGAGAAAAGCGTGTGATGGTGGAAGTATGAAGGGCTGCTACAATCTGGCTGTGATGTATGCCTCGGGAACCGGGGTTCAGCAGGATGATGGACAAGCGGCCGACCTCTACAAGGCCGTCTGTGAGAGCAGCAATGCGAAGGGTTGCTACAATCTGGCCGTGATGTATGCCGCAGGAACCGGGCTCCCACAGGACGACATTCGTGCTGCCGACTTCTACCGGAAGGCGTGTGACGGTGGGAATGCGAGGGGCTGCTACAACCTTGGCGTCATGTATGCCGAGGGGAGTGGGGTCCCACAAGATGAGTTTCAAGCCGCCGACTTCTACCGGAAGGCGTGTGATGGGGGAAGCGCGAGGGGCTGCTCCAATCTCGGCGTGATGTACGCGCAGGGGACCGGGATCAAACAGGACGATCTACGAGCCGCGAATCTCTATCGGAAAGCCTGCGACGAAGGGGATGCGAAGGGCTGTATCAATCTGGGCGTGGTCTATCAAGTCGGGCGAGGGCTCAAACCGGACGACGCGGAAGCGCTGAAGTATTATGGAAAAGCGTGCGATCTCCGAGAACCAAAAGGCTGCTCGCACTACGCCAAGCTAAAAACAGGCAGGCGATGAGTTCTCATTCCTATCACGCCATCAGCACTTCATAATCCGGCCCTAATCGTTCCCGCATCTCACCCTCCTCACGATTACCGAACGTTGTCCAACCCTGGCAAGTGGGGCCATCACGCTTGTTCTCTCGTCTCACCACCTCGTGTGTTCCTGACGAGCTTTGCCGATATTGCTTGTCAGTATACCCTCCTTTGCTAGAGTTCCATTGAGAGGCGCTGCACGGAGCTGTGGCGATTGACGGGTCGTGTGTCCAAGCAAACCGGGAGTACCAGTATGGTGTCAGAACACAGATACAGATGGGTCCTAGCTCTGCTTCTGTCGTCGTCTCCTGTGTTGGGTGGAGATCTGCTTCGGTGGGTTGACGATGCAGGAGTCACCCATTTTGCTCGGTCACTCGAGTCTGTTCCGCAGAAGTACCGAGATCAGGTGAAACCGAAGCAGGCCCGTGCGGAGCATATGCCGAACGCTGGATCGGAACAGCGGTCAGGCTCAAGCGTTCGTCCGTCCGGTACAGCCACGGCTGGCGGCGAAAAGTCGATGTCCAGCATCTATGAAGTGCCGTTCGAGGCGTATGAAGGTGATGCGCAACGGGTCATTGTGTCCGTGACGTTCAACGGGTCCGTAACGGTTCCCATGTTGCTTGATACCGGTGCACCTGGTGTCATGATCTCGCCAAAGGTCGCGAAGCGCCTCGGTTTGTTCGGGGGCGAAGAGGGAATGGTTGTGACAGCCGCAGGGGGAATCGGCGGGAAGGTGCCTGCCGTGCGAACGTTTATCGAGACGGTTCAAGTCGGAGGGGCACAGGACATATTCATACCGGCCACGATCACGGAATCGATTTCCGACTCGTTCGAGGGACTCATCGGGATGGTCTTCATGTCGAAATATTCGTTTAAGATCGACTCTGTCAAGAACGTGGTGGTCTTTGAAGAGATTCAGCCGGACCCACGGGCTCCAGGCGGTCGGCACGAGCGATGGTGGCGGAGTCAATTCAAAGAACTGCGTGCCTTGCACGATGCCTGGGAGGAACATGCATCTCGGAAGGATCTGGACGACCAGGGCAGAGCCTTTGCCCGCAGCCAGGTGACCGAGGCCGAAAAACTTTTGAGTAGGCTCGACCGGCATGCCAGCCTCTATTCCGTCCCCCACCCCTGGCGGTAATCGCATGATCTTGATGGACATGGTCCGTATGATCGCGCGCACAAATCACCCTTGGACCAATTCTGTCTTGAAAGCGAGGTTGTTGATGCAACGACTCCTCCTTATTCTCTTGCCTTTTGCGCTAGCCGGCTGTCCGACGACGACCGCGATGATGGTCGGAGCCCCGGCACTCCTGTCCAAATCCGAGTTTGATGAGCGGCGGATCGAAACCAAACAGCAGATTGAAAAGGGGCTGATCTCGAAAGAGGCCGGTGAGACGAATTGCCGCCAGATGCTGAATACGGTTGATCGGAATCATGCGGCGCCACCGCCGGTGGATCCCGCCATCTGCGAGTTCGGGTCGGTTGCCGACAAGCTGCATGACCTCACGAGGTCCGTGGAGAGCGGGGCATTGACGCCGGAACTCTGGGTGACCAAGTGCAAGCAGCTCGTTGGACAGACGTCGGGTAAAGAGCGCTGTACGTACGATCCGTTTGCCGACCGGATCACGCAGTGGCGGTGGTTGGTCACCGAAGGTAAGGCGACAAAGGAAGGGGCCGAGATGGACTGCCGCAACTATGTGAAGCAGGTTCGACAACATCCGATCCCCGGGCCGGAGATCAGCGAAGAGGCCTGTACACTCTAGGACCCAACCTCGGACAATTTGCTGAAGTGACAATCAAGGAGTCGGGCTCCAAGAGGTTTTTCCCCCTGGTGAAGCGGTTGGGCTGGTCGGTGTGGTGATTCAACGAATCACCTACGGTGAGTCTGTTAGGTCTGGTGCCCTCCCGCCGGCTCGTGTGATCCGTTCCGAGTTGGTTCCTGTCTCGCGTGATATCAACACGTCTGGCCGCTTTGGCAGTGGGCGGAAGGTGTGAAGGAGGAATCTTGGCGGTATTTGTGTGCGGTCCCACCATTTACGCCCCTTTCTTGAGCGGGCGGACATGAATATCGGTGACTTCTGCCGTGCGCGGCAATACCAGCGCGCTGATAACCATACTGGCGATGTCCTCGGGTTGGAGAAGCGACTTAGGGTCATAGGGCCGCTTCGCCTGACGATACAGCTTCTCTTGCATGGCTGAAGCGGTTTGTCCCGCGAAGACACTCAATACACGGACCTCTTTGTCGTTGACCTCTTGGCGAAGAGTGTCCGCCATAGCTTTCAACCCATGCTTTGTGGCCGCATACTGACTGACGTTCGCCTTGGTCTGTACTCCCATGCTGGAATTGATAAAGACCACCTGTCCCTGGCAGATCGTGAGTTGCGGTAGTAGGCTATGCGTCAACACATAGGGTGCCCTGAGATTGACCCGGTATTGGAGGTCGAAGCTCGTTGCTGTTGAAGAGAGTATGTCACCAACGGCGATTTCTCCGGCGGCATGGACCAAGATATGCAGGCGTCGGACATCTTGTTGGAGTCGAAGAACCACACGAGAAAGGTCTTGCTTAGAGGAAAAATCGGCGCGATAGATACGGACTTTGGATACAGTACGCGATGCCAAATTCGTTGTCATACGTAAACGCGGTTCGTCCCGACCGAGGAGACACACCGAGGCACCGTTCCTGGCCAGACCAACCGCAATCGCTCGACCGATCCCGCTACTTGCGCCAGTCACGAGCGCCGTCTGTCCTGTGAGTATTTCTCCCATAAGAGATGTTCCTTTGTTATTACTCGCCGGTCTCGCAGGGATAATTCCCAGCAGACAGGATCTGTCGCTAACTACGGCGCTCGGTGCCTGCGAAGGGCCAGACTGATCGGGGTGGGTTTCTCCGCGAGCCGCAGCGCCTTTGATCGACCGGATGAAGCAACGAGGCGCTCGTTCCACCACCCAGGTCTGAGCCTGATGTAACGAGGACGACGACTATGCTTGAGGCGGATGAAAGATTGAGGTTGGGAGAAGTGGCATGGTGGCAGAAGAGGGCACCGCTTCCGCTGAGTAGAATACTGGTGTGCCCGCGTGTTCAGGTGCCGGAGTGGGAATTGTGCAGCCGTCACTGACAGATTCCACTGACAGATCTGCCGCGATCAAACTATTGAGGGTGATAGGTGATCCCAGTATTTGTGCGAGTACGCAAAGACAAAGCACTACCACCAGAAATGTTGAACCGATTACACGAGACTCAGCGGCAACAGTCGGCAAGGTAATCTGAACCATGGGTAGTAACTTACTCGACCTGGGGGGGGGAGGCAAGCGATTTGGATCTTTTCCCTCATGAGCAACATGAGCAGCGATTTTTCGAAGAGTTTCTGAACCATGCCCGGGTCTGATCGGATGCGTGCGCGTTCCACAGGTACGAGCAGATCCGAGATGTCAGACCGAGGAAGTCGAGCTGCCTCTATATTGTCCGTTAATCCATGAGATCAGGGTTGTGCTGTACCATCAACAAGCCTTGGTCAATTGTCGCGAGTTGTAAAATAGGGAGTCGCGGAAAGCCCTCTATAACCGCCGGCGAGCTTATGGTACGGTGCTTCCTCCCTGGAGGAAACACCATGATATTTCGACGACCAGAGCTCGAAAAAGATAATCCGATCGCGCCGCAACCCTATATCGGCCCCCGTAGACGCTTGGCCATGACTCGTGCAGCGGCAGCAGGGGAGTCGATCGAAACAGGTGATGTGAGAGAAACATTGCAGCGGTTGACGGAGGCCGCCGCTCGAATTGTGAATCGTCTGCCCAGCGTGCGAAAAGGTGATAAGGATCTCACAGCCTTGCGAAACGCAATTGCCCATGCTGAGCGGGTGCTGTCTGCCGAAGGCGACTAGGGTCACATTTGAACCGCGTCAGACCATTTGTGTCCCGGGTCTGTGGGAGGGTCGCAGGATTGTGAACGCTCCAGGCTGGCTCATGTCGTGGACAGACTAGAAGTGCCGTGCGCTGATTTGGCATTTTCCTTCTGAAACTCACTCTTCCGGCATACAGTAGGCGTAGATCTTTTGCCGGAAGGATTCCTGGCATGAGCACTCTTGCTTGGTCTGTCGTTCTTATTGCCTTTCTCTGGGCGCTCACCTCGCGGAAGCCGATTGTCCGGTATCTTGCGCGAGGTATTGCCGTGGTGATCGCGCTGGCTGCCGTCGCGGCGATGATTGGCCTTATTGCCATCGGTCAGAAAGCTCATTGGACGAGCGACGGCCCCGGCATGCTCCTCATCATGCTCGGCATTCCGATCTGCGGTATCGTGGCGTGGTTTTTCGGTATGTTGGCGCTTACGATATCAGCCGGCCAGGAGGGAACCAATCCCGACACCCCTGCACGTACGCTTTCCCTGGCCCAAGCCTGGGAATTCTACAAAGATCTAACCAAGAAACCGCATTAGCCCTGTTCTATCGATCCAAGCATCTGTTCCTACCGTGTATTGCCTTACGGAGATCACTCTCTTCTCATATGGCACGGCCTCATCTCCGTGCTTGACGGAGCCTATCAATCGGTTAATGATATGAAGGACTGCATCCGACTTTAGCGAAGCGACATGGGGTAGGGATCTATGGCCTTTCAGACCGCAATCAAGTGGCTAACAAGTGTCGTAGCCATTCTTCTCTCGCTCGTGGGTTGCGGAGCGGTACATACCCTGCCCTGCGGAGATGATGAGCGGCGTGCCATACAGGAGTGGGTGTACTTCGGGACGGAGACACGATCCGGTCATGTCACGCCCGATGCCTGGACGCAGTTTCTCAGTGAAATCGTCAGCCCACGTTTTCCTGAAGGTCTCTCAGTCTGGCAGGCGTCCGGCCAGTGGCGTTCGGCTTCTGGCCAGATCATTCATGAGCCTTCCTACGTGCTGAGCCTTATCCATCCGGATGACTTGGTGCCAAATAAAGCCGTTCAGGAGATCATTGCGTCCTACAAGACGCGCTTTCAGCAAGAAGCGGTGCTCCGTGTGAAGTCAGCTGCGTGTATGCCACTGTGATCCCCCTTCGACTCATCTGTATCTTTTCTAATTCACCAGGGTATCTGTAAAGATACTGTCCCACGTCGCACTCCATCTTCTCTCGGTAATCCCACTTTTCAACGTTATAGAAATACAAGGCAATTGAGCTGTCAGGTTGGTCGGTACGAAATTTGCTGCTCCTCGTGTAGACGCACCATCCAGTGCTGAATGATCAATGAGTAGGGTGAGTGTGTTCCGGATTCTCGATTATTGGGGAAACGGCATCACTCGGAAAATATCTCGATCAGGGAGGAGATATGTCGTCGTCACATACCTATGATTTGCGATCGGTTGCTGTGAGCATCACGCTCTTCAGTCTGTTGCTCTGCTGGGCCTCTTTCCCTGCTGCTCGCGCATCACAGTCGACTGCTCCAATCAACGAGACCTTGCTGGTGCAATCTGTGGATAGGCTTGCCGCTGCGGAAGACGAGACTCAGAAGCGGGCAAGGACTTCGCCTCCGGTCGGGGAGAGACAATCTGTCACGGATCATACTCGATGCCGGTAGTCAAATCGTTCGACGTGGCTAGCATGTTGCAAATTAGGGCAGTGTGATTCGCCAGCCACTCCACAGGGATAGGCTTTCCCCATGTAGCCCTTCAGGCGAAGTCCTCTGCTTAAACCCTCTGTAAGCGGTATTCGGTCATCAGCATGTTGTAGTGTGGATGATGCGCTGAATGGCAGGGTGTCAATCGACGGCTCATCGAGTGACTCCAGAAAAACAACCCAACTAGGCCTGTTCCGTTCGTTTCATGGCAATCGGCCGCTTCTGCTGGAAATACCGGCGCACCAATGTTTCGACGAAAGCGAAGTGCCGTTCTGGAAGGTTCTTGAAGCGGCGCCTGCAAGCGGGGAGCGCCTCTTCAGCCGTTGCACATGGCTCAATGATGGATTGTAGATTGGTATAATACTCTCTGAGCTTCAGCTCCGCGGTCCGTGTGCGGGTCGGATCGCCGGCAATGGCCAGCGTGGCCTTGACCTGGTCGCCGTGGGCGTCGACAAGCGCCTGGAAGCAAAGCCCTTTCAACCGTTGTGTCACCGTGCTGCGATCCCAGCCAAGCATGGTTGCCGTAGATTGCATGTCGAAGTCATGTTGTCTCAGGCAGTTGAGAACTGCTTCATCACCGGCCTGGTCTGGACTCGTTTGTACTGTACGTTCCCGTGCCTGCCCGTGTCGTTCCCCGAGGCGGAGGGAGTCTTTGCCTAGCAGGGTTTCATCGTTCAGTGTGACCGCCTGTTCTAAACAGTGGCGGAGCTCACGCACATTTCCTTTCCAATCGTGCTCAGTCAGTGCACGAAGCGCTTCTTTCGTCAGTTGTGGGGCCGGCCTTCCCAGTTGCTCAGCCAGCTGACGGAGGACCGTGTCGGCGAGCAGTGGAATGTCTGCGATGCGATCACGCAACGGCGGGAGGTGAAAGACCATCCCGCTCAACCGGAAGTACAAATCCTCGCGGAACCATCCCTCAGACACGCCTTTTTGCAGGTCGCGATTGGTCGCCGCCACGATACGAACGTCGACGATTGTTGGTGTGGTGCCGCCGACTCGATAAAAGGACTTGTCCTGAAGCACCCGCAGTAACTTGCTCTGATGATCCATCCGGAGATCCCCGATTTCATCCAGGAAAAGCGTCCCGTGATCGGCGAGCCCAAAGTAACCACGGCGGTCGTTCGTCGCACCGGTGAAGCTGCCTTTCACATGGCCGAAGAGTTCGCTTTCAAACAGGTCCGGAGAAATCGCGGCCATATTGACGGCAATGAACGTCTTCCCTGATCGCGGGCTCAGATGATGGATGGCGCGGGCGAAGAGCTCTTTCCCTGTACCGGGCTCTCCTAGAAGGAGAACCGTGAGCGGAGACTTCGCGCTCTTTCTCACATCGCGAAACAGCCGAAGCAGCGAACGATCCTGGGTGATGATGCCGAACTGGCGAGCGTCGTGTTGAAGCCGATCGAGTTCCGTATCGCCGATGGTGCTGGATGTTGCACTGACGGCCCGGAGATCACAGAGTTGTCGTTCCAGTTCCTCCAAGCGTCGACGTGCTTCCTGTTCCTGGTTCCGGGCTTCCTCAGCTTGGAGCCGTAGGGCGTGTGTCGTTTTGGCCAATTCTTCCTGTTGCCCGGTTGAATAGACAATCGTCGCTTGTGCTGTCGCTAAATCTTCCTGAAGCGATTCCGCACGACCTTCGTGTAGAACAAGCGCTTCTCGTACCGCAGCGGACTCCTGCTGGATGCGGATCATCTCGCGTTCAAACAGGATCAGGCGTTGGCTCGCGGCAAGATTCGTCCAAACCGCCGTGCCGATGAGGACGAACAGTGAGGCTATGAGTGGGGTGGCAATCGGTATCACGAGACAGGCTACACTCAGCATCACGACGGCCAGGGCTCCATACGAAACAACCACGGCGCTGGAAAGCAGGAGACCCGTCATCCCGCGAAACCGTACGAGGCACCAGGCAGCCAGCGAAGCCAGCACTAGGGTGAGCAAGGATCGACCTACCCAGCCGACCAAAACACACCATTCGCGGTTGAGTAAGGTATTCAAAAGATGCAGGTGGGCGGTCATGCCGTCTACCGCTGAGTCGGAGGGAAAGAGCCAAGTTCCTTCGCTTCCAGGATTTGATCGGATCACAACGGCTTTGTTCTTGAACCAAGCGGTCAATCGCGGTTCGTCGTGATGCTCAAGCGCATGCCACACTGATGACACGGGGATCGGCTGAAGGGCGGCCAGCGATCCATCGCCTACCATATTGATCAGCATACTGGTATCGGAATGACCTGAACCC
>DCZN01000008.1:36515-47865 GCA_002331625.1 Nitrospira sp. UBA2083 | reverse complement strand
AAAAGCTGGAACCGTTTGGGCTCCGATCCTGGTAGCCAGGGGAATCCGACGTGCGATGTGATCGGGATCGTTCTCGACCGCTATGTGGCCAAAGATTGCAACATCGGATTGCAGAACTGCATCGGTGCGATGAACGAGGACAACGGGTGAGGTCGCGCGAAGCGCTTCCAGGAAGAGTGCGTCACTCGCAGCTCCGCCGAGCTGAGCAGGACTCGCATGATCCAATCGATGATCAATGCCGATGGCAGCAGCCCCGGCCTCATGCACCGCAACGATCAATTGCGCCAGGATTGCACGGTCCCAAGGGCCTTTCCCGAACCGTTCCTCGCTGGCCGGATCGCGGACGAGGATGGTCAAGGATGGATGAACAGGAATGGAGGGTCGGTAGCGCAGCCAGGTATCGTAGGCGGTATGATCCAGCGCGGTGAAGGTCGCGGGCGCCGTGGACCACAGTACGGCCGAAAGGCTGCTCGCGAGCAGGCCGATGCCCAGTGCTTGCAGAGAATACGACGTGAGGAACAGGCGCCACGGATTCTGTCGATCCATCATGCGCCTAATGGAGGCCTAACTCGTCGAGCAAGGCTTGGATCTCTTGTTTTGGGAGGTCTCTGAGCGCCGCCTTGGCTTTGAGGATATCGGGGTCCAGCCCGAGCCCCTTCGCATAGATGCGAGCCAAGGTTTTTTTCGAGGCGACAAACCCGTCGGCTGCGGTCGATTCGAAGCCAGCCAGAATTCTCTTGTCGAACGGCTTGAGGGAGGGGGGAGATCCCGTTTCATAGAGTGCAGCCAATTCAGAGTGAGCCTCTTCACTCAGCGCGGCACATTCCTTTAACAGCACCCAAATTGCATCTTCTCCGCGGCCCTGTCCGAGCAGGACTTTCCCCAACGACTGCCGGTCACTGATGCGACTCATACTTGGGTAATCGTTCCACAGTGTGGTGCGGTAAGATTGAAAACCTTTGAGCAGTTCCGCTCGGTGCTGGGCGGTCAATCCCGGTGCAACGGTCTGACGCCGCAATTTCGAGAGTGACTCGTAGGCTGTTTGGTGACCAAGCTCAATGGCCTGCATCCACCAAAAAATCGCCGACCCAAGGTCTTTCTCCACACCCTGCCCATCCTTGTAGGCATTGCCGAGGAAAAATCTGGCCTGCGGGATACCATCAATCGCCGCCGCTTCCATGTGTTGTGCGGCTTCCTGTAGCTGCCCTGTGACTCTGAGCAACAATGCGAGGCGATAGTGGGCGTCGGAAAAATGAGGGGAGAGCTCGAGTGCGTATCGATACGACTGAATGGCGGCGGTCAAATTCCCGAGTGAGTAGTGCACGCTTCCTAGGCCATAGTGTGCCTGAGGCCGATTCGGTCCCAAGCGGACGGCCTCTTTGAGGGCGGAAGCGGCTGGACGCCATTCTTGTTTTGCCATGAGCAGGAGGCCAAGTTGGAGATGCGCGTTTCCGTCATCTTGCTGCAGTCTGATGGCGACTCGACATTCCTCAATGGCGGCGTCCAGATCGCCGAGCCGAAGCAGTGCGTCGGCTAATTGTAACCGGTACTCCGGGTCGTCGGGAATGAGGCGGACTGCACGACGCAACCCCTCAATTGTGGTGACCATGTCTGCCGGTTTGTTGAAGTCAAGTCCAAGAGCCGGTCCAGATGCCTCAGGCGAGTCACTGTCGGACGAGGGGCCGTGTTCTCCAGGTGAATGAGCCTGGGCGAGGGATGAGGAATTGGCAAGAACCGCGATGGTAAGGGCTATCACTATCGATCCGGAGCGCATCAGAAAACTTTCATGCCTCGACAAAGACCACAATTGGCATTTTCAATTATACCATCTACCGGAGATGAGGGCAGGAACGAGCGCTAACCGGTCCTCTGAAGAGGGTCAGTGAGGCGGGTGAGGGCGTCATGAAGTGACGATCCTGCCAGCAAAAGCGGACTGTGCGGCACCCGCCAGACTGGTTCCATCGGGGCCGGGTCCCCCGCGAGACGGGGAATTACATGCCAATGAATATGTGGGAGTTGATTCCCAAGGAGTTCATAGTTGATCTTCTTGGCTTGGTAGACCAGGGACAAGACTGCCGCCACTCGGGAGACTTCTTCGATCAGCTGAACGCGCTCGGTGGGTGCCAGCTGGAATAACTCCGTGGCGTGCCGCTGCAAGACCACCACTGTCCAGCCGGGGAAGAATTGATCGTCGTGAAGATAGGCTTTGGACGATCCGAGATCTACAATAAAATGGTCCTGCCTCGGCCAGGTTCCTCTACATGCGTGACAGACCGGGTCGTTCATGGCTTATTGGCCTTCCGCCATTCTTCCTGCGTCAAGACGCCCTTTTTGATCAACAGCTGAATCAGTGTGTCGACTGTCTTGTGGGTGGCGGCAGCGGCAGGTTCCGGTGGAGGCGTGGCGGCAGTTGCCGGGCCCTCTGGTCGCTTTCCTTCGGCCGTTACCCGTTTTTGTCCGAATACCTTAAATGAGGGCGTGAACACCGCCACATAATCTCGATTTCTGAGTCGTACGACGGCGGGAAGACTATCGGATTGTGGCACAAGGTCCGGTGTAGGTCCCGAAGGGATATGAAAGTAGGGCTTCCCGTCGACTGTCTGGCCATTGTGGTCCAGCACGTCGAATCGTTTCAGGAAAGATTCTCCTGTGAGCCCCTCTCGGTCTTCTCCGGCCAAGTTGGTGATCTTGTCCAGCACGATGACCAATGAGTCGCTGGTGATCGCGTCCGGTGAGAGATTTCTCACGCTTACGTCGTAGCGATATTCGCTGGCGAAGTTGTCGCGACTCTTTAACGTCACGATGGTCTGGACGCGTCCGGTCAGATCGGTCAAATGGTCCAGTGACCCGGCGAACGTGCACCAGGGATCCAGGACGATGGTGAAGGCTAGGGTGAGACAACTCGTGTGTGTCCAGTTCATCCTGAATGTTCTCATGAAGGTCTTAAAGGGGAGCATAGCAAAGTCTGTAGAATTGGGCGAGTTGATTTCCTCTGTGTCGCCTTGACACACCCTTTCAGCCGACGATATTCTCGCGCGACCCGCTGGGTCGTTCAGCTCGTCTTACGAACTATGGCTCAATCTCATCTCCGCCGACCGGAACCGTTAGAAGTTTCCCGTTCGCTCGCAACGGCTCTCCTCAAACTCTACGATTATCCGCATCCCCGTCAGCCAGGACGAACAATCCGCGGGTATGATCGGCCCCATGCCATACGGACGGCGAGAATGTGTGTGAGCGTGGCCGACCGGTTAGGACATCCACGCGATCGGGTACGGCTCTATCATATTGCCTGCCTCCTGCATGACTTGGGCCGAGCCGGCCTTGATCGGGCACTCTTTGGAACGATTTGGTCGTGGGCGAAGCAGCGGGGCATTCCGACGAGGCCTCGTGAGTGGCGCGCGGTCCATCCTCGAACGACGTATGGTCGTGAAACGGAGGCCTTTGTGTCTCTGTATAGGAAGGATCTTGCCGCGTCAGGTGTGACCCTGGATCCATGGGGGATCGAACAGGTCGAAATGCGGCTGGGATATGCGAGGCGCTTAGCCAGGCGCTTGCGGGCCGTGAAGCCGAAGCTCAAGAAACTTGGTGTGACCTGGCAGCCTTGGATGCAACAGGTGATGCTGTATTACTACTATCCAGAACGGCTGGCCAAGGCGAAGGTGTGGGTGCGGCAATTGGCGGAGATTCTCGTCGCCTGTGAGCAGTTTGAAGCCTACAGCAATCAGCGCCGGGGCCGCGATTATTATACTCGGAACAAAGAGAGTCTGTCAGAGGCCTTTGAGTATCTCGATCGGCTTGGGCGGGAAGGTATCCTCAGCGATGACGTCTTGAACGCCGTACGGATGCTGACGGCAGAGGGCGCGTTTGATGCCACGTTGGAAGAAGCTCGGGGTGTGCCGCTGACCCGGAACGATCGTCGCTATCTTCGTCACCTCACGGGCCGGAGGATCTGATGGGTGTCCACACCGTTTCACTGACGATCAGTATGAAAGGCAGCACGCAGATCGACAACATTACGAAATCCGTTGCCGATGTCTTGGCTGGCTCCAATCTGAGCGCCGGTATCGTGACCGTCTTTGTCAAGCACACGACCGCCTCCGTCATGATTATCGAGGATGAGCCGGGAATTCGCGCCGATACAAAAACATTTTGGGATCGAATCGTTCCTTCCGACCCTCGGTGGCAACACAATACCGTGAATCCAGGAGAGGACAACGGCCACAGCCATCTTCGAGGGCAACTTCAAGGACCGTCCGTCACCATTCCGTTCGCGGCCGGTACGCTTCTCCTCGGAACTTGGCAGCAAATCGTGGTAGTCGATTTTGATACCAGAGCCAGAAACCGTGAACTCGTCGTGCAGGTCGTGGGTGAATAACCAAGTCCGATCGCTGATCCTGCTTCTGGCGGTCGTCCTCCCGTGCTCAGTGGCCGCAGCGGTAGAGTGGGGGAAGCCCTTGGGTGCGGTGTATGACGGCCCTGAAGGGAAGCCTCGTCCGGTAACACCCTCCCCGACAGAACTGAGTGCGGATGAACGCTCGACGATCACGGTGTTTGAGAGGGCGACGAAGTCCGTCGTGTTCATTGCGAACACGGCCATTCAACAAGATATCTGGTCGCTCAATGTCATGGAAGTGCCTCAGGGTTCGGGCTCCGGGTTTGTGTGGAGCAAGCAGGGGCACATCGTCACCAACTTTCATGTCATCTATGGTGCCGATGCGATCAAGGTCACCTTGGCAGATCGGAGCGAGCATCAGGCAAAGCTGGTCGGGGCAGACCCCGATCATGACCTGGCGGTATTGCAAGTTCAGGTGCCTGATGGTCATGTGGAACCGTTGGCCATCGGGTCTTCGCACGATTTGCGGGTAGGACAAAAGGTATTGGCGATCGGGAATCCGTTCGGGCTCGATCATTCCTTGACGACTGGAGTTGTGAGTGCGTTGGGACGGACTATTAAGTCGATGTCCAACCGGACGATTGAAGGTGTGATCCAGACCGATGCAGCGATCAATCCCGGTAACTCAGGCGGTCCCTTGCTTGATGGTGCTGGTCGATTGATCGGCGTGAATACACAAATCGTGAGTCCGAGCGGGGCCTACGCCGGAATCGGTTTCGCGGTTCCGGTGGATACCGTGAACCGCATTGTTCCGGAGCTGATTAAACATGGAAAGCTCATCCGTCCTGGACTGGGTGTCTCGCTTGTGCCGGACGCCATGGCGAAGCGTTGGGGGATTAAGGGCATCATCATCGGCAAGGTCACCCGTGGTGGGGCGGCAGACCGTGCGGGCCTCAAGGGTGCTCGAGAGACCATGACGGGACAGATTCAGCTCGGCGACATCATTGTGGCGGTTGCCGGAAGATCAGTGGCCACAGTCGACGATCTGATGGATGTGATGGAAGAGCATAAAGTCGGTGAGCAAGTGAGCGTGGAGGTTCTCCGTGGAAATCGGCGCGAGAAGATTGCCGTGATTCTTCAAGCGGTCAATTAGGGTGGCGGCAATTCACGACATGTGTGTGATAGGATCACTCAATTCTATTTCGTGAAGGGTATCAATATGAGTGATCGCAGAATGCCTGATCAGGATGAACCTAAAGATCGGAGTGATGAACCACCGCTGAAAACCGGCACCGATCCACTCGAATTAATCGAACAGTGTCTCGCCTCCTTCCCTGACTCTGATCCTCGACAAAAAGTGCTGTACAAGCTGCGTCATGCTGTGATGCTGGCTCAAGCTGCCCAACAACAACGCGAACTCGAGTTCAAGAAGGTCAGCGAGGTTGTGACCAAACTCACGGCGCCGGCCAACCGAATCGGTACGCTCCTTGATGTTCCTGGTGAGGGACTCGCCCGCATCGTGGTCGGTGGGGCCGAATATTATGCCAACGTAGACCCACGTGTATCTGCAACGGATCTCAAGATCGGAACTCAAATCCTGGTGAATGAAGCCTATGCGGTGATCAAGACGCTCGGGTACGATCGGAACGGTCCCATCTTGAAGTTGGCGGAGGTCCTCCCTGATGGACGATTGCGGTTTGAGCAGGATATGGGCCGACAATCGTTGATCTTGCAGAGGTCGACCGATCTCGCAGGTGTGGAACTCAAGGCGGGTGACGATATTCGTATCGATCCCAGCCATCGGGTTGCAATCGAGAAGCTGGGTGACTGCAAGGCCGATCGACATGTCCTCGACGAAACACCAAGCATTACGTGGGAGCAGATCGGCGGACAGCACGAAGCCATCGCGGCTATTCGAAAGGCCATCGAGTATCCTTTGCTTCATGCGGCGACATTTGAACGGTTTAAGTTTTCCCAACCGAAGGGGTTTCTCCTGTACGGACCGCCCGGATGTGGGAAAACGCTCATTGGACAGGCGGCTGCCGGGAGTCTCTCGAAGTTGGTCGGTGCATCCAAGCAGGAGCAAACCCCGGATACGGACAAGCGTCCACCCGTGACAAGTGGGGCCTTTCTGCATGTGAAAGGGCCTGAAATCCTCAATATGTGGCTTGGGGAATCGGAGCGGATGGTTCGGGATCTCTTCGACCAGGCTCGGGCGAGACGCAAGGATGGCGCTCTCCCGTTTATCTTTATCGACGAAGCGGAGTCGATTTTGGGAACGCGACGGGCGATGCGCTCCTTCAATATCTCGAACACGCTCGTGCCGATGTTTTGCAGCGAAATGGACGGGATCGAGTCGCTCCGCGATGTGGTCATTATTCTTGCGTCCAACCGTCCGGACTTGATCGATCCCGCGGTGTTGCGTCCCGGCCGCATCGATCGAAAGATAAAAGTCGGGCGGCCGAACAAGGATGCCGCGGTCGATATTTTGAACGTGTATTTGACCGAAGACTTACCGTTGGATCCGGCGTTGGTGAAGGAACTCGGTGGAGAACAGGTTCAAGCGAGGACGGCCCTCGTCGATGCCATCCTGGAATCGATCTTCCATCGAACGGAGGACAACCGTATCCTCTCGATTCGGCTCAGGAACGGCCAGAGTAAGGTCCTGTACCGTGGTGATCTCGTCAGTGGGGCGATCTTGGCGTCGATCGTTCAGCGAGCGAAGGAAAAAGCGATCGATCGTGCGATCCAATCAGGTCAACCGGCGGGGTTGCTGCTGGAAGACCTACAGGGTGCCGTCTCGGAGGAATTCCGAGAGGGTGAAATGCTACCACCGGATGATGCGGCAGAAGAATGGTTGAAGTTGCTGGATCATCACCCGGAACAGGTGGTTGGAATTTCCTCATTCCGGCGTGGCCGTCAGACCGACGAGCGACCGGTGAATCACATCATCTGAAAGATGGCGACAGGTGACAGGCGGACAAGGGGCAGGCGACTTGAGCTTGTCAGCGTGTTGCTTGTAAGCATGTCAGCAACCGACTATGCGTCTTTTTGGTGTCGAAACTGAGTACGGCATTACTCGCGATGACGTGCCGGAGATGGATCCTGTCGTGGAATCGATGGAATTAGTTCGGGCACATCTCATCTCTTCCTTCGAACGGCGGTGGGACTATGCCGGTGAGGATCCACATGAGGATGCCCGCGGCTTTCGAGTTTCAGGTTTGCAGCAGGATAAAGAGGAAGATGAGTTCGCCCAACGCGATGCGCATCGTCCTTTTTCGTTCCATGACATGAAAAGTGACTTGGTGTTGCCGAACGGGGCACGGTTCTACAACGATCATACGCACCCGGAATACTCCACGCCCGAATGTCGAACGCTTCGAGATCTCGTCGCTCAGGATCGCGCGGGAGAACGGATCGTATTTCGTGCCGGCCAGCAGCGCAATCAAACTCTTGGCGGAATGCATGTCCGTCTGTATAAGAACAACACGGATTTCCATGGCCACAGCTACGGCTGCCACGACAACTACCTCGTGTCACGGTCCGTTCCTTTTGCGACTCTGGCAGCGGGCCTGATTCCGTTTCTCGTCAGTCGACAAGTCATCGCTGGTGCGGGGAAGGTCGGGACTGAAGCGCAGGAGTCTGGGTACATTCCGGGGGTGTATCAGCTTTCACAGCGTGCGGATTTTATGGAAACGGAGTTGGGCGTCGATACGATGTACAATCGGCCCATTCTCAACACCAGGGACGAGCCCCATGCGGATCGTCAGAAATATCGCCGGCTCCACCTTATCATCGGGGATGCCAACCTGTGCGAGTATGCGACCGCTCTGAAGGTCGGCACGACCAGACTTGTGCTCGAACTCATTGAGCGAGGGACGATCCCACATCTCGAGTTGGATCAGCCGGTCGCCGCGGTGAAACAGTTGTCGCGTGATCCCGACCTGAAAGCCGTGGTTCGTTGCAACGACGGTCGGAGGTTTTCCGCGTTGAATCTTCAAGAGCAATACTATGAGGCGGCCTGTCGTGGGTTGGCCGGATCGGACGAGGAGTCGGATTGGCTGTTGCACGAGTGGGGCGATACCTTGCGCCTCTTGTCCCAGGATCGCGCACAGCTGGTGGGGAAACTTGATTGGGTGACGAAACAGTGGCTACTCGAGACCTTCATGCGGGAAGAACGAATTGGTTGGGATGATCCTTGGTTGGCGAGCTTGGATTTGGAGTATCACAATGTGAATCCCGAACAAGGATTGTACCTTGGACTAGAGGCCGAAGGGAAAGCGTGGCGGATGACGACCGATGATATGATTGACGCGGCGATTCGGAACGGCCCAAACGATACGCGTGGTGGGGTGCGCGGACTGTGTGTGCAGCGGTTTTCAGACCAGATCAAGTCGATGCAATGGGAGCGGATTCAATTCAAAGGTGGACTGCGGCCCCAGCATCTCGATATGGGAGATCTCTTTGATCCGCAGGACGTTCGTCGCTGCATGGATGCCTTCGAACAGTCTCACTCGCCCGATGGAGCGTTGGCCGTGTGGAACCACGGAAAGGATACAGGCAGATGAAATACAGTATGATGCCGGAACGGCGTGAGGGACCAGTTGATCCCATGCCCAAATCGCCCAGTCCTCTCGAAGAAGGTGGGGGGCCACGCCGTCCAGAGACGGGATCTCCCGAGAAGGATAGTTTGTTGAAGCGGATGCGAAAGGTTGATCCTAAACAAGCGGAACGGTATCGGCAGCGAACGGGTGAATAAAGACGTGAGGAGTTAGGGGTAAGGGGGGTAGGCGTGGGAGAGGAAGAAGATACCCTTCACCTTTCACTGCTAACCTTTTACTGGAGCGGAGCGACATATGGGTATGCAGGGTGATTTCTATCAGCTCCTAAAAGAACAAGGATATGTATTCGGAGTGCCGGGACAGGCTGGAACAAGGCAGGAAATGACGACCGCGACAACCATCCTTGCGTTCAAGTACCGCGACGGTGTGTTGGTGGCCGGAGACCGACGTGCTACGGCCGGCAATATGGTCATGTACGACCGAACCGACAAGGTCTTAGAGATCGATCGCCATAGTGTCATGGCAATTGCTGGAGTCCCGGCGACGGCCTATGAGATGGCGCGCATTCTGGAACATTCCTTTAAGTACTATCGGCGGACACAGCTTCAGGAACTCAGCTTTGAGGGAAAGCTCAGAGCGCTATCCAAACTGCTGAAAGAGAATGTGGCTGCGGCCTTGGCCGGTACGGGAGCTGTGGCCCCGATCTTTGCCGGGTACGATGGTGGGCAAGCCACCGCAAAAATCTACTTTTACGATATCCTTGGCGCGGAGTTCGAAGGAGTGGAGTATGCGGTATCCGGATCGGGATCCCCGACCATTCGAGGCATCCTTCATTACGTGAATACCTGGGGCGAACACCCGCTCAGTGCGATGTCGGAAGAGCAGGCCACGGTTCAGGCGTTGCGACTGCTGACGAGCGCCGCAGAGTTCGACAGTGCGACCGGTGGAGTCAACCGAGAGGCCGGTCTTTATCCGGTCATGAAGTTCATCACGGCTGACGGCGTCAGAATGATGCCGGATGTTCAGCTCCGATCACTCTTCGAATCACGAGTGTCACGAGGCGCGTAAGGATCATGAACCATGTATGATGAGCCATATCGGTGGGTCGAAGCGGTTGGAAATCGCCGACAGTATCTTGACGATCAGTTTAAGGAGGGGGCCCCGGTCGTCGGGGTTGCGTACGAGGGCGGCATTCTACTCATGACGATGAGCAAGGGAACCGCCAAGTTATATGAGATTTACGATCGTCTCGCCCTGGGGGGGATGGGCCATCCGGCTGATCTTGAGAAGCTGCGCTTCAACCTGTTGGAGATGGCGCACGTCGAAGGATTCAATCGGTCCGCCTCCGATGTGACTGGGAGTCGTCTGGTGAAGTACGGCATCGCGCCTGTGATCAAACAGGCATTTGAAGAGGTGTTCAAGGCTCCTTTCATCGTGAAAATCGTACTGGCAGAGCTGGGTCAGAAAGCCGAGAAAGATGGCTTCTTGACGATCAACTACGATGGAACCTTTGAAGAAAAACGCCGAGATGCGGTGCTTGCAGCGACGTCGGCGGTTGAGCAGAAGATGGCCGGCTATCTCCGACAACAGTCCATTGCGTCTCTGAAGGATGCAGCGGATGTGGCGGTTCGGACATGGGCGATCGGTGATCGAGCGCAACGACACGCACACGAGGCTGTAGGGAACCATGACGACACGACGGCTGGTCTCGATCAGCCGCCGACGGATTCAGAGACACTCTACACCCATCTGCGACAGTGTCTGTCTGAAAAAACCATCGAATGTGCTCTGCTCGATCGTCAGATCCAAGGGACCTCCAAGTACAAAACACTCACCGCCGATGAGTTGAGAGCTCTGCTCCCCAAGGATCTGAACCCCTCAGTCGCGTGATCGCATGTTGAACCGTATCTTTGGTGTAGAGACTGAATACGGGCTCTTAATCCACGAGGATAGGCCGGAGCATTCCTCTACCTGGTTCGCTCAGAAGATTCGAGATCATCTATTTCATGCCCAGCGGAGAGGCGTGCTCGACTTGCACCATCGTGGGCATGATGAGCCTCCCGGCAATGGAGGATTTCTCACTAATGCTGGACGGATTTACCTGGACATGGGGCATTTGGAGTATGCCTCGCCCGAATGCCACTCGCTTACGGATGTGGTGGCATCAGACCGTGCCGGAGACTGCTTGCTCCAGCGAGCTGTCGAGGAGTTGGGTTTCAATGAGCGCGTGTCGTTGATCAAGAACAACATTGATCATGAGACGGATGCGACCTTCGGGTCACACGAGAACTATCTCGTTTCTCGGAGGTTCCCGTTTTCGAGGCGTGGGTTGGCGCCGCTCGTGACGTTTCTGGTGACCAGGCAGATCTTTACCGGCTCTGGGCGGGTCGGTGCCGCGGCGTTACAGGACGCCTGGATTCAGATGGATCGACTCATCGTTCCTCGCTCCTCCCTC
>DCZN01000008.1:0-36444 GCA_002331625.1 Nitrospira sp. UBA2083 | reverse complement strand
GATTTCTTCGAGTGGGTGCAGCACAACCGGGCCATTGTCAATACGAGAGACGAGCCTTTGGCAGATCCCAATCAATACCGACGGATTCATCTGTTGCTGGGCGATTCCAACATGGCCGAGTATGCGACGGCATTGAAGTTCGGAACGACGGGTCTGGTCTTGCAGCTGATTGAAGAAGGCCACGCCCCCCACGACTTGGAGATCAATGAGCCAGTCGAGGCGCTCCAAGAGATTTCCCAGGATCAAGAACGACGATGGATGGTCCAGTTACAGTCTCAAAAAACGATGTCGGCTGTGGATATTCAAGAACGGTTTCTCGACTGTGCCATGCGGCACTGCAAGGGACAGGACGAAGAAACCGATTGGGTGCTTGCGGAATGGGCCTCGGTGATCCATGATCTCCGCGGCGATTACCAGAGGCTTGTAGGGCGTGTCGACTGGGCGTCCAAATTGTGGCTCCTGGAATGCTTTCGGGAAGCAGAGCATGTCGAGTGGACAGATCCGATGCTGAAAAGTTTGGATCTCGAGTATCACAACCTGAATCATACAAAAGGACTCTACTATGGCCTGCTGGAAGAAGGCCGAGTCCCTCGATTGACGACCGACGCTCTGGCTCGGATTGCAATGGAAGAGCCTCCCAGGAACACACGGGCATATGGCCGCGGTGAATTGGTCAAGCATCTTTTGAAAGATCAGTCTATGTCAATCGAGGATCAGCCTCCAAGTCCAGATGGAATGTTCCCTCCCTATGTCATCAATTGGTCAATCTTCCAAGTGCGAGGGCATGCGCCTTTCCCGATGCCTGATCCGTTTAAAACGTATGTGGAAGATGTGCGGACACACCTCGACAGCGTGATCGTCTAAGCTGTTCAGATCCAAGAACGACTGTTTGTTTCTCGAGCGGAATCAACTCGTGCTACACTTTTTGTCATTGTGCGGACGACGAGTATCGACCGCGATGGTGTAGGAGAGGTGCGGATGGAGGCCAGAAGATGGGTGATGAAATATGGCGTCGCCATGTTTCTGGCGTTTCTGCTTGCCATGATTCTCGGGCAAGTGTCGTTGTTCCGAGAAACATCGGTAGGAAAACTTCGAGCCTCAGACTTGGTCCAATTCATAGGCTACAGTGGTTCACTGGTGATCGGGTGGTTGGGCGCCCGAGAGTTAGCGAGAAACCTGCCGGCAGAATGGAAATGGATGATCCCGTTTCAAGGTCTCGTCATACCGCTTGCGACGCTGGTTGCAGTTGCCATTGCCTACGGCGTGTTGCTCTTTGTGCTAGACCCGTTTGTGGGTAAACCTGGTAAGGTGATTTACAATTGGGTCTTTATCGCGGCTATCGTTGCGGACAGTATCTGGCTCATCCTAAGCTGGGTGTGGAAGTGTGCTCCTCTCGTCGCGGCTAGGGAGTCTCGCAAGCTTCGCAAAGTTGCGTAGCTGTTTCGTGAGAACATGCCTGACGGCTTGTCCGTCAAATCCGTCCCAACAAAAAGTCAAGAATTCGGTTCTCCGCCCAATATGAGTCTTCTCCGTTCCGGCTCCGGTTGAAAAACCCACAATGACCTCCATGGCGCGGCGCAACGACGCGGATATGCGGATGTTGCTGGATGGTCGGCACGGTGAACATCGAATAGGGAATAAATGGGTCATCTTGTGCCGTGATGATAAGGGTCGGAACCGCAATCGCATGCAGTACGTGACGTGCTCCCGCCCGGTCGTAATAATCGGTGCCGTCTCGATAGCCCCCATCATGAGCGGTGTAGCAATCGTCGAATTCACTGATCGTGGCAATTTGATCGAGTTTCGAAAGATCCCATTTGCCGGGGAACAGTGCTGCTTTTCGACAAAGACGAGCTTTCAACCTGGTCAGAAAGTGGTGGTGGTAAATAAAGTTGCGAGGCTCCTCTAATGCGTGCGCACAAACGGTTGGATTGATGTTGGGGCATACCGCAGCGATTCCAGCCAAGGCGGGCTCGGTCCGGTTCAGCTCGCCGCCGGCTTTGAGAACGAGATTACCACCCATGGAGTATCCCACGAGCCAGATGTGCTCGAGCTTGTCTCGGTGAGCCAGTTCCCTCACGATGGCACGGTAATCTCCGCTCAGCCCACTGTTATAAAGGGTCGGAGAGAGATGCTCGGTCCCTCCACAAGTACGCTGATTCATACGAATGACATTGAAGCCTGCGCGATAGGCTTTTGCCGCAATGCCACGCATATATCTCGATTCGCTGCTGCCTTCGAGACCATGAACCAGTATCGCTGTTGGAGATGCCTTACGATTGTTTTGCCAGTGACAGCATCCCTGAAGTTTCGCATGCGGCTCAGCGACAAAGACACGCGACTCCTGAGGCAGTCCTGCCAACGATGTATCTCGNNGGGATGTAGCGAGGTATGAGGGTCATGAGATGAGCGTTCCGGAGCGGAAATGGTGGCTGAAAAGAAGCAGCAAGATCTATCATTGCGTGATCGCTCATCCTATTAAGTATGGTACGCTGGGCAGATCATTGAAGGGCCCATGACCATTGGTCAGTTCATGCGCAAGGCAGCACAGAAAACCTATTCTGTGCGAAGCACGTTCACTATTGTAATGGAGGATCATGCTGACAGCTATTGGTGATGTCATGAGGCGCTGTTATGAGAGAGGGTGGATTACCACGAGAGACGGCAATATCAGCATGAAAAAGCGCAACGGGAGATATCTTTACATTACTCCATCTGGATGGCGGAAGACGATTGTCCATCCGGAACATGTTGTTTGATTAGAGATTGTTGCTGATTCTGTAACCGGCTTGCGAGTGCCACAGGTCAACGAACAGCAGAAACCATCTGGTGAGTTATGGATGCATTGGAATCTGCAGCGAGATTCGGCGCGGACGCGAACCGTGGTGCATGTCCATGCGACGCATGTGGTCGCGGCCATCTATGCAGGAATCGATTTGCAAGGCATCAGCGCAGAGTTTCCTGAAATTTCCCGCTATGCATGAGTGGGCCGCACGGTCCCCCCATTGTCGGCGTTGTCTCGTGAGTTGGCGAGTACAACCTCGGAGTGTTTGGGCCTCCAGAAAGATGGCACACTGAAGTTTGACATCGTCGGGCAAGCGAATCACGGGGTCTGCGCAGTGGCAATGGATCCATGGGCGGCGTATGAACACATTGAGCGGCTGGACCATACCTGTGAGATTGAGTTGAAGAGCGGAGTGAGGACGTGATCCGCCGGTCATACTCTCAGAGTCGAAGGTAAAGTGACCGTGTTTTGGTTCTAAACGCCGCGAGATCTGGTCTGACGTTCTGTTCCTCAAAATAATATCCAACCGTCTCACTTCTATAGCGGCGTGCGGTACAGAGCAAGCTGTAAAAAATTGAAGCTCTCCATCGTTCGTGCAGGACTTTGGTATCCAAGCACGTACGGAGGCTATGTGTGTGGCAAAGATCCGCTAAACGAACAGAATCTTGACGATCTACGGGAAGAAGGAAGGTGATCCTTATCCGATGAAGTCTGTGGCTCCCCGGGCAGGACTCGANNTCGAACCTGCGACCAGCCGGTTAACAGCCGGCTGCTCTACCAACTGAGCTACCGGGGAACGAGGCTTAAAGAATAGAAAAGGTATTTTAGCAAAACTTTTGGTCGAATAGGGAGATTTTTTAGACGTCGAAGTCCTCGGTTTCGTCTTCATCCGATGAGGCGTCAGTATTGCCTTTCGCGAGTGCAGCATAGTGCTTAGCCCAGGTGAGATAGAGATTGCCGCTATCGCGCATTGTGTCGGCGGCTTTAACCAGCTTTTCGACGAGCTCAGGATCTTTCCCTGTGGCTTGAATGACAGCGGCCTGTCGCTCAATGGCCTTGGGATATTCATTGATCAGTCCGGCAATTTCTCGGAGCAGTTCATCAATGACATTGTCTTCGTTTTCCATGTATCCCTCGTTGGACGGCAACAAAAAGCCCCATAGCGTGGACGCCATGGGGCTTTTCAATTCGAACCAATCGTGCTCAACCTTGGTAGGCTTGGCCCAAGGCGGCGGACTCTCCTTTTTTTGTCATTAACTGACCAGTGGCGCTGACTGCTTGCATCACGATCGCTTCGTGCTTGGCGGCGTTGCAGACGACCACACAGAGCTCGCAACCTTTGCAGCGGTCAATGATGACCTCTGCCACCATCTTAGAGGTATTCAAATCAAGACAGTTTGCTTCTGGACAGTACATGATGCACAGCCGGCAGCCCTTCTTAGCCGTGCACTTCTCATCAATAACTTGCGCGACGTTATACATTCGAGTTGGTTCCTTATCTTAGGCAGCAACGGCCGGATTGCCGACGCGCAGCTCGACCTTGTTCTTGTCGGCCCATTCGCTAGCGACTTCATAGGCTGCTTTCACGGTTGCCAAGTTCTTGGCCAGCAGCATTTCTTTCTTGGCAAATTTTTTCTTGATGGCTTCGTCTAAGGAGGCGGTTCCTCCGGAGGCCACAAATTTCTTTCCAAACCGCTCTTGGAGCGCGCCGTCGAGGGCCTCCATCGAGACACATTTCGTAATGCCTGAGACAGAGCCGATCATCGCCATATTCGTCGACAGTTCGGT
Source organism: Nitrospira sp. UBA2083 (assembly GCA_002331625.1). Classification (GTDB taxonomy): domain Bacteria; phylum Nitrospirota; class Nitrospiria; order Nitrospirales; family Nitrospiraceae; genus Nitrospira_D. The sequence goes on along the minus strand of DCZN01000008.1, from coordinate 31,871 downwards.
GCCAGCTACTTCAATGGCCAACTCGGTGCCAGCGATATAAAACACGGCGACGTTCAAATCCTTGAGCCTTTCCACATCTTCATCGGACAGTAACGGCTGCGCGGAATTAATGATGACCACTCCGCCTTCTTTTACACCGGAGTAAAAAGGCATGGTGTAACTCTTCCCCATGGTGATCACTTGAGGATGAAACACTTGAATGACATCGGGGAATACTAACTCGCCACGATCGTAGATTCTCTCAATGCCGATGCGGCAGTAACTCTCTGCTGGCGCCATACGCTTTTCGGCGCCGAAGAACGGGTTAGAGATGGAGAACTTCCCGTCCCGGTTGGCAGCCATGGCTAAGACGTGAGCCGCAGTGACCGCGCCTTGGCCACCCAAACCCGACATCCGAATATTCAATCGTCGCTTTATCATATCAAGCCTCCGGTCTGACTATGCTGATGCCTGGCCCGCCAGCTGTTTGGCGGCCGCTTTTCGTTCCTTGTCCTTCGCTGCCAGTTCAGCGAGTAATTGCTTAGCTGGTTCACTGATGTATTCCTTATAGGCAAACCGTTCGGTCGGCTTCTCGGAATCACGCATTTCCTGCAAGCCTTCCATACTGTTCTTGCCGATCTCTAGAATACAAGGTGTATAGAGCTGCAAATAGGTGGGCCCGATTTCACGAGCGACGTGCACTGCATTACGGATGACTTTTTCTACGAGCGATGGCTTGCTGACTGTGCAATTGACGACATAGTGGCAACCGGACTCGCGGGCAATTTCAGGAAGACGGACCTTGTCGAACAGCTTTCCGACCGGAGCCATCTTGGCAACGAAGCCTTTCTGCATGAGCCCGCTCTCCTGACCACCGGTGTTGGCGTAGAGTTCGTTGTCGAAGCAGATGGTCGTGAATTTCTCTTGTCGGAACCAAGCCTGAAGGGTCATATCCAAGCCGATATCGACGGTTGCACCATCCCCAGCGAGGACGACGACGTCCTTCACACGGCCGGGGAATCGGACACTGAGGGCACGTTTGAGGCCTGAAGCGATCGCGTTCTGGTTGCCGAACAGCGAGTGGATATTGTGCACGGCGACCATCGGGAAGACCAAGCTGGTACAGCCGGTGGACCCGACCATCACGGTGTCCTCTGGATTCGGGAGGGAGGCCAAGATGTAGCGGAAAGCCATTGACTCAGGACAGCCGGCGCATAGCGAGTGCTGCTCGATCAGTTCCTTGGATGTCCCGATGTCTTTCCACCCGCGGTCTTCCTTGCCGTACGTCGCGCTTTTTACGAGATCTTGGTAATCCGACGGCATGATATCGTACAGGGCTTCTGAGATCTGTATACGTTCTTTGCTCATATGGCCTCCTCAGTGGCGCTCGTGAGAGCGAACAGGTTCGCAGACAGTATAGTTCAGCTTCCACGACCAGCCAGGGAGAAGGTCTTCATCCCTAGGGTCGTCTTAATTTCAGACACAATGATCTCCGGCGGCATCGTCATGCCTCCACACACATGTGGGCCGGCATGGACGCGCTGATGGTTTGGGACGGTAGCCCTAATTTCCTTGGCTAACCAACCAGTTACGTTGAACTCTGGCACAAAGATATGTTTCGCGTTCTTGGTGGCTTCACGAATTTCTTCCTCTGGCCACGGACGCAGGGCTTTCACCTTTACGAGACCACAGCGCACGCCTTCATCTTCCAACATGCGGATGGCTTCACGGCCCTGGGAGACAGCCGTGCCGGAGGCCACGATGACAATATCGGCATCCGTATTCTCCGTATCAACGAGGCCATTAAGCCAATGAATCGTGTGCTTGCGAGACCGTTCCACCGCTGCCCAGATCTCCTGTTGCCAACTCGCATGGGTGGCGTAGCTAATGTAATTGCTCTTCATCACGAACGGATCGCGCATCATGCGGACTGGTGGACACTCCATGTCCATACAGGGCACCGGTGAGCGATAGGGGTCGTATGGTGGCAAACACATATCGGCAGGCGTGAGGTTGACCACGTCCTTTGTATGCGTCACAAAGAATCCATCGCAGCAAAGGGCGAGCGGGAGATGCACATCAGGCTCTTCTGATACGATATAGCCCTTGAGAATCCAATCGAAGAAGTCCTGCGCTGTTTCCGCATGCCACACCAACATGCCGGTATTCAGCAGATAGGCGATTTCGAGTGTGTCTGGTTGAATCGAGAGTGGTGAGTTGATCCCTCGGCATGTCACGATCATTTGGATCGGCAGCCGTGCGCCAGCCCACATCGGGAAGTTTTCCATGGCGCGCATCGTGCCAGGACCGGCGGTAGTCGTGAATACGCGGGCCCCGCCAAATGAGGCACCTGCGCATTGCGACATCACCGCAAATTCGCTCTCACCGCGGAAGTAGTCTCCGATATAGCCTTCGGCGAACAACTCCCCGATCAGCGCCGCCGCCTCTGATTGCGGGGTGATCGGGTAGGCGATCATCACATCGCAGCTGGCGCGACGGATGGCTTCCTTGATGACTTCGCTGCCCGTGAAGAACGACGGCGTACGCGGAGCCTCGTTCATCATTTTCCAGGTATCGGTATAGGTTTGGCCTTTTTTGTTTTTCGTGCCGATGACTGAATGTGTATCCGCCATGGATCCAGCCTCCTTATATAAATCACGGGTTTTCAAACAGCTAATTTGCCCCCCCGTTTTTAGCTGACAGACGTGGTTGGACGGTCCCCTTTAATCGCTTTACGGTATCGGCTAGTTTCATGATCTTTTCGACTGAAGCATCGCGGAATGAGAGCATCGCATCTTCGTGGCCAGCCTGTGCGCACATGGCGATGGTATAGCAGGAGGTGCCTCCTCGAATAATCTTTAGTGATAGGTTGGCCTGATGGCAGTGCACACCGACAAACATGCAGCAGTCGATCTTATTATGCCAGATGGTTAGGTTGGGATGGTTAGGATTGATTTCGACTTCAGGATTAATCTTAGGATATTTAGGGCGGTAGTCAGGCATCGGAATCAGCATCGGCTTTTGGCCAGGTTGGACACATTCTTTCAGGGTGTTGAAGAGATGCCGAATAGCCGTGGCCTTCTTCGCCGCTTTCTCATTCCATGCCCAGAGCACAAGCGGCCCGGGGAAAATGGTCGGGACTTTTGCCATGAGGAATTGGCGTGCGGCTTCTTCATATGCCTTTTCTTCGGAAGCGATCACGCCGTTAATGTGAGCTTCCCCTGGGTTCGGCAGTCGAATTCCCATACTTGCGGCAGCCGGGGGAAGAAAGTGTTCTGGTCCTGGGAGCACACGATATTCACTCATCACAACCTACACTCCGGGAAAATTGAGGGTTGATAGAAGAAATAGTTATTTTTCATGCACTTGATTCGATTCAAGCACTCTAAGCTCTTTCTGCAGCTCGCTGCAAGAAAACAGAAGACCCAAGCCGAGGAGCTTTCGGGCCATTAGCTGGGTAAACGAATTAGGTCCTTTGCCCTTCCAGGATGCCAGAATATTTTGGAGGGCGTATACCACTCTCAACAGGGCCCGGTGCATTATAGGTGTCGATCTTTTGGATTGTCAAATTAAGGTCTAAGACCCAACTAGGTTTTGCTTGTGAGCCCCAACCAAAAGTAAACAGAGCAAGAAGCTATGTCGGAAGAGGCACCTAAGGAAGTTGTTCGCAGGCTGTTGTCGATCCAAGCATGCAGGCATGCTCGAAGTCGTTTCTTGCCGAATCTCCTTGGAGTGCTTCTTGGTAGAGTTTGGCCCTAGAGAGCAAGGCCTGTCTATCTGTCGGGTCGACGCGCAGGATGGTACTCAGGTCTTCAATGGCCTGGAGCGGGTACTTCAAGTGCTGATAAATCTTACTTCTGAGCAAATAGGCTTCTTTTTGGTATGGAATCCAGCTGTCGTGAGTAGTGTGGAGGAGACATTTTTCTAGGACTGCAAGGGCGGGCGTCCACTGTCTGAGCGTCATCAATTTTCGAGCTTCCGCTGTGTAGAGATTGATGAGCCGGAGTCGCGCAAGGTCAAAGAAGGGGTCTAGCTCCAGTGCCCGTTCAAATGAGGGAATGGCTTCTTTGGGACGACGCAGCCAGGTATGGACGTCGCCTTGACCAAGAAGCGCCCAGGTATTTTGAGGATCAAGCAGGAGTGCGCGGTCGAAATCCATCCGCGCATTATCGATATATGCAGAGTATTCGCTTGGTTTGGCCTTGTTCGAATAGGAAGCCGATGCGAGTCTCAGATAGGTTTGGCCACGGAGGATCAACGGATCAACAGATTGAGGGTCTAGGACCGCTGCTTGGGAGGTCAGTTCAAGCTTCTGGGGAAGATTCTGAAGGGAAATTGCTTTTTCGACTAACGCTCGAGCTTGCTCCTGAGTCTTATGATTGTGGCTGGCCGGCTTGATGTTGAGAGTTCGTACACCTGTGGGGGTAGCTCTGAGCGTTTCAAGCTGGGTCTTGAGGGCGGCATTCTCTTTTTGGAGACGGCGGAAGTGTTCGGCAAATCGTTGTTCGGATTGCCATCTTTGAACGGCTGCCCGAAGATTATCGAGGTCGACGACTGCTCGAATGCGGATATAAAAACTTGGTCGATCATTTGAGAAGGCACGACGTGATTCAAGAATCTCAGTTTTTGTGATCGCTGCAGCAATGGTTCTAATCTCCAGGGAACTTGCCTGGAAGCTCGTGCCCGCCTCGGTCTTTTCTACGTCGTGGAAGGTTGATTCGATGTACAATCCCGCTTCTTCAACCGCCCTGCGCTGGGCTCGTTGGAGCACTCTTTCCTCAGCTAGTGCGAGCGTGTCCCCATCTCCCATCACATACTGTCCTTCAGCCACGATCATGGTTTCCGAAGCACTTGCTAGGTGATATGGTGTCAGTATTGCAAGGGGAATAATGAGTGAGGCTACACCGCGCATCCCTTGGACATTCATAGGGAAACTATACCGCTCGATTCTAGATCGGACAATGCTTCAAAGAGGAGATGAAACTTGATGAAATGTGAAGCGCTTCGTCAATGCTGCTTGGGGAAAACCTGCATAAACGGATGAATTTCAAGCCTTTCAAAGACACCGTGGACGGTATATGGGTCTTGACGAGCAAACTCCTGGGCCGCTTCCAGTGTTTCAAATTCCAGAACCAGTAAGCTGCCGGCTTTGTCGGTCATGGGGCCAGCCAGGATGACTCTCCCTTGTTTTTCAAGCAGTTCAAGGTTGGCTAGGTGAGCAGCCCGGTGAACTCTCCTCTTTGCTTCCCCTTCTGTACTATCATATCCGATGATGACAAATTTCATATCGAATCGTTTCTTCTTGATGAAGTACCATTATGGTACTGGCCATAAAAGATGTTTTGCTACCCTGATACAGGAGTCTTAGGCGGGCTCTTCATCGATAGGGCAACGATCATTATATCCGGTAGTCACCTCGTGCCACCAACGGATTTCTTTTTCACCAAGTTTCCAGCACAAATACACGACTCGGCCATTGCGGATATGCGGGAAATCGCAGAGCCCTATATCAATGTCCTTGACCACGACTCCCAACTCATGGATCGCATGGAGATTTGTGCTGATGTCTTGGAGGCTTTTTACGTACGGCACACCGGCAGGTGTACCACCTCCAAAGCATGCGTTGGCGGAAGCTTTACTGACTTCTTCGCGGGTTTGTAGGAGCACGGTTTTGCCAGCTTGGACAGTCGAAAGGTAGCTCTGGAGCTGAGGAATTAACTGATTTGCCTCGGAGAGGGAGAAGACGCGGTCCGGACTGATTTCGTTTTCGTCACGCGACATGTGATACTCACGCTATTCCATATACGTTCTTTCTTGTGTAGCATACTTCAGATTCTCTGAACAACTTAGTGAAGGCTGTAAGAGCTTCAACGAATGACAAAAAATCTCAATGCTAGTTGACAACTGGGGGATGCATAGGTATCATCAGAATGTATTTAGAGTGAGCTGGTTCTCTCCATCGAAGAATTCAACTCCGGTACCTGTCTCGATTCAAACCTAGCAGCAGCCTTAGTAAGGTGCGTAACGTAGTAGGCTAGCCAAAGATTTAAGAACAACGTCATTAATTCCCATCGAGAGTAAAAAACGGGCTTCCACAAGTTTTTCCACCCAAACAGATCACAGAATCAAGACCTAACGCACATCGCCAAGACAAAGCACGTTTCGCATGGCCAATCAGTTTGAGCGAATTCTGTTAAACAGTAACCGAGCCAAGGCTCGAGAGGAGTCGTATGTCAGTAGCTAGGGGGGAAGTGATGCATCTTGCCGAATTGAAGCAAAAGTCCATTGCTGATCTGAATGACGTCGCTCGGGAACTGAAAATTGAAGGGGCTGCCAACTTACGAAAGCAGGAGCTCATCTTTGCGATCCTCCAGGCCCAGACCGAGAAAAACGGCGTGGTGTTCGGAGAGGGAGTGTTAGAGACGCTGCCTGATGGATTCGGCTTCCTCCGTGCGCCAGACTCCAATTATCTCCCAGGCCCAGATGACATTTACATTTCTCCGTCACAGATCCGCCGGTTTAACCTCCGCACGGGCGACATTGTGTCCGGCCAGATTCGTCCACCGAAAGAGAGCGAGCGGTATTTTGCGCTGCTCAAAGTTGAGAAAGTCAACTACGAAGATCCTGAAGTGGCGAGGGATAAGATTCTGTTTGATAACCTCACCCCGTTGTATCCGGAAGAGCGATTGAATCTGGAATTCGACCGGGAGGAATACTGCACTCGTGTGATGGATTTGACAACCCCGATCGGCAAGGGCCAGCGAGGGTTGATTGTGGCCGCTCCACGTACCGGGAAAACGATGCTTCTGCAGGCCATTGCGCGAGCGATCCTCAAGAATCATAAAGAAGTGACGCTGATCGTCCTTTTGATCGATGAACGCCCGGAGGAAGTGACTGACTGGCAGCGTCAGGTCAAGGCGGAAGTCATCAGCTCCACCTTCGATGAACCGGCGCAGCGGCATGCCCAGGTTGCTGAAATGGTTCTGGAGAAAGCCAAGCGACTCGTCGAACACAAAAAGGACGTCGTCATTCTCTTGGATAGCATCACACGTCTTGCTCGCGCGTATAATACGATTGCTCCGCCTAGCGGTAAGGTGCTTTCTGGCGGTCTCGATTCCAACGCACTGCAGCGACCGAAACGCTTCTTCGGGGCTGCTCGCAACATCGAGAATGGAGGAAGTCTGACCATCATGGCGACCGCGCTGGTGGATACCGGGAGCCGTATGGACGACGTGATCTTCGAAGAGTTCAAGGGGACCGGGAATATGGAAGTGCATTTGGATCGCCGGCTGGCGGACAAACGGCTCTTCCCCGCCATTGATATCAGTCAGTCCGGGACGAGAAAAGAAGAACTGCTTGTGGATAAGGATCGTCTTAACAAGATGTGGATTCTCCGCAAGGTGCTCAGTCCGTTGGGGACGATGGAGGCGATGGAATTCCTCATGGACAAGATCGGCGGTACCAAGAATAACCAGGAGTTTCTGCAATCGATGAATCGCTAAGTGGCGCTTGTATCTTGTACGGCACTTCAGCTAAAGTGCTGCCCCTTGGGGATACACCAAAGAGGGTTGCAATTCTTCAGTAAGGAGTCCTAGGTCATGCAGAAGGGCATTCATCCACTCTATCGGGAAGCGACCATCCACTGCGCCTGTGGGAATTCGTTCAAGACACGGACGACCATTGGCGATATCAGCGTCGATATTTGTTCCAATTGCCATCCGTTCTTCACCGGCACTCAGAAGATCGTCGACACGGAAGGGCGTGTTGAACGGTTCAAAAAGAAGTACGCGAAGAAGGGTAAGTAGCCCACCACCTTGGGGAAAAAGAGACCCTGCTTCGTGTGTGAAGCAGGGTCTCTTTTTTTTGTTGCGGTCGCGTCACGACAACGATAAAGGCACACTACGATGGAAGCAGCCCTGCTCAAAAAATGGGAGAGCCTTGTGTCACGGTTTCATGAACTGACTGATCAGCTCATGGATCCGTCCGTCATCAGTCAGTCGGGCCTCCTGCATAAGCTGAGCAAGGAGCGGACTGACCTCGAGCCCGCCGTGAAACTGTATGAAGTGTATCGTGAGAATGCCAAACAGTTGGACGACACCGTACAGATTCTGACGGATTCCTCGGCTGGTCATGAGTTGCACAAATTGGCATCCGAGGAACGGGTTGAGCTGGAACGACGACGGAGCGAACTCGAGAAGGAAGTCCGGGAATTCTTAATCCCAAAAGATCCACGGGACGAAAAAAGCTTGGTGCTCGAGATTCGGGCTGGGACCGGTGGGGATGAGGCGGGACTGTTCGCGGGTGAGCTGTTTCGGCTCTACAGTAAATATGCCGAGAAGAAAGGGTTGAAGGTCGATACCGTGGAAGCGTCAGAAACCGGTATCGGGGGCTATAAGAACATCGTCGCATTGATTGAGGGAAAGGGAGCCTACCGTCATTTCAAGTACGAAGCTGGTGTTCATCGTGTGCAGCGGGTACCGGTCACCGAGGCGAGCGGCCGCATTCATACATCTACCGTGACCGTGGCGGTCATGCCGGAAGTGGACGAAGTGGAGGTCCAGATAGATCCCAAGGATTTGCGTATCGACACATTTTGCTCTTCAGGAGCCGGCGGGCAGAGTGTGAATACAACGTATTCTGCTGTTCGCATCACGCATTTGCCGACCGGCGTGGTCGTCACGTGCCAAGATGAGCGGTCACAGCTGAAAAACCGAGCCAAAGCCATGCGGACCTTACGGGCCAGGATTGTCGAGGCTGAACGGGAAAAGCAGGAAGCGGAGATCGCTCAGAACCGGAAGTCCCAAGTGGGAACCGGGGAGCGAAGCGAGAAAATTCGCACCTATAACTTTCCGCAAAACCGAGTGACCGATCACCGCGTGGGCTTGACACTCCACAAGCTGGAGCTAGTGATGGAAGGCGATCTCGATGAGATTGTGCAAGCGATGAAGGCTCAACAGCAGCAACTCGAAACGGCTCAGGTGTGAGTGATGGCACTTCCCCTCACCACAGACATGAAAACCATTGGCGGGCTTCTCGCATGGGCGAGGCAGACCTTGGAGAGCGCTGGGACGGCTAATGCGGGCCAAGAGGCCTTATGGTTGTTGGCTGACGCCCTCCATGTGGAACTGCACCAGTTGGTGAGTCGAGCGGACCAGTCGGTCACAGTCGAGCAGCAGGCACGGGCGACCACCATCGTGCAGAGACGAGCATCGCGGGAACCGCTCCAATATATTTTAGGCACGCAAGAATTTTGTGGCCTCGACTTTCACGTGACCCCGGCGGTGTTGATCCCGAGGCCGGAAACGGAGTTACTTGTCCAAGAGACGCTTCGTGAAGGGGGATTTGAGGAAGGTGCCGTGCTGGTCGATGTCGGAACAGGCTCTGGTTGCGTGGCGATCTCGTTGGCGACCATCCTGAGCGGCATGCGAATCTTTGCATTGGACAGTTCAGGAGACGCGTTGATCGTCGCCAAGGGGAATGCAGAGCGGCATGGAGTCCGCGAGAAAATTATATGGAGCCAAGGGGATCTGTTATCTCCCTTGCGGGAATGTCAGGTGGCGGGGAAGGTGGATGCGATCGTCTCCAATCCTCCGTACATTGCCGAAGCGGAGTGGGCTGGTCTGCAGCCGGAGGTGCGAGAGTATGAGCCGCGGCTGGCGTTGCTTGCAGGGCCGCGAGGGACCGAGTTTCATGAACGGCTTATCCAGGACTCAAGGGATTTCCTCGTGTCCGGTGGATTACTCGTGATGGAGCTTGGTCAAGGACAGGCCTCTCATGTGCAGCAAGTTGTGAAGGATGCAGGCGGCTACACGGGGCTGCAAACCGTCAAGGATGATGCCGGTATCGAGCGCGTTCTGATTGTTCGGAGGGCATCGTAGGGTTCACGTATGGATGAAATTCTCATCAACGGTGGCAAGCGGCTGTCCGGAGACGTCCGCATCAGCGGCGCCAAAAATTCCGCCCTTCCCATCTTGGCCTCGACCATTCTCAGCGGTGGAGAATGTGTCATCGCGAACGTGCCAAGAGTCGTCGATGTCCTGACGATGGGAAAGCTCCTAGGGATCCTTGGGGCGAAGGTATTGCATGAGGGGAACCGAGCGGTTATCCAAGCCGATGTGATTGCCTCAACAGAAGCTCCATATGATCTCGTCAAGACCATGCGCGCATCGGTGTTGGTGTTGGGGCCATTAGTGGCTCGCTGTGGCGAGGCGAAGGTTTCTTTGCCCGGGGGCTGTGCAATCGGCTCCAGGCCGGTCAACCTTCATTTGGCTGGCTTAGCCAAGCTAGGGGCCGACATCTCGATCGAACACGGGTACATCACGGCCAGAGCGAAACGACTGAAGGGCGCACGGATTTACTCTGATACACCGACGGTCACCGGTACGGAAAACCTCATGATGGCCGCGTCACTCGCTGAAGGGGTCACTCTGCTCGAAAATGCGGCGAAGGAACCGGAGATTGTGGATCTGGCCGCGTTTCTCATCAAGCGCGGTGCGCGGATTCATGGCGCAGGCACTGACGTGATCACGATTGAGGGCGTGCGCCAGCTGTATGGGGGAGACCATGAAGTTATTCCAGATCGTATCGAGGCTGGTACGTACTTAGCCGCAGGGGCCATCACACATGGGGATGTCACCGTAACCCATTGCCGACCAAGCCATCTGGAAGCGGTTCTGATGAAGTTGCGTGAAGCAGGGGCCGATGTGCAAGAAGAAAACGACACGGTACGACTGACCATGCCGGGCATACTGCGGGGAACCGACGTGAAGACCCTCCCTTTCCCAGGGTTTCCCACCGATATGCAAGCACAGATGGTGGCTTTGATGAACCTGGCCGAAGGAACGAGCGTCATCACCGAAACCGTCTTTGAAAGCCGGTTTATGCATGTGGAGGAATTGCGACGGATGGGCGCTCAGATTCGTGTAGAAGGCAACCGATTGGTGGTGACCGGACGGAAGGGACTCACTGGAGCCCCGGTCATGGCCTCCGATCTTCGTGCCAGTGCTGGCCTCATTGTGGCCGGCTTGGCCGCTGAGGGAGTGACTCAGATCCAACGTGTCTATCATCTCGATCGGGGGTATGAGCGCCTCGAAGAGAAATTCAGAGCCTTGGGGGCCGACATCCGGCGCCGACAGGCCGCGACGCAGGTGCATTAGGGATTGCCTATGCTGACGATTGCGCTGTCGAAGGGAAAACTCATCGAATCGGCACTCGAGCTCTTCCGTCGGGCGGGGTACAAGATTGCCGGACTCTCAGCGGATAGCCGTCGACTGATCTTCGTCAGTCCTGAGAACGAGATGACCTTTCTCATTGTGCGTCCTAGCGACGTGCCGACGTACGTGGAGTATGGAGGGGCGGATGCAGGAATCGTGGGGAAAGACGTGCTGATGGAGCAGGAAAGTGACGTATACGAACCATTGGATTTAGGCTTCGGAGCGTGTAGAATCTCGGTCGCCGCGCTCCAGGGTGAAGGGTCGACGGCACGGCTGTCGCCCACGGTTCGCATCGCGACAAAGTACCCTCGGATCAGCGAACGCTATTTCAATGCGCGGGGCATACCGGTCGAGATCATCAAGCTCTATGGCTCGATGGAGTTGGCTCCGGTCGTTGGACTGGCGGATCGAATCGTCGATCTGGTTGAAACCGGCAGCACGCTCAAGGCGCATGATTTGGTCGAAGTGGAAGTCATCGCACAGTCGACGGCACGGCTTATCGTCAATCGGGCGAGCTTCCGGCTCAAACAGCAGCCGCTGATGACGTTGATCCGTCGTCTTCGGGCCGTAGTGCCGAAGCACCATTCACTATCCGATAACGGTCGGAAGATGACTCCACGGACACGCAAGAAAAAGATGGCACGCTCATGAAGATTGTTACGCAGGCAGATCGGAACTTTCTCCCATCGTTGAAGAAGGCTGCGCTGCGAGGGCAGATGACCAGCGCTGCGGTTGAAAAGACCGTGCGCACCATCCTTCACGCCGTCGAACGAGGCGGGGATAAAGCCGTCCTTCGCTACACCGCACAGTTTGATAAGGTGACGCTGAAACCGGACACACTACGTGTCACGCCGGAAGAGATTAAGAACGCGTACTTCCATATCCGAAAAGACGAGGGCGATGCGCTCCGCCTCGCTGCTCAGCGGGTCACTGCGTTTCATGAGCGGCAACGGACGAAAACGTGGATGTATCAGGACGGTGATGCCACATTGGGGCAAGTCGTAGGGCCGGTCGATGCGGTTGGGGTGTATGTGCCTGGCGGGAAAGCCGTGTATCCGTCCTCCGTGCTGATGTGTGCCATCCCGGCCAAGGTGGCTGGGGTTCCGCGTATCGTAATGGTGACGCCGCCTCAGAAGGACGGGATTAATCCATACCTCCTGGTTGCAGCCGATATTGCCGGGGTCACGGAGATATACCGCGCGGGTGGCGTTCAGGCTGTGGCAGCACTGGCATATGGGACGAAGACCATCGGACGAGTCGACAAGATCGTTGGGCCGGGAAATATTTATGTGGCCACCGCGAAGCGATTGCTCTACGGAACAGTCGGAATCGACATGGTTGCCGGTCCAAGCGAGTTGCTCGTGGTCGCAGATGACGAGGCAAAACCGGCGCATGTGGCGGCAGATCTGTTGTGTGAAGCGGAGCATGACGAAGATGCGCAGGTCTTCCTGGTGACGACATCGGAACGCTTGGCCAAGGATGTGTCCAAATTGATCGATGATCAGCTGAAAGGGCTTCAGCGGGAAAAAATTGCCTCCAAGTCGATCGCACGTCATTCGGTGGCGTTTGTCGTAGCGACCATGGACGAGGCGATTGAAGTCGCGAACGAAATCGCAGCGGAACACCTCACCCTTTCAGTGGACAATCCATTTGACTATTTGGAGAAGGTCCGCCATGCAGGAGCGCTGTTCTTGGGACGATACACACCGCCGGCAGTTGCTGATTATGTGGCAGGGCCGAATCACGTCTTGCCGACCGGTGGAACGGCACGGTTCTTTTCTCCGTTGTCCGTCAATGACTATGTAAAGATCAGCAACATCGTTCATTACACGAAACAAGAATTGGCCAAGGTTAAAGATCCATTGATTCGACTCGCGCAGATCGAAGGGTTTGATGCGCATGCGAAGTCAGCGCAGAGCAGGTTCTCATGAAGAAGAATGGGTCGGCCCCACGACAGGCGAATGTTCACCGAGCCACGAAAGAAACCGACATCCGTGTTGAGTGGACGTTGGACGGCAGTGGCCAGGGGAAGATTGATACCGGCATTCGCTTCTTCGACCATATGCTGGAGCTGCTGGCCAAACATGGATTTTTTGACCTGACGGTGCAGGCGAAGGGCGACCTGGATATCGACGAACATCACACGGTCGAAGATGTCGGGATTGTGATGGGCAAGGCATTCCATCAGGCGCTTGGCGAGAAGGCGGGGATCAAGCGGTTTGGATTTGCGTCGGCACCGTTGGATGAAACCCTGGCCCAGGTCACGGTGGATCTCAGCGGCCGACCGTTTCTTGTCTACAATGTCACATTGCCGGACCGGAAGATCAAAGCGTTCGATCTCGGTTTATTCGAAGATTTCTTCCAGGCTTTTGTCACCCACGGAGGGCTCAATCTGCATGTGAATCTCATGTATGGCCGTAACCCCCATCACATCATGGAAGCCATCTTCAAGGCTCTCGCCAAGGCGTTGGATCAGGCGACGATGCTGGAAGAACGGCTGGCGGGGAAGGTGCTCTCCACGAAGGGGATGCTGTAACGCAAGAAGCACAGCCAAATGTAGTTGGTCTGAACGGGCAGGCTTCTGAAAGGGAGCCTGCCTTTTATGTTTCCTTGACCTGGGAAGTAGGTTGTCTTTCCATGGATAAGAAACGTCATCACTACGTTCCTAAGGCGTACCTGAGGTCGTTCTGTGATGAGTCTGGAAGAGTGCTAGTTTATCGAAAGGACGATCCATCCAAAGCTATTCCATTGGCGCCGGACAACACAGCTTTTCACAAGTATTACTATTCTCAACCGAGACCAGAGGGTGGCAAGGATCACAACGCACTTGAAGATTGTTTTGCGATTGTAGAAACCAGCTGGCCAACGATCGTTGACCGACTTCATCGTCGTGAGAGCGTGAATGACTCTCTTTTGGAAATATTCGGCTTCATGGCTCTGCAGCGCGCACGGGTGCCTGCAACCCGTGATGTCACTGAACGGATGCTTGCGGAAACTTGGAAGGCTGGAGCTCGCATCCTAGATGCAGCGGGACAGCTCCCGCCAAAGTCAGCAGGTTTTGAGGACATACTTGACCACGTTGAAGTAGCGATCGATCCACATCAATCAATTCACGCTATGGCTCACATGGTTCGAGGATTTGGTCATGTGTTTGACCAGATGGGCTTCAGGGCATTACACAACAAGACGGATGTGACCTTTATAACCAGTGACAACCCTGGGTAAATTCGTTACATTTCAAATGATATTCGGAAAGCGAGAGCGCAAGCCAAAGTGGGTTGATAAGCCGGACAACTAAGGGACTGCTCCGTGAGGGTGCGAGATTTCGGGTTAGGGTTCAGAGTTGTGAGTGAGTCGGTTAAGACTCAGAACGAAGGAGTTGCTTGCCAAACATCAGTATATCGTCGAGTTTTGTGGTAATGATGGATTTGACGATATCGAGGTTCAGCTTGTTGTATTCGTGAATCGCGACGTTGCGAAATCCCACCATGCGCTTCATTGCTGTGGCTAATGGCTCATCAAGTAGGGCATGAGTCTGCATGAGGTCGAACGCATCTCGGCTGTCTTGCGGAACCCTCAACGTACGCTTTCTCACGACATGTATGGCGAGGTCGATCGAAACTTCCCAGGCTCGTTGGAGATTGTGCAGAATCGAATCCTGTGTCGTAAGGTCATGATAAAGGTTGAACTCTGTACCGGCATAGACCGTTCGGATTCTTTCGATGCAGCGTTCCAGGCTGGCGACCTTGTTGATGACTACGTCATCCGGCATATACGGATCCCCGCGTCCGGAAATCGTTGAGAATTTCTCGCCGCTCTTCGTTCAGCCGGGCATAGGTCGAGTAGACCAGATCTTCGAACTCTCCTTATAGCCGATCACTTACCGTGAAAAGGCATTCTCCGGTTGAGATGACTTGCATGCGCATCACGGTGGACGTCGCGCAAAGATCCACGAAGTCCACATCACGATGCAGGTGTGCCGCCAGTTCCTGGGCAAGTTCAAATCGACGTAATGGTGGTACGGGCTGGCGTGCCAGCAGGGCGAGATCCACATCGCTGTCAGGGCGTGCGAGTCCCTTTGTTTGCGAGCCAAATCGGTACAGAACAATGAGGTCGGGGATCGCTTGTCTGACGAATTCGGTTAATGCATCGTCGTTCATATTGGGTCCCTGTTTCGACCAGCTCAGGCTACTGGTTCAGTCCCATCCTGTCAATCGAAAGCCCTCGACCAAACGAGGTAGATCGGCAGTATCCGGTGGATCTGGACGGCATAGATTGCCAGTGGCAGGATGATCCCAGTTGCGGTATTGTTACGGCTCTTGAATACCCGGAAGAGCTATGATTGCCATCATCGACTATGGAATGGGAAATTTGCGCAGTGTGTCCAAAGCCTTCGAGGCGGTAGGGCATCAAGCGATCGTGACGCGTGATGCAGCTGCTATTCGGAATGCGAGTCATGTGGTTTTGCCGGGGGTCGGGGCGTTTGGGGATTGCATGGCGAATCTGAAGCAGTATGGATTAATTGAGCCCATCAAGGCTGCGATTCAGTCCGGGAAACCGTTCTTGGGAATCTGTCTGGGATTCCAGCTGTTGTTTACGGAGAGTGAAGAGTTCGGCAGACATGAAGGTCTGGACTTGTTCCCTGGAAAAGTTCGGGCTTTCGCAAAGGGTCAGGCCCTCAAGGTGCCGCATATGGGTTGGAATCAGGTCAACATCCAAAGGCCTTGTCCACTGTTTGAAGGTATTGCTGACGGGTCGAATTGGTACTTTGTTCATTCCTTCTTCGTGGATCCTGGCGACAAGCAGATTACGGCCACCACCACGAATTATGGCATACCCTTCGCGTCCAGTATTTGGAAGGACAATGTGGTGGCATGCCAATTTCATCCGGAGAAGAGTCAGGCAGTTGGTCTGCAATTAATCAAGAATTTTGGAGCGTGGAAGTGAGACGACGTTCGTTGTTGCTCCGTGTGGTTCTGGTCATCAGCGTGATGGGGCTAGGGAGCCTGGCGTCGGGCTGCAGCGGGTCAAAAGTGGCGACGAAATCCTCGCCGGAGCTCTCCCGATATCACATTCGCTCGATTGCGCTGCTTCCGTTTGCAGTGATTTCTACGCCTCAGGTCCGTGATCAAGATGATCTCTTTATCCCGACCCCGCAGGGGGTCCGTCAAGCGGACATTTCGTTGCACATCCCGTCGGAGGCGCATCCTCTGCACAAGCAGACTATGTCTGTGCCGGGATATGCAGCTGAGAAGGTGACAGAACTATTCTGGGGGCGACTTCGAGACCGAAAAGGTATTCAGGTCTTGTCTCCCGGCGAATCGGTCAAAGCGTCGTTAGCGGATAGTACACAGATAGGAGCGAGTTCGGAAAAGACGGCTGCTGCGGTTGCCAAGAAATTGAACGTGGATGCCACCTTAGTTGGGCTCGTGTCTGTTTACCAAGAACGGGTGGGTAGTCGACTGGGAGCCAATCCGCCTGCGACGGTCGGCTTTGAGACCAAGGTGGTGGCCGCAGACGGGCAAGTCCTCTGGGCTGGTGGGTATTATGAACGGCAGCGACCCATGACCGAGGATCTCTTAGGCTTCTTGCAGCGATGGGCCTTCGTGACCGCCGCGGAATTGGCGGAATACGGAGTCAATGAAGTCTTGAAGGAGTTTCCGTTCGGCGAAGCAGGGGATAAGTGACATGGTGGTCATTCCAGCGATTGATTTGAAAGACGGACGGTGCGTACGACTGCGCCAAGGTGACATGGCGGCCGAGACGGTCTACTCTGATGATGTCGTTGGTATTGCGCGTAAGTGGCAACAGAGCGGAGCCGGCCTGATTCATGTGGTCGATTTGAACGGCGCGGTTGATGGTGAGCCAAAGAATCTCTTTCAGATCGAGGCAGTGCTCAAGGCGGTCACGGTTCACGTTCAAGTCGGAGGAGGGATCAGGAATATTGAAACGGTTCGACGGTATCTACAGGCCGGTGTGTCACGTGTTGTTCTGGGAACGTCTGCCCTGACGGATCGAGCATTTCTCGAACAGGCGTGCACAGAATTTCCTCGCCAAATCTTGCTCGGTCTCGATGCGCGCGCCGGCAAGGTTGCGGTGAAGGGGTGGACGGCGGTATCGGATACGAGCGCCATTGATTTATTGAAGGAAGTCGGAGGACTGGCGATCGGGGCGGTCATCTATACGGATATTGCACGGGATGGGATGTTGAATGGGCCGAATGTTCCGGCGTTAAAGGAAGTCACGGCCTCGTCGTCGTTTCCTGTGATTGCCTCCGGAGGGATCAGCCGAATCGAGGATCTGTTGGCGGTGCGATCTCTTGGGCCTCGGATTGAAGGCGCCATCGTCGGCAAAGCCCTCTATGACGGGAAGCTGGATTATCAGGCCGCGCTGGCGGCGCTTACACCTCACACCTAACCCCTGACTGGATTAACATGCTGACCAAGCGCATTATTCCCTGTCTCGATGTCAAAGAGGGCCGCGTGGTCAAGGGCGTCAGCTTTGTGAATCTCCGTGATGCCGGAGACCCGGTCGAAGCTGCGGTTGGATATGATCAGGAAGGAGCGGACGAACTCTGCTTTCTCGATATTACGGCTTCCCATGAAAACCGAAAGACGATTATCGACGTCGTCGAACGTACGGCCGCCCGTGTCTTTATGCCGGTGACGGTCGGTGGTGGGGTGCGGACAATCGAGGATATCCGAGCCTTATTGAATGCAGGGGCGGACAAAGTCAGCATCAATACCGCTGCGATTCAGCGGTCGGAGTTCGTTCGCGAAGCCGCACAGCGATTTGGGACGCAGTGTATCGTCGTCGCGATCGATGCGAAATCTGTTGCGCCGGATCGATGGGAAATCTTCACCCATGGGGGCAGAAAACAGACCGGGCTTGATGTGGTTGAGTGGGCGACACGCATGGAAGGGTACGGTGCCGGTGAGATTCTCTTAACGAGTATGGATCAGGATGGCCGGCAAACCGGGTATGATTTAGATCTGACCGCTGCCGTATCAGGCGCGGTGTCGATTCCCGTGATTGCGTCCGGAGGAGTTGGAACGTTGGATCATCTGTACGATGGTTTCGTCAAGGGAAACGCCGATGCGGTCTTAGCGGCATCGATTTTTCATTTTCGGACCTATACGATTCCCCAGGCCAAAGCCTATTTGAGAGAACGCGGGGTCCCGGTGCGATTGGAATTCCCGGTGAAGGCAGCATGAGCAGATGAGCCAAGGACTAACAGATCAGTTCAAATTCGATCAGCACGGCCTCCTTCCAGCTGTCGTGCAGGATTGGCTTGACGGGACCGTGCTCATGCTTGGCTATATGAATCAAGAGGCAATTGCCAAGACCCTTGCCACAAAGAACGTCCATTTCTGGAGCCGGTCCCGAAATAGGCTGTGGGAAAAAGGTGAAACCTCCGGCCACACACTGCAGGTCAAAGAACTTTTTGTCGACTGCGATCACGATACGGTTCTGGTAAAGGCCCAACCAGTGGGACCGACCTGTCATACCGGCGAGCGGGCCTGCTTCTTCTCCAGGCTGGATGAGCAGGGTCGGATGGTCGGAGAGAAGACGCAGGATGCGGCTGGGGGTATTCTTGAATCGGTGTTGCGGACCATCTGCGCGCGACGAGCATCTCCGCAAGCCGGATCGTATACCTCGAAGCTATTTGAGGCTGGCCATGACAAAATTCTGAAGAAAGTGGCAGAAGAGGCGGGTGAGGTGTTGCTGGCCTCGAAAGGCGGCAAGAAAGAAGAAATCGTGTATGAGGTGGCGGATCTGTTGTTCCACACCCTAATGGTATTGGGATATCACGATCTGGCACTGCACGATATCTATCAAGAGTTAGGCAAGCGTGTTGGCAAATCTGGGTTGCGAGTGACCCGGTGAGGAGCTGGCCATGAGCGACTGTTTGTTTTGCAAGATTGTGGCAAAGACCATTCCGGCCAAGGTCGTACATGAAGACGACCACACCCTCGCGTTTGACGACATCCATCCTCAGTCCCCTGTGCATACACTGGTGATTCCCAAGAGGCATGTAGCGTCCGTTCAAGACCTGGGCGAGGCAGATCAGACGCTACTAGCAAGATTGTTGCTGACCTGTACGAAGGTTGCGAGGGACAAAGGGCTCGCCGACTCCGGGTTCCGTTTCGTGGCCAACACCGGGCGTGATGGGGGGCAAACCGTCTTCCACCTCCATTTCCATGTCATGGGCGGGCGTCATATGGCCTGGCCGCCAGGATGATGACATTCTCTGAATTGACAGGGTTTCCATTCGTCTGTTAATCTGACCGGTCAATTAATCCGATTACTGAACAACCGCCTCGTCAGGTCGTGTGCGACGGGAACGTAGGAGCTGAGACTCTCGTGGGCCGAGGCCTGATTTCCGACGATATCAAGAATCGAATACGAGACAGAATCGATATTGCGGATGTTGTCGGCCACCATGTCTCACTCAGGCGGGCGGGTCAGAACCTCGTCGGGTTGTGTCCCTTTCATCAGGAAAAGAGTCCCTCATTCTCAGTCAGCTCTTCCAAACAAATGTTTTACTGTTTTGGCTGTAAGGCGGGGGGAGATGTCTTTGCGTTTCTAACCAAGATTACGGGGGCGACCTTTCCGGAAGTGCTGAGAGAGCTTGGAGACAAGGTGGGCATCGCGGTGGAGGAATCGCCTGCAGACCGAAGGCAACGCGGGCTGACCCATCGTATCGAAGAAATCAACCGGGCCGCTCTCTCATGGTTTCAATCGAATCTACGCGATCCACGCATTGGTGCGGCAGCCCGCGAGTATCTGACCAGACGTGGCATCCAAGCATCGACCATAGAGGCGTTCCAAATTGGCGTGTCGTCTCAAGAGTGGGATGGGCTGTTCAAGTTTCTGTCTCAAAAAGGGTTCTCCCCTAGCGACCTGCTGCCCGCCGGACTCATCAGTCCACGGCACAATGGGAATGGCTATTACGACAAGTTCCATGCACGGGTGATGTTCACCATTACCGACCTGCGTAAGCGTGTGGTGGGATTCGGTGGTCGCGTGCTGGGCGACGGCATGCCCAAGTATCTCAATTCCCCCGATACGCCGCTGTTCAAGAAAGGACAGACGCTCTTTGCGTTTGATCAGGCGCGTGAAGCCATTGTCCGGACCAAGACGGTAATTGTCGTGGAAGGCTATTTCGACGCGATCGCACTGCATCAGGCAGGACTGACCCATACTGTTGCAACCTTGGGGACGGCGCTGACCCCTGAACATGTTCAGGCCTTGCGGCGATTTGCCGACCGAGTCGTATTACTCTTTGACCCCGATGCGGCCGGTGTGCGCGCGGCATTGAGAGGATTGGATCTCTTCGTCAACAGTGGATTGAGCGTGAAGGTTGTCACGCTGCCGGCAGGAGAAGATCCGGACACCTTTGTGCGAAAGAAAGGGATTGGCGCGTTCGCCCAATTAGAATCAGCTGCGCCGGGTCTGTTGGATTATGCCTTGAATCACACGGTCGAGCAGGCCGACGCCGGCTCACTCGAAAGCCGGATCCGAAGCGTCGATGAGGTGCTGCGAATTTTGCAGAAGAGCGAGCATCCGATCGAGCGGCAGGAACGCATCAGAGTCGTGGCGGAACGGCTGGGGATCGGCGAGTCCCGCCTGATCGAACGCTATCCTTCCCTTCTGACTCAGACGACACGGGGCATAACGGCACCACGTACGCCGTCCAGAGAAAGTATTCCGCTCCAGGACTTATTCAAAGGCTGTCCGGAAGAGAGGGATCTGCTCATCCTGATGTTGCATGGACAGTTGTCCCCCGCTGAGGTCCGGCGCTTGCGGCCGGAGTCCTTTACCCTCGTGCCCAGTCGTAAGCTCGTTGAAATCGCCCTCAATCATGTGGATCGGGAAGGGCATATCACGCTCAGGTCGGTCTTGGATGCGTCGATGGATGATCCGGACTGTGGTGCCTTGGCGACGGAATTATCGATGCGCGAGGATCATTTCGACGATGTGTCGGCCCATGCCTACGCCTGTTTGAACAGCCTTGACCGTAAACGGACGGAACACGCTCTGCGGGATCTGATCAGCCGCCTGAAGACGGCTGAACGTGAAGGCCGGGCAGACGAAGTGCGGGTCTTGAATATCCAGATTAATGAAGTACGGATGCGGAAAGCCGGCACGCCGAGCGCCGGTGTGATGACATTGGTGAAGGAGTAGTCATGCCGAAACAAGAATTATTGGGCGAGGTGAAGAAGCTGATCACGATCGGGAAGGAAAAAGGCTTCCTGACGTATGACGAGCTCAACAGCACCTTGCCGGCGGAGGTGGTGTCTTCGGATCAGTTTGGCAGCATTATGGCCATGTTTGGCGAGATGGATATCGAGATCGTCGAAGCCACGGACGGCGAGCGGGTTACGAAACGATCTGAGGCCGACGGTGGTGAAGAGGTCGAGGATGTTGAGTCGGACTCCGACGAGGACAACGAGAAGGCGATCGATCTGACCCCAGGTGCGCTCAGCCGTACCGACGATCCTGTGCGGCTCTATCTCAAGGAAATGGGAAGCGTGGCGCTCCTCAGTCGGGAGGGGGAAATCGAGATCGCCAAACGGATCGAAGAAGGGAAAAACGATATCGCCTCGGTGATTTACGGAATGCCGATGACGATTGAGTTTGTTTTGGCGCTACGGGATCAGCTCAAAAACGCGAAGATCGATGTGCGCGAAATCGTGCCGGTGCAAGAGGCGACGGAGGAGGATTTCGAAGAAGAGCAGCAGCCGGTCGAGCGTGATTATGAAGAACTCCGAGTCAAGACACTCGAAGCGTTGAACTCGGTGCGGAAAGTCTCTCTCGCCCTGAAGGCGCTGGCAGAGAAGGGGAAACATCTCAGCAACGATCCAGCCAAACAAAAGAAATTCAAGAAACAGTTTGACGCGGTCCGTCAGCAGGTCGTGAATAAGATTGAATCGGTGAATCTCCACGGCGTGCTGAAAGAGCGGATGGTGCAGCGCGTCCGCGATCTTGCGATCCAAATCCGGGCGGCTGAGCGGGAAGCCGTCAGCTGTCAGCGTCGCATTGGCGTGGGCGGCGAGGCCGGGGCCGAGCTGTTGAGAAAGATGTGCCGCAGCCGTACCGACTTCATGGCGGTCAAGCGGAAGACGGGCGTCTCAGAAGAGACGTTGCTGGAGATTCGCAGAGTGTATCAAGCCGCGAAGGCGAGGGTGCGCCAACTCGAAACGGAAGAAGCGCTTGTTCCGGCAGAAGAGATCAAGGACGCGGTCAAGCATCTCGATGTTGCTGAAGAAAAGGTCAAACGTGGGAAAGCGGAATTGGTCGAGGCGAATCTGCGTCTCGTCGTCAGTATCGCCAAGAAATACACGAACCGAGGCCTCCAGTTCCTTGATTTGATTCAAGAAGGCAATATCGGCCTCATGAAGGCGGTCGATAAATTCGAATACAAACGCGGATACAAGTTCAGCACCTATGCCACATGGTGGATCCGACAGGCGATCACCCGGGCCATTGCGGATCAAGCGCGCACGATCCGGATCCCGGTGCACATGATTGAAACGATCAATAAACTGATCCGGACGTCTCGGCATCTCGTGCAGAAACTGGGGCGAGAACCGCTTCCTGAAGAAATCGCCGAGCGCATGGACTTGCCGTTGGACAAGGTGCGGAAGATCCTTAAAATCGCCCGCGAACCTATCTCGCTGGAAACGCCGATCGGTGAAGAGGAAGACAGTCACTTGGGCGATTTCATCGAAGACAAGAAGGCCGTGTCGCCGTTGGAGGCAGCGATTCGCTATGACCTGCAGCGTCAGATCAACAGCGCCTTGGAAACCTTGACTCCGCGCGAGGAAAAAGTCTTGCGCAAGCGATTCGGGATCGGTGAAGCGACCGATCACACTCTGGAAGAAGTCGGCCAGGACTTCGAAGTGACGCGCGAGCGCATTAGGCAGATTGAAGCCAAGGCGCTGAGAAAATTGCGACATCCGAGCCGCAGTAAGAAGCTGAGGAGCTTTGTCGAGAGCTTGTAGCTCTCGGAGTGTGAGCCGGTACGATTTGACTCAGCTCGGAGCAGCGGCCTAAAATCCGCTCGAGGTTAAGGTTGAGGATCGGACGAAATCTGTTTAGGCCAGTTTTTACTCGACTTCATCCTGAGGCGTCACGTTTCCGAAGAGGGCCCATAGCTCAGGTGGTTAGAGCGGCTGACTCATAATCAGCTGGTCCTAGGTTCAAGTCCTAGTGGGCCCACCAGCCGGAAAGGCTTCTCGTACCCTCCGAGTGAGGGAGCTGATGGAAAGGATACATTGAACCAGAAACTTTCCCCACTCATCGAACTCCAAAAGCTTGATCTCCGTATCATGGAGATCAGTGAAACCCGCAGGAAGATCCCCGAACAGCTCCATGCCGCAGAGGCGCCTCTCAGGGAGGCAACGCAATGTGTACATGACACAAAGGCTGAGGTCGATGCGGCGACGAAGGAACGGCGTGGACATGAGAAGGATCTCGAAGCGCATGAAGCGCACACGGAGAAGATGAAATCGCATGCGGCGAGCCTGAAGACCAACAAAGAGTATCAAGCGCACTTGTTTGAGGTGGAGTTGGCGAATAAGAAGCGAGGAGACTTTGAAGAGAAGATTCTGTTAGCCATGGACAAGATCGACCAGCTCCAGAAGACGGGCAAAGAGATACAGGAGAAAAAAACCGAACTTGAGAAGGTCTTTATACAGGAGAAGCAACGGCTGGACACGCAAGACAAGGAGCTCGCGAAGGAGCAGGCCCGGCTTGAGGCGGAGTATCAAGAAGCCTCGGCACGCGTCGACCGAATGTTGCTTGAACGGTACAACCAGGTCAAGGCGGCACGCAAAGACCAACCGTTGGCCGCAGTCCGCGGCGGCATCTGTGCCGGCTGTCGTCTCCAAATCCCGCCCCAGCTTATCGCCCAAGTCAGACGCTCAGACGATCTGCACCTCTGTCCCTATTGCCGTCGGATCTTGTATTGGGAAGGGGAACCGGCGACGGAAACCGCATCTCCTCTGAGTGAAGCGAAAAAAGCTGATATGGAAGTGGGAGAGTCCGTCTAAATAAACGACCCATCAGCTTCCCACGTTCCAACGCCTACCCATCCACGGGTTTCTTAGAGACTGTGTCAAAGTCCATCCGGCGATAGTGGGCTACGTGCTGTCTAGAATCTAAAGTGATACAGGCGTATCGACTTAGATACGGGTGTATCTCTGTTGCGGCATCCTGCTCGGTATTCCTAACTCCTGAAAAATCGACCAGATCGACAACCTCCTCCGCCAGGCAAAGTGGTTGCTTAAGGATGTGTGGGTAAAGAAGGTGGCGGCGATCCCCTATGATCGTTGCTCCCTCACACAGCAAGGAGGTGCCCAATGATGTCCGGAATTCCCATCGATCATGTTCCACAAGCTGGCAGGAGGTGGACCACGCGTCTGACCGGATTTGTCCTCGAACAACTCGGAAGTTACCAGGTGTTCATGGATATCGATGTCATACCAGGCGTGTGGGTATCGAGGAGTACCTCGATGCGGCAGCATTGGGCGGGGGAACGGAACACTCCCTCAAGCGGAAGGCCCTCCCGCGCCTGCTCGTAGACGCAGTTACTTTGGCTACAGACGTAGCGTAA
Source organism: Nitrospira sp. UBA2083 (assembly GCA_002331625.1). Taxonomy (GTDB): domain Bacteria; phylum Nitrospirota; class Nitrospiria; order Nitrospirales; family Nitrospiraceae; genus Nitrospira_D. Next base: position 7,058 of record DCZN01000008.1, on the reverse strand, counting down.
CTGAATTGATACATCGGAGAATCTGTTTGGATACAGATCCATTCGGACTAGCCGCGCACTCTCTCGCGATATTTCTCACTGAATTGTGCGATTCATCGGCCAGTGAATGGTTCTGGTACGAGCGCTCAGTTGGCACGACATATGCTCCATGTTCCGAGTGTCAGGACCATCGGATCGAAAAAAAGGAGCTCACATCATGCCGCTCACCGCCTTCATTATTCGCCCGTTTGGGACCAAGGATGTGTTGTTGCCAGGCAAAGAGGATGTGGTGGATGGAGCGAAAGTGCGTGTCTCCAAGTTGATGAAAGTGAATTTCGATGAGGTGCACCAGAAACTCATTGGGCCGGCCTTAGGTCGTTTGCATATTGCGGCGAATACGACAGAAGCGGTGATCGAAGCCGGAAACATCCGTGAAGATATGTTTCATCTTCTGATGACGGCCGATCTGGTCGTGGCGGATATGACCCTCCACAACCCCAATGTCTTTTACGAGCTCGGCATCCGGCACGCGTTCCGTGACAAGTACACCTTTCTGATCCGAAGCGAGGGGAATGACGATCCGTTCGATCTCAAGACGGATCGCTACTTTCACTATAACCACGAACGGCCTGGGGAAAGTGTCGAGAGATTGTCCCAAGCGATTCGGGCCACCTTGGCGTCTGAACGAACGGACAGCCCGGTATTCAGACTTTTGCCGAAGATGCGGGCCGAAGATCGCTCACGGTTTATTGCGGTACCCAGAGATTTTCTTGAAGATGTCGAGCGTGCCAAAAAGCATCGGCGTGGGGGCGATCTGCGGTTGTTGGCCCATGAATCTGCTGGATTTCTCTGGGAAGTGGAGGCACTGCGGGAGATCGGCCGGGCACAATTCGAACTAAACTTTATGGGTGGGGCGAGAACGACGTGGGAGGAGATTGCGCGGCGGTACCCGAACGACGTCGAAGCGAACATGGTCCTGTCGACCATCTACCAGCGGGTGAGTGACGGAACTCGTTCTGAACAGGCGCTGGCGCGGGTCACAAAGCTGAGTATTCCCGATGTCAATGTGGTGGCGGAGATACGGGGTCTGATTGGACGTAACCTCAAATCAAAATGGATTGAAAGCTGGTACCCACAGATCAAGGAGGTGCGGCAAAAATATGGGGTTGGGAGTCCCGATTTTGTCTTGAAGATGACGGGGGTTCGTGAAAGGGCGCTTCGATCGCCCCTGTTGAGGAAAGCGCGCGAGGCCTATGCCGAAGCGTTCCGTGGCAACCTGAATCATACCTATGCAGGATTGAGCGCGCTCTCGCTGTTAGTGATGGAGGTGTCGTTGGCGAGGGAATTTCCGGCGGTCTGGAAGTTGATGGCCAACAGAGGCGAGGATCCGGCAGCCACCTTAAAAAGCCTCTGTGAAGAGATCGAGCATCTCACCGCGGCGCTGGCCTATGCGATTGAGGCCGAACGGGAAAGGTTGACGGCCAAGAATTGCATCGACTTTTGGTTCGAAACGATGGAAGCTGCATTTCTTTGTTTGACTGCGGAGAGTAAGGAGAAAGTTGCGCAATCTTACCTGGAGGCCATGCTGTGGGCGCCCCGCTATGCAGAGGCCTCCATGAGGCGGGCCTTGTGGTTGTATGTCGATTTGGAGACGAAGCATCCCCACCATCCGACCGTCGACTTACAAGCGAACGTCAAGGCTGCACTGGAGGTGATCCGTCGGGAGGAAGGGAAAAAAGAAAGTGGGAATATCATCATGTTCGTGGGACTGCGCATGGACGAGCGCGTGGGCAGCGACGAACAGAGGGGCCAAGCAGGAGCGCCGATGCGCTTTCTTCCGCACCAGTGTATGGAAACCGCCAAACGTGCAATCCATCGGGCGATAGAACGAGAACGGACCAACCATGGAGAAGTGCTGTTTGGCATGGCCGCGGGCGCCAATGGCTCGGACTTGCTCTTCCATGAAGTCTGCGACGACTTGCAGATCAAAACAAGGCTGTACCTGGCACTTCCGAAAGATCAGTACATCGGCGAATACGTCGCGCCAGCCGGGACAGACTGGGTGGAGAAGTTCAATACGATCTATCGGATCAGAAAGGCCGAGTGCCGTATGGTCAATGCGGTGGATTCGGATAGCGAGTTGATCGTGAGCGTGCTCTCCGATTCCATGGAGTTGCCGCGGTGGCTCCAAAGTAAGCCGTCGTATACGGTCGGCAAACGTAATGCGGTCTGGATGCTGCAGCACGCGATGGTGCAGCGACACATCCATGATGCTGAAGGAACAAACGTTACCTTGATGGTGCTTTGGGATCGTCGCGAGATCGATGCCAAAGGCAGCATGGCGGATCTGGTCGAGCTCGCGCAAAAAAACGGCATCAAGGTGGTCCACATCGATTGTTCTGAATGGGGAAAGTCCAGCGTCGTACCGGCAGGAGGGGAAGTAAACGGAACCGATCATGACCACACCTCTGGTCTTGAGCTGGTGCCCATGCCGTAGGCGATGGTCTCGGGGTGGAAGTACGGAATGAAGTGACATTCATGGTCAGGGTTGGTCCCCAGGCTTCGACGCTGTAGACTCTGGGTTGCATGGCAAGTATACAGTCTACGCATTGGTGAAATGAACGATCATCACAGGAAGGAGACATGATGGCTACGAACCGACCAGCCGCAGTCTCATCTTTTTCACCCACGGCCCATCCCGGGATGGGGACCATCCTGATTCCAGGAGGTGTCGCCTTTCGCGTCTGGGCACCGTTTGCCTCAGCCGTGTTTGCAGCGGGAACGTTCAACCAATGGAGCGAGACGGCCAACCCGTTTGCCCGTGAAGGCAACGGCTATTGGTCGGTGGAAATTCCTGGTGCCAAGATCGGTGATGAATACCAGTTTGTGATCCGCGCTGATGCCCAGCCTCTCATCTGGCATAACAATCCTTACGCGAGTGAACTGGTCAATTCGTCAGGCAATGCGGTCATTCACGACCCCAACTTCGACTGGGCGGGCGACCACTTTACGATGCCGCCGTGGAACGAGCTGGTCATCTATGAGATGCATGTGGGCACTTTCAACGATGCACCAGGCGAGGGGCCGGGCACATTCGACGAAATTCTACCGAAGCTGCCCTACCTGCGTGATCTCGGGATCAATGCGATCGAGATCATGCCGGTGGCCGAATATGCAATGGATTACTCGTGGGGGTACAATCCATCACAGCCATTCTCTGTAGAGTCCGCGCTGGGCGGGCCACAAGGGCTCTATCGATTTGTGAAAGCGGCTCATGCCCATGGCATCGCTGTGTTGCTCGACGTGGTGTACAACCACGTGGGTCCTGGCGATCTCGACTTGTGGCGGTTTGATGGATGGTCGGATGCCACCCACAATGGCGGAATCTATATCTACGACAACGACCGTGCGCATACCAGTTGGGGTGATACGCGTCCCGATTACGGTCGAAAGGAAGTGAGGCAGTACTTCCGTGACAATGCGCTCTTCTGGCTGAACAAATATCGACTCGACGGTCTACGTTTCGATTCCGTCGTCAATATTCGCAACCGACATGGGAACAACAACGATCCAGCAGGTGACTTACCGGATGGCTGGGGGCTTTTGCAATGGATTAACAATGACATCCGTGCGAGCCAGCCATGGAAAATCACCATTGCCGAAGATTTACAAAACAACGAATGGATCACGAAAGACTCAGGCTCAGGTGGGGCAAGCTTCGGCACTCAATGGGACGCGGGGTTTGTGCATCCTATTCGGCGGGCGATTATCACCCCTAACGATGCCGATCGGGATATGCTGGCGGTCCGCGATGCACTGTATCATCGGTACAATGGCGATGCCATGCAACGGGTGATCTATACCGAGTCCCACGATGAAGTGGCGAATGGTAAAAGCCGCGTGCCTGAAGAAATCTGGCCGGGGAATGCGGACAGCTGGTTCTCCCGAAAGCGTTCCACACTGGGTGCAGCGCTGGTGTTCGCCGCACCTGGCATTCCCATGATCTTTCAGGGACAGGAGTTTCTCGAAGACGGATACTTTCAAGACACACATCCTCTCGACTGGGAAAGGTTGCGAACGTTCAGCGGGATTCATCTGCTGTATCGCGATCTGATTCGGCTCCGCCGAAACTGGTTCAACCACACCAGCGGGTTGCGGGGACAGCACATCAACGTCCATCACGTGAATAATTCCGACAAAGTCGTCGCGTTTCACCGGTGGGAACAGGGTGGGCCAGGGGATGATGTCGTCGTGGTCGCAAACTTTGCCAACCGCAACTATGACAGCTATGCCATTGGAATGCCACGAGCAGGCCAATGGCTTGTGCGGTTCAATAGCGACTGGCAGGGCTATAGTGCGGACTTTGGGAACCATCTAGGCTACGATACCGTGGCCGAAGCTGGTTCTCGGGATACCATGCCCTATCACGCCAACGTGGGTATCGGACCCTATACCGTGCTGATTCTGTCGCAAGACAATGCGTGATGCTGGTCAAAATATGTTCCGACTTCGGTTAGATGACGCACGAAATTACCAGAGAAGACAATTACCCCAGCACCAGACCTTGAGAATTTCTAGAGTCCATACATTCGCAAGTTCAAGACCTAAGACAGCCGTCAACTGCGGCGCAGGATCGCTGCCGGCTCAGTAAGCGAGTGTTACGTCGGTTCACGGAAAGCGACGCCCCTGATTTGCCCCAGTATACCACCATGAACCTCCACACATTTCTGCCGTTCCCTACGTCATGATGTTCCTTCTGACTGTTGATCTCTCACTCCAAGACTAGGGCCAAAAAAGCAGGGCGGATCCATTGACAGTCTTTCTTGCCTGTGCAACTCTAGCTTCGGAATTGGCTACGTTGTTATTCCTAATTAGGAATGAGATCGTCGATACGCAAATGCAACATAGATGACGATTTCACAGGGAGGTGGAATCATGCAGGGCAAGGACGCACTCGTGCATCGGCTTGTGGTGGTAGGGATTGCGGTGGTCATGTGTATGGGGCCGGCACTCATCGGCGTAGCCCAGGCCTCGACGGTGACCTTCCGTTTTGAGGGGATCTTTGAGGGGCGTCTGTTCACCGTAATACCCTCACAGTTGAATCCGCCAATTGTTCCCGGTACTCCATTTTCAGGTTTCTACTCATTCGACTCCTCTGCCACCGATCAGTTTCCCAGAGATCCATCATACGGGCGCTATGCCCTGAGCGACTATTCAATTACCGTATTAGGACGAACCTACTCGATGATTGCGCCTGGGATGGGAGTTATCGATGTTGCTGGAGGCAACTCTTATTTTGTGACTCCTTTTCCTCAGAGCCTCAGCGGCCCTGATCCTATAAATGGTATGGTCCTACGAAGTTCTCAGTTCTCTGGCAGTGGTATCTTCGCGAGTGATGCTCTGCCCCTCTCGCCGCCTTCTCTCAGCGGTCCGTTCGGGCGCCAGCCTCGCATTGGCATGAGTTTCTTTCCAGCGGTGGGAAACCCTATTGGAATAGAGGGGCTGCTGACCTCCCTCACGTTGGCACCAGTGCCGTTGCCCGGTGCGCTGCTGTTGTTCGGATCGGGCCTACTCGGCCTGGCTGGGTTTGGCGTCCGTCGACACCTTCAAAGCAGATAAACGAATCAGCCCGTGAACATTGGGCGGCGACAACGCAACAAAGGAGCACCTTAGCACTGAGCCAGAGGGGATCAAAATGCAATGGGCAAGTGACGGTTGAGTCAGCGGTTTCCCCTATCGTAGGCGATTGAAGGTTTCTCGATACACCGCAAGATCTTCGCGTTTCCCAATGGCGACGACTTCCACCACGATGGTCTGTTCTCTAATGCGATAGACGATGCGGATGGTCTTCTTCGCTGCATAGAGTTTGTAGTAGCCGGTCAGGTCGAGCCCAGCTCGGTTGCCGAGATGCTCACCGAGCCGTGGAGCAGTTTCAAGCTTTCGTAGTTGCTTTGCGACCGGTTCTTGCAGCGATCCATCGAGATTCCGAAAGTCGGCCACTGCCGCGTCGGTCAGGACGACGCTATATCGCAAGGCGTTGTTCCTTCAGCAGCGCTTCTAAGGAGATGGGTTTCTTCTGCTTCTTGCGAGCCCGGTGTTTGACGGTTCGATAAATCTCCATATGCTCCAGTAGGGCGAGCGCTTCAGCCATGAGCTCGTAGTCATCTGCCGGCACGATGACGGCCTCCACTTGATTGTTCTTCAGGACGACTACTCGTCGACGGTGTTGGGCTTTCAGATCTGCGAGCACTTTCCCGAATGAGCGGGCCATCCGTGAGGCGCTCACCATCTCATCTTTTTTGAAGGCGACAGACATGTTCTGGACCCCCTGTACGTCAAATAATACGTAAAATATAGCGTATAGTAACATGTGCAAGCAAGAAGGTGGGGAAAGATGGAAAGCTGCGGCTGGGTTAGAGCGATGGTGCTCGACTTTCAGTGATCAACAGCTGATGTGATGGTGCGATGTCTAGCAATCAGTAGCAGGGACTCGGTTAGGCTAGTTCAGCTAATACGGCCTTCGTGGTTTTGAAATGGAGCTTGGCTACTGAGCCCAGTCGTTCCTGCCCATGTTTCTTGATGACCATCTTCGCCGCGAGTTCGACGGCTGGCGAGGCGCCTTTGGGGAGGGTGGTGCCGACCTCGGATGAAAGCCGTTTTAATCGAATCAAGAATTCAGCTCGCGCCAAGATGGATGCGGCGGCGACGGCGAGGTCGGACTCCGCCTTTGTGCGCTGCTCCAAGACAATCTTCTTTCCCTTTTCCTGGAGCGCGCTGAGAATCAACCGTTCGTCTCCGAATTGATCGGAGATGGCTCGCTCGCAGGGAACCCGTTCCAGCAGATTCTCCAGTGCCTTCGCATGGCCCCAGGCGAGCAAGCGGTTCAGATTTTTGATCTTCGCATAGAGTTCATTGTACTTCTGCGGGCCGATCGCGATGACGCTGTGGGGACAGATGGTCTTGATGTCCGGCGCCATTTCCAGAATGCGTCCATCGGCGATCTTCTTGCTGTCGCGGACCTCCATCAGTCGTAATTCACCTTGCGTGGTGGCATTCACAAAGACGGCCGCGATGACGAG
>DCZN01000087.1 GCA_002331625.1 Nitrospira sp. UBA2083 | reverse complement strand
ACCAAGCAGCGGTATGGTCGCATCGTCAACATTGCCTCGATTGTTGGGGTGAGCGGAAACGCGGGACAAGCGAATTACTCGGCTTCAAAAGCAGCCGTCATCGGGTTTACCAAAACGGTCGGGCGGGAGTATGCCAGCCGCAACGTGACCGTCAATGCGGTGGCGCCCGGCTTCATCGACACAGCCATGACCCATGGCTTGCCGGCCGATGTGAAGGACACGTTACTGAAACAAATCCCGTTGGGGCGGTTGGGCACACCGGCGGATATTGCGTCGGCGGTGCGGTTTCTGGTGTCCGAGGAAGCGGCCTATATTACCGGGCACGTCTTGCATGTCAACGGCGGGATGCTGATGGTATAGGAACGTTGAATGATTTAGATGTACGGCCATCACAGATCCCCATGTGGCGGTACAGAGGAAGTTATAGCGGGGAAGGAGGTAGTGAGAGCGATGGCAACTGTTGAAGAGCGGGTCAAAAAGATTATTGCTGAGCAGCTGGGTGTGGAAGAGGATGAGGTGACGCCGGAGGCCTCCTTTGTTGAAGACCTTGGAGCTGATTCGCTCGATACCGTCGAGCTGGTCATGGCACTCGAGGAAGAGTTCTCGATCGAAATTCCCGACGAGGATGCCGAGAAAATTCTGACCGTTGGGAAGGCGTTGGACTACATCAAGGAAAAGTCCTAAGCATGTCTTCAGGAACACCTGGTCAAACAGGACGGCGTGTGGTGGTCACCGGTCTGGGACTGGTGACCCCTCTGGGTACGGGTGTCGAGAAAACCTGGAAAGCGATTTGTACCGGTGAGTCAGGGATCGGCCGAATCACCCGATTTGACCCCACGGGCTATGATGCCCAAATTGCGGGGGAAGTGAAAGATTTTGACCCGGCTCAGTTTATTGAAAAGAAAGAGATCAAGAAGATGGATACGTTCATCCACTACGCCGTGGGCGCCGCCCAGTTGGCGGTGGATGATGCCGGATTAAAAGTCATGCCGGAGGAAGCGACCAGGGTCGGCGTGTACATCGGTTCCGGGATCGGCGGGCTTGGATCAATTGAGCACTATCACGATGTGCTCAAAGCCAAGGGGCCTGGCCGGGTGTCTCCGTTCTTCATTCCAATGACCATCATCAATTTGGCGTCCGGGCAAGTAGCGATTCGGATCGGAGCCAAGGGGCCGAACTCGTGTGCGGTCACGGCTTGTGCTACGGGCAATCATTGCATCGGAGATGCGTACCGTCTGATCCAACGAGGTGAGGCTGATGTCATGGTGGCTGGTGGGGCTGAAGCGGCAGTCACTCCCCTCGGAGTGGCGGGGTTCGCAGCCGCTAAAGCCTTATCGTTCAGGAATGATGAGCCGACGAAGGCAAGCCGCCCGTTCGACAAGGACCGGGATGGGTTCGTATTGGGCGAGGGTGCCGGGGTCGTGGTGATCGAGGAGTTGGAACATGCCCGTCGGCGTGGAGTCAGGGTGTACGGTGAGATCATCGGGTATGGGATGAACAGCGATGCGTATCACATTACGGCTCCACCGGAGGAAGGCGAAGGGGCTGTCCGTTGCATGGAACTCGCGCTGAAGGACGCTGCGATCGATCGCAACGAGATCGGATATATCAATGCGCATGGGACGTCGACGATGGCCGATGCGATTGAGACCCGAGCGATTAAACGGGTGTTCGGGGAACAGGCGTATCGCATTCCGGTCAGCTCGACCAAATCGATGACAGGGCATTTACTCGGGGCTGCCGGTGGGATCGAAGCGGTCTTTAGTGTGCTGGCGCTGTTTCACGGTATGCTCCCTCCCACCATCAATCTAGACCATCCGGATCCAGCCTGTGATTTGGACTATGTTCCCAATAAGGCACGACCAGCCGCCATTCAGATGGCGCTGTCAAACTCCTTTGGGTTCGGGGGAGTCAACGCCTGTTTGATCTTCAAGAGAGTAGACGCCTAGTGCGCGTGTTACGATGACGCCGGCTCCTTCAGCCGATTGTGCTCCTGCCATATCGAACTATCGATTCTCCAACGCGAGTCTCTTGATAGAGGCGTTGACCCATAAATCGTACGTGAACGAGCAGCGAGACGCAGGTCGAGCGCATAATGAGCGGCTGGAGTTTTTGGGGGATGCCGTCTTATCGCTCATCATGAGTGATTATCTTGCGAGACAGTACCCTGAATTAGATGAGGGCGCTCTTTCAAAACTCAAAGCGAAGCTTGTCAGCGAAACCCCATTGGCGAACGCTGCGCGTCGACTGAACTTAGGCGCCAGGCTGAGGCTTGGTCGAGGAGAAGAACGTTCGAACGGGCGGGAGAAAACGTCGTTGCTGGCTGACGCGTTGGAGGCCGTGATTGCGGCGGTCTATCTGGATGGGGGGCTTGAGGCGAGCCGCAACTTCACGCTCGATGTGCTCGGCGATGAATTGCACCACATCAATCTTGTACAGGAACAGCCGGGGGACACAGATTACAAGACGCGACTTCAAGAATGGTGTCAGAAACGGTATGAGTTGTTACCCAGGTATGTAGTCGTGCGTGAAACTGGGCCGGACCATCACAAGCTTTTTGAAGTGGAAGTGCGTGTCAACGACGAACTGTTTGGTGTTGGCCAAGGGCACAGTAAGAAGGAAGCGGAACAGGAGGCGGCACAACGGGCATTGGCGCAGGCTGAACGTTGAGTCATCACTCCACGCTATGATGATAAAACGGTATCATATGACGGTCTAGGAGGTCACTGATGTTGAAATACAAGGGATCCCGAGTGCTTCTCGGTCTACTGGTAGGAATTGTCTTGTCGGTTTCCGGTGTGGGATCGGTGATGGCCGCGGATACGGCTCCGACGACAAAGTCCGATACGGCAAGAGGACCGAAGGGGATCATCAAAACGAAGTTCGGCGATATCGAAGTCAAGTTCTATGCGGATGTGGCTCCACGACATGTGGAGAATTTCATCAAGCTGGCAAAGTCCGGATTCTACAATGGAACCATATTTCATCGGGTCATTCCCGGTTTCATGATTCAAGGCGGAGACCCCAATACAAAGGATTCCCTCAAGAAGGACACCTATGGTCAGGGTGGACCCGGCCATACCGTGAAGGCAGAATTTAGCGATATGCCTCATAAACGGGGCATCCTCTCGATGGCTAGGGCAGCGGACCCGGATTCTGCCGGCTCTCAGTTTTTCATCGTGGTCGAGGACTCACGGTTCTTGGACCGCAAGTACTCCGTGTTTGGCGAGGTCATCAAGGGAATCGGGGTGGCCGACAAGATCGTCAATCTTGCACGCGATGAGCGAGATAATCCGCGGGAGCGGGTGGAGATGACGGTGACGATTGTCGAGTAACCAAAGAGGAAGCGCTCACGAGCCGTCCTCGGGGTCTAGGTCAGGAGTTGCCGAATGATGGCCTCCCGCGAACCCTCCGTTGCCTTCTTGCCTCGGTATTTAAGCACTTCTCAATCGCCCCTCCCTTCGGGGGGTGGCTTTCGTAGGATTCTCTCTAAGCCAGTCGGCAGCTATCCTGACGTCGCGTCTGGTGCCTACCGAGGGAGTCCTATGAAATCGTTGGCTACACGTCGTATGTATCGCCGCCTCATGACGAATTATCCAAGCTGCTACCATACGAGTCACTCCTTCTGCCACTCCGTCGTGCGGGACATCTCGCTCAACGGCCTTCGGATCAAGAGCCAAACAAATCTGTCACGCGATGCGATGGTGATGGTACGGCTCTGGTTGCCCGATCAACAAGGCAGTCTCGATATTGACCAGGCAGTGGTTCGGTGGGTGCGAGGGCAGGAGTTCGGTGTGCAGTTTGTCTCTCTCTCAAATGAAGCAGATTTTCGATTAGCCACTCATATCGAACAGCTCTTACGCCAGCAAACAATCGACATAGCCGTCTGATCGCGTTCGGGACGGTCGGTTAGTGGTGATGGTGCCGGCAATCGGGACCATGGGTGTGTGTCTCGGGGGATGGTGAAGGTAGGAAAGATTGACCAGGAAGCACAATGTGCCCTGGTTCATGCTTCTTCCTCAGATGATCGGCGATTTCCGGATGGTGTGTTTTCACATAGCCGATCAGCCCTCCAAGAAACCGACTGGATTGAAACTCCTTCCCGGAAAAAGTCGACACGAACCGGTCGATCTGGTCCAACACGGCGGGGGCATCAGATGAATCCGCGATCTGTTCCGGGTTCTGCTTTTTGAAGCTTTCGTACTCTTTCCGGAGGTGCTCAGCAAACACCGGCATCGGCGCTGCGGGAATATGCAACGGGCTGAGCGTGCGCCGGAGCGCCTGAAGGGCCGTGATCACCTCGGCATCCTGCCCATCGCGGCGCCCTTCAAAATAGCTGAATGTGATGACTTCAATCAGGTTGAATAACGCAACCGCCTTGTGTCCTCCTGATCGATCCAATTCCCGATAGAAATCTCGCCGAACGGGCAAAAATTGATCGCTGAGCCGTTTCTGTTGGTAGTCGCTTCCACTGTCGAGATAGACGCAATCATTGGGGCAAGCGATCCGCGTCATCCGATGCTCTCCGCAACAGGGGCTGCAGATTAATCCACCCAGCGCCGGACAGGCGCGCTTTCCCTTGCGATGGTGACAATAGCTGCAGGAACTCACTTCTTGGTCCCCTCGGCCTCTGGCTTGGGAGGCGGCGGAATAAATCCATAGTCGGCCAATGTGCGTTTCTCGCCCTTGGACTTGGCTGAGGAAGGCGTTTCCAGTCCGTTCATCTCGGCCGCATGCACGTAGTGGTAGGGCACCAAGATGAGATTGTTTATCCGGTCAATCCCGATGTCGGCGGGAGCGGGAAGATATTCAGCGATGACTTGGAAACGACGGTCTCTCGTCATGCGCCAAATTTTACCCTTTGTGAGATCCGACACATACATGTTGCCCCATTGATCAAAATCCACTCCACTCAGGTTTTGAAAGCGGCTGGTAAAAAATCCATTTGACTCCAGTTCGGTCAGTTGTCCATCGGGAGTAATTTCGAGGATTTTCCCCTTGTCCCAGCTCACGGCGATGAGGTGATTCGTTCTGGGATTGATCGCGATTCCAGCCGGACCGGCGAGCCGATCATCGTGGAGCAGAAGCTCGACGCGATGACTATCTGACGGGGTAATGCGGTAGATCGAATTGGCTGTTTGGTCTGAGGCGTACAGGAGACCGGTCGGTGTCGCCGCCACGTCGGTCAGTGAGACCGATGTGCGGGTCAGCGACGAAAAGGAGACGGTGGTGACAAGTTTTCCCGTGGTTTTGTCGAAGCCTTTCAGTTGATCCAGGTCCGTGACATAGAGAATCGGTCCCACTAACGCCATGCCCTTCGGTGCATGCAGGACAGTGTCGGTCACACCACCCTGAATGAACTTGAGGGCGATGACCTTCCCTTCGGTATTCAACTTCGTGATAAAACCGTTATTGTCTCGTGCGTCCGGCTCGCCATTGATATTGGAGATGAAATACTCCTTGCCGGATGGATCACCCACGAAGCTGTTGGGCGACTCCAGACCCGTGATCTGCGCAGCCTCACTGGGTACGGTAAAGGCAATAAGAAGCAGTGCGGCAAAGAGGAACGGCTGCTGATAGGAAGATAAGGGCAACGGAGGGACATCCCTGCATTAGATTGTTGGTCATCGTATCCAAGGGGTAGAGAGACTGTCAAGGAACCACAGGGGGGGTGAGGGGTGTTGAGATGTGGTTCACGCTGGGCCCATCACGCGTCGTCCGTACCCGTGGGGAGCGTTGACTTGCATAAAAATCACCTGCTAAGTTGCAGCATTTTTATGGTTAATACATAGTCACAAGGGGGAACCGTGTCTGCACAACTTATTGATGGAAAAGCGCTGGCCCAGCAGGTCCGTGAGCGTCTAGCGAAGGAATCGGCAGAGCTGTTTGCCAAGACCTCGATCAAACCAGGACTTGCAACCATTCTTGTGGGTGATGATCCTGCCTCGCAGATCTATGTCCGTAATAAGCAAAAGGCCTGCGAATTGGCAGGCATCTATGTGGATGATCACAAACTGCCGGCGAGCACCACACAAGCCGAGCTCCTGGCGTTGATCGAAAAAAAGAACGCCGATCCAAACATTCATGGCATCCTGGTTCAGCTTCCGCTCCCCAAACAGATTGACAGCAAAGTCATCTTGGAAGCAGTCTCGCCGCTCAAAGATGCAGACGGATTTCATCCCTACAACTTTGGCCGATTGGTCGAGGGACACCCCGTATTCGAAGCCTGTACGCCGAAGGGCGTGATCAAGATGATTGAGTCAGCGGGCGTCTCGATTGAAGGAAAGCGAGCGGTAGTGCTGGGGCGAAGCAATATTGTCGGCAAGCCGTTAGCGCTCATGCTGCTTCAAAGGAATGCGACCGTGACCATCTGTCATTCGAAGACAAAGGACCTCCCGGCAGTCTGCCGCGAGGCGGAGCTGCTGCTCGTCGCGATCGGGAAAGCCAAGTTTGTGAC
>DCZN01000105.1:6032-18747 GCA_002331625.1 Nitrospira sp. UBA2083 | reverse complement strand
TCTGTGAAATCGGGGGAAGGTCAGTGAATAAAATGGTGAAGGTCATAACTGAGGGGGAGCAACCTCCTCTGTCTCTCGATAAAGGCATTATGCACCAGGATGCACGCTGCGCTCAGCCGCATAGACATCCAGCTCGGTCCACGAGGATTCAGAATCATTATCCATGGTCAGCAATTCCTGCAACGGTTGAATGGCAAAGGGTCGATCAAGAATCCAGATCACATTCAAATGTAGCATCACGCGAACACTCCCTCGTACAGACTTCTAATGACCGAAAATTTCTTTTTTGCTTCGTCAAGAACCATCACACTAAAGATAGTCAGAAACCCAGCGCTTATGAGCGAAATACTCAAGACCAATGCAGCGGGAAAATCCACATGATCCATTAACTTCCGCAAGAAGTGCAGTATTCCTATTTGAGCGATATAACCGAAGAGAGAGTATTGCCCTAACGTCACTACGCGATCGTAAACTGTTCTCATGACTGAACACCTAATTGCAGCCATGTAAATCAAAACGACGTTAAGACATACTCCGACTAACTGTAAGATATATGGCACGCCCCAAATGCTAATCGCTAATGTGTAGCCAATGTAGAGAGGCCCAAGGATAAGGAGATGGTTGAACACGCGTTGAACCTTGTTAACTGGATATGTTCCGCATACCAAACCCAGCACACCCACCCCTAGCATTTCAAGATTAGCGCTAGAAACTGACCACAGATTTAACACCACTATACTCAGCATTACTGAACACAACACCACCTGAAGAAACAACCGACTACCTCCACCAACGAGCAGCAGTGTGCCAGCTATGGGCAGAAAATAGCCAATCGGAAGTAGCACCCAGAACGACGATTTGGCATTGCCTGAAATATAGATATCACCTGCGCGATCAAAGAATCCCTGAACACCAGGCATCTCGCCTCTATAGTTTGCAGAAAAAATGAGATTCGCGAGCACATTGAGGACGGTAAAAATCACCAGAAGTTTAATGCCTCGCTGTACCAGCCTCTCAAATACATAGAAATAGTTAAATTCGTGCTTAGCTGGATAAATACTGCTCGTCAGAAATCCTGTAATAAAAATAAATGATGAGGTAACAAATCTCAAATACGTATAAATCGCCCCTTCTGTACTAACGAAATAGTTGATCCAATGGTACAGAAGCATCAATAAGACAAGCGCTCCCTTCGTAAAATCCAAGGCAGAATTCCTCTGGATATCTGCGCTCATCGTGGTCTGAGATCTGAAACCTGTTAATACGGAATGGGCTCGCGCTAATGTCTAGCGCGAGAGTTCGTCGACAACGAGACCGGTGTGGGCAGATTCTGCATGACTGCAATAATCGTCAATAGCCAGAGAACCCCAATCTTATTAAACGAGGCTTCTGAGTAGTTATACACGGCAGCGATAACTAAAACGACCAGGCGAATGCCAGCTTCTTGGGCACCTACCACAAGCCGCTTCCTTATCTGCAGATAGGCGGCGACCAGGACACAGGCCAATAGAACTACACCGACCCATCCTCCGTTGAGATAAGTTTCAAGATATCCATTATGGGCTTGAAAAATTCCCCCAAATTTCTCAAACGAGATTCTTAGCCGCTCCCCTGCCCAGAATGTATTGAACCCGGCCCCCAACCAATCATTCGGCTGAAGCTGCATCAACATCGGCCAGATTTCCGTTCGTGTCGTAAGAGTCGGATCGCGACCAACAGCATTGAGGAAGTCATTTTTGATATCGACAAAAGAATCTAATGCCAAGAAAACCGCGATTACACCGACTCCAATCAATTCCAATCGCCTTGGACGATTTCTTATACTTGTGAGGTGAAGTGCAAGAAGAAGCACCGATCCTATTACTGCACACAACAGTGACGTGACACTATTCACAATCAACAAAAGATACCAACATAACCCCAGAGTTATTACGCGTGGCACTAAGGGAACCCGTGGTACTCGCGTGTTACCTTTTCTCCAACATTCCAAAACATCCCAGAGGAGAAATACTGCCCCAACCATAGCAAGAACTCCCAGAGTGTTCTTATGGGTCGCCACGCCAACCCACATGACTTCGCTCTTGTCATACCCCCCATAAACCCGCCCCCACTCTGGGAAATAGCGAATCAGTATTACAGAAAGTGGAATACATAGATACGATACCCTAACAAAGATCGCCTTAACTGCCTCAACAGGAATCAACTCTGTAAGCACCACCAACGCCATAATGATGGTGCCGAACTCTTTCACCAACCTCTTAAATGTAATCAAAGGATAGTCGGACCACAGTATACTAAGCCACCAAAACACATAGAACACAACAACGGCAGAATTCTCTTTCAGTACCGTGCCCCAAGGAATTGTTCGTTGCAACAGAACGACACAACCAGCAAGGAGGAACAAAACACTTATCAGCGCCTCGATAGAGTTTCCTTCATCGACTGATTCTGAAATAGACACTCCTCCTGCCTGTCCGAACCATTCGGTGACTGGACGCGAACCATAAATTACGGCCCATATTACGACTATCCAAGTGGCTTGAGTTACACGTAGGTGCGATCGCTCCTCCTGGTAATAGAGCCAGACTAGAACAATGATGAATGCTATGAGAATCAATACATTCATCTACTACGCCAATGGGACTGAGCTGCCACGAACAAATGCTAGTGCTCTGGACACTGGAAGAATTTTTGCTCCTGAAGCGATTGATCGCTCAACTATCTGCTCGAACAACTGCGGCACGCAGCCGTATATGGTAGGCGAATAGGAAATGTCATGAGTGGAAAATATCAACCACCCATTTTCTCTCCGATTGTGCTCGATTAAATCCCACATCACATTAGGCCTCGCCCTTGATCGCTCGATGAAAAATGAGTACATATAGTTCAAGTCCACTACGCCGATGTTGGCCATTTGAGAACCCGCTCGACAGCATGCGAAGTGACGGCCTGTTTCATTTTTTGTTTGTGGTCGAGGTGTTGTACTGATGGGATATGACATCGTCTCAAACTTTGCTCCGGGCATCACGCCTTCTAATGCTCGCTGATTTTCTAAGATCGAGTGTCGAAAATATTGAGGATCGGTATCCCAAGCATCACAATGTGCGAACGTGTGGCACCCCAACTCATGCCCTTGGTTCAGAACCTCCTGAAGATGCGCAGCAGAACAGATACGTCCGACTGATTCCTCTCGATCCAAGAGGCCGAGCGATACGTAGTACGTCCCCGCCACGCCATGCTGACGAAGAATCTCGCCTCCAACCTCGAAAGCTGACAGGGGAAAATCATCGAATGTGAATGAGATCACTGGGACCGCATTCCGCATCTCAAGAGGTCTTCGATGCAAAGCTGCTGCCACAGTTCTTCGATACTTTCCTTGGACCCTCTCCAACAGAGCCCCAATGCTCGCTCTCCTCTCTTCACGCATCTCCGTGTATCCGAATGATATTCTCCTGAAAGAGGGCCTGTGCTTTAGGATACTTGAGAGAGAGAAGACCATCACGTTCATCAACGCACTCGAAACCAATCTCCTCGAATACCTTCCCCGGCTTTTCATTTTTCTTTGTCTTGCGATAATTGGCAAAAAAGTCGCGCCTTTCAGGACGAGAAAACTTCCCTAAAAGGTATCCCAAAAAAGCATGTTCCACCCGTTTACCTTGTATTCGACAACTAAACATCAGATCCAGCAAGCGAGGCTCACGCGCATCAACCAAGGCAAAACCGACAATGCCATAGCTTCCAAATCTATCGGCGCAGCGAATCACGAACGTCTCATGGTCCTTGGATTGTTGGATTTCTGCCAACTGCTCGCGCGGATACCGGGAACCCGAGAAATTCATTTGATTGGTCCGTTGTGCTAATTCATAGACACGCTCTAAGTTCTCGCCAGTGAGTTTAGTAAGAATCAATTCGATCCCGCACTCCTGAAGGAACTTCGTATAGTCACCCTCGAATGATTCCTGAACTACCCTGCGCTCTTTTTCCTGCTGATACATGACTCGTCTTTGTTGACTCTCTTCAGTGATCGGCACTTGGCACTCCGGTCGGGACAGAATCCCTTCTGCATCAGTGGCATCCAGGACAGTGACTTTGGGGAATGCGTTCCGTACCTCTTCTCGCTCAAAGGGCTGATCGTCCACAAACGCCAAGCTTTCCACTCCTATATTGAGCAATTGTGCAATTCTCGCGATCGAATGACTTTTGGGATCCCAACTGATTTGCGGATAGAGAAAGTATTTGTCGATCCCCCACATCTGCAGCACTTGAATGGTATCAGCATGGTTATTCTTACTGGCGACCGAATGCAGAATGCCTCGGCGATCTGTTTCCTTGATTACCTCAACGATGTCATGCCTTAGCTTGAGGCGATCACGTCCATCCTCAACAAGCGTACCTTGCCACAAGGTATTGTCGAGATCCCACACAATGCATTTCCAGGGCTTCGCCATTTCAACCGATGGCTCCACCACTTTCACCTTGGGATACAACCATGCGAAATCCATGAACCCGAAATACAAGACTGTACCATCAGCTTCATTCGGCACAATCTCAACTTCAAACGGCTGAGTAAGGTCTACCTGCTGTAGAATGTCGCTTGCAGCAATGCGCTCAAAACAAAATCCCGGTGCCGTCTGAATGACTCGTTGAAATGATCTGGCGTGCGCATCACCACGCACTCGAATCGAGACAGTCAGATCAATCGGCCTTTCGTTCGGGTTATAACACTCGATCAGAAAACAGTCTGGAAAGACGTGAGCTGCAGAGGCCTTTTCAGCCTGGCATCGGCGGAGATATGCAGCTTTCCCCAACACCTTCGACTTAAGTTGCTGAGGAAGCGGTGCCGATCGTGCAAGTGCACCGATCATCATGTTCCTCTTTTCCTTGCGCAACGATTCTTCCCGTGAATATCGGGCAAGAGTGCCGATAGCCCAAAGCTTTCCCCATCGCTTAAACCGAAGTTTCAAGATATATGGCCTGACGACTTCATCGATGTCGATACGGGTCATTCCATCAATGAACAAACGGCAACCCCCGTCTGTTCGAGGATCATACAGCTCGCACGTGGTGTAACACGTTGGCCATGCGCACTCGGTGCAATGTTCACCCCATGGCAATGCCGTCCGAAATTCAACCAGAGATGTGAGCTCTTCAAACCGCTTGACAATGCTCGGAGGAAGAGTGTCGATTGATTCTAGACGATCATTAATTTCAGATTCATACATGTAGTCAGCCTCTTCGCTATAGCAACAGATGGCTCAACCGGTTACTTCGCAGAGTTAACATACCGACTCACAGTCTCACCAATTACTCTATAGCCGTTCTTACTCGGGTGCATATCTCGCGTAGTTTGCGCGTAGAGTTGTTCACCGACGGATTGTTTCAGCATCGGAAGCGTGTCGAGGTAGGCAATGCCAGCGCCAGCGAGAAACTCGATCAGCGAACCTTTCACGGACCGTTCGCTTGCAACAACTCGCATCAGTGCATCGTGCAAATGAAGCTGGGGATTTTTTTCAAGATACTCTGCAAATACGGTCTCTTTCGTGGGAATAATCACGACCAGAAAGCGACATCCTTCAAATTTGCACACCCGATCCATTTCTTTCAGGAGATGAAAAGTGATGCGCATACCTTCGCGTACTGGTTCACTCCGTTCATCTAGTCGTTCGGCGATACCAATCGGCCGGAATGCCTCGCGAATATTCTGCTCCTCGACGATCAGGGCCGTCGTATAAGGATCGTTGCTCTCTGTCACCTCTCGGAACCGGATCGTCTCTTTCATCATAGCGAATAGCGGCCCATGAACGATTAATCTGTACACCATGCTATGTTCAGACAACCAATTCCTCAGCGCCGCGCCCCAAACAGGAGGCTCAGCCCCTCCCCATATGTTGGCATCAACATTTTCCCACCTCCCTTGCCGTAAGTAAGACCAATGCTCGAGCCCATAGGTCATCAGAAATGCGTTTTCAAAATCATCACCCATATACAGACCGCATACGACCCATCGTGGGTGCAGCTTGACACCTTTAGTGGTTAGAAGATGGTAGTACTGATTCGGACCATAACCACCAAGACCGAGATTGTAGACATTCAGTCCCGTTTGCCGCGCAACAACAGCTGGCCATGCGTCTTCCATGGCTGCTGTATTGCCATACGTATGAGAATCTCCAATTGCGATAACCTCGGCTACAGATGGGACATTTTTGTTTCGGAATCCCCATTCATCAAATCCAGAAGTATTGGACGCCACTGTGATCCCCAATATGGCGTCCTGAACGACGCCAGCTGACAAATAGTCAGCCGGGTTCAGTAGCAGCCTCGCAACTAACTCAGACAGAAGGATGCTCACTGCAAGAGAAAGAACCAAGGCGACGACTTTTACCATGATCTGCTAATCACCAGTGGCAGATGGGAGTGAGGGACTATAGGGTTGGAACTCTCGCACCAGAGAGGAATGCAAATTACTCTTTCATGCCACGCCTAGCATACCAACCATCTCGAATACGTATCAGTCGGCCTCGAAGCCAGTATGGGATAAGGTCCTTCGTGTCTCTGTGCACCCTCAAATTCAGACAGAGCCTACCTTTGTTCGTAAGGGGGACAAAATAACGTGGGAGGTCCATCCTGATAAACCCGTTCTCTCGCTTAAATCTGGTCAGTGAACTATCTGTCTTGCTTCCGTACACATAGCTCTCGTAAAGCAGATGAGGGATTTTTTTCTCGGCACAGAGCCTAACAGCTTCTGACAGCAGAGCATTGTTGGGCCGTCTTTCACGAAACTTCAGCTTCGATAGAATCTGCATGATCGCCGCACTCTTCTCATCCCAAACAATTTTCAGGTACCCAATCATCTCCCCGTCAGCGTAGGCTGCCAGGAAACTGCTTCGTTCTCGATACGTTGCGTTCTCTGCCCAAACACGCTGGAAGTCCTTGCCAAAATGCCAAAACTTTCTTCCCGCTCGGACTGGTGACTCATCATAAATCGACATGATCCCACGAACATATTCATCGTCAAATGAAACCTCTTTCACAATAACGCCCTTCTTTTCGCTTGCGCGGATATTTCTTCGACTAGCAGATGAGATTTGTTTGCTAAACCAAGCCTCATATGACGAGAGGGGAATCACGGCCACGTTGTCCAGCTCCATGTGAAACGGAAACCTAGGCTGGGTATCGGGAACACGTTGCGCAAATGTGAAAAGATCCGGCTTATGCTGGGCAGCTTGTAACTCCGTCAGCACACGGTAAGGGCCTGGAAGATTGCCGACAGGAAGCCAATACTCATCGAATATCTCCGCGATTTGTAAAAACCTGCCTTTCGTGATAATCACCACATCATCGAGGCGAAACGCTGGCACCTGCTGCATCCTACCCTTGATGCTCACCTCATGAGTTGCGGTCAACATTGTCGATGCCCCCTCAACCGTTGCCCCGGAGCCATATCAGAACTTGTCAACAAACATACGATGCAGAAGCTCGAGGGAAAGTACGATATGGATCTCATTGGTATAATTTCGACTTCCGCGCAGATGTGCCTGCACTATTGCTTCGATTTGCTTTCTTTGGACATATGGTCGGGAGAGTGTCCGAGAATCTAACAGCATTTCTTTCACGTAATCACCAAGGACATTTTGGTACCACACCCGATAGTGGTTGAACTTGTGTCTACCCAGAAATATCTTTTCTAGATGCAAGGTCGATACGAGATAGTTGGTCTGTGCCAGCCACTGAGGCATTCCATAGTCATAGGCGTATTCGGCTTTTACAAGAACCTCTTCCCACTTTTGCACCCCTCGTCCAACCAGTCCTGTTCTTCCCACACTGCGATCTGTGGGGATTTCCCGTAGTGCAGGATGACCATCTGCAATCAGGTTCAAGCACGCATCATAGGTCGCAAGAGTTCGCTGGGGAGCACGAAACACAGCCTGAACAAGGTCGTTATCAAGATAGGGAGATCTAACGGACACTTGCGTCTCCTCGAGAGCCAACAGTCCATAGTGATGCCAGGGAGCCTGCTTGAATACCGCAAACGATACTGGATGCTCTAGAAGTAGTGATTGATAAGTTTCTTGGGCTCGACCGAAGTACGGGACGGCGTCTTGGGTAAACAGACCTGGTAGCGGTTGACTCGGCTTAAAGGCTCGCACGCCTCGTAATACTTCACTTCCGTAATTCCCTGTCATCCGAATTGGAGCAATGATCCTGGCACGTTCATTGAGATAGAGATCCGAAGCGCGGCGCACATCAACACAGCCGTCCGTTAAGTACACGGCGCGCTCCGCATAGTGAGGAAAGCGAGAAAGGAATTCTTCTCCAACCGTGATCACTTCATGCGGTTGCCCACAAACACGAGCCACCTCTCGCGCCACCACAACATCTTGACAGTCACGATACATTCCCCCGAACGTGTAGCATGGCAGCGATCCTTGGAAAGGCTTCTGCCAAGCGAGGATCATGCGAGTGTCCAGACCTCCAGTAAGGGACATGCCAATCTGTCCATTGGCGAAATAGCGAGGCACCCGCCGAGCAAACGTGCCTCGAAGGCTCTCGTAGTATCGCTCAGAATCCAGGACTTCCTGCCCTTCCCATTCCCGAGGATCAAAATAGGCTCCTTTCTCTACGACACCACCGTTTCTGAGAGTCCATCTAGAGGCGCCGGGCAATACTCCAATTTTGTCGAACAGTGTCCTATTCTCTAACACGCAGCCGCATGTAACGTACTCTCCTAAGGAACGGGGCTCGACTCTCCGGAGTTCAGGTCGCACAGCTAAAATAGCTTTTGCCTCTGCTGCAAAATAAAACCCCTCACTGGACTCGTGGAAATAGAGCCGATGCATCCCGTATCGATCGTTGAACAACGTAACGGTATTGTGCGTACTGTTCGCTAAAATTCCGTGAAATCGTCCGTTCAGACAGGCAGGGTAATTCGCGCTGCTTTCGGCAAGTTGGATGAGATAATTCGATGCTTTAACCTGGGAATGCACGGGTTCCGAAAACTCTTCACCTGAAAACATGAGTCTCAAATCTCCTCGGTCATTCATCAGCGGCATTCTTCCGGAGAATGACTCTCTACGCTCAACCCATCCGACATATAGGCCCATTGCCTCGTCGATCCAGGTTCCTGTGACATAGAAAGACTCATGTTGAATGGTCTCGAGCATACGCTTCAGCTGCATTTCTGCCCACTCCCGAGACATTCGTGTTTGAAGCCCAACGATTCCTGGCATAGTCTTAAATCACCGCGGATGAGACGTAGGAAGTTGATGTGCCGGTCAAGATAGCGAAAGGATGTACGCTCATACCTCTTTCAATCAATTGCGCACTTCCTCCTTCAATCAAGAAGCAATACTCGTCTTGGTTAATTGGATGAGCCTCTACCTCGACCACGCATTTTCGAGACAACGAGAAAATCCTCTCCAGACGGTTCTCTGGCTTGATCGGACTAAGCGAGAAAAAATAATCAGTGAGACGATGGCGTCTTTCAAGCCGGCTGTCCACCCAACGGCGATAGAGACGATTCCAATGGCTCTTTTCGCCAGTCTCAAAGGAAAAATTTCGTCTCACGACTGCGTTTTGAGGTAATAAGCCTTGAACCAGTACGTTGGCACAGAGATGCATGTGGTGATGGCCGTCAACGCGTACGGGCGCTCCCTCATACAGGCGGAGAAATTCATCGAGTTGCATCTTCACAACATATTCGAATTCGTTGGTCAGTCGTGGATGAAACATCACCTGCATAAGGCGGTGCCGTAAAAGGAAGCGAGCAAGTCTTTCCTGATGTTCTCTCAGCTTCGAGGAGCTACTTCCCCTAGAAAAAGGTGTTGTCAGGTTGAGGTGCAGGCCGGTATCAATTCCATGCTCACGCGTGATCAACGCTGCTCGTTCGGAGTCCTCCATGAACATCATGGCGCTCACGGCAGACACCGCTCCACAACGTACACAATCGAGCGTTCGATCGGTCGTTGTGCGATCCCTTCCCCAATCATCGGCATTGATGATAAGCGCACCGGCAGATCCGGTGAGGTGATTTGATGTGTCCTCTCTCTCGTTCATATCAGGCTCAGCAGATCGACCTTAACTTCTCTCCCATGTTCACGCAGATTGAACTAATCCTATTTTCACATGATTCAAAGCGTCCCAGAAACCTGACCTCTTTTCCCTTCTCTCCGGCCAAATCACTCTTGAATTTATACGTGCCGGGATTCGCTTCAGGGTTAATGCCATTCAGATCGTACTGAGAAACATGAGCCGCTTTCAGTCGCTCGATCAACTTCCACTGAAGGAGGTAAGAGCCGCGGCGTTTCAATCCAACGATGCTCGTCGCGCCAAACAGATAAATCGCAGCGGAGCCAATGGCGCTGCACACGAGACCTGAGCAAATGCCATCACTAGAACGACACAGCATGAGTTTCATTCGATATTCCCTTGGTAACTGGCGTTGGATCTCTCGGAACTCATAGATGTTGTTTGGTTCTTGAAACTTTTTCCTCTCCACCATCTCCTTATACATTTCAATGAAGCTTTCGAATAGGCTATCCTCTTCTCCTTCTGTCACTTCCAACTGCTGCTTTGCAGCAACCTTTAATTCCCGTTGCCAATGTGGGCGAAGCCCTTTTTGCAGTTCCTCCATAGGGGCCGCTAGATCCATGAGAACCGTCCTGGACGATCCCTTCTCTTTCCGCTTCACAAACCCCTCTTCTTCAAGAACTGGAAGAAGCCACGCATGATCCTCCTCGAAAAGAGCTGGATACAGCCGTACCAACAAACCTCTCTTTCCAGCATATTCATTCCGCAATGCGCGAATAGCCTGACGAAAAACGGTTCCATTAGGGCGATCCCCTTTAAGGCGCCAAAGCGGCCCCCACATGATGTACGCTATCCCCACGCCAATCACCGGGACCTTTACGATTCTGCTTTGAGCTATCGCGACAACTCGGCCTTGTTTTTTCACCTCCAGATGGCTGATATTCTGTTGTCCACTTCTGACCATACCGTAAGCCCACGTCTGATAGATATTTGCATCGTCGAACTGATCGAGCAGTTGATACCAGATGTTTTCGTCAACCCGATCTACCTCAACGCTGTATCCTGCATCTAAGTCACGCACGAACTGGTTTTCCTCCGAAGGCTGCCCACTCACTTTGAATTTTGAGTGGCTGATGTTCTACTCAGTCACATATGGTTCTGAAACTGGGTTGACCCCAACCGCGGCCAGTAGCTTGCCCAGATGATCGCAAAGCCTCACCAGCAGATCCATAAACCGGTCCTGTCCAATCAAGAACGCAAACGGCACGGCGATGACGTAGACAGGAACGGCAACGAGAGACTTAGCGATATCACGCAATCCAAACGTCGGCATCATCCGTTCACTGGCACCGCGGAGCAGTGCTCTTCTCAGCAGAAACGTCCGCTTCCAGCGGATTGGAGGAACCTCTTCATATGCAACAGCCTCGTTACACCAGACAAAGCTATAGCCTCTGTCAATAGCCCTTCGAAAGAAGTCCTGATCCTCTCCGTTTCGCAACGCCGGCTGAAACGGTTGCTCCAGCCCAGAAAACACGTGCGTTTTAAAGAGCACGTTGCCCGTTCGTCCCTTTCTCCAGTCTATGACCAATCCGGTTGGATAAACCTCACGTTCATAGAACTTTCCCTTCACAACCCATTGCGGGGGTGTCTGGTTGAAATGAGGCTTCACAGGACCTAAAATTCCGTCGACTCTGTACGTGTGGCAAGCCTCAAAAAGGGTGAGGAGCCACTTTTGAATTGGAAACTCATCATCATCGATGAAGGCGAGATAATTTCCTCTGGCATGCTGGACTGCCTTATTTCGTGCGAGTGCGATATTCTGCCGAGACTCCACATAATAAGAAACAGGGAAAGCTGAGGCGGATGGGAAACCTTCCACGATCCCCTTCGCCGATTCAGCCAAATCGTTATCGACTACTATGACTGAGAAGGTGAACAATCCGCCGGTGTCTTGTTCCTTCAGTTTCTCTAATAATCGCCTTAACAGGGTCGGTCGCTTAAACGTGCAGATACACACACAAATATGTGGAAGGACGTTAGACATATCTCTTTGAGTCTAGGAGCAGATAGAGGAAGTGGCGGCGGACACAATGCACGTCTGGTCAGTAGTGAGCGTAGTATCAACATAGGGTTTCATGAGACTATCCATTGGTCCCTGGGAATTGTAGACCCTTACCCTCAACGCAGGACTCCCCACATCCGTACCGGCAGCCGCTTCGGCCAATGTCACCTGCATGCCCCGGTCAATCCTCCGGAAAACAACAGATCGCCGCTTCTGAAACCAGGCCACGGCACAACCTGCATTTGTACACCAGGCCCCCTTTCCCCTTAGTTCTGCAACAAGCCAGACATAGAAATCTTTCCAGAGACGCTCGGGTGCGATACTCCGATCATGCCAATTGACTGTAAGGGCACCTCCGAATACGAGTGCATCCTCAATCATCCGACTTATGCTCTCCTTCGCTCCGTTATGCGTAAGGTTGAGATAATTTGGCCGGAACATAGCCGTATCCATGATGTGTAGGGGAAGTTCCAACAGAGTGGTCGTGCCTATGGGCCTGAAAACCTGCGTAGTCCCCGCGCGATAACCGATTGTGTGGTTGTACCCTACAGTCGAGTCATATAAGAAACCTGCTTGCTCAATCTTCTCAGGAGAGTCCGCCCCGAAGTACAACCAATGCATCCGTAC
>DCZN01000105.1:0-6022 GCA_002331625.1 Nitrospira sp. UBA2083 | reverse complement strand
GTAACTCGAGCAACCTCATCACGTTCTTGCTTCCCCTTCGAGTTGTCGAGCCATGCATCCAATCCATGAAGTCCTATTTCAGAACCTCGAGAAACCAGGATACTTAGCTGATCGGCAAGTTCAGCAACCCCATAACTAGAAGCTCGCTTTTGAGGTGCCATGCCTTGGACTGTACGTCCAGGATTATTCTTGAACGGCAGAACAAAGAAGGTAGACGCCGCTTCCTTTTCGATATCGAGGTAGTGATCGAACCTATACCAAGGATCTTCGGCCAGCCCCAAATGCACGAACGGAACTTTTGCTGCCGCTGCCCAATTCGTCAGAAGATGTCGAATGGGCATCCTACGTGTAAGCGTCTTGCCTAACGACCCAAAGATGGCTCGGTACAGAAATCCGAACATGGTATGATCCCAACGGTGCCGTCGCATGAGCGGATGATCGACATCGTGTGTCAGGCAGGCTATGAATCGATACCCAGCAGGAACTGGCGGAATCTCAATTAATGTCACCCCGGCCTCAATAATGAGGTCGCGCAACACTGCAATATGCTTCTCTACCGTCGGAATCCCAGCGTGCTCAGTTGGTTGCCCATCCCTGAGCAAGGCCTTCATTTCTCGAAACAGATCATACCCCACGCGCGCTACCACTTGGTTTCTAGCATGACAGAGTACTCCGCCCGCCTGATGCGAGCTCTTGTCGTGCAGAAAACTAACGCTCTCCGCCTGAAGAGCACAGCTCTTGCCATAAAGAGGAAGACACCCGCCTCTGTACGAAAGCACCTCCGGTTGAAGGTGAGTCATAACCTTGATCGAGAATTTCGCGTCAACAGATGTTTCCTGCCCACCGTAAATGACCAGAACCTTTGCTCTATAATCAATCGTGCCGACATCCGCTCGCGCAATGAGCACGACGTCATACTGTTCTTCTGCTCTATACCACTCCCATGGCGTCTTGAATAACTCGAAAAACTCTCGCACCAGATCAGAATCACCTGCATGAGTCACAACGCCAATCATGATCAATGGGGACGTCTTCTGTGAACGGAGTTCGACTCTACTGGATAATCGATCCCCGCCGGTACAGCAACTGAGCAAGCGCCTTGAACATCGTAGCCTGCCCCCAATGGAGCATCGGTATTTTTGCCATTACCAGTGGGTACTGTCGGAAGTAAAAGTATCCCCGCTTATCCTGCATGTTACGAATCGTCCATGACGCTACTCGATTGGCCAGGAGCAAAGAAGTAGGATCCTCGTCCGATACAGATGCTAAGGTATCGATCGCCTGTGCGGCACATTGTATATCCACGGGATAGGTTCGAGTATGGTAATACTTCGGCCTTCCATTCTCTTCAAAAAAGTTAGCCTTGTAGAACTCCAGTCCACGCTCGAAGTTTTGCCGAAATGACTTGTCACCTGTGGCGTCCATGTAGTGCTTGAGAGCGTCCAGGTTATATCCTGTATGGAAATTATCGATCCAATGGTATTCATGGCTTTCCGCGTACCACCACGATCCATCCGACCTCTGTCTCGAACAGGTATATTCCATGGCCGAACGCGCGACTTCCCGACACTCCTGGTTACCGGTATGTTTTGCTACCCGTGCCAAAAATCCAGCCCCCAGCATATTGGCATTGTGAACTGAACTTTGGACATGAGCCAAGTAGCTGATGCAGTCTCCTTTGTCTGTTCTTTCTCTCGGCAACTCCAAAATCCAATCACAAACGCTATTGGCTACCTGCAAGTACCACTCGCATCCCGTCACCTCAAAGGCGTCAAGGTAGGCATGGCCGATCAAGGCACTCCACACTATGATCGGATCGTCTTTGGTATAGCGGCCAAAGCGCGAGGCAAAATCAAAGTGGTTGCTCCAGCTGTGATGTACGAAACGCGCTACTTTCTGCTTATCCAACCATTCCAAGCAGCGACGCGCCTTTTCAAGATACTGTTGGTCTCTCGTGATTCGATAAAGAGTCACATACCCGGCGGCCATATAGCCTCGCCCCTTCGTCGATTCCTTTGGTGTTACACCGAGCAATGGGCGTAGATTGATCGGGCTCTGGCGAATCAATTGTTGGAGCAACCGTTCGGCAAAGATATTACCTCGCAAGAAAGGGCGCACCCAGGAAGATAAACCATCGAACGGTTCATACCCACGATACCCTTGTCCCTCAACCCATTCTTGGACGGCCGACACGCTTTGCGTTATTTCCTCGAACGAGATTGATTCCTCACCAACTGACTGAACCATCATCGCTTTGGAAGGTTCATTTACAAGATCAAGCATGCAATTTATCTCCCCCACCCACGCTGCAAAAGTGCTGTCGTGAGTTCAAGTAACTTCTCTTTTTCTCTACTCCAGAGATGCTGCTGATAGATCACTTGCCCACGTTTCGTTGTCTCGAGGGCTTCCCTTGGTTGGATAGCCACCCAGCTAAGCTTCGTAGCAAGATCGTCGACATCGCCCAACTCGAATAACACCAACGAATCCCGATTGAAATACGCCTCAATCCCTCTCGCACGAGGAGCTACAACAGGCTTCCCTAATGCTAGGTATTCAAAGATCCTTGTTGGAGTGTTGATTTCTGTAAAAATGCTCCGCTTATTTGGGATAACTCCCACATCACATTCTTCAATTGCTTGCACAAGTTCTTCCAACTTCCGAGGTCCAAGATATTGCACAGCCGTTTCTAGCCCCTTCTCCGGAAGGCGATGCAGGACGCTGTCTAAATATGGCGTCCGGGACCCGTATACTCTCAACACTGCCCCCGGGACGGAACACCTGACTTTTGCCAAGGCCTCAACAGCAAGATCCAGTCCGTTCCGCTCAACCATCGTTCCGTGATACATGATCACGAACGGTTTATCTGCTCTCGACACATATGTGGCTTCGGGGTTCACAGATGAATACTTAAAAATGTGTTCGTCTGGAGTATTCATTACAACGGATATTTTCGATGCTCCACCGCTTCTCGAAGCAAATAGTTCTTCACATGTCCGATTCACCGTGAGCACCATATCTGCGAAAGCAATGCTCCACTTCTCAAACACTTCCGTTATCCTTACAGCCCTACTATCCTTTCCTGCGTTGAAAATCGTCCTCATGAGCTCTGGCATAGGGTCATGTAGATCCAGTATCACCTTTGCCCCAAACAATTTGGGAACCAGTGCTGCAAAAACCAGCACATCGGGCATATTATGTACGTGTACGATGTGGTAACGCCTGATCGGGAAACGCAGCGTCAGCGTCACGAATGCGATAAGGATGAAAAGGCAATATTGGAATACATATCCGAGCTTCGAATTCCTTGTTTTTTCAATCCCTATTCGATAGATCTTGATTCCTTTGAATGTCTCTTTCCGAGAAGCCTCGCCCTGCTTCAAGCAAATTACATCAACGGTCATGCCTGCCTCGGCAAAGGCTTCCGCTGCTCTTCGAGGCCGCGGATCTCCAGGAAATGGGGAAAATGACACAACCGCCATCCGCTTTCCTGCGAGAGTATGGGACCCAGAATAGCCCAGTTTCTGAGTATCACTTGCCACAGTGGGTGGACCTCACGCTCAACTGATCTAGCATGGCCATATGAGCACTTCCGATACGATATTCTTCAGCAAACACAGACCCCTAATCACACATCCCGTTTTTCACGATTTACCTTTTGATGATTGGACGATTCGATAGCCTTCAAGAGATCCGACGGGTTTAGTTGACTGAGGATTTCGATGTTGCTCATAACGCAATGTCCGCCAATGATGCCTGTGAAATACTTCACACGAGGGAAGAACGGCACCTCTTCGTATATCGAAACAATTTCGTCATAATTCAAACCGAGCTGATCGCAATATCTCTCCACTTCCTGTGCCCACGCGATGATCAGTCCAAAATAAGTTGTCTCTGTCAGCTTGGCCAGTTCGGTCGCTTCCGGTGAGCTGAGCACTCTCGTCTTCATACCGGCTCCATGAAAATGCAGTGCAACCCGGTCAGCACTCTCGACATCAATCGCACCAACAAACTTGTCATAATGCAGAAGATCCGCTGCCATGCGTATATGTTTTCCACGTACCGGGCTGTTCACGACCTTTGCACCGGTTCGATTTGCGATAGACCGTGTCGTCCCGATTGCCACCGTACTGTTGAGGACAGTAACTTTTGGGTTGAACCGCTGAATGTACCGCACTGTTTCTCCTTCAAAATCCTGAATCCTGAATGGATAACAGACGTGCATGACATCAACATGTTCCGGTAAGTCAGGCGGAGGCGTGATGTCGATACCCACAGTCTCATAGTGTTTCGAAAGCACTTCAAGGAGAGGCCTACCGATCTCACCCAACCCTACGACCATTACCCTTCCGTTAATGCTCATCCCTTACTCCTCTCCTCATAAATTGTTGATCACTGCACACGTTCCACGAACACAAGCCACCAGTGACACGGGACCAGCAAATTCCGAAATTGTCCTGTTATGACTAACCACAAAGCAGTTCGCGTAGGAAGGTAGGCTCTTCTGAGAAAATACCCATGCAACGGCACAGGGCTGTCACTTTCCTCGTTTTCTGGACTGCCCGCAGAGAATTCGGCATTAATCCCTTCAATCCTCAACCTTACAGCATAGAGTCGATGGTATTTAAACCGATCAGGAATAACGAATACGCCGTAGACATGGTGACGTCCTTTCCACGGCTGCACGACTACATCCACTGCTTGAAAACTCGATTTTTGACTAAGTGCCTGATCGACAGGGATACAAGCAGTCACCCGCGAGTTCATCGGCCACGTCATGGCAATGACCATGACCGTTATCACCAGGGCACCAATAGCCCAGATTAATCTACGTCGCACGCGGCCCATTACGCCGTGTTACACCATGGACGACACTGAATAAATGTCAGCCATTCAATGCATCTTGATGTATGTTGGAAAACTGTTGCTTTGCTGACACCACGGGCCTCTACCTCTCTCACTTCGCAGGTAATACTGTTATTCGAGTGAAAAGATTTTGAAACAACTCGCGTAACCTCTGCATTTGCTCCTTTTGGTGAAAGGCGATGAGATCCTGGCCGACCGGCCTGCTTGCTCTGGTGACGACCCCCCAGACGAAACCTGCGAGTAAGGCCACGCCTCCCAACACATAGGGCCTGCGTCTCATTTGTAGACAGGATCGGAACACTTGCCAGAGCAGATGGCCGCCGAGATAGTAGTCCTGCTTGCCTAAGTTATACCACGCCCTCAATTTACCGTTGGAGGCAGTACCCATGGGTCTGTGGTGATTGCACACCCGTTCTGTGAAGGTTCTAGTTTTCCATCCCTTCATTCTCGCCGTCGTCACAGCAACCCAATCGATTCCCCCACCCTTAATCGGCCTGTACCCACCGATTTCTTCAAAGCATTCTCGCCGGAAAAGTTGACAGGCTCCGGAGACATGATGCCTACTCGTAAATCGATAGTCATACGACTCCGCCCCCTCCACAAAGGGAGTTCCGGCTACTCCCAACCGCTGGTCATCGGCAAACTTTTCCAGAAGGAACTCGAAGTAGTCTGTTTGAAACGTAATATCGGCATCGAGATTTCCTATCACATCGTAAGGAACCCTAGTGAGTCGTTGATATCCTGCATTAAAACACTGGACCTTCGCAGCAAAGTGCCGGTCCCGCCTTTCGGGCATCCGAACAAGTTCAATCCATGACTCTGCTCCAATACACCGCTTGACGATTTCGTCAGTACCGTCAGTCGACCCATCGCTCACAATAACCCACCGGTCCGGTCTAATGGTTTGTGCCAAAAGTGAGTCGATGACCTGCCCAATGAACTCAGCTTCGTTTCGCGCGGGTGTAATCAATACATATCGAAGCATGAGGTCTTGCCCGCCTAGCACAAGCCAACGGTTCAGCCGGAAATTACGTTTTTACCTTATGAAGATTTGCAAACTGGCGTGACGAACTAACCGCTATCTTGTTAACCGAATGAGCTTAGGTCTCACTCTGAACGAACCAAGAGAGTAGAGGTCTGATCTTCCCCCGATTTCGTG
>DCZN01000129.1:5304-5442 GCA_002331625.1 Nitrospira sp. UBA2083 | reverse complement strand
GTCGCCATGTCCCAGATCATGGGTGGCGCGGTCAACCCGGACGAAGTTGCTCAGTTTATGCGCAGCATTTAGCAACGCGTCGTCATGAAATGAAAAGAGCCTGTCCGGGAAACCGGGCAGGCTCTTTTGTTTTTGAGG
>DCZN01000129.1:2486-5017 GCA_002331625.1 Nitrospira sp. UBA2083 | reverse complement strand
TTCGACGTCTTTATAGGCCTTCAGAATATCATCGGTCATGGTTGTCCTCCGTAATACGGTGAGCATACACTACGCCCATGCGACGGCTCAACGCCACGGTTTCCACAGTCCTGCTGGACGCTATTGAAACAATTGGTGAGAAAGAAAGTCGTTCACCAGGTCAGTTGGCGGAGGCGGTGGCGGACCTGTCTCGACGTTTCACCAAAGCAAGAGGTTCTCTGAGGGCAGGGTATTTAGACGATCCGCACTTGGCAGCGGCGTACCTCCAGTATTTCCTCCCGGTCAATCTCGCAAAGATTCAGCTCTTGCTCAGTGAGATGCCGATTCCTGAACCAGCAGGGTCCTTCTCCGTGCTAGACCTTGGGTCAGGCCCAGGTACGGGAGCCTTGGCCGTGCTCGACTGGCGGCATCAGCAAAAATTGCCGCAAGCCTTATCAGTGACCGCTGTCGATGGGTCCATAGTTGCGCTCCGGCAAGCGAGGCAGTTATGGGATCGATACTGCCGGGAGGTCAAAGTCGGAGAAGCGAACCTGCAGACATGTGAGGGGGATCTTGAACAACGGGCCTGGTTGGAGCCGGTTCGACAACGGGNNGCCCTATGATCTCATCATCATTGCCAACAGCTTGAATGAAATCTATGCCGATACAAAAGATCCAATTGAGAAGCGCACTGACATGGTGAGCGAGGTGTTGTCGCTCCTCGCACCGCACGGTACGATGATGATCGTGGAACCGGCGTTACGCGATACCTCCCGAGCGCTGCACCAGGTGCGTGACCGATTGCTTCAAGAGAAACGCTCTACCCTCTATAGCCCCTGTCTACATGAGTTAAATTGTCCAGCCTTGGTGAAGCCTGACGATTGGTGTCACGAAGAACGGGCTTGGGAACCGCCAACAGTCATTCAACAAATCGACGATGAGGTAGGCTTCATCAAAGACGCGCTGAAGTTTTCATATCTCCTATTGCGTAAAGACGGCAAGACGATTACTGAACGACGGCCTGATGTGTATCGCGTGGTGAGTGAGTTGCGAGAGATGAAGGGGGAAAAACGGGCGTGGTTGTGCAATGAACAAGGGCGACAAGAAGTTGGCAGGCAAGATCGCCTTGCCTCTCCTGACAATGCAGCCTTCGACCAATGGCATCGCGGCGCGATCGTACAGATTGAGCGGATAGTGCGAAAAGAGCGTGAGGGAAAAGTCTCGGCATTGGGACGCATCGAACAGGATGTGGTTGTTGAGATGATCCGCCCAGCATGAACCGTCTAGCAATGGGATGGCGGGGCATTCACTTGTGTTCGCACGATGCAAAATTAAGGCTGATCTGCGTTGCGGTGGTATAACATATTTGTTACCATAGGCGGTGGAGTATACGATCGAGTATTACAACGAAGAGGTTCAGGAACAGATCCTCGCTCTGCCGGACAGGCTTGCTGCACGATATATCGTCTTGACCAGACGCATGGTGTCCCTTGGACCGAATCTTGGAGAGCCGCATACCAAGGCGTTTGGGGGTGGTCTCTTCGAATTGCGGCTCAAGGGAGCCGAAGGCATTGCCCGTGTATTCTTTTGCACGCTTGTTGGTCGGCGGATCGTCATGCTGCACAGTTTTGTGAAAAAGTCAGAGAAGACGCCGCCTCGTGAGCAAGAAATCGCCGAGAGGCGGATGAAAGAGGTTAAACGTGAAAACACATGACCAGTTGGTGAAGCGTCTGATGCGCCGGCCAGGCGTGCGCGCAGAGGTTCGTCGGCTTGAACGGGAAGAGGCCGAACTCCTGGATGCGCTGTTGAAAGCCCGACACGAGGCTGGCCTGACCCAGGCACAGGTGGCGAAGCGGATGGGGACGCAGGCGCCTGCCATTGCGCGTATCGAGCGTGCGTTGGCCACCGGAAAGCATTCCCCATCCGTGGCCACGCTTCGAAAATACGTCAAGGCTTGCGGTAAGCGACTTGTCCTGCGTGTGGCATAAGCAGGCAAGTTAATTGCTTATGGGCGGGAAGAACTCATAAGGACTCAACACACCGGACCCAAGAAAGGACATGGCGCCTACTAGGGGCGTGAAGCCAAACGGAAAAGCAATGAGGTACTCAAGTTTCTTGGTAATTCCGATTGTCGTGTGTTGGGCATCCAATACGAATGCGGCATGTGTTTTGAGTGATTATTCGGTCCGCAGCGAGTTTGACAGAAGTTTCGACATTGTTGTGGGAACTGTAGTTGGCGAACGCTCAATTCCTAAATTAAATGGTCGGGACGAAGGAGTAATATACACGGTAAAGCTTCAAGACTCCTTTCGGGGTTGTGTCCTACCCACCTTCGAACTCTTTAGTGAGAACAGCAGTGGCCGTTTCCCCATGACCAAAGGAATGAAATACTTTCTGTTCATCTATGACGACGGAGACATTCTAGCTGTCGATAGCTGTGGTAACTCGGGACTTCTAACAGAAAGGCAGAAAGAGTTAGGTGCTGTACGGGATTTGGTCAGGAGTAAGTGACGCTTGACGTGGGCTCAATCCGCTTCCGGTTCCGAGCTGCC
>DCZN01000129.1:2075-2438 GCA_002331625.1 Nitrospira sp. UBA2083 | reverse complement strand
ATGATGGCATCATCGTCCTGAATCGCGAACACGGGGAGTTCTCTTCTCGGCTTAGGGGCTTCTTCAGATTCTGGCTTCTTGGGGTCGTCGTTCATACTCAGAGTATACACTACGGAGTGATGGAAAGGGCACTATTCNNAACGCTTCTAGTGACGATTTCTCCGGAAACTCCCGCTTACAGTTTCGGCAGGTCACAAAGTAATAGGAATCGCGCACGGACAACGTGGCCCGAAAATTAAGGTCGGCGCCGCGATGATCGCAGGCGGTGCAGGAAATCTCTTTTAAGCGGAGGGGGACGTCAGGTTGCGTCCGCAGATAGAACTCCATGTCGGTATGGACGGGGAACGTGTAAAAACACTTCTT
>DCZN01000129.1:1478-1918 GCA_002331625.1 Nitrospira sp. UBA2083 | reverse complement strand
TGAAATCGCAACCAGTGTCGTCCCGTGGGCAAGAATGCTTGACGCCTATCAGGGTCACGATATACTGACAAAGCCATGCACATGATCACGGACAATTTGTTGGTCGGGGGTCTCGACGACGCGCAGGGCCCACCGGAGGTTATCGGTACACTCCTGTTCGTGGCCGAAGAGTTTACCCTCACCCCGGCCTCATGGCTGGACTATCACCACATTCCCTTTCGAGAATTCGCCAAGGCCGACCCTGTCAAGTTAATGGAAGCGGTGCAGTGGCTTGAATCACGAGTGTCTCATGGCCGAACATTAGTCTGCTGTCGCGCAGGTATGGGCCGCTCAGTATCGGTGGTCATGGCGTACCTGTGCTGTGTCGAAGGGAAAACCTACGACGAAGTATTAAAATTAGTCATGGCTCGGCGTCCCGGTGCCATGCCGCTGCCGAATCT
>DCZN01000129.1:653-1461 GCA_002331625.1 Nitrospira sp. UBA2083 | reverse complement strand
AGGTGCGCCAGCTTCGCCGCAACGGTCGTTCCGGTGGCGCTCGTTCGTAGTCCATCCGTTCCTCCTACGGCTCTCTTGCCTTTCCCCTCTTCGCATGGCGTAATGCAGCGGTACTCCATTGTGTAACCTGATCACACCATGCCTGAACTTCCAGAAGCAGAAGTTGTCGCCAGACAGATTCGCGCTCGCCTGCTCGGGGCGCGGATGACGGACGTATGGGTCGGGCGGGAGGATATCGTCCGAGAAGGCTACGCGACCGTGTCCTGGTATCGAGGCGCCACGCTGCAGTCTGTTGCTCGGTACGGCAAGAGTGTGGCGTTGGGATTTGCGAACAACCAGACCTGTCGCTACATCGTGGCCGAACTCGGGATGACCGGATTACTTTTGTTCCGGTCCGTCTCGCCGAAGCACCCGCAGCATGTCCATGTGAAACTGACGTTTGAGGACAGCAGCGAGCCGGAATTGCGGTACTGGAACCCTCGGCGATTCGGTCGGCTCTCCTTGCTGGATCAGGCGGGGCTTGAGCGATATGTCGCCCGCCGATTTGGGCTCGACCCGCTGTCTGTACCACGGCAGGACTTCGTGGCCCTGATGCGTGAGCGACGGGGCCGGCTCAAATCCCTCTTGATGCATCAGCAAGTGATCGCCGGCATCGGAAACATCTATGCCAATGAGATTCTCTTTCGAGCCGGTTTGTATCCCCACGTCCAGATCAGCAAACTGTCAGTTCGCACGATAGAAACACTCTACGGGATCATGGGTGAGGTTCTGCATGACGCGATCGGCTGTGGTGGCTCAAGTGTCCGAG
>DCZN01000129.1:367-646 GCA_002331625.1 Nitrospira sp. UBA2083 | reverse complement strand
CTTTTTTGCTCCCGATGGAAGCGAAGGCCAATACAAGCGACGGCATCTGGTGTACGGCAAAGAGGGGCAACCCTGCCCAAGGCAATGCGGTGGAGTGATTCGACGTCTTCGGGGTGAGCGAAGCTCTTATTTTTGCCCCCGCTGTCAGCCGGCGCGCGTGAAACGGCAAGTGTGATCATAAAACCTTTATATTCTAATGAGTTGCAATGAAGTGTCGGCAAAGAGTCTGTTGCTAGGTCTTTTGATCCTCGATGTATTAGTCCCTCTGGCGTCTTGAGT
>DCZN01000129.1:0-134 GCA_002331625.1 Nitrospira sp. UBA2083 | reverse complement strand
TTCAAGCTCGGTCTCGTCAAGGTCGGTCTTGATCTGAACGGCGCCGTCGCGGCGACCAAAGAAATGATCGGGCGCCAGGTCGGCAGCATCACGGTGACGCAGGTCATCGTGTCCGAGATGATTGCCCACAAAGA
>DCZN01000066.1:21523-26884 GCA_002331625.1 Nitrospira sp. UBA2083 | reverse complement strand
TGTCATTACCATTGCCACCAGACAAGGAATTGTTTGCATTATTACCCGTAATCGTATCATTGCCAGCAGTGCCGATTAGATTTTCAATGCTGATCAGCGTATCGGTCAAAACAGAGTTTCCTGGAAAACTCACGACACCTGTCGATAGGTTCGCGTTGATCGGTCCTGCATAGAATGCATAAGAAGTAGTATCAACGCCTGCACCTCCATCAATAATGTCAAAACCGAACCCTCCATCCAAGAAGTCATTGCCATTGAGACCACGTAGAATGTCATCGCCATTGGTACCAATAATAGTGTCATTGCCATTTGTACCAGTAAAAATCATGTCAGCTCTCCTTCCTGTGTTTGGTTACGTCTGGCTCAGTGTCCACAAAATATCTGGGCGGTCATTTTCGCTTCTTCCATCTTCTTGACCGAGGTGTAGTGCAGTCAGGCTGGATGCTTTCAAGGGTCTCGACAACGAGGGCCTTTCGCGGTGATGGACGCGACCGTTGCCGTCCACACAAAAAGTTTCGGATCCTTGTTCCAGGCCTTCAGGAACCCGTCGATTGCCACCTTCAACTCATCGACACTGCGGAAGACCCCTCGCCGAATGGCTTTGTATGCCAACTAGCCAAACCAGCGCTCGACCAGATTTAGCCAACCGGAACTGGCGGGAACGACATGCAGCGCGGCTGGCGGTTCAACCAGCATTGTACCCTCTGATGCGTGTGGGTCCCGTAGTTGTCTATGACCAGCTGCATTGGCAGCCTAATCCTGACGCGACTCCATTCGCCTACCCAGGAAGCCATGGATGCCAAGTCGTTAAGGAATGCGTGCGGCTCTCCACCGAAGTCTGGGCGAAAACATTTTAGGGTCAGGCCGCCTATTGACTTAAGTAAATTCATTCATGCAATTCGTCGTCCTCAAAGCACCCCGCCTCATCCAATTCGAAGCTCCACATCGCATTCCCCCCAAGTCGACCATTTCCGGCGCCACCCTCAACCAACAATCCCCCTCCCTTGAACTCGTGTCGAGCGCATCAACTGAAGCGCGGCGCCGAAGATCGGCAAATACGAACGTGATGGCCTCCAGCATCAGCTGCCCGAACCGGCTCGTGACTGTGACCATTAGGTCCTTTTCACGTGCGCTTCTCTCTCATTGAATACGTCTTATTGACTGTAGTGGTTTGCCCTTATCCCATAACAACATCTAGTAAGCAACTAGAAATTCTACTAGCCAGTACCTATTCAACACGGCTCGTACACTGACAAAGACCACGCTGCGAGTAAAACGAAGCGAATAGCCTGATATGCAAGTGATTACCATGAGTAACGAGTGTCAGATCCTGCAATCCAACATTGCCAGGTGTGATATCGTCTGGGAATAATATACTTGGCGACGGATAGTTTATGAGCGATGCTTACAATCTCCACCGCTTTCTCGACGCGCAGGAGCGCACATACGACACAGTCCTTGCTGAGCTTCGAGCCGGGAGAAAGACCAGCCACTGGATCTGGTTCATCTTTCCGCAAATCGCCGGTCTTGGTCACAGTGCGATGGCACAGCAGTTCGCCATTACCTCCCTTGATGAGGCCAAAGCGTACCTCCAACACCCTGTCTTAGGTCAGAAACTCCGAGAATGTACGCAGCTTGTTCTGAATATAGAGGGACGCGGCGCTGACGAGATCTTCTCCTACCCCGACAACCTGAAATTCTGGTCCTGCATGACCTTGTTCATGATTGCTGCCACCGACAACACCCTCTTCAAGAACGCCCTGCACAAGTACTTCGACGGCCTGCCCGACCAAAAGACTCTGGATATGCTGGCCCAGCAATCGTCTTAGCAGGGTACTGAGAAAGCCCGCCAGCGGCGGTCTCGCCGGATGATCGGTGGTTTCGAAACGAAGAGAAAAGGCGGTCAGCGCTTGTAGATCTCCCGCCGGTGCCCGACGCGTAACACGATAATCTCCGACCCCTCAAGATCGAAGACCACACGATAGTCCCCGATGCGAAAGCGATACGAGCCTAGATCGGACTGTCGGAGCGGCTCTGCGTAAGCGAGTGGGTTCCGTTCGTACCGCTGCAGCGCTTTACCGATGCGCTGCTTCACCGTCGCATCAAGCCCATCGAGATCCTTAATCGCACGGTGGGTATAGACCAGCCGGTATGTCACCGGCCAAACACAGCGGCGTGGGACTTTACGCGACCTGCCTTGTAATCCCGGCGGGCCTCACGGATGCTCTGCAGATACTCCGGCGAGGTGGCGGCCAGTAAGTCTTCGAGAAAGGCTTGTCGTGCGTTCTTGTTCATGCCCTTCACCGCCCGGATAATGGTCTCAGGACTCACTTCCATTTTTAGCGCCGTCGGCATGCTCCACCTTCCTTCTGAGACTTAGGATAAGTCCATTATCGGCGAGGCCTCGGATCGGGTCAAGTA
Source organism: Nitrospira sp. UBA2083 (assembly GCA_002331625.1). Classification (GTDB taxonomy): domain Bacteria; phylum Nitrospirota; class Nitrospiria; order Nitrospirales; family Nitrospiraceae; genus Nitrospira_D. Next base: position 24,463 of record DCZN01000066.1, on the reverse strand, counting down.
ATAGCGCACACCCGCTTCGCACAAACTCATCCGTTGTTTGTCAGAATTGGAATACCGAGAAGGAGTCGGGAGTCTTAAATATAATCAGGCCATCAAATAAAGACTCCCCCCTTTAACTCTCAAACAATGTGCCACCTGGGATCAGTACAGCTCGTGTGCAATTGACAATCCTTCCCGCCCCCTCCTATCGTGCTTTGGTCATTCATAGCCCCAACCTCATTGAGGCACGATGAGCTCTGATACTTCTCCCTCCCCCGCTGGCAAGGCGCTTGATCGCATCGCACTGCAAATGGCGTCAAGCTTGGAGCTCCATGTCGTGCTCACCACCATCACCCAAGGTCTCGTCGATGAGCTCGATGGAGCCTTCGCCCGTATCTGGCTCTTCGGTCCGGGCGATCTCTGCGCTGACTGCTACAAAGCAGCAGACTGCACGAATCGGGTTCGGTGCCTGCACCTTGAGGCGAGCGCCGGACTCTATACCAATCTCGACGGGGAGTACCGCCGCATTCCGCTGGGGGCGCTCAAGATCGGGAAGATCGCCCAAGGGTTTGGGCCGATGCAGACTAACGACGTGCTCGGCGATGATCGACTCCCGAACAAGCAATGGATGAGAGACAACGGGCTCCGGTCCTTTGCCGGCTATCCCCTCGTCTTTCGCAGTGATGTGCTCGGCGTCATTGCGATGTTTGGCCGACGCCCCTTAGCTGACGAGGAATGTGAACGGCTCGCCACCTTCGCCCATCAAGCAGCCATCGCAATCAAGAATGCCCAGCTCTTCGCGGAGGTCGAGCAACTCACGAACCGACTCCAGGCCGAAAATGTGTATCTCCGGGAAGAGATCAAACTAGACCACCATTTCGATGAAATCATCGGTGCGAGCCAAGCGATGAAGGCCGTGCTGAAGAAAGTCGAACAAGTGGCTCCGACCGATTCAACCGTCTTGCTCTTGGGCAAAACCGGGACTGGCAAGGAGCTCATCGCTCGGGCGGTTCATGACCTCAGTCCCCGCAGCGCGAGACCGCTTGTTCGCGTCAACTGTGGAGCCATCCCCGCCAATCTGGTGGAGAGCGAGTTGTTCGGCCATGAAAAGGGCTCATTCACTGGCGCGCTTGCCAAGCGAATCGGACGCTTTGAACTGGCAGATGGAGGGACCATCTTCCTCGACGAGATTGGTGAATTGCCGTTGGACGCACAAGTGAAGCTCTTGCGTGTCCTCCAAGAACGTGAGTTCGAGCGGATTGGCAGCGGTCGTTCTACAAAGGTGAACATTCGAGTGATCGCGGCAACGAATCGAGACCTCCCTGCTGCTGTGAAGGCCGGCTCATTCCGCTCCGATCTCCTCTACCGCCTCAACGTGTTCCCGATTGAACTGCCACCCTTGCGAAATCGTCCCTCCGACATTCCGCTCTTCGTCCACTCGTTTGCCGGACGATTTTCCAAGAAGTTCGGGAAACGGCTTGATCAGATCCCACAACAGACCATGGATCGACTTATGAGCTATGCCTGGCCCGGCAATGTCCGAGAACTGGAAAATGTCATCGAGCGGGCCGCGATCCTCTCACCGGGTCCTGTCCTCCAGGTTGATGAGGTGCTATTCCAATCTGATCGCACTGCAGCTCCTGACACGTCAAGCACGCTGGAAGAAGTCGAGCGTGCCCATATCACCCACGTGCTACAAGAGGTCGATTGGGTTGTCGAAGGAAAACAAGGCGCCTCGATGAGACTTGGCCTCCACCCCAATACGCTACGATCGCGCATGCAGAAACTTGGCATCAAGAAACCCCGTTTCACCTGACACCCTCGCATCCACCAGACCGCCCCTCCGATATTTCGTAGATCCACGACATGTCGTGGGGACATTTCTTCATCCTTTCACCCAACTTCAGGTCTGATTTTCTGGCAACCCCTTGTCCTTCCAGTAGTTTCTCTGGTTGAGCCGATGACGCCCAGCCTCGGCACCAGCCTTGCGCAGTCAGATACGCACGATGGCAATTCACAAGGAGCAGCCCATCACAAACCGTTTATCACGACCGTTCAACCATCAAGGAGGATTCATGAAAACTGCAATTATTGTGATGTCCGACCCGAAGAATGGCTCGGAGGAAGCCTTGGGGCGAGTCTTTAATGCGCTGGCTCTGGCAGCAGAGTGCAAACAGAAGGGTGATGAAGTCGCCGTGGTCTTCAACGGCACCGGCACCCGTTGGCCGGCTGAGCTGACCAAGCTCTCGCATCCGGCTAATGGACTCTACAACGCCGTGCGCGACGTCGTGCAAGGCGCTTCCTGTGGCTGCGCTGATGTCTTTGGAGCGAAAGAGAGCGTGGAATCTTGTGGCGTCCTGCTCAGGAAAGACCATGCGCTGGCTGGCACGTCGGGACTCTTGAGCTTGCGCCGATATGTCAATGAGGGTTGGAACACCGTAGTGTTCTGACAGACCAGTTGAGGTGAGATCGGCCTGCAACGGGTCTCCGTTGACAGGCCGATGCAACGGAGGAAGAGCCAATGGCAATGAAATATCTCGAAACCATGATGACCGAGTCGGTCCTTCGTGCACAGCGCCAGTACTATGGGCATGCGGCGAACATCACGGATGCTCCTGAGCGCGATCTCCTCGGTGAAGAAGAGGCTGAGTTTCTCGCTGCCAGAGACAGTTTCTACCTGGGCACGGTGAGCGAAACCGGCTGGCCCTATGTCCAGCATCGCGGAGGGCCCAAAGGATTTCTTCGTCTGCTTAACCCCTCAACCTTGGTCTTTGCGGACTATCAAGGGAACCGACAACTCTTGAGCACCGGCAATCTGTCTGTAAACGATCGGGTGTCCCTCTTCCTAATGGGCTACCCGAATCGGGCCAGACTGAAAATCCTCGGTCACGCCAGGGTTGAGGATGCCCGATTACATCCAGATCTCGCGGCACAACTCGCCAATCCAGGCATGAAAGCACG
>DCZN01000066.1:0-21456 GCA_002331625.1 Nitrospira sp. UBA2083 | reverse complement strand
TACTCGCTCGAAGAGGTCGAGGAACTGGTGGGTCCGTTGAAGGCCAGAATTGCTGAACTCGAGGCCCACCTGTCGACGATGAAATCGTGAGGGTTTCCGCCATGAGGCGGCTGCCCCATTTGTTGGAGGAGCTCAGATCATGAAGGTCGCACAGGTATGGCGATACCCGGTCAAATCCATGGCCGGTGAACAGCTTGAGCAAGTGCGCATTGGACCACTTGGCATCGAAGGAGATCGCGTCGTGCATGTGGAGAATGAGGATGGTCATGTCATTACGTCCAGGACGCACCATCGGCTGCTCGGTCACCATGCCACGCTCAATGAATCCGGCGAGCCTGTGGTTGATGGCCTGCTATGGAACGATCCCAAGGTCCGCAAAGACGTGGTGGATATCGTGGGCCCGGGCGCCCGGCTCGTTCGTGACGACTCCAGCGATCGCTTTGATGTGCTGCCGTTGTTGGTGGCGACGGATGGAGCGATTGCGGCATTCGGGCGTGACGGTCGGCGGCTGAGACCGAATCTGGTCATCGGTGGGGTCGAGGGTTTGGCTGAGCGCTCCTGGCCCGGGCAGTGTTTGCACATCGGAGAGGTCATCATTGGAATCCAAGATCTCCGTGGGCGCTGCATCATGACGACGTTTGATCCTGACAGTCTGAACCAAGATCGTCAGGTGCTTATGGATATCGTACGGAGATTCGGCGGCACGCTCGCGTTGAATTGTTTCGTGATCCGGGGCGGAGATATTCGAGTCGGCGACACAGTTGAGCTAGCCCGGCACCGTCAATGCGAGGCCGCTCATGCGTCGTAAGGCCAACGCGTGAGCGAACTCGCTGCTAATCGGACAAACCATCAAAATTAAGAAAGGAGAACTTATCAATGAGTCACGAATCAAAGACCGTTCACTACATCGGAGGGCCCCGTGCCGATGCCCCCATTCCGCGTCCTGGGATGAAGCTCAGGAAGGGGCAGGTCGCAGTGGTTGTCACCGATCCTCAGAATGACTTCCTCAGCCCAAAAGGGGTGGCATGGGGAGTTGTTGGCCAAAGTGTGACCGAAAACAAGACCGTCGAAAACATCGAGAGCCTCTTCAAGGCGGCCAAGAAGGCTGATGTGCCGGTCTTTATCAGTCCACACTACTATTACCAACACGACCAACAGTGGAAGTTTGAAGGTGCGGTGGAAACACTCATGCACAGCATCAGAATGTTTGACCGCAAAGGGGCTCTGACGAGCGAAGGCTTTGGGGGATCAGGAGCCGACTGGCTTGAGCAGTACAAGCCGTACATTAACGACGGCAAGACGATCGTGACCAGCCCACACAAGGTGTATGGCCCGCAGACGAATGATCTCGTCCTGCAACTGCGTAAGGCCGGTGTGACGCAGGTGATTCTCGCCGGCATGTCGGCGAATCTCTGTGTGGAATCCCACATGCGTGATCTGATCGAGCAGGGATTCAACGTGGTGGTCGTACCCAATGCCACGGCTGCGGCAAAGCTTCCAGGGTACGACGGATTCGAGGCGGCCTTCGTGAATTACCGGATGATCGCCAGCGACGTGTGGAGCACAAGCGAATCTGTGAATATGATCGCCGGGATATGAGCTGACAAAGAGAATCTGAATCGAGTGGAGAGTCTGGCACAACTGACAGAATCCGGACTTTTCAACCATCACCTGTGTGGGAATTTCTGGTTTCCACACATTAAACGCCGCAAGGCATAGAAGGAGGAAGCATCATGAGCAAGTCAGTGAAGGACACATTGGAAGAAATGTTGGGCATTTTGAAGCAGGGGCAAATGACCGAAGGTCAGAAGATCTACTTTGCGGATTCGGTCGTCACACAGGAAGGCAACCAGGCACCCGTCGTGGGCAAACAGGCCTCCATTGAGCGACTGGACAAATTTAGAGAAACGATCGGTGTGGCCGCCTTTGTCAGCTACACCATCGGTGCCGTGGCTATTGCGGGCAATACCAGCTTCTACGACTCGGTGCTGACCGTGAAATTGAAGAATGGGCAAACCATCAGCCTCGAACAAGTCGTCAAAACGGACTGGCAGGATGGCAAGATCGTCAAAGAGCGCTACTACCATAGCTGATCACGGGTGCTGTCGCGTGGGAGTGGATGGCTAAGGCCATTCGCTCCCACATTGATTCTCAAACCTGCAGAAATAGCGTTCATGCAAAGGGAGTGAAAACCATGACAATTCAAAGACAATCATATCGGTATACACAGACACCGCTGTGGCGACGACTTGTGTCACCACTGTCGTTGGGCCTGGTGCTTCTAACCATGGAGATCTCGGTATTCGCGCAAACGACGGAGCAATCGACTCCGGCTCGCGTGGCGCACAACAGCGTCAAGGTTGATGGCGTGGATGTGTTCTATCGCGAGGCAGGGCCGAAGGATGCTCCTGTTCTGTTGCTGCTTCACGGCTTCCCAACATCATCACATATGTATCGTAACCTCATCCCACAACTGGCCGACAAGTACCGTGTCATTGCGCCTGACTACCCGGGCTTTGGCCAGAGTGGGATGCCCGACCGGTCGAAATTTACCTACACGTTCGACAACTACGCCCATGTGATAGACAAGCTGATCCGCCAACTTGGCGTGAACCGCTATGCCCTGTATGTGATGGATTATGGCGCACCCGTCGGCTTCCGCCTGGCCTCGAAGAGTCCTGAGCTAATTACCGGACTGATCGTGCAGAACGGAAACGCCTACAACGAAGGCCTCGAGAAATTCTGGGATCCCATCAAGGCCTATTGGAGCACGGGAGGATCAACTGAGCGCGAGGCAATCCGGTGGCTGACGTCGCTTGCGGCGACGAAGTGGCAGTATACAAATGGCGTGAAGGACGCATCACTGGTGAGTCCCGATACCTGGACGATGGACCAAACGTTCCTCGACCGACCGGGGAACGCGGAGATTCAGCTGGATTTATTCTACGACTATCGCACGAACATTCCGCTGTACCCCCAGTGGCAAACCTACTTCCGTGAACACAAGCCGGCGACGCTGGTCTTATGGGGTAAGAATGACGCCATTTTTGTCGCGGCTGGTGCCGCGCCCTATCAGCGCGACATTCCAAATACACAGGTACATCTCTTCGATACCGGCCACTTTGCCTTGGAGACGCACGGGCATGAGATCGCGAAGCTGATTCGCGAATTCCTCGGCCGCAACCTTCGGTCTGGCGACCAAGAGTGACAGCGCGACAAATGCCCCCCCTTGTCGGTCTGCCGGCATGGAGGCAGAACCAATGTACGGAGGTCATCATCATGAACGGTCTCGAACAGCCTAGACCACCTTTTCCCCCATTTGATGTTGAATCCGCGCTCCTCAAAGTCCGCATGGCCGAGGATGTGTGGAACACGCGCGATCCTGAAAGAGCAGCGCTGGCGTATACAGTCGATAGCCGCTGGCGCAATCGCTCAGAGTTTCTGACCGGACGAGAAGCGATTGTCACTTTCCTACGCCGCAAATGGGAACGCGAGCTGGAGTACCGTCTCATCAAGGAACTGTGGGCGTTTCACGGTAACCGCATCGCTGTTCGATTTGCGTATGAATGGCATGATGACTCAGGACACTGGTTTCGATCCTACGGCAACGAGAACTGGGAATTTGACGACCATGGCCTCATGAGTCGGCGTCTCGCGAGTATCAACGACCTTCCGATCGCAGAATCTGAGCGGAAGTACCACTGGCCGCTAGGCAAGCGCCCAGACACACATCCCTCGCTGAGTGAGTTGGGCTTATGACGATATCTTGCGAGGAAATGGATTTCGCGAAGATTTCTTTTACAGGAGAGTATGGGGCTGGTAGGGCTGGCGCATCCGTGCCGCGCCAGCCTTAACATGAAGGAACAGTTTTCACACACTACTTGCCTGTGACGGCGTCTTTCAGCTTTTTCCCTTCGTCTTTCATTTCTCCCGCGTTCTTCATGGCATCCTGCGCCTTTAGATTCTTGGCGCTTTGTGCGGTCTCACCGCCTTCTTTCTTCACGTTCTCCGCTTGACCTTTGACCGTCTCAACCTTTTGCTTCATGGCGCCCATATCGACAGCCCATGAGACAGTGGCAAAGCCGATCCCGAGAACCACCAACGTCGCACCGATGAGAGTTGTTTTGGTTTTCATCATGAACCTCTTCTTCATTGATCTCGCAGAGGATGGGAGGGAGGCAGCGTTACGATCGCTGCCTCCCTCCGTAGATTGGGACGGTTATTTAACGACCACCTCCACGCGGCGGTTCTTCGCCCGCCCAGCTGCGGTATTGTTGCTGGCAACAGGATCGTTCTCTCCATGACCGGCGGCTGAGAGATTCGCCACTCCGCCATCCCGCAGTGCTTGAGCCGCGCTGTCTGCCCGAGCATCCGAGAGTTCTTTGTTGGATGGGAATTTCTTCGCGAGCGCCCCCTTGATCCCCACGTTGTCGGTGTAGCCGGCGACATGCACCGACTTTTCCGGGAAGTCCTTGAGTACAGTCCCGACACGCTTCAAGGCATCGGCTCCGCCCTCTTTCAGCTGATCTTGGCCGGAATCAAACAAAAGACTCGACGCCAGATTGATGGTGAGGGCATCACCGGCCTGATTCACAGACACTGTCCCTTTTGAAACCTCAGGGCGCAACGCTTTCAGGAGATCCCGCTCCGCTTGCGACAGACTATGCTTGCTCTGATCCAATTGGCCCTCAAGATCCGCAACCCGTTGCTTCGCAGCAGCTAGTTCCGCTGCCAATCGATCCTTTTCGCTCTGTGACTGGCTTAAGTCGCCTCTGGCGGCCGAAAGCTGACTCGAAAGGGCATCATGATCACCGGCGCCGGAACGAAGGTGGGCAATCTCATGATCGCGATCGGCCAGCTGCCGTTCTAACTCACTCACGCGGCTGCTCAGAGCCCCATTTTGTCTCCGCGCTGCGTCCAGTTCGTCCGCCAGCCGTTGACGCTCTCGTTCCAAGGCCGCAAGACGGTCAGCTGTTGGATCAGAGGCCACGGTTTTCACCGTTGAGGGACACCCACTGCCATGGTGATAGCCGTACCACTTTTTATCAATACACACTTCCGGCTGCTTGATATAAGAACCAGCATGCTTGGCGGACGAAGAGCAGCCTACTAAGGCAACCAGCCCTGTCATAATGATGGCGGTTTTGAGCGTTCGCATGATGTCCCCTCTTTCTCAGTTGCGCAGCATCGCCCCGCAACGTTCCGGTCAGGTTGTGATGCCGATCTTATTGACGATTCTTGAGTAGATCACGGATCTCCCTTAGCAATTTTTCCTCATTGGTCGGCTCCGGTGGCGCAGCCGGCGGTGGCGGAGGCGCCTCTTTCTTAAAGCGATTGACTTGTTTGACCAACATGAAAATGACGAAAGCGATGATCACGAAATCAAACACACTTTGCAGAAAGACTCCGTAGTTCAGTGTCGGAGCCCCTGCAGCTTTGGCTGCGGCCAAGGATGGAGGCGATGTGCGGGACAAATCGATGAACAAGCTGGAGAAATCCACCTTCCCCATCATCAATCCAATAGGCGGCATCAGAACATCACTGACCATAGACGACACGATCTTTCCGAATGCTCCACCGATAATGACGCCGATCGCCATGTCCAGGACATTGCCCTTCATGGCGAACTCTTTAAATTCTTTCAGCATGGTCCTCCTCCTCTGAGAGCACAGTTCAGTGCAGTGCAACGCTCCAGGCATCTACCTGGTGCGTGTCGTATCAAACGCATAACCGAGCGTGAGTAGATACAAATTGTCGGTATCACCGGTTCCGGCCGGCGGTCGGTTGTTGTATCGGGTAGTCACCTGAAATCCACTTGCCAAACCGGCGAGTATCTTCATGCGAATCCCGTTATCCATGGTGAAGAAGAAATCCGATGCGTTCTGAACGGAGGGAAAGATCTCGTTGTAATGGTAGAGCGTGACGCGTCCATCGAACAACGGCCAATCCCATTTCATCGCGACGCGTGCCCGAAAACTTGCTCGATCGTCGGTGAGCGTATTGTCTCGGTAGTCTTCATTGAAATAGGCGCCGCCGGCCTCTGTGTAAAACGTCATGTCCTTGAATATCCCCCCGAAGTCTCCACGCTCGATCCATTGGTATCCCGGCCCGCTGGCGATGGCCGTTCTGAGTTTAAGATTTTGGAGAAAATCGTTCTCGACATAGGCCGATGCAAACCAGAACAGCCGCTTCGTGATAAAGAAATCCAACTTGATGGTGCCCCGAGCATTCCGAACATTCAAGCTCCCGCTGTTGTCTCCGTAGACGTAGCGACCCAGGAGAGTCAGCCGAAGCTGTTCGCTCCGAGCCACAAAATCCCCAAGCACACTGACATTTCGAAGATGACTATTTCCCGTGGACTGGGAGTAACCGGCATTGAGACTCCCCGTGTAAATAACCGGGGGTTGAACGACGGGATTCACTTGGGTCACCGTATTCAACGGGACCGTCATGGTGCTTCCTGTTGGCCCCGCCTTTACATTCATCATCCCCTGATCTCCTTCTTCTACGGTCCCGTTGAGGACCGTCCCTTCCTTTAGATGAAAGGGAATGGGATGTGAAACGGCCAGCTTGCTCACTTCCGACCACTTGATCTTGATAATGTCGCCTGCCATCGCATTTTTGATCTGAAGTATGCCGCCCGACATTTCGATCACTTCGCCATAAATCACGCTGCCGTCTTTCAACGTCACGACATCATGAACCGGTGGTGATCCCTCCTCGGCAAACACTGGATTCCCTACCATGACGAGCGCCAGGACTGTGATCGACAGTAAGAAGTGCTTCATTGACCCTCCTTCGTATGTCTAAGTACTTCCGTTAGGGTTGGTTGCCCCTAGGGGTATACCTCGTTTATATCGACACTGCAATAGATTTGAGTCCGATACATCCCGTGATTCTTCTCGTGCGCTGACCATGGAGCGAACATTGCGCAAGAGCCGCTGATATGGCGCGTTGAAAACTGAGTGTTTCTCACAAGCCGATGACGGTCCGACCTGGAGGGAATCGTTCGATCACTGCCGTGATGTCCTCTCAAGATCGGCATAGTACCGCGCAGCTTCAGATCGCCTTGATATGCGCAGGCGCTTATAGATCTTCTGCAGCCGGGAAGCCACAACCGTTGACGGGACGTTCAGTTCTTGTCCGATTTCTTTATTCGTCTTCCCAGCGGCCACCAAGGACAAGACCTTCAGGTCTTCGTGTGAGCAGGCTGGCTTGGAGCCATCTTGTACACGCGGACTTCCCTTTTGAAGCCACCCGATGACTTGTTGCGTGAGCCGTTGGTCCATAATCGCGTTGCCGCTGGCCACAATTTCTATACTCTTCGTAATGGATTCGGCAGTCGCGCTCTTCAACAGATAGCCTTGTGCCCCGGCCATAATCGCTGACCGAAGAGTGTCCTTATCGTCATGTGTGGTGAAGAAGAGGACCCCGACATTGGGATGAGCCTCCCGAATCGCCACGCAGAGATCGATCCCGCTCTCGTGTCCTACTCGAACCTCCAACATGACGACATCAGGGGAATTGGCCTGGACGGCATGAAGTGCCTCCGACCGTGTGCTTGCGACGCCAACGATTTGGATATGGCGGCTTCCTGAGAAGAAGGCACGAAGTCCGTGAAGTGCCAGACTGGAATCATCGATCACCAACACACGGATGGGATGTTGAGGTCTGATTGTTTTCTGCATCCAAGATTCCCCGCTCTGCCAGAGTTCCATAGCTTAGCTCCTGTGAACCCTCTTCCAAGGCATTCGCCTCTGAGGAAATAAGTACTTCGCTTCATAAAGACACATCGGCCCGGACTGGATTGTCTGTGGTACCAGAGTGATGGCCCGCTGCTGGATACCCTGACACTTTTTCTCCCTCGGTTCATAGTGCTCGCCCCATACCCATGGAGAATCTACCTTCGGATTGCCGTGGGTGAGTACAATGTGACTTCGTCGACGTCAGTTGCTCAGTACGTTGGGCCGCTAGATTCTTGAGCATCCTCACATTCACCATGGCCCCACAATTGATGCACCGGAGCGCTCCTCGCCCTGCCTCTTGTTCTTCGAGTTCTTCTTCGACGCTCACCTCTACGACCATCAGACCATCGCATCGCTTACAGCGCATCGGAGGTCTCCGATGAAAGACTCTTCTCGTCATCTCCACTGCGCGTTCCCGCAATGGTGCTACTCCTGATTCCATGTGGGTTAGTGGTCATGCCGATCCGTCGCTACCCCTGTAACCACCCGAGGCTGGGTCGATCGCACCCGCCTAGCTGCCGATGGCCGAAGAGGCACGACCTCGGCGGCTGGTTTCGGATCCGGCGAGTTCAGCACTCTGCAGAGATCGACAAAAAAGTCGACGAACGCCCCGATCAGTGATTCTCGACAGGCCGATTCCTGAACACTGTCCACCTGTGTCCATCGACCGTTGAGTTTTTTCCGCACCACAAGTCGATGCGTCTCCTTCCCGAGATGAGGTTCGGTCGTGAGCAAATAGTCTTCTCCGTTCGGCCCCTCGACAAGCAGTCCCTGAGCAGTCATATCGACATCCTTTCTCTAATCCTAGCCGGCGTGGCGTTGACGCGCGTCTCATGAGCATGATGGCCTTCACACGTCACCGGAGTAGTAACAATCCTCGTGCCACGGCAAGGAGGTGCGAGATTCCTGTGACTATCGGGTGTTTCGGCGAGCCTACCGGTAACTCAGTCCGTAACAACTGTGTCATGTGATACAGAAAGGTGTCTTATCTGAGACAGACCTTCTCTAGGGTGAGACAGTGGTGTGCGCTTTTGAACTGAGCACCGTTGATGATGACGAAGACAACGAGCGGAATCCCCGTAATTGGTTGCGTATTCTAGAAATTCGGCGAGACCGATGGGGGCAGGTAGAAATTACTGAGGATGGATATCGAGCTCGACAAGCCGTCGATAGAATGTCGCCCGACTGACTCCCAGTCGTTTGGCGGCCTCAGTCCGATTACCTTTGGCATCAGAAAGTGCCGCAAGCAGCCGAGACTTTTCGTCCCGATCCACCAGCTGGATCACCACCGAAGGGCTTGCCTGGACCTGAGATTCAACGATTTCCGGGGGGAGATCGGCAGGAAGAACCTCGTTTCCTTTGCAGCTGATGACCGAGAATTCGATGGCACTTCTCAGCTCGCGAACGTTCCCCGGCCATGGATAGCTCATGAGCCGGCGCAACGTCTCCGGGGCCAGACGGTCAACCGTCTTCCGGGTCGCGGTGCAGACCTGGCTGAGAAACGCTTGAGCGAGTAGGGGAATATCCTCCCGTCGTTCACGGATGGCAGGAAGATGAATTCTGGCGATCCGAATCCGGTACAACAAATCTGCTCGAAATGAGCCCCGAACGACGTCTTCACTCAGATTATGATGCGTCGCTGCCACGACACGGACATTGACTTTGCGCGGCTTGGCTTCTCCGAGTCGAGTGATTTCCTTCTCCTGCAAGACACGCAGCAGCGCCGTCTGGACATTGGGCGGGATATCGCCGATTTCATCTAGGAACAGTGTTCCCCCTTCTGCAGCTTCAAACAATCCTTCTTGGTCATTCACCGCTCCCGTAAAGGCGCCCCGCTTGTGGCCAAAAAGCTGGCTGGTCAAGATGGAGTCGGTCAACCCTGCGCAATTGGCGGCGATGAACGGCTTGTGCTTTCTCCCGCTGGATGAATGGATGGCTCGAGCAATGAGTTCCTTCCCAGTCCCAGTTTCTCCCTCGATCAGCACGGTCGTATCGACCTGGGCCACGTCTCGCACAAGTTGATAGACTCGAAGCATGGCCGGGCTTTTTCCCACCAGGTCATAAAAAGACGCCTGTTCAGTGAGCGCCTGGCGGAGCGTCTGAACCTCCGTGCGATCATGTAACACTATGATGCGCCGATCCGGATGACGTGGGTCTCGATGGATGTCCACCTCAACCCACTTCGGACGAGCTCCATCAAGACAAAATGGCCCGCCCGACCCTGTGTGCGAAGCGCCAGCGAGCAGGTGCTGCACCAACTGGCAATCGTGCTCCTGGAAGGGAAGCACCCGTTCCCAAGCCTGACCGACCACAGTGGAGGATTCAATTCCGAGCAACGCAAGCGCGCGATCGGTCGCAAACGTCACGTGCCGGCGCTCGTCCAAGACCAGTGCCGTGATCCCCAGATGCTGAAGCAGAGCCAGAGCATCGTCCTTTGTGCGCTCGCTCGCCTCCAACTGACCGATCAACCGCGTCTGCGTGGTGCGATGAACCTTAGCGGTGCGGTCTTCGGCAAGCATCCGTTCGCGGGCCCGCTGAACAATGGATCGCATGTCCTCAAAATCGAGCCCCAACCGTTCGATGAGCACCAGCTTCCGAGAGCCAATAGAGAGAAGGGAGGCCTCCAACGTCATGGTCCCTCCCTGTCGATCAGATTCTGTCCATGGACCAGACTTTTCAAGCCTGTCGGACTGCCCCTCCCAGACAGGGTGGGGATCGGCCAAATAGTCCCGTAAGAAGGGAGAACATCGATGAAGGTCCAACGAGGCATCGCGCTCCGGACCAAAGCACTGGGTCCACCATCCAGGTGGAGCCCCCTGGAGCTGAAAGGTTCCTGAATTCTCATCGTATTCAAAGACCACGATATCCAGCGCCGACAGCACATGATTGAAAAGCGAATGATCAGATGGGTCGGAATGACGGAGTGGGCTGGTCATGGACACATCCCAGGGGGAGGCGATGGACTCATCATCTGAGTGGCGAGACGACCGAATAATTCTTCGACTCCCTGGCCGAGCTTCGCGCTGCCGATGAGCACCGTCCACCCACGTTCCCGCAATTGTTCAATAGCTGCCTCATCGATCTCCCAGTCAGATCGAAGATCCGACTTATTGATGATCGAGACGAAGGGCACCGCGCCAACCGCTTTCACCACAGTCTGTTGGAGTACGAGTGCCGTGTCCAATGTGGCTCTCCTGGTGCCGTCCATCACCAAAATGTAACCGGATGAGCCACGCAGATACGATTCCCGTACATGTTGAAATTCGTCCTCTCCATACAGATCCCACAGGATCAGCGTGAGTTCCCGATTGTCGACCGTGACACATTTTTTCTCCACGGTGACCCCAATCGTGGTCTGATAGTGATCCGAAAACACGTTGGTCACGAATCGTCGAACGAGGCTGGTCTTGCCCACGGCGAATCCACCCAACATGCAGATCTTCTTCTGCATCATGGCCGAACAATCGCTGGTTCCTGATCGAGGGGTTCGATTGACGCGTGAAGCGTCACAATCCGCTGATCAGCGTTACGAATCGTGATCGTCGGAACGAGGCCAAGGTGTTCGCTTCTAAGGACCGCGAGAACCGCCTCGGCTCGTTGTTTGCTGAGTTGGACATTCAGTGCAATCGAACCTGTCTCATCAGTCGACCCGAGTATCTCTAGTCTCACACGTTGACCGGACTGAGACACCGCTTGAGCCAGATCTCGTACCATCACTGCAACAGCATTCAGCTCTAGCTGCTCTGATGGGTCAATACTCGCCGAGCCGGGCGTAAAGTGAATCACGGTTCGATTGATCCGAGTCAGGAGATCGGAGATGGATACTGTAAGGAGATCCTCGTCACGGTACTGGGTAATCCCCGGTAGCAAAGTCGCCATCCGCCTCGTTTCCTTCGCCCATTCGATCGGTGCCGATCCGGTGGCTACCAGCGTACCTCCGTCTAGGTGCAACTGGACGGTCCGAGGGGGCTGTAACACTGAGTGCGCTCTGGTCACGATGAGTGGTGGGTCCAGCGCGTAAAAGGGAGCCCACAGGGTCGTCACGGTTGACGGATCGATACCAGCTTCACGGATCAGCTCCAACGGATCTTTTGCGAGGGGGTCACGCAACCCTTCTAGGCGATAGTCGCCCCACCGCGATCTCTCATTTGTGACGACAAGACCTGGCTCAGCCTTGAGCTGCGTAAGGAGATGAGACCACCGCGCATGCGCTTGATACGACGTCCAGGCCCACCACAAAGCCGCAAGGAGAACGGCACCCCCAAGAATCCACAGTTTGAGTGCGCTTGGCGGTTGAGGTGATTCATACTGCGCCTGAACACAGTCCTCGAGGTGAGAATGCAGACCCTGAAATGGCGCAGGGTCCCCGTCAAATTCTCCCAACGCCTCGGCGTACTCGGCATGGATGCGATCCAGGACATCGTGGACCTCCTCTCTCAGGTTTGCCGGAGGGGTTCCTCGAATAACACAGGCTAAGTAGGCCTGGGATCCTTGTTCGATCCAGACCGTCCAGTCGCCGACTTGAAACTGGTTGAGCGTTTGATCCTGGGCGGCCCCGAACGATTCCCGCACATACTGTTGAATAGCGGTCAGCATGCCGGACAGAACTTGTTGATCCTGCACAACAACCTTCTCTGCTGCCACATGATGGAGCAGCAGCCCCGTTTCCCGATGGATGAGAAACACCTGGTCTACGCGATATTGAAGTCGATGGAGCAGGACGACCTCTGCAAACGGTCGTCCGGTGCGCCAGGCTTCCAGTCGCCATTGAAGCCCACGGAGGGACAGGCTTTCATCCAACGAGTGGTTGAAGGACTCCGTCATGCTCTGGAGCGCACGAGCGATCGCCTGCCTGATGGCCGGGCCCATGATCGGGGCAATGGCGTCGACGATGGCGCGTGGTGATTTCCGCACGGCCGCGACGAAGCCGTTTTCGACATAGGGAGTGAGAACACTGGAAAGTTGCTGATCGCGTTCGCCGCGCATGGCGAATGCCTCGGGGAGCACGTGACTGATGTCGCGAGGCTGCACGGCCCGGTTATCGAGTCGATCACGGAGTTCATCGAGTTGCGTCTGCTCCGGAGCCAGCAACAGCGTGCGTAATTCCGCCCAGTCTTTGTCTACGGACGTGAGTCCTTCAGACGTTCGAGAATCGTGGCGGGGTCTATGGGGGTCGGTAGACATGTCGCAACACCACCGTCATGCACGATCATGACAAATGAACGACCGTGAGGCTCGCCCCGAAACCGCAGGGCCCATGCCGCCAAGGCAACAGGAGAGACGAGGTCGACTCAAGCCCGAGTCGAAGAGGCCCCATCATCGGATAGTCGCTTGGACGCTTCCATCAAGATTGCTGCGAGCGCGGCACGATCTGTCTTTTCACCACGTAAGTCGCGGACCGCCTGGTCGAGAGCCGATGTGGTTTCAGCATGTCGAGCACGAACATCATCAGCCAGTTCACTTGTGCGTGCGGTCAATTGTTGCAGCACATGGGACTGGGCTTGATTCGCCTGTTGTTCGAGTTGACTCGCTTTCGCTTCCAGGGACGCAGCCAAGCGGGTGAGATCCTGCGTCAGTTTCGTCACAGACTCTCCTCGAACATCCTGCTCCTTCGTCAACCGGTTCGTCAGCGCCTCGACCTCCTTCTTGATATAGAGTTCGAGACTCTCAAACCGGCGTTTAAGGTCCGTGCGAAGATCGCTGGCTTCACGAATCAAGTGTTGTTCTAATTGTGCAAACCGACGATCATGCTCGCGCGCCTGTGCCCCAAAGAGGATGTCGCGAATCTTATCCAGATTGCCGCTGGCTGATGGATCGTCAGGATGCGACGCGGCATGGTCCCTCACTACGTTCTCTGCTTGACTACGATGTGTGGCAACGGATTGATCAGAAGCAGTTGATCGGCTCATAGCCTCACCTCATGCAGATCGCAATAGATCACAGACGACCACCCTGCAGGGCTGGGTGGACGAACAGTCTCTCTCCCATGAGCATGCAAGTGGTTCGCCTTCCTTTCCGTTTATCCTGTACGAGGCTGGTATCCTAGCACCGGCAGGCTGGCATCAACAAGACTGGATCGAGGAGTCCGCGTTGACTCCTTAATGGGAAGAAGCAGAGACGTACGTGGCCTGGGTCGCTAGTCCTTCACCAAGTGAACATGATGATGGGATGAGGGTAGCTCGATGCCATGTGCCCGAAATCGTTCAAGGATCAACGTATTCAATTCTCCCTGAACGGATCCATAATCCGCCACCGACGTCCATGGGGCCACGGAAATGGCGATCGACGATTCCCCTAGCGACGCAACGCCTGCGCCAGGAACCGGTTCCTTCAAGACTTTAGGATGTTGTTGCAAAATATTCCGCACGTGGGTCAGTGCTTCATCAATATTCGTCCGGTGGGACACCGGGATGGTTAAATTTACCTGACGGATCGTGCCGAAATTATGCAGAATCTCCCCGACAATTTTCCGGTTTGGAATGATGACCCGTGAATGATCGGCATGCATCAGCGTCGTGGTAAAGATATCGATGACGACGACATCCCCATGGACACCGAGCAGCGAGATATGTTCGCCCACCTTGTACGGTTTGCTGAAGATGATCGACAGCCCAGCCATCACATTGCTCAAGACGCCTTGTAATGCCAATCCAATCCCCACGCCCGCGACGCCAACGCCGGCAATGAGCGGCGCAATCGGAACACCGAGGGTCTGAAGGGCAATCATCGCCGTAAAGAGCATCACCACGATTTTGACGATGCGCACCAGGAGCAGACGGACCGGCGGTTCAAGCGTCTGCTTTTCGAGCGCCTGCTGGGCAAAATTCCCGGCCCCACGGGAGGCCATCATCCCGGCGACCAAGATGCCCAGGGCAACCGCCGCTTGCAGGCCATACTGCACGGCATATTGAGTGAGCGTATCGACGACGTTCATGGAAGGCATCACGTTATCTCCCGAAAAGACCCTTTAGAAGCTGTTCCCCTTCTTTCTTTAAGTCTTCTGGTTTCGTCGTGCCTTTGAGCAATCCCCCGACCGTTTCTTCCACCTTCTTCTTCACCTGTTCCTGCACCTTCCCGGTAAGGCCCTTCATATCGACTCCATACGATGGCGCTTGAGCGGTTCCGGTAATCGCGAGAGGGAGACTCAATCGACCATCTTTTAAGGCTACCTTCACGATGGGCGATGCAGCAGCGAGTTTCTGACTCACATCCTGCGACAGATTGAGGTTCACGATCAAGTTCAGTTTCTGATCAAACCCGATAGTGCCGCCGCCGGTCGCCTGAAAATCATGGCTATCCATCAAGAGCCGTTGTACGTTGAGCACCCCTTGCTTGATGAGGAGATCCGTCTCAATCGTGGAAAAGGCCGTGGCCTTCGCCTCACCGAGCGAGATGCCGGCCACTTTGAGAGCCGAAACCACTTCCTGAAGAATATTCACCCCTTCGATCTTTCCATCCTTCACCGCCAGATGACCGGTCCCTTCCAAGGCTTTGGTCAAATCCGGCATAGCGAACCCTCGCCCTTGGAGCGACAGATCGGCCCCAGCCGTGCCGGTGAATGAGATGGGCGTCTCTGCGACGGCATTGAGTGCGGGGCCAAGTTGCAACCCTTGAATCGTGACGGCTCCCTTAAAGGGAGGCAGCTCCGTCCCGGCGATCATTTTCCCCTGCCCCTTCACCTGCCCCTCAAACAGCTGAAACGACAAGGAACTGAGCTTGGCCTCTTGCCCCTTTATATCCGCGGCAATCTGAAGATTCTTGATCTCGACTGGCTTCTTTAGCGGCAAGGTCACCGGGAGATTGGCCGTACTGACGACGGGCGAGCTAATGTTGACCATGGCATCATTCCCGGCCGCATTTCCGGTGATGGTAAAATCTGTTTTGCCCACACCGAGTTGGAAATTGATCGCATCAATATCGATCGCCTCTTTCAGCGGACCAAACGAACCATCGAGTTTCACCGGCAGATTGAAGGGTTGCACCAATGTGGCCACATGAAGCTTCGGTGTTTGACCAAGTCGAACCTCACGCAGGAGCACCTCCAGATCTTGCAGCACGTATTCAGTGGGAGTGGCGGCGGACAGATCACGGTAGGTCAACTTTCCCCCGTCGATCGACACTCGGTCCACGGCTAACAGCGCCAGAAGCTTAAGCGGACCTTCCGTCGAGGGAATCGGGGCGCGAGACGGCTTCTCCGGGACCGGTACACCTTTTCGACCGATTGTCGACGCGTTAAGGACTCCATTTCTATTTTTAATGACCGTAATGACCGGGTTGTGAAGCGTGATCTCTTCGACTTCAACCTTGCCAGTCATCAGGGGCATGAGCTTCACGCCCACGTCCAACGAGGACAGCGAGGCAAAAGAACTTGAGCTAAAGGCCGGATCATCCAACACAGAAAATCCCGCTACGCGGGCACCGATCCGTGGCCAGACCGTTAAGCGGATCTCTTGCAGCTGGACCTTGCGGTTGAGGGCTTCTTCAATGATCGGTTTGTACTGGTCTTGGTGCTTGCCGAGATCGATCAGGAATGGGAGCGCCAGCACTCCGCCAACCAGTAGAACCACGAGCACGACCAGGCCGATGGCTATTTTCATCGCAATCGCCTCCGGGTGAAGAGGTAAGTATAGAAACTGATTGGGTGTGAGTCAAACGAGTGGTACAGGCAATTGCAGCCGTGAGCACGGCTATGTTAGCAAATCTCTAAACGCTGAAATTACTGATGGGAATGTGTGCGGAAGAACTCCGCGATGGCTGACTTGTGGGCTTGTCCTTGGGACACCTTCAAAACGAGCAATTCAAAGCCAGATTCATCTGCCTCTAACGTATACCCGTTGAGCTTTAAAAACACGAACGCGGCCATTGCTCCCGTTCGCTTGTTACCATCGATGAATGGATGATTTTGAACGATGTGGTACAGATAGGCTGCGGCCATTTCAAAGAGGTCGTCATGAAGATACTGATCCCCGAACCCCGCTTCAGGCATTCCGAGCGCAGATCGCAGCAGGTCAACATCACGAACGCCGAGACTTCCTCCATACCGTTCAATCTGGTCGGCATGGATATCAATGACATCCTCCACTGAAAGAAATTGTGGCTCAACCATGAGCTACGCCAGTCTTTTCAACATCTTTCCATACCGTCGATTACCTTCGCCCAGCGCCGCACGGAACTTCCTTTGACGAACGGCGTCCTGGGCAGGCGTTACGATCAGACACTTCCCATCTGTTTTGATGTTGAGTGGCGTCTCCGCGTCAATGTCCAACAGATCGAGCACGCCTCGATCAATTACAAGGGCCAAACTGTTGCCGTGCTTGGTCAATTTCTTGATCATCTCCGCCTCCACTTGGTAATACAATGATGGTCCATCGTATCACCATGTTCCATCGGGGTAAAGCGTGAATGAAATGAGTAGGCACCGAAGCCTTCACGTTATTATCCTGAAGTAGAAGGAGATCACGGCTTGCAGACAGGTCTCGCCAGAGTCATCACCTTGCTACCATCCCGTGGAAGGGTTGGATCACCCGTGAATGGTGGAAAGACTGTCGGAGGGAATTGTTTTACGTGCGCAAACGCGCTCCGTAAGAATGTGTTGGGAGAGATGTCAATCGTAGCGATTTGGCTTCGCGTGACGATCGTATTACTTCGCCATCGGTACGAAATCGACACGGATAACCGGGCATCACATCGCAGGCGAGAAGCACAACCAGACCGCACATGGTCCTATTGGTGGAAAATCCGCTACAGGGTAGGCCCCCTATTGCCGGCGCTTGCTCACCCTCCAGTGCTTCGTGATCCCACTCTACACTGGCTTTCGCTGCCGTCGATGAATGCCAAGACCGGCCAATCCGAGCAGGCCGATGGCTATTTTCATCGCAATCGCCTCCGGGTGAAGAAGTACGTATAGAAACTGATTGGGTGTGAGTCAAACGAGCAGTGGTGTGAATAGGTCTTCGGCTGCGGCGTGAAGTTGTTATGTTGACGATAGCGGGTGAGCTGCGGAAGTGCGAGATGGAAAGAACTGATGCGCGTGCGTGAACCGTTATTCGGTGCTATGCTGGAATCAGTCATCCGCAAGTCCAAAACAACTGGGTTATGGCTGCATGAGTAACTATGATTTCGGCCCAGACGAGCGGTTGATATTGGCCAAGATCGATTTCGGCATTCCAAAGCGTAGATGCGCCAAGGCTGCCTATGGAGCAGTAGAAGAGTATCTAGCGGCGCTGATGTATAACGGTCAAATCTCAGCAGACTATTTAATTCAGGAACGACCGAGATACGTCGCCTATGTTCAGGCTGCTGATGATAAAGCCCTTGAGCCGACCCACCTAAGCCCATGGGGGCAAAAAGGTAGCGAAATGAGCTTATCAGCCTTTGGACATAGGCCTAAATTTGTCCTACTAGAGCCTCCTTTGAATAGCAGAGGCTTGAGCTGGCGGTCTGCAAAGACTCTCTTTTTGCATACACACATATTCAAGTCAGGATCCCCTGTCGGTTCTCCAGAACTTCAGGGTGCAGTGCCAGTCTATCACTTGCCCCTTTCGCATCAAGATCGTGATTATCTGGTTCGATGGGCCAGAGAGTATCGTGATCATGACAGTATCTGGCTCGGTTGCGGCAGACTTGAAGTTCCCGCCTATCGGGAAATGGCAGACCCAAGGAGTAAACTATCACGTGAAGGACGTGAGCATTGTCGAATCATTGAGAAGACTACAGGAATTCCCACCTATTACTATCTCTTTCGATACCATGGGCGGTTGAAAGAAAAGCTGCGTCGGTGCCCATTGTGCGGTGGTGCTTGGCGGGTACCTTCCCCGAAGGGAGTAACCAAATTTTCTCAGTTCGCCTTTCGATGTAAACCTTGTCGGCTCGTTTCAAATATGGCGAGCTCGCTCGGAGACGAAGAAGATGAACGCCTAGCCGCTATCGGAGAACCCCGCCCATCTATGCGTCGAAAGCAAAGAGGTTGAAGAAAGTGCTGACCGCAGCCTCAGCGATTGTGGTCACTGAAATCCTGCAGATGTGGAGTCTGTTTACGATGGTCGGCAGCCCTAGTGCCTGACAAAGAGTCGCAAAAGGCCATGCTGGGTAAGGCTTTGGTCATTTCGCTGTTTTGGGGTATCACCTTTAACTTGATGTAGATATCCACCTATATATTCCCACCGCCCTCCTCGTGTTAAAAAGCGCTCGGGCTCTCTTGCAAGAAAGGAGTCTCTTTCAACAATCCGTGCCTGCGCCAGAAAAAGGCCTAAAGGACCATGGTCTGTTCCTTTCACTTCACAATCATTTTCCCCACTCGAGCGCGTGCTCGCTCCTTTACTCGGCAGTCCGTTGAGTTCCTTGCTACTAGCCCCGCTCTCTTCACCACGCTAGCGACGACCTAGTCTTCTCAAGCCTGTTGTATAGGCAAACCAGACTTACTCTCTCGACTTGACCGCCTGGGCGATATGCTCCACGTAGTGTTGCATCCCATGATCTTTGAGCCCGTCACTGCCCGGGCTGAGGAAATCTTCCATGCGTCCCTTGACGCGGTCGAGAAAGCGCTCCCAGAAACTGATGTCCGTCTGGATCTGGCCGTCGACATCGATGTATCGAACTTCTCCACTGTGGGCATAACCTAGCGCGCGCGGCGCCACACGAGTGACGGTGTCGTTATTGTTCACGAAACGAAAATACTGTCCCGCCAAACGGCGAGCACATTCGGTCATAAACGCCTCATCACCCACACGAGGCTGACCAAACGTATAGAGCCCGTTGACGGTATGCCCCTGCATCAGCAGATGCGCCGCCGCCACAACAGCTAACGCTCCCCCCAGACTATGGCCGGTACACCAGAGCGACTGCGGGCGACTGACGTCGCGGAATCGCCCGATGGTATTAACCAGGTCGTCCTTCACCAATTCATACGCGTGCAGGAACCCTCGATGCACCTGCCCGAACGGGCCTTGCACTTTATGGAATTTCGCATCCGATAAGAGGTCTCGGAGATGCGTGGGTTCCGTCCCTCGAAATGCCACCATAATCACGTCCTCATTCGCCGCGACATAGCCCTCCGTATCTCGTCGGCTCAGAAACTCGAACTTGTTCAAGCCCAGCTTAGCCACTGCCGGTTGAATGGTGGACTTATCCTGATAGGCGATCTGTGCGGCCTGTGCCAACCAGTAGGCGTTGTTGAGACTATAGGCTGTGGCATGCGCTTCAAACAGGACATTTGAAAGTGTGGTGGTCATGTCTTGCACTCCTCATGTGAGGCTCTCTTGGATAGACCAGCCTGCGGCTTGATTGCGACAGGCGCTCTGATGAGGTGACGCAGCAAACAGTGTGCCGCTCATTGGCAACATGAAAGGCTGGATATGAAAGGGTTTTCTCTGAGGGATTCCCTTGAGCAAGAGCAGAAGAATCGAAATGGATACGCTGAACGAATTGAAACAGATACACCGCTCGGCAACGATCTACCGGTACAGGTGCATCACCACTTTACGTGGGGCAGGCAAATCAGTGCATCAATCCAAGCAGGTTACCGGCAGGAAAAGTGACAGTATTCGATTGGACTCGGTGGAGCGCTCAGAGCCATCGCAATGGAATCGTGATCATACCCGACCTCTTCTAGATCTTTGAGAGCCAGGGTGAGTTCCTCTTCGGTCAGGTATGCCACCGTGTCAGGGATCCCGTTGTCTTTCAACGAGCGCAGGATTGCACCCAACGTGTCCCGTTCTTCCGGTCGGATCGTGGTGGCTAAGGGAAATTCGAGCCGACGGCGATAGGGGCTCTCGAACGTTTCGTTCAGCGCCCTGATGGTCTTCAACACCAGCCGATCTTGCTCCCATGGTTGGAGCTTTGGCCCCGCTGACGGGTGAGTCGCCAGCAGATCCATCAGCGTGATGACGTTGGTATTCAACGACCGTCCGACGAATTCCCGCTGGAACTCGAATGTCGTCTGTTTCAGCCCAAGATGCTTGGCGACAGAGTCGACTAAGGCGAAGTTGATCATGAAGCTGTATTGTCCGCCGAACTGACCGTAGCACGGCTTCTCCGGATCGTTCAGCACTTTCATGTCCTGAGTGCCGGCATCGAAAGCACTGAACCCGATCGATTCCTGAGTCAGCAATCGCTTGACTTCCTTCAACGTCGCGAATGCCCCGAGATTCACAGGAACAAGCACGTCTTGATCGATCGACTGCAGAAAGTCAGCGATCGTTTTGCGATAGGGTACGTCCTTCCATTCGACCTTTCGATACTCCTTTTCCCAAATGAGTTCATCTAGGAAGGGCGGACCGGCCTTCAGCGCCTCTAGATCCCGTGCTTCAAAGGCCCGGACAAACGCCGACCAGTCCTGAATCTTGGCGTGCAGAGCCTCGCTGAGATTGGGACGGATGTACTCCTCTTCAATCTCACCGCCATGTTTCGCCAAGAGCTTCGTCGCGAGGTCGTTCCACAACTCATTACAGATGATGCGGTCGACCGTGCCATCGGCCATTCCGCTTACATGCTCAATCGAGCCGCACTGGGTGTCCACGTGATCCCGATGCGCAGCCAGATCCGGATGTGCAAGCGCTCCATCCAGGACTGGCTGCTGCCAATCGACCATGACATACCGCACGCGCGAATAGACCGTGCCCTGTTTATCGAGCGTCTTGAGATGACTGAGAAAACAGGCTGCTAGATTGCCATTGCCAGGCCCCAGTTCAAGAATGGTGAGGGGTGAGGGGTG
>DCZN01000072.1 GCA_002331625.1 Nitrospira sp. UBA2083 | reverse complement strand
ATGGCTCCGATCACGGCGAAGGGGACGGACAAGAGCACAATCAGCGATTTCGTGAGTGATTGGAAATTGAGATACAGGAGCAATAGAATCACGGCCAGGGTCACAGGGACCACCAGCTTCAACCGTTCTTCCGCCCGCACCAGGTGTTCGTACTGGCCGGTCCAAATCAGCCGGTAACCGGATGGGATCGTGACCTTCTCGCGGACTACTTGCTGGGCATCTTGGACATAGCCACGCAAGTCGCGGTCACCGACCGACACCGAGACCAGGCCGGCGAGTGAACCCGCCTCATCCGCGATCGACGGGGGTCCCTGCGTGATTACCATCTCCGCGATTTGTCCAAGGGGAATCTGCGCACCGGTCGGCGTGGGAATCAGCACCCGTTTGAGCCGGTCCGGATCGTCGCGCAACTCGCGCTTGTAGCGAACATTGACCGGATACCGTTCCCGCCCTTCCACCGTGGTCGTCACCGTTTCCCCCCCGATGGCCGAGGTGATCACCGTTTGCACATCTCCCACCGTCAGGCCATAGCGGGCTGCCTCACGCCGATTGACGATCAGATCCAGGTAATAGCCTTCATTGAGCCGTTCGGCGAAGGCACTTCTGGTGCCGGGCACGGTCGCCAAGGCCTGTTCGATCTCGACGCTGATGCGTTCTATCGTCTTTAAATCCGGCCCCAGCACCTTGATTCCGACCGGACTCCGGACACCGGTCGTGATCATTTCCGTGCGAGTCTGAATCGGCATCCACCAGATGTTCGGAAAGCCAGGGATGCGCAGTTTGGCATCCATCTCATCCAGTAATCGGTCCCAGGTCATACCTGCTCGCCATTGCGCTTCCGGTTTGAGAGTAACGGTGATCTCCGCCATGCCGACGAAGGCCGGGTCGGTGGCGGTCTGAGCCTTCCCCATCTTGCCGAACACCCGTTCCACTTCAGGGAAGGTCGTGAGTAACTGATCCTGAACCTGCAAGACCTTCGTCGCTTCGGGGATTGAAAGGCCCGGGACGGTGGTCGGCATGTAGAGTATGGTGCCCTCATTCAGCGGTGGCATGAACTCCGCGCCGAGTCGAGAAAACACCGGTACTGTGATGGCTACTGCCGCTACTGCCAGACCCAGTGTCAACCACCTGACTCGCAACGCCCTCGAGAGGATGGGCCGATACAGTGCGATCAGCAGCCGGTTCAAGGGGTTCTTGGTTTCCGCTCGGATGTGGCCTCGAATCAGGACCACCATCAGCACGGGCGCCAACGTCACCGAGAGCGCGGTGGCAAAGAGCATTGAAAAGGTCTTAGTGTAGGCCAGAGGTGTGAAGAGTCGTCCTTCCTGCGCTTCCAGGGCAAAGATCGGCAGGAACGACACGGCAATTACCAGGAGTGAAAAGAACAGGGGCCGCCCGACTTCTTTCGCGGCAGCAATGATGATGTCCGTTCGGTTGCCCAAGGGAGATTGCTCTAGCCGTTTATGGGCATTCTCGACCATCACGATCGCGGCATCGACCATGGCACCAATAGCAATGGCGATCCCGCCCAACGACATGATGTTGGACGTAATCTTCAAGTAGGCCATGGGAATAAACGCCAGCAATACCGCAACCGGTAAGATGAGAATGGCGACTAGGGCGCTTCGGAAGTGGAATAAGAATAGCACCGCAATCAGGCTGACGATCACACTTTCCTCGAGCAGTTTCTCGCGGAGAATGGCAATCGCACGATAAATGAGGTCGGACCGATCGTAGGTGGGAACAATGCGTATGCCCTCGGGCAAGGCCGGTGTGATTTCTTTCAGCCTGGCTTTGATCCGCTCGATCACGTCGAGCGCGTTCTCTCCAGCCCGCATGATCACGATTCCCCCGACCGTCTGGCCCTTGCCATCCAATTCGGCGATACCCCGCCGCTGGTCCGGCCCGAGTTGGACATGCCCGATGTCTCGAACCAGAACGGGCGTACCTCGTCCATCCGTGCCGACGGGAATCAGTTCAATCTCATCAACCGACCGAAGGTAACCACGTCCCCGAATGACGTACTCGGTACCGGCCATCTCCAACACCCTGCCGCTCACCTCCGCGTTGCTGTTACGGACGGCTTCGATGACCTTTTGAATCGGCAGCCGATAGGCTGCCAAGGTGTTCGGGTCCACCTCGATTTGATATTGTTTGACGAATCCACCGATCGCTGATACTTCTGCCACACCTGGCACACTCTCCAGTTGGTAACGCAGGTACCAGTCCTGAAGGCTCCGTAGCTGTGCAAGGTCGTGCATCCCCGATTCGTCTACCAACGCGTACTGATAGACCCACCCGACTCCAGTCGCATCCGGTCCCAGTGTCGGCGTGACACCCATCGGCAACTTGCCGGTGAGCTTCTGGAGATATTCGAGGACACGACTTCGTGCCCAGTAGAGGTCGGTCCGGTCTTCGAAAATCACATAGACATAGGAGACGCCGTACTCCGAGACACCTCGGACTCGTTTGACTCTGGGTCCCGCGAGCAGAGCGGTCACAACCGGATAGGTGATTTGATCCTCAATGAGCGTGGGACTGCGGCCCTGCCACTCGGTGTAGACGATCACCTGAACGTCCGAAAGGTCTGGAATGGCATCCAGAGGAACCTGAAATACCGCCCACAGACCCCAGCCGCTCAGCAGCAACACACAGAGGATAACGAGGACTGGATTGCGGGCACTCCCTTCGATGAGTCGTGCGATCATTGTTTTTTATCCCCCATCCCGCGGGCTGTTGCGCCCTCCCACCCCCCAGCCTGCCAAGACAGGCTGTTTTCCCGTGGAAAGCGGGCGTCCCACGGTTACATGCCTCCTCCGGCAACCATGAATTGAAACTTTTCCATAACCGGTGCTTGGCCTGGGATGGTCACGTTGACAGTCACGACCCAAGTACCGCCCATGCCGAACATCACCTTGCCTTCATAGAGTCCGTCCTTGGTGTGGTGCGCCGTCACCTTGGAATCGGTCATGCCTGGCATCGGCATGGTATAGACGAACAGAACGTGCGCATTGGGCACTGGTTTGCCGCTCGGATTCGTCACCCTGAGCTTGAGGATCTCCGCACCCGCCTTGGGCGTTTCGGGCAAGGTCGTGAAGGTCAGGGTGTATCCAGCCACCTTGCGGGTTTCGGAGATGGCTTTGGCTGAACCCAAATCCATACTCGGCATGCCGCTCATGTTTTTCATGCTTGACATTCCTTGCATTCCAGCCATCCCTTCCATCTTGGCTTCATAGGCGCCACGCATTTGCCAGTCGCCCATACCGATCCGGCCCATCATGCTCTGCATGCTCGAAGCCGATGCCAATTTACTTTCCGCGTCCAACAAGAAATTGGCCGATGTGACGATCCGATCCCCTTCTTTGAGTCCTTCCATCACTTCCACTGCATCCTGACTACGACGCCCCAGTTTGACTAAAGTAGGTTCATACCGGCCTTGCCCGCGATCCATGAAGACGAGTTGACGAAGCCCGGTATTCAGTACGGCTTCCTTTGGTACGACTAAAGTCCTGGCTACATTCGTCCGCACAGTCACGTTCCCATACATGCCCGGCTTCAATTTCATCTCATGATTCGGCAATTCCAGACGTACTCTTACAGTACGGGCTTCGGTGTTCAGTGTTGGATAGACATAGGCCACCTTGCCGCTGAATGTTTCTCCCGGATAGGCGGCAAATGTGATCAAGGCCGGCTGACCAACTTTCGTGACCGCCATTTCCGATTCATAAATATCGGCAGAGATCCAGACCGTGGAGAGATCCGCAATCTCGTAGAGAGTCACGCTCGGCTCCACGTACTTCCCCGGCAAGGCCTCACGTTTCATTACGATCCCGGAGGAAGGGGCATAGATCGTCAGCATCGGCTCGGCTTGGCCTCGACGCTCAAGAGCCTCGATCTGTGAATCGGTCACATCCCAGAGTCGCAAGCGCTCCCGCGCACTCGCCACGAGCGCATCGGCGTTGGCTTTCGCGTCGTCGAGCGGGCTCTCGGCCAGTTGCGCCCGTGTTTTAAGGGCGAGGAGATACTCGTCTTGCGTGGCCGTGAGATCCGGCGAATAAACAGTGAAGAGCGGTTCACCTTTGCGCACCGGTCGCCCGATCGAATCGACAAAGACCTCTCGAACCCAGCCAGAGGTTTTCAGCGTCACTTGCGTGAACCGCCGTTCGTCGTAACCGACCGTGCCGACCGTCCGGATCTCTTCCTCCAGCGTTGCGTGGGCTGTCGGGGCACTGCGGACGCCGATCAACTGTCTTGCCACAGCCGGAACAGTTACAGCCCCGGACGGAGCGTCCGACATGCCTGGCATCGGTTCCATGTCTCTCGTGGGCTTTGCGCCTTCCATCGACATCCCCTTCATGGACATATCTTCCATCTCATGGCTCTTCATCTCCCCACTTCCCTTCATCCCCGACATATCGCTCATCATCCGATGCGCGGCAAAGAATCCGGCTGTGATCCCGACGAACAAACTGACGACTGCGACACCGACAACAAGACCTTTTCTGCGCATGTCTTGACTCATGGTCTTTCCTCCATTTGTTAGCTGTTTCCATTCAGATCGGTTCCGATCACCTGTTCGAGTTCCGCGAGTCGGTACTCCCGCTCGACCAGCGCCCGGTAGTACTCATGTTGAAATCCTCGCCAGGCCCGCTGCGTATCAATAAGATCCAGGAACCCTCCCGTTCCCGCGCGGTATCCCACCCGCGCCGCCTCCAAGTTCTGCACGGCCTGGGGCAGGATCGTGGTGTGATACAGCCTGGCCACCTGTTGACTCGCCCGGACCTTGGCCAAGAGGTCGTTGACCTGAAAACGGGTGAGATTTTCCAACGTGTGCTGTTGTGCCCGCGCGGCTGCGACCGACGCTGCGGCTTCTTGGACACCCGCGTCATGCTTCGGCTTCGTCCAGAGCGCGAAGGGGATGGTCATCGCCACGTAGGCGCCAAAGCCGTCATTGGCCTGAAAGTTTTGGAATCGCTGAAACATCACGTTGAAGTCCGGATAGTACTGACGCTGGGCGAGCGCGCGCGACTGCTCGCTGTGTCGGACCGCCAGTTCGGCGGCTTTCAACTCCGGTCTGGCGTTCAAGGCGAGACGGTGTAGCTCGTCGAGAGTAGTGTCGAGCGGCGTGAGAGACGGCTCCTGAGGAATGCCCAGAGGTGAGAGGGGGTCTCGGTCCAGAAGCGT
>DCZN01000100.1:4686-31933 GCA_002331625.1 Nitrospira sp. UBA2083 | reverse complement strand
GCGGTGCAGAGTCCCCATGCCTTGCCGCTTCCCACCATATCTTGAATCGGGTGGGTAGCTGCCGCAGGGGCGTTGGATGGTAAGATCGTGGACTCGGAACTGGCCGAGGTACTCATAGGGGGTGTTCCCTTTCTGCAAGAAGGTTGAAAAACCATGCGCTACCATGCGTGAACTATACCATGATTTTTTTCATTCGCATGGAAATGCGGAGAAATATTTTAGCCCTGACGGGAAAACCGTCATCAATCGGTTGACAAGATGTTACTGCTCAGGAAGAATAGAATCCATGCCCTCGACCTCGGATACACCCCGGATTGAATTGCCTGATCGCCTCTGCACCTGGTGCAAGGTCCTGATGACGAAGCGGTTGGTAGGTGGGAAACAATTTATCCATTACACCTGTCCAAAATGCATTTTCCAGCACACACGCCGGCTCAATAAGAATCCATAAACAATTGATTTTATTTGCAGCTTCTGTTCTTCAGAAACGTCCTGCAACTGGATTAACCAGAATCGCCGACGTTAGTGATCCACGAGGCCACAGATACCCGTCCGATGGGACTCAGTCAGCGCTGGTGACACGCCGGGTTCAGCTATCGCCCACTCTTATTAAATTTGATGAGCACGTGATGGCTCGGTAGAGCCGGATGGATCTGAGCTGATGGGACAGAGACGATCTGAATCGCCGAGAAGCCGCGCTCGACTTTGACGGCCCCAAGCAAGGATCGGTCGCCGGACCTACCCGCGCGAGAAATTACTCTGGACATGGTCGTCGAGGATATGGGCCAATCGCTCTCGATCCTCAGGGCTGATCGATACAATCCTCGCGCCTAATCGAGGGGTACGCACATGAACCACTGCTAATTCGCAGGTCAAGGACTTCCCACGGTCCAGCTCAACGATGAGCTGAAGCCTATCACCGCTTTTGACGTAGAGGCGGCTCTCCAGACGGACGCCGGACTCGCTCACATCCAGCACTTTGCACGGCGCGGAAAGGGCCCCACGTTGCAAACGACCGCTCCGGCCGACATCAACGCGTGAATGCTTACGCTTAAACCCCATGACCAGGCGCCTCCTGTTTCCGCAAGCATACCAGGAGGGTACAGCCCACCAAAGAGATTCCCGAAATAATTAGAGTTTCCCCGAGATCAGTACCCGCACCTGTTCCATCCGCTGGCGATTCACGCCGAGATCGCTGTAGCCGGTGCGGGAGGCCGATCGGAAGTGAAGCGTCTTCGCGTCCTCGTCGAAGACAAATTCCACATCGTCGACAAATCGGAGCAACAGGCTGGTGAACTCATAGTGGAGATAGGACTCATCTTCTTGGACGAGTTTGACTCGAGCCATTGTGGCAATGGCAGCCTTCAAGGCCTCTTTGGCCTCCGCGCGTGGTTTCTTGTACGGGATCGGCGCAATGCCATGGTCTTCATCAGTCGCCTGAGTTGACACACAATTGGGACTTGAGGGGCAAGGAGAAAGTGTATGTTGCGTCATGGATGTAGACTCTACCTTCCTCCGTCACAACCTGCAATCTGATCTCTTACCAAAGCCCCCTAATATGACACCGTTGCCAGTGTCGGTTGTGTCTCACCTGGCTCCACCACCGTAACTGAGACCCGTCCAAGGACTCGACCGTCTCCCGCCTCGACGTTTACCCGCCAGTCACCCGGATCAAGGCGTTGCTTGAAGCTATAGGCGCGATAGCCTCCCTCACGGCCACCGGAAATCTTCAGCGGAATCTTGTCTGCATGCATGAACGGCCGGTTATCGTTGGGGCGATAGTACCAATGGTGATAGATCGTGGTGTTGAGATCGACCGGGGCAAACACGGCGGTGAAGCAATAGATCGGCGTATTGGAGGGGAACGTCGTATCTGATCGTTTCCAGAACTCATACCACTGTTTTTCAAATGCCAATTCAAATTGGTCTCCGGGTCGCTTCACATCATGATAGATCCCGCCGAATTTGAGCGAGAGCGGCACCGGTGGGATCCAATTCAGGAAGTAAAACCCGATCAGTATTCCGATCAGTGTCATCGCCGGGACAGTCACTCCAATGGCTTCCCGGGAAGAGCGATCTGAATTATTGCGATAGATCAACTGGACTACACGGAAAATCACCGCCACACTCACGAGAGCCCCGATCAGAAACACGGCGGAATTCATGTACCCAAGCATCACAGGCAAAAAGAACGTGAAAAAGGCAAAGCAGACCACCGCATAGAGACTAATCAGCAACCGGAGATTGGACAATCGGTCTCGCAAGAACTCGTTGGCTACCAGGAGCGTCATGAGCACACCAAAAAAGACTGCGGTCTCGGTAAACGAGGTGCTCTGCAAATAGAAAATGGCGTAGGCGCTGAAGAGACCGCCCAAGAGAAACTGGCTCATCATGGGATAGTAGGGACGGCTCTGCAGAATACTGCGGACGAGAGGGGATACCGTTGTCAGGTGCTCACGATCGGCTAATGCCTCGATTCCAAGCCGTCCAGTTAGGACAATGAGGACCCCAAGCAAGGCCAGATAGAGCAGTAGCACCAGATTATCCTGAAGACGATCGATCCGGGAAAGAGTCAACGTGTCATAGGTGACCCCTGAAAGAAAAAATACGGCAGGCATGAATGGCTTCGTCAGCAGCGGCTGGATCTTCGTAAACGGGCTCATGTCACCACGCAAGAAACGCGAAGCACGGCTCGGCATAACACTGACTCCGAGCTGACAGGCATGCGTGAATCGAATCCTCGCTCGTCAGACGAAGGCCGGTAAAGGAGCGTAGGCCACGGGATGCCCAATCAGCCGTTCCAACCAGGTCCCCATGGCATCTTCTGGCAGTGGGGCTTGATTGAGGCGCGCTTCGATTCTGAAGTGACCATTCGTTCCGACTATACCGATGATGGCGGAGGCATCGTCACATTCCGGCAGAACAGCCTGTGTCTGAAATTCACAGAGCGTGGCATACAACACACCATCGGGTCGAATGACACTCAGCACCTCAGGCAGGTCATCCATCGGACAATGGACCGAGCAGCGATAGGCAAGCCGCGCCCCTGGTTCAATCGCTTGGAATTCGGTCAACGCGGCCTTTGAGAATCCGGTGAAATAGGCCCGTACTCCGGCCGGCTCAGGATGAAATGTTTCTGCGAGCTTGCTCGCCGGAACGAGAAACTCGAATGCATCGGACGTGTTGTACTCGAACTGGCAGGGGCCAAACGCATCGGGCCAGGAGCAGAAGAAGGGAACGGACGCATCGGACGTGCGCAGGACCACCGCGGCTTTCTCCACGCTGGTTTCAATCGGAAGCTCTAAGATGGTGATGGCGTCCAGAAATGCCGCCCGCCGCTCATCCAACCACCGCATCCGGTCGACATCGCCCCGTGTTTCCCCCGGTGTGATGACCGCATGGGTCTGAAGGCGAACACGAATGAACGAGTGGGCATGTCGAAATCCGATCCAGAACATCCCGCGCTGATCGTGAAGCCGAAGGTGTTCTCGAATGCGCCAGGGATGACTGATCGAACAGTAGGTGCCGATGTTTTGATGACGCTGGTAGACCGTATGATAGGCGCCGGACAACAGAAAAAAGTCGCCGCGCCATCGTTCACGTATATGAATCAGCGTGACATCTTCCGTCGTCCAGGGGTCAAGCCGAGTCACGTCGTCCGGAGAGGCGACGGTCCATTCTTCAACATAACAGATCACATCGTGAGCGGGTGAAACCGGCTTCAATCCGAGTGCCGCAAGCCGTTCCCCAACTGCGAGAGCCTGAGTGAAATCTAATGGTGCCGTTGTTTCCCACCGCCGCTCTCGCACGGATGATGTCCTTCGTGGTGCCCCTGAGTCACAGATCGCAAGAGGGTGAGTGGTTGCATTCTCATCCGGCCGACCGGCTTCGAGCGTACCCCCCACCCGTTCATTTTTGCCGGACCGACCGCAAGGCTTTGTGCTCGATCGTCGTATCACCCAGCAGCCGCTCGATTCCGTCCCGCAAGGTTGCCGACAGTTGTTCCTGCACATCGTCGTTGTTGAACCAAAACACGGTTCTCGTGCGGGCGCCTTCGACCCTCCGGATCGTGGTGCTGCTATCCGATTGGTTCTTGGCCTGCACATTGAACCGGCTATTTGTCTCAATCACCGTGGAAAAGACTCGGCTTTTGACGGTCGTCGAGAAATCTTGGACTTGTCCGTTGATGACAATATCCGCGTCCGGCACTGATGCGGCCGGCCCCACGCGCACATTCCAGACTCGATCACGCCATCCACGGGTTTTGAGCCGATCGGCAAGCCGCTGTGTGATCATTTCAGCCAGCCGATCACCCGGCACATTGAAATACGTGGTGCCTCCCCAGAGGTGCGAGCGCGCCCCGATACGGCTCTTGTCCGCCCGCCGATCCTCAAACGGTTCAATGACGATTTTGACGGGCTCAATGTCGGTCACCTGCACCATGGGCAGCTTTTCACGTAGATCGATCGTACGCACTTCTCCTGTTCCCCTACAGCCGGCCAGCATGGCTGCCACCATAACGGCACAACTTAGAACTCGCAAAGACGATGGCTTCACAGTCGCCTCCCTGTCAAAGTTCGGAACTCGTGGTGGCACAGTCTACCCAAGTTGAGGCTCGGAGACAATTAGGATTACATGGTTAATGGGTCACGATCGGCAGCGTCGCCCGAAAGGCCTCACAGGCCACCTGAGCCAGCTGCCCGTTCTGGATTCTCGGATCCCCAAAGGGAAGACAGTGAACCACTTTCATGAAGGATCGTTCAGCCAATACCGCAGCGATCTGCGCCTTGCGGTCATGCGTGATCGGCAGGGTATAGCCCTCCCCACGTTTCCATTCCCAGAGGGACGAAGCCAGCGACAACTCCAACCCCTTCCCCGCCAGTTGGTGGAATCGACCGAGAAATTGCTGCTTATACTGCTTCATCCCCACGCCTTCCAGCAGTAGCGCGCAGACCACATGATGCCCCCACCAAACGAGCGTCCGGAAGGTAAATATGTTCGCACCGGCGAAGTGCTTGGGACAATCCAAGTACTGGTACGGAAAGTCCTCCAGATGTTCGCCCTTCACGAGCTGATGGACGTGAGGATCAAAATGAGGAGGGGTGATGAGGGAGCGGGCTACGAGTTCTTGCTGTAAGGCGCCGCGTGTCGTTTCAAGCAAGCTCCGCACTTTCGCTGTGATGGCTGCCTTTTTCCGGAAGAACTGCGCGTCCGCCAGCAACACGGTCTCTTCCTCGGTGAAGGCGGTGGAATGGGCCATCATGATAGAGGTGCGAAGGGGAGATTCTCTGTTCCTCTCGTGCTCGACTACTTCTGGCGTGTTTCGAATGCCGAGACAGTCAGGTCATACAACCGCCGACAGTCGGCACAGCGCAGCCGCACTAAATCCTGAAACACATCCATCTCCCGGAGGCTCAGGGATGTATGGTGCGTCGAGACACAGGCCTTGAGGCATTCGTCTCCGAACGGTTCGTCTGAAAGAGCTACTTCCGCAGCCACCTGCTGCGCTGAAGAAGCGATCGATGTGATCGCGGCAATACTCAGATGATGAGCAGACTTGCAGGAACTGCAGAGGAGCACCACCACGTTCTCCTCTGTCATCCGTTTGACAGTGACGCAGAGGGGATGAACCGACCAACACTGTTGCAGAAACGCTCCGCTCCGGATGACCTGCGTCATGTTCGTCTCAATAGACGGTGGGACACCAGGAAACCTCCTCACCAAGATGTAGCCGACTGCATGTGGAAATCGTACAGGAGCAGAATGGAACCAGAATTCAGGGCATGGCTGCCGCAGGAGACCCATCTTTGTTTAGAGACGGCGCGACACTCCCTTCCTGCACCGAACGGCAGGCCTTGCATACGCGCGGCCTGGCCTTCAGGAAGGACACCTTCCCACTGGCCAGACAACTGTAATGGACAAACTCGTCACAGACCGTGCAGCGAGACCAGCCTCCGCGAAGCATGGTTTTGTCCCGATAGAGGTCTTCTTGGCACACTCGGCACAGGCGGGGTTGAACCGGAAGCGTCATCGGCTCCCACTCGCCACCAGCTTTTCGAATACTCATGGTGCGGGAGTATAGCGGGGCGATCGTCGGAAAAACAAGCGAAGGGGAGATGCAACTTGGTCTTGCGGCACGAAACCCAATAGCCTGGCTTTCGCTTCAGATGCGTCACGGTAATCCTACTCCCTATTCTCGTCCCTTTCGTCGAAGTCGCTCAGTCAGCTCCTCATACACATACCGACGGTGGCCGACCGCTATCAGAAGAATGACTCGCGATTGAGTGCAAGGTGCGACTTCAATTGACCGGATTGCTTTATGAACCCTTGATGGGCCCACGCCGGGCGCCCCGATCCGTGACACCCGGCGTGGAAGTCGCTTCCTACAACAGAATGTCCGTGCCAGGATGCCCTGAACTGACGAAGAGCTCAGAGAGCGAGACGCCCACCAGCTTAATCTCGATCTCCGGTGTCGCCAAATTCGCATCCGTGTAGCCCTGCAGGAGCTGGAGCCCGTTATCATACCGGAGCTGGCCTGCCGCTGTAGGTCGACCGCCACCAATCCAGGTGAAGGCCTGGTTGCCTGGCGCAGACACAGTCGTATTGGCATCGATCGTGATCAGATCGATCACGTCCCCTTTGTTCTCCCCCTCTTCCCCAGTAGCAGCGCCATTTCCCCTAAACCCGTCGATCTTATCCCTGCCAGCACCAGCTGGACTGTCGTTGACCGCCTTGTAATCGAATCGCACAGTCGCCTCATGCGCACCACTGACACGACCGATACGCATAGTATCGGCCCCAGCCCCCCCATACATCGTGTAGCCGCCGAAGTCGAGGAAGGGAGAGGCACTCATCCTGTCATTGCCCGTCCCGCCAATGAGCTCATAGAACCCATCTCCAACGTCCAGCACATCATTGCCAGTCCCGCCATCCAACCTGCCGTCACCCTCGCCACTGGCCAGGTGGTCATCGCCGTCCCCGCCGTTCTGGTCACCGAGCTGAGTAGACAGGATATCATTGCCAGCCCCGCCGTTAAGTGTGGCGGCGGCTGATGGGCCACTGGGAAAGCTGGGTCCACGGAGCGTGTCGTTGCCAGCCCCGCCGTTGAGCGTGAATTCGCCAGCAACCTCAAAGCCATCAGGATCTAAGTAATTGACGGTGAGCATGTCGTTGAAGTTTGAACCGATAAGATTCTCAATATCCACGAGTGTGTCGATGCCAGCACCTCCCGTGTTCTGCGCGCCTGCGCCATTGACCTCAACCGTGACGCCCGCCGTCGCCGTGCTGTAGGAGGCAGTGTCGTCGAACCCACCCCCCCCATTCAATGTGTCATTGCCGCTGTCGCCCTGAAGCGTATCCTTGCCCTCCCCGCCATTGAGGATGTCGTGGCCCGCCCGGCCCGTGAGTTTGTTATCGGCGCTATTGCCAGTGAGGGTGTCGTTGAAGTTCGAGCCGGTGAGATTCTCGATACTCATGAGCGTGTCGAGGCCCGCCCCCACTGTGTTCTGTTGTCCTGCAAGATTAAGATTGACCGTGACGCCCGCCGTGGCGCCGGTGACAGCCTGCCCTCCGATGATGAAGGTGCCGTAGTCGGCGGTGTCGCTTCCGGCCCCGCCGTTCAGCCGGTCGTTCCCGACACCACCGTTGAGCAGGTCGTCGTCGTTCTCACCGAAGAGGTGATCAATCCCCGCACCCCCAGCCATGATATCGCTGCCAGCCTGGCCTTTGAGCACATTCGAGAGGCTATTGCCGGCCAGGGCGTCGTTGAAGTTCGTCCCGGTCAGGTTCTCAATACCCATGAGCGTGTCGGGGCCCGCCCCTACTGTGTTCTGCTCGCCCGTCAGATTAAGGTTGACCGTGACACCGACGCCATCCGTCGCGCCAGTGTAGGTCGTCCCACCGATGATGATCTTGCCGTAGTCGGCGGTGTCGACCCCGGCCCCACCGTCGAGCCTGTCCTTGCCAAGGCCGCCTTGAAGACGGTCATTTTCCCCATGGCCAGACAATCGATCGTTGCCAGCCCGTCCAATAATCGTGTCCCGACCTGTCGTGGGAGGATCAGATAGCCTGGGGAGGATGTCATTGCCATTCGTTCCGATAATAGTCGCCATAATAATCTCCTCCGTTGGTGTGTTTTCCTAACTGGATCGGCCCAGCCAGATTGTTGAGTGAAGGGGGACCGGCTCTCGTGGAGCCTCTCTCGCCCTCAGGTTTCCAACCAGTTCACGGCCTTCTGCTTCATGCTGCCCGAATCCGACTCGTTGCAACGCGTTCATTCATGGCCAGTAACTGATGCGTGTTCCGAGCAAACTCGATGCCAACCTGAGGCCAGCCCATCGACGATGTCAGGCGACGTTAAAATTGTACGTATTACCAATAAGATAGGATCTGCCTATCGAGTTGCACATAGACTAACACCCTGCTGATCACGGAAAGATGTGTCGAAAGAGATTCGATTCAGTGAATCGAATAAGATTCAGTGGCGAGAGTCCGTGGAGGCCTCAAATACGATTCCGGAGGCTGGCCCGCATGGGCTCACTTGCGATGGCCTCGGTGAGTGTTCGATACGGAGTGGAATCATAGGGCCGACGCAAACGAGCAGACGAGAGCATCAATGGCCGCGCATCGCGCACAGGGTGAGGAATTCACGCTCCCCTTGATCGATCCACGCAGGGTGCCCCCGTCAGGAGATGCCCTGCGTGAAGTTGAGAGGCT
The DNA here is from genome assembly GCA_002331625.1 of Nitrospira sp. UBA2083. Lineage (GTDB taxonomy): Bacteria > Nitrospirota > Nitrospiria > Nitrospirales > Nitrospiraceae > Nitrospira_D. The sequence continues at coordinate 23,218 of DCZN01000100.1, read as the reverse complement.
TACAAGAGAATGTCGCTACCAGGCCCCCCGACGGACAGCGCCGGGGCGCCGACCAGCTGAATCTGAAACTCTGGCCCTGCGTCCGTATCGGTGTTGCCGTTTAAGAACCCGCTGTCATACCACAGGTGTCCCGCCGTATGAGGCCCACCGAAGATGAAGCTCTGCTTGCCTGCTACCATGGCATTGGCATCGATATCGGTCAGATCGATCTGGTCGCCGAGCCCCGCGCCCAATCCAGTAAACCCGGCGATCGTATCCCTGCCCGTCCCAGCGAGGCTGTCGCTGACTGCATTGTAGTCAAAGGTCACGGTACTATCTCCAGGATTCCCCCCATGAAAGCCGTGACCCAGCCTGTCGGCCCCACTCCCCCCGTCTATCGTGGAATGACCGGAGCGACTCTCGAAGGTCACCTCATCATTGCCGTCCCCGCCGTTCAGCGTGAGGTTACCTTCCGAAGCAATCAGGGGTTCCGAAGCGAACAGCGTATCATCACCGTCCCCGCCGTTCAGCGTCGCAGTGCGATCAAGACTAGATGTCAGCCAGTCATTGCCGTCCCCGCCGTTCAGCGTGACAGTGCCATTAAAGGAGTCCAGTGCATCATCACCAGCCCCGCCGTTCAGCGTCGCCTTGCTCGAATCAGCTTTCAGCCTGTCATTGTCATCCCCGCCGTTCAGCGTCGCAGTGCCGAATTCAGCTTTCAGCGTGTCATTGCCGTCCCCGCCATTGAACGTGGCAGTGCCACCAAGGGAGTCCAGCACATCATCGCCAGCCCCGCCATTGAGCGTGTACGAGCCAAAAGCGATGCCGAGTCGGTCATCACCGGCGCCGCCGTTGAGCGTGCCACTGCCTCCGTCACCCCCGAGGAGGTCTTTACCCGCCCCGCCGTTAATCCTGATGTTACGCAGCGAATTATTGTTGGTGAGGGTGTCGTCGAATTTCGAGCCGGTGAGATACTCAATGTCCATCAACGTGTCGATCCCGGCCTCCCCCGTATCCTGCGCTCGTGACAGACCGAGTTCGACCGTGACGCCAGCCTTCGCCGTGGCGTAGGAGGCAGTGTCGTACCCGGCCCCCCCCTCCAGCACGTCATCGCCGCTGTCGCCACTGAGCGTATCATCACCCAGGCCGCCCTTGAGGGTGTCGTTGCCCAGCCCGCCCTTGAGTACATTCCTACCACTGTTGCCCTCGATGATATTGTCCTTCACATTGCCCGTGCCACTAATATTGGCCACGCCCATCAGGGCAAGATGCTCAAACCCGTAGCCGAGGGTATGGCTCACAGACGACCACACGAGGTCCACCCCGCCAGATGCATCGTCAAAAGACTCCGCCATCTCGTCTCGAACGTTGTCTTTCATATAAAGATCGTTACCGTCGCCGCCGAACATCCTGTCGATGCCGATCCCACCGTCCAGTATGTCGTTGCCGTCGTAGCCGGCGAGCTGGTCATTGCCGCCAAGCCCGTACAAGGCGTCATCTCCCTCAAATCCCACAATGATGTCATCATACCTGTCTGTGCCGAAGAGAGTGTCGTCAAATGGTGTTCCCGTGAATGTCGGCATCATAACCTCCTATGGTTCGTGTGTCCTCCTGACCGGATTAGACTGGCCTGGTGGGACGGGGGATAGGCCCCAGTGAAGGCCTTGCCCACCCTCATGATTGAGAACACGTCCACTCTGTACTCCTACTCTCTCCTCTATAGCGAGATCGCAACATGTTCCTTGGTGGCAGACGACTCAAGCCTATTCCGAGCAAACGCGATGCCAACCTGAGACTCGCACATGATGACCTCGGGCTAGGCACCGATGGCACGTACTTTCAACAGAATCACGTCGGCCTATTGGGTTGTACGTAGACTAACACCCTGCTGATCACGGAAAGATGTATCGAAAGAGATTCGATTGAGTGAATCGAATAAGATTCAGCGGCGAGAGTCCGTGGAGGCATTGAATCCCATTCTCGAGACACCCCCATCCTCGTTATTTAGCGGTGCAACGAGCGTGATGCCGAACAGGGAGGGCGGCCGCCCTGTTTGACTCATCCCCGATCGTTTGTTACTCTCCGCGCGACTGAGCGGGTCATCAGGAATATCGATCGTATGAACATCGCGGAGTATCTTGAACGGAAACGGATCGACGTCGATCGATTTCTCGATCTTGTTGCACCTCCTTCCGTCACCCCCCCGACGACGTTGCATGAAAGTCTGCGTTATAGCCTGATGGCGGGCGGGAAACGGGTGCGGCCGATTCTGGCAATCGCGGCAGCAGACGCGCTTGGCCAGACGCCGCCTGGTCTCATGCCGGTGGCCTGCTCGCTGGAGCTGATCCATACCTATTCGTTGATCCACGACGATCTGCCGTCGATGGACAACGATGATTTTCGCCGTGGCAAACCGACGAATCACAAAGTCTATGGCGAGGCGATGGCCATCCTGGCCGGTGACGCACTGCTCACGATGGCCTTCGATTTGATCACGCGGCCGGATCTGATGAAGGACTGCGATCCAGTACGGCAAGTCCGCATCATTCAAGAGTTGGCCTTTGGGTCCGGTAACCTGGGCATGGTGGGCGGCCAGGTGTTCGACATCCAGGCTGAAAATAAAGACATCGACCTCCCCACTCTGCAGAATATTCACAAGCACAAGACCGGCATGCTCATTCGCGCCGCGGTTCGAATGGGCGCCATTGCGGCCGGAGCCAATGACCGGCAGCTCGACGACATGACGGGCTATGCCGAAGATATTGGGTTGGCGTTTCAGATCGCCGACGACGTGCTGAATGTGACCGGCACGCGCGAAGAGCTGGGGAAGAACCCCAATACGGATGCCGAGCGAGGCAAGAAAACCTATCCGACGTTTTACGGAGTGGATGGGGCAAAAAAACTGGCTGACGACTGTGTCACCCGTGCCATCAACCGCTTATCATCGTTCGGTCCCTCTGCCGATCCCTTGCGCGAGATCGCGCGATACATCACAAGCCGTAAGAATTGACGTCGTTCGTGAAGCGTATCTCGTGAAACTCAACACCGTGCAACTGAGCTGTCATTTTCATTTCACACGCCTCATACTTCACGCTTCACGCTTCACATCTTCGTCATGAAAGCTCTCGTCACAGGCGCAACCGGATTCGTCGGGGCGGCGGTGGCACGAGCCCTCGTCCGAACCGACGTCGAGGTTCGTGTCTTGGCTCGCCCGGATTCCGACCTCCGAAATCTTGACGGGCTGCCGGTTGAACGAGTCTCTGGTGATTTGCGCGACCCCGCGTCACTCCGGACGGCACTTACTGGTTGCGGCCACCTTTACCATGTAGCGGCTCATTACGCGCTCTGGGCCAAGGACCCATCCATCTTCTATGACATCAACGTGGCCGGCACCAGAAATCTTTTGGAGGCCGCGCGCGACGTCGGTATCGAACGCACGGTCTATTGCAGTACCATTGGGGCCATCGGCCTCCCGCCCGGCGGGGGACTCGGAACAGAGGACACACCGGTATCGCTTGAGCAGATGGCCGGCCACTATAAGCGCTCGAAGTACTTGGCTGAACAAGAAGTGCACAAGCTGGCGAAGGAAGGATTGCCGGTCGTCATCGTGAATCCGAGCGCCCCGGTGGGAGAGGCCGATGTGAAACCGACCCCCACCGGTCAGGTGATTGTCGATTTCATGAAGGGCCGCATGCCGGCCTACATCGAAACCGGAATGAACATCATCGATGTTGATGATGTCGCCACCGGCCATCTGCTCGCAATGGAGAAAGGTCGGCAAGGAGAACGGTATATCTTGGGGAGTAGGAACCTATTGCTCCGCGAGGTATTCGAGATTCTGAGCAAGCTGACAGGCCTCAAGGCTCCAGCCCTGAAGCTCCCAAGAGGCGCTGTGCTTCCGCTCGCCTACCTCAACCACTGGTTCGCCAACTTGACCGGTCACCCACCGCGTATTCCGCTTGAAGGCGTCAAGATGGCCAAGTACAAAATGCATTACGATTGCAGCAAGGCGGTTCGAGAACTAGGGCTTCCTCAGAATCCTCCCGAGATTGCGCTCGAGAAAGCGGTGCGATGGTTCACGTCCCACGGGTACGCCTGATGAGCCCACAAGCCAGTTTTTCATCTTGAGTGATGAGTGTTCAGTTGGCAACTCACGACTAACCACTCACAATTCAGTATGTGATGGACGTCTTCGATCTCGTTATTAAGACGGTTGTCCTTCGCCCCTACGTTTTTCTTTTTCTTGCCGCGTTTCTCTTTTCCGCGATCCAATTGATCGGCTGGCCCCGCACCTGGCGCTTTTGGCTCATCAGCTGGTTCACAGCCTTTATCTGTGAATTTTCATCCACGAGAACCGGCATTCCCTTCGGTTGGTATTTTTACAACGGTTCGACCGTTGGGCAGGAGCTCTACTTTTTCGACGTGCCGTTCATGGATTCCATCTCGTTCAGCTTCCTGCTGTTTGCCTCCTACTGTGTCGCACTCGGGCTTCGACTGCCACGTGAATCCTCGTCGCCGACAGCGGCTCATGTTCTGACGCCCCTCCGTTTCGACCTGAATGCCCGCACGAGTTGGGCCGTCTATGGTTTGACCGCGTTTCTGTTTGCCTTTATCGACATGGTGATCGATCCCGTCGCCTTGCGAGGTGACCGTTGGTTCTTGGGCAAGATCTATTATTACCCGGACCCAGGCTGGCACTTCGGTGTTCCGATGGCGAACTATATCGGCTGGACCGTGGTTGGACTACTGTCACTCGCCATGTATTTCCCAGTGGACCGGCGGCTCTCTCCTCCTTCACCACCTGACCCGATTACTCTGCGACTCGCGCTCGGTATCGGCTTATACTATGGGGTCCTCGCCTTTAACCTTGGTATGACGTTTTGGATCGGTGAAACGTTCATGGGAATGAGCGGCCTGCTCATGCACCTGCCTATCCTCGCTCTCCTACTCGTTCGTCTTGCTGGTGTTCAACCGTCCCACCATACCGAAAGAACGTCTGCTTAATTCAAGATTTCCGTCACAGACCGGTAACATTTGCGTGTGTGACCCATCGCTGTCTGAAATTGTTGAGTTCTTCCCGAGCGAATCGCGAGGTGACATTCAGACTGAAGAATTTGTATAGTGAGAGAGGAAGATGAGAACTCGATTCATCACAACAACCCTGGTTCTGTTCACGCTCCTGTCGCTGGCCCCGGTGGCATCAGCCAAGGATCCGGAAGTGCTGCTGCACGTGCTCGGTATCGTCACCTCGATTGACGACAAACATATCGAAGTAAAAACTGCCAAAGGGGCGGTCGTATCAGTCCTGCTGACGAAGCAGGTGAAATATAAGAATAAAAACAACCCAAAATCGCTCGACTTGCCCGCTGCGGGCGACCGCGTCATCATCGAAGCCTCGAAAGATGAGAAGAACAAGAAAGTCACGGCTACGGTCGTGCATTATTCACCGATCAGAAACCCTGCACCCCCCCGATAAGCATGCCGAGCATTCGTTTCGCACGGGCCGTCCATGAGTCACCCTTTCACGGGGGAGTGCGGCACGCCCTCATGCGGGTGTTCATCACCGGGATTGCGGTGTTCTTGGCGATTGCCATGGTTCCTGGGCTGGAAGCGAACAGCCTCACCTCCGGGCTCGCCGCGGTGGTGGTCCTCACATTCTTAAATGTGCTTCTCCGTCCTGTCCTTTTTCTGCTGACCTTGCCGTTGATCGTCTTTACGCTGGGGCTTTTTCTCGTCGTCTTGAACGCATTACTCCTTGGACTCACGGCCTTTCTGGTGAAGGGATTCACGGTGTCAGGATTTTGGGCTTCTGTCGGCGGTGCATTGGTCATCAGCCTGGTCACAACCATTCTGAACAGCTGGACCGTCGACCGCCATCCCCACCTAGAAACCATGGAGGAACACCGTCGTCCTCCCAAAATCATCAACCCAGATTGATTGCTGAAGGCAGTACCCTGAGGCAGAAGTGCTATTTGCCAGCTGGAGCGCTCGTCTCTTGGCCGTTGCGGCACGCCGATTCGGATAACCGGCGTGCCGTGCACGCGTGGTGGAAATAGGTCGTCATAACCTTTTCACGCTCCCTTGACCACCAGGACCTCAATCGGCCCGTTTTTCATTGACCACATCTTCTTGCTGATACTCTTCACGGCTCGATTTGCCGATGTGATACATGAATACCGTCAACGTCATGATCGCCATGTTCATCGACACCCAGATTGTCATCATCGCCATATCTCCAAACATGTTGTCCCTTCCCTTTCTTTTAGACTATTGTAAATGGTTGCATATTCTTGAGATCGGAGGCGCCGCCGATCTTATGACTGTCATGCTTAGCTACATAGCAACTCGCGTGCCAGCAGATATTTTCCTATTATCAGGAGTGGACCCAGCAGAACTGTTGAAAATATCAAGCATCTTTGATTGAGAGAATCCAACCAGTCCGCCCCCAAGGCGCTCAGATCAGGCAAGGTGAATCTGATGGGTACAGCCGACGTATCGGTTTTGATACGATGAACATCAGCACAAGCCGACCTCACTCCGGATCCGCACTGTTTGGTCACCTGCGTTGCGGATTAGCCTTCTTTAATACGATCGAGACCTCAACATACGAAACAGACAGAGTAGAAGCCTTACTCGCTCGGCCCCTCCAACGCTGTATGGCATTAGGCTCACTATGGCCATAGGCTGATGTCAGAACTTTTTGAATCGATGAAAGTCCTGCATCCAGAAATGGGAGGTGAACGATGAAATGCCTATTCATGTCTTTGGCCGGAGTGCTTGCTGTCTCGATTCCCGCGCTGGCGTTCGCGATAGACGCGCCCATGTATCAGTGCCCAGGTCCTTCAGGCACTCTGCTCTACACAGACAGAGAGCTGTCAGATTGTCGCCCCATCGCAGTCGGTGCGCTCACAATTGCTCCAGCCAGGACCTATCCCGAGGCACACTCGAGTCCGAGTTATAACCGGCTGCGCCCATTTCCAGCGGACTGGTACGACCATAGCGCTCCTGTTGGTTCTATGCGAAACCGCATGATGCAGGGCGGGTTGTATGGTATGCAGAACTGGATTGATTACGATTCACCCGTCGGCTCTCTGCGCAACACAGTACAAACCTGGCCGCGCCCGTTTGGGTTATATGGTTGGTAGCGTCACGCGTGTGATGCGTTGCCAGACTGGGAAAATGATCTTGAAGCGATCGGCACAGATCTATCAAAATGGCCACGACTGCTCACTCGATGTACCACCCGTTCGATTGCAGCAAGAATCTTGTTCTAAATCTTGGTCGGATCGTCTCGAACTGTCGAATGAACACCTTCCTGCTACTTCCCTCCCACCCCTGCGGATTCCACAAATGAGTCACCTCACGGACTGCGCACCCAGGCACATTCTGTTTCACAGTAGAACAGGTGACCAGTGATGCTCTGGTTTTCCGCGTAGGGCATGCCCTTCACTTTTACACCTCGACAGAACATTCTCGTTCCTACCTGCATCAAGAGCAGACACCTCCCCATGATAAAAGCGTTGATCCTGCATCGGATCTGATCGTCACGCCGGCTACATGTTCCACGGACTAAATAGGTATGCGCATTGCTTCATGAAGGGACGGCAACTCTTCAACACATAGGAGGTTACATGGAGCAGATTCTGCCATTGCGACAGTCACCAAGGGGTGGTCGAACACAACGCCGCTCGTTCTTGTCCTCACGCATGATGGCCTTGTGTCTCGGCGTCGCAGCGCTGAGCGTACCGACAGCCGGAATCTGTGCATCGACAGTATCGCCGGTCCCGCTCTTTATAGAAACTCCAAGCAATATTCCGCCTGCAATCGATCAGGCATTTCCGTCACCACAAATAGCGAAACCATGGGTACGACGGCACCGCACGATGGGGCTCAACCCTGCAGCGCTGGAAGCGATGAAACTCGCCCAGAAAGACTCGAAACAGGGGCTCTCCGTGGATCTCTTCGATGCCGGCACATACACACTGGAACTCGATGAACCCGAAGCCCATGGCAACAAGGCGAGGGTGTGGCGTGGGCGGTTACAAGGTGACCAGGACAGCGATGTCACTTTGGCCGTGCGCGGCAAAAAGATGGCAGGGACGATCGTCTCGGGTCAGCGTCTGTATAAAATTGAGCCAGCCGAGGACAACCGTCATCGTCTCGTCGAAATTGATGAAGACGCCATGCGGCCGGATCACCATCCACTCGTGGTGCCGGACGACGGAACTCCTGCAGAGCCTCCTGCTCCAGAACCTGAACTCCAGGAGCTCAGTGCGTCCGCCACGACCGGCAGCGTGACGACGGCAGCCGCAATAACGAACACGATGGTCGATCTCTTAGTCGTGTATACATCGACCGCGCGCGTCAAGCAGGGCGGTCAGGCAGCGATGAATGCATTGATTGCCCTGGGCGTCGATCTGGCCAATCAGGCCTACCGAAACAGCCAAGTCGCTATGCAGCTCCGGCTGGTGCGTGCTGCCGAGGTCGCGTATACGGAAACGGGTAACATCAATACCGATCTAGTCCGCCTCCGTAGCACGAGCGATGGCTTCATGGACCAGGTGCACACATTGCGGAATCAATACAAAGCCGATCTCGTCGCTTTGATCGTGGACAACGGCGGGAGCTATTGCGGCATTGCCTACGTCATGGCGAACGGCCCACGAGCCACTTTTGCGCCTTGGGCCTTCAGCGTAACGGATCGCGACTGTGTATCGAACAATACCCTGACCCATGAACTGGGGCATAACATGGGCAATGCTCACGATCGCACGAGCGGCGGTACCGGCGTGTTTCCCTACTCCTATGGCTACCGAGACCCCGTCGGAAAATTCAGGACCATCATGGCCTATCCTTGCCCCAATGTGTCCTGCCCTCGCGTAAGATACTTCTCAAACCCGAAGATCCGGATCAACGGACGCCCAGCCGGCATCGATCATAGAATCAACCCCTCGAACTCCGCGGACAATGCGCGTTCTATGAACGAGGTCCGGAACGTCATCGCCGCCTGGCGCACGGGGACCGCAACCTCCGCCGCTGCGTCACCAAGTGGATCGAAGGACTCTCGTCCTGATTCTCGTGACAATCTAGATGACGATCCGGACGATGACTCGGATGATGACGCGAATGACGATTCTCGCGACAAACCTCGTAACGAGTCTCCCGAGAAATCGCGCGGAAAGTCTCGTGCGCCACTCCCGTAATGGTGAGGAGACAGGAAGGACTGAAGCACGGTCCTTCCTGTCTCGATGGTGTCGAGAGCTAGTGTGTGTCATACTAAGAGAGTAACCAACGTGCCGGATTAGAGGAGACCATCCGTGGTGTACCGATTGCGATATGTACTTCTTGCTGTCGTGCTGGGCGGTATGGGTTTCCCCATGGCGTGGGCCGACGAGCCCCCTGGACCAAAAAGCTTGTGGCACACCGTCCTGACATCCCCTCCTGTGGGCCAACCACGGAAGCCGTGGATGCTGCGCGATCGGGAGATTGCGCTCGATCTTCCGCTTCTTCAGGTCCTCAAGGATGCCGCAGCCAGACCACTTCCCAGAATCACCCTGGAACTCTTCGATAATGCGAAGCCTGAACTCGACGTCAACTCTACCGTCTCGCGTATCAACGACACCGCTGTCGTCCGCGGGACCTTCAAGCCTCCCACGAAAGGCGACTTCACATTTGTGATCACCGGCAATCTTTTGATTGGAACCATTCAGATCGGCGATCGCCTCTACAAAACGGACCACATCGGCAACGGCCGGCTGCGCCTCGTTGAACTCGACCCCGACAAAATGCCACGGGATTGATCATCAAAAGATACGACCCTCGGGCAACAACCCGGAGTGTGTCAGTAGTCTCGTCGGGGGTGAGGCTGAGGGTGAAGATCGGTTGATCACCAGATTCTGAGAGAGTAGCTATTCCTCCACATTCCGGCTACAATGCCCTCGCGTGTATATGAACGTATGACCACGTCGACTCCTCAAGCTAAACCGGCTCCCGAGACTCTCCTTCAACGGACGCTGACTACCGCGCTGAACGATATCGGCACGGATTCGGTCCTGGCGGCTATTTTTCATCAAGAGAACGGTCCTCTCGTCGAACACGCCGCACGTGGGTTCGCGCCGCGGGACATCCAAGCCATTCTCCGGACCCTTTCGACTCAACGCGCCGCGGCCTTGACGCCGGCTGCACATGAGCCGGACGGTGGGCACACTGTGCGTTTACGGCTGATCACCCCGGGTGCCAAGTCGTTGCTGGTCGTTCCCTTGCGTCACCTCGGTCGTGTGTATGGCTGTCTTGTTATTGGGCGGAAAGAGGGCGCCGCCTTTTCTAAGAAAGACAAGGCACACCTGGAACAGATGTGCGACGGCATGACGAAAGCGCTTGATCGTGAAGGACTGTTCAATACCAACGTCGTGTTGAGCCGTCCCTACGTCGCTCAGGAAGCGGCTCCTCCCCCGCAAGCTGGAGCGGATCTGTTTCCACCGATGATCAAGCACTTCTCCCCGGAGCTCCAAGAAAAAATCGAAGCCGTCTTAACCGAGGCCAATCACTACGTAGCCTACGATCGTGCCTGGGCCTGTTACTATGATCCACTCGCGGGTAACGTTGAGGTGCTGGGGCTCGTTGGCGATGTCAAAGCCGAGCAGAAGGACGCCAAAAAAGACCTCAAACCAGGCCACCGGCTGACGTTGGACAGTTCAGCCGCCGGATGGGCGGTTCGCCATCGCAAACCGCGTGTGGATCACGACCTCGCTTCCACCCAGGGCCGCTTCTTGGATCATAAGCATCTCTTCAAGGACCGGTTTCAGTCGTCGCTTGTGATTCCGTTCTTCGTCAAGGGTCAAGTCGGTGGAACGTTGACACTGGGCGCGAAAGACCCAGAGCGGTATCAAACCACCGATGCTCGCACATTGGAACCGATTATTCTGAAACTGGCAGACCTTCTCCAGACTCCAGCACCCCAGACTCCTGCCCCAACCCCGGCAGCCGCTGCCGGAGGGACAGGCCCACAACTGATACCCGCAGCTCCCTCTGAGCCCATTATTCGGAAGCAAGAACGTCAAGCTGCCATCGGCGAGTTCAGTGCGTTCTTGGCGACGGAAATCCGGGAACCTTTGGCGTCTATTCGATCGCAACTTGAGGAAGTGACCGGCGAAGGGATTCTCGATTTCGATCCACAGACGCGGGTGGAGAATGCCATGCGCGATCTGATTCGAATCGAGTCGATTCTCAATGAGATCCTCGACTTTGCGAAGCCGCTTGAGCTGAATCGCCATCTTTGCCGCATTCCCGAAGTACTCGAGAGCGCGCTGGTCGTGGTCGGGACCGATCTTGAAGCCACCCGTATCCAGGTCACCAAAGACTATGCCAATGTGATTGCCCCGGTACGCGGTGATGAAGCCAAACTCCAGCAGACATTCTTGAGCATTTTCCGCAATGCATGCGAAGCCATGTCCCCCGGTGGCCATCTCACCATCCAGGTGACCCAACATCGCGCCGGGCGGGGCCTCGAGGTTCAGATCCTCATCAAGAACGACGGAGTTCCCATCCCTGCCGAAATCGTCGACAAAGTGTTTGAGCCGTTTTTCACCACCAAAAGCTCAGGGATTGGGTTGGGCCTCCCCAGCGTCAAGAAAATCGTCGAGGAACACGGTGGGGCTATTGCGATCAGCAGTGCTCCTGGTGAAGGGACGACGGTCACCATCCGCCTCCCTGGTGTCAGTCGTGGACCAGCGTTTCGGCACCGTGGACGCGGTCGACGCCATTCTCGGCGACCGAGCTGACCTCTTCCTTCGCAATCACCTGCTCTCGACCGGTCGACTACAGCGTGCTGCGCGGCAGCGGTATGCCGATGATTTCTTTCGCGTTTGACAGAAACGGGCCTCCATCGCTATGATTCGACCGGGCGGTATGTCTTCTACATTGATTGCGCTCGAACAATAACTCTCATTCATCGTCATAGCTCAAAGGGAGAATGGGTATGAAAATTCTTACCGGTGCAGTTGCAACAGTCTCTTCCATCCTATTGGCATGTTCCGTCGCATCGGCCAACCCGGCGCTGCTCCCCAAACACGAAGGCTACCCCATGAAAAACTCGGGGAGTCCAGTGAATGGTCAACCAACCGCCAATGACCCAGGCCAAACGGACGCGCACGGAACGCCCTTCCTCCAAAAAGCAGCAGACTCGGTCAAGAACGCCGAGCAGAAGTTGATGAAATCCGACAATGCGCGTATCACCGAGGGGCAAGGGGCCGGCAGACTCCCACAGGTGGAGGGGCCGCAGATCACGATTGCTCCCCCGGTGACCTCCGCAACCAAGATTACCGGGGATCGCCAGATCGACTAATCGCCCCTTCAACCCAACGTAAAAAGGGGAAGCCATTCACAAGAAGGCTTCCCTTTTTTGTCCGTAGCCTACGCAGTCCTATTTCGGTCCCGTCACCTCATAGATCCTTCCCGAGCCAGCGAAACCGCCAGGGTTTCTTCGCCCATTCCCCGGCATAGTCCACACCAATGCGTGGAAACGTTCCGATTTTGCTGGTAGGAACCTTTGTACCCCGATCTTCAAACCAGAGAGATCGTCCCTGTGTCATATCGAGCTGATGCAATGATCGGTCGATGCGCAGCTCGCGGCAGAGCTTTCCAGGGCCATCAATCAACATACCATCCACTTCAATGGCTCGGATCAACACCGCAGCGGGAAACTCGGCTGGCTCCGTCACGACGTTCAACATGTGATACATGCCATAAATGAGGTAGACATAAGCCATCCCCGCGGGGCCAAACATGACCTCCGTCCTGGCCGTCCGACCTTTTGACGCATGACAAGCCTTGTCTTCTGACCCCACATAGGCCTCGACCTCGATAATTTTTCCAGCGCAGGTCCCCTTATCACTCTCGCGCACAAGATATTTCCCGATGAGAGAACGAGCAACCATCAAGGTAGGACGACTGAAGTACGCTTGCGTGAGAATCTTTGGCATGATGAGCGTGCGTGCTGCATGTTAAATTCCGGCAAGTGATGTTTCAATTCTAAAACGACGATCCTTGTTTCGACGGTGCCAGACAGCCGCTAAAAATACCAGGCCATGCCGCCCATGACCGTCCGTGGATTTCCCGGCACAAAGTGAATGTCCGTCACCCCGGTGGGTTCGGTCCGGAGACGCGACTCGAATGCAAAGATCGCCTGCTCCCATTGCGTATTGAACAGGTTTTGAACGAAGAGAAATGCCTCGAGCCGCCCATGCGGCAATGTGACGGGAATGCGATACCGCTCAGAGAGATCAAAGGTGATCCAGGACGGCGACTTGATGCTCCGATCTTCAATGAGCGGCCGTACCCCGAGATACGTGGCTTGTAGTTGGGACGTGAGCCCGTCCGGCCATTGCAGAACGGCTGCGCCATAGGCGGTGTATTCTGGTGCAAGAGGGATCGCATCTCCATTTCGAAATTCCGCATGGGTCCAGGTAAAGCTGCCGTTCACATACAGCGGCCCCCACACCTGTCCTCGAGCAGCGACCTCTACCCCTTGACGCCTGCTCGCTCCACGACTTTCCGTGGTCCCTGCATCTCCTACAAAGACGAGCTCGGACTGAAGATCCATCCGCCACAGTGTCGCCAAGATTTCGAGCCGATCCGAACCCCAGGGCCTCGACCGAACACCCAGCTCATAGGTTCTCGCACGAGCGAGCGGCGACGATCCTTGTGCCACGACGGAACGAGCATCGTTGCTGTGAAAGCCTTCTCCATAGTTCAAAAATAGTTCCGTGTTATGCCAAGGTCCTAGGATCATGCTCATCTTGGGAAGTATGATACCGGAGGTTGTCTGGCCGGACGGTTGATCGATACAGGCAAAACAACGATTACTCACGTCGAAGGTGAAAAACTCACCCCGCACACCTCCGACAAATCGCATCCATGACAATGGGTGGACTTCCGCCTTCACAAACGGCGAGTAGGAGGCCTGAAACACATTGCTATCAACGGTCATGCCGGTCGGAACCCTGAATGTCTGAGTTCCTAACTTTGTGTGCGCATCATCTATTCTGGCTTGAAAGCCGATGGCCCCAATGCTTGGAATACCCAACACTTCACCACGTTGCTTGTATCCAACCTCACCGCCATAGATGACGCGGCGATCGAACTGACCGAAGCCATCACCATTGACCGGGTTGTTGAGGAAAAACGTAAAATCCATGAACAGGTCCAAGCGGTAATATTGACCATAGGCTTGGGCATAGAATTCACCGCCGGTTGTCGTGTCGTAGTGATACGCCAGCTGGCCGGTTGTTCGCAGTGTGTTACCGCCCTCATACGGGTTAATCGAACCAAAGCGATCCAGGAGACCGGTACTCACAGCGCGAAATGGAATCTCGCCGGACCCATCCCATTTCGATTGATGAAACGTCGTCTTGATGACCAGTTCGTCACGCCCCGTAAGATTCGTCGTGACCTTTCCGAACAGGTTGGCCCGGTAGTACTGATTGTCGTTGAGGTAAGGGCCACTTGAGTAATAGCCTTCTCCAGCAATCAACGTTCGCACGCGATCCTTCGTGGGTGAGAACATCAGAAGATAGCGCTGCGTTTCATATTCCCCGCCTGCCCCTTGAATGACTCCTTCCTTCACGACATCGCGGGTCTTAAAATTCACTGCCCCAGCCGTCGCAAAATCTCCGTATTCCGGTAGATATGAACCCTTATGAACGTCCAATCCTTCAATCGTTTCTGGGATAAGGAAATTCAGATCCGTGTAGCCTTGTCCATGAGCATGGGAGCGAAGATTAATCGGCATCCCGTCGGTGAAGAAAGCCACGTCCGTCCCGTGGTCCGCGTCAAATCCTCGGAGAAAGTATTGGTCAGCTTTTCCACCTCCACCTGAATGTTCGACTGCGATGAACCCTGGGATCAGCCGGAGCACTTGCGCTGGTCTTCCCTGAGACTGCAGCACAATTTCTTTGTCGGGAATAAACTGTTGCGAAGAGGCTGCCAGCGGGCGTTCTGCCACGACGGATACTTCCGGCACTTCCAACTCAGGCTCATCGGGATCGTGGGCAAAGGCAACCGAGGTTAAGCCCAATACCAACCCCGCCAGCAGAATAGATGTCCCGCATCGTGGGTAGTTCGTCATGATGACAGTGCCCTTGAGAAACGCCTAGCGAAGGGATCTTCCCGTGGTGGTCATGGTCAGTTTTCCGTGCTTCACACCCTTGACCGAAACCAGTGCATCTGCCACTTTCTTGATGTCCACCCCCTTGCCTTTAACGACCAGCACTTCAAGACAATGGTTGTGGTCCAGATGCACATGCATGCCGGACAGAATCTGGCCCGAATAGGCATGCTGAATGTCCGTCAACTTCCCAGCCAGATCTCGTACATGATGGTCGTACACGAACGTAATGGTGCCGACAGTTTCCTTGTTCTCGATCCACTCTTCTCCCACCAGGTTGTCCCTGATCAGATCACGGATGGCTTCTGAGCGATTCGTGTAACGCCGCCGCCGAATATGACGATCGAATTCTGTCAGCAGCCGACGATCCAACGACACGCCGAACCGAACCACGTCATCCATAACCACTCCTTCCTGATAGTGCCACGGATAATATTTTCGTAACACGCCTAAGCACTAATCGCAACCGGAATCTCCGATCTCGTTCTACCTTACAAAACCTTTGGGTTGCGTAGGTTCATATGAGGAGGGACAGCGGTTTCCAAAGAACGGCTACCGCAATGTTTCATTCTGAGGGGAGGATATGACGAGCAGCAGGCATCCATCATCCGTCGATGTATCATGGTGTTCCGTACCGGCTTCGGCACGATGATAATCCCCGACTGTCATCTCACGACCGGCAATCCTACACCCGCCCTCAAGCACATAAAGCTCTTCCACGGCCGTGTGACGATGTGGGACATAACTTGTGCCGGGTGCAAAACGAAGAAGCGTGGTGGTCCGTCGAGAAATCGGATCAAAAGAAAGCAATTTCACCATCACGCCCGGCGCAATTCCCCGCCATGTTCCCTCCGATGCCTTGACGAAGGTGAGTCCATCCGAAGAAGGCCGTGGGATCATGGAGCGAATCAGAAGAGTCCGCAGAAAGTTCGAAACAGCGGTCCAGCCAGACCGCAACCAAGTGGACAGGGGGCCCTCATCTTGCGGGACGCCTCTCCTCCCTTTGCTCGCCGGTTTGTCGCCCATCCGTCCCGCCATCTCTCCCAAAACGGGTGACGAGTCTTTGGCAGCGAGTCGGACATCCGATTGCGACTCGACTCGAGCAAGGAGCCGCTCCCGTACAGCCTGCCGAGGCAGGATCGGAACCGAGGCCAACGCCACGGTATTGGCCGCTAACTCGAACTGTTCAGCTTCGTTGGCGGCTTCTTCCGCAACCTGCTGAACCAGCCGCTCACGAAGGATAGGTGGAGGTGCCATAAAAGCCACAACCGTACCCAGAGCATTCGTAACGGCTTGATAGGAACTCACCGTCCGGCGCAAGAGACCTGATTCTTCTTGGAGCCTCACCAGGAAGGCCTGATAATCTTTGGGATCCAGCATCCCAAGGGCATACAGCATGGCCTGTTCTTCTAATTCTTCGGGTAGCTTCGTCTCAGTCACGGCTGTAAACCTGCTTCATAGGGGGCCAGTGCTTCGCGTAATTTGATCATGCCCAATCGCATGCGTGTCTTCACGGTGCCGAGGGGCACCTTCAACTTCTCGGCAATTTCGCTCTGACTCAACCCATAAAAATAGGCCAATGCAATCGATTGCCGCTGCTCCGCCGTCAGAACCGCCAATGCTTCTTGAACATATCGGCGACGTTCTTGGCTTTCCACATCCTGTTCTGGTGTCTCATCGTTGCTGGCAAAGAGTTCAATGGCATCCAACGATTCGAGGCGTCCGTGTTCAGACGCTCCCGCACGAAATCGGTCGATCGCTCGTGTCCGGGCCAGCATCATCAGCCAGGCACCCGGCGCTCCTCGGGCGTGGTCATACATGTGCGCCTGACGCCACACCTGCGTGTAGACATCTAAGGTGACTTCTTCTGCAGCCTCGCGATTGTTGAGGATTTTGTAGATAAAACCGAACACCTGGGGACTCGTCCGATCATAAAATGTGGCGAGCGCAGTCTGGTCCCCTTGAGCAGTGAGCGTAAGGAGTTGAGCCCACTCTCGTTCTTGAGCCTGTTTGGTCGGTTCAGTAGCTATAACTAGCATACGCTCTTCCCCCAAAGACTCTACGAGCCGATGGGGAAGATCGGATTGCGGATCGGTGGATTTACCTGCACCCCTCGGTGGTGGACCGGACTATAGCACCCGTCCACTACCTCGACAACCCAACCTTGCCTCCCGCAGAAATCCAATCGCCCATTCCTCTCGTAGTGAAGAACAGACCGCCAGCAGGTTCGACTAGCACAGGTAGATTCAGAACAGCAGCAATTCACAGGGAGAGGAGAACAGAGCCATGAAACCACCCATGTATTGGACTCTAGGAGTCGTCTGTGCCGCCGGACTCTTGTCCGGCTGCAGTGGCAACGATGCAGTACCGCCTCTGATCACACCAAGCGGACCCACCGCGTCACTCGATGATCAGCGGACACCGGAATCGGAAGCGCTCACGTCAGACGAAGCGACACTGGTCAGCCAGGCAGAATCCGAACCGGATCCTGCTCCATTGCCGGATCTGTAATTTTACCCGATCACTAGATGAATCGGCTCATAAGGAGGACACTATGTTCGCTCGAATTCGACCACTCATGTTGATGCTCCTGGCGGTGATCACAACGTCGCCGGTCTTGGCTGCCAGCCATCGCGAGGCTCCATTGATCGCGAACGATCCGACGGCAGATATCACCGATTTCTATTTCTTCCGGAGCTGGGAAGATGCCGACAAGGCCATTCTGATCATGAATGTGATCCCAAGCCAGGAACCAGGTTCAGGACCCAATTACTTCAACTTCGCAGACGACGTGCTATACGAAATTCATATCGATAACAATAAGAACAACATCGCCGCAAACATCGTCTATCAGATCCGGTTCAAGACTGAAATCCGTCAGCCAGGCAATGTGTTCCCCTTGGCCTATGTTGCATTGCCACCCATCACGGCCCTGACCGGTGGAGGATCGGAAGGACTGCTCGTGCGACAAAGCTACACCGTCACAGAACAGCGCTATGGTCAACCACCCCGCGATATCGGAACCGGTCCGATGTATGCGGTTCCGTCGAACGTCGGCCGAGGCACCATGCCGAAATACGAAGAGCTGGCAGCCAAAGGAATTTATCCATTGAAGAACGGCGGGCGAGTTTTTGCGGGTCAGCGGGATGAGACCTTCTACATCGACCTGGGGGGAACCTTCGATACGTTGAATCTGCACCTCTCCCCTCCGATCCTTTCAAACGCAGACGATGCGAATGACGCCATCATCGTCGGAGCGCCTGGAACCGGAAACGCCGATACGTTCAGTGGCTTCAACGTCAATACCATCGCACTGGAAATTCCCATCAGCGAGCTCATCGGGCCGAACGGCAACAAGGTGCTCGGCGCCTATGCCAGCACGAGCCGGCC
>DCZN01000100.1:4473-4597 GCA_002331625.1 Nitrospira sp. UBA2083 | reverse complement strand
TGGTCATCCCAACGAACATGAAGGACAAGTGGAATGCTACGGATGCGGAAGACGAGAATAACTTTGTCTCGTTCTACTGCAACTCGGTGCTGGCAACCGCGCTCAACACGGTGTTCGGCACGGG
>DCZN01000100.1:0-4254 GCA_002331625.1 Nitrospira sp. UBA2083 | reverse complement strand
CGCCGACCGAACGACGACGTGACGGATGTGGCGTTACGTGTCGTGGGCGGAATTCTGACGACCCCTGCCACGCCAAACCTTGGGGATGGTGTGAATTTCAATATTGGGTCAGTCGGTAGTAATAAGACCGCCAATGGGATCGCGAAGGAATTCCCTTTCCTTCCGACCCCTCATGACGGACGTGATCGACGCCATATCGATCCGAGAGAAGCGTTCTAGTGCTCATCAACCGGGTGCCGCACAGGAATGCGGCACCCGGCCTATCCGATGGCAAGATCATGAATCCAGAGACGACAACACAGGAATTCAGGATACAACTTCTGCAGGGTTGGTTTGTCTCATGCCTCCTCCATGGGCTCTTGCTTTTCAGCTTCCTGCCGTTCTTTCGCCAATCACTGATCACCGTCCCCCAAGAGTCGTTTCACTGGGACATCGCACTCGTGCAATCGACAGCAGTCACGAACGAGCCCGCTCAACCAACCGATACCACCGAACCAGCTGTATCGAGGCCTACAAAGCAAGCGCCCATTCCAACTCACACGAATCGCCGGATTCAGCATGCGGCCT
This sequence comes from Nitrospira sp. UBA2083, assembly GCA_002331625.1. Taxonomy (GTDB): domain Bacteria; phylum Nitrospirota; class Nitrospiria; order Nitrospirales; family Nitrospiraceae; genus Nitrospira_D. The sequence continues at coordinate 3,687 of DCZN01000100.1, read as the reverse complement.
CAGACGCCGCCCGCATCACCACACCTGGACCAAGGACGGACACACCGGTCGCATCGGAGGTCAAACCTGACATTTCTTCATCAGTTACATCACTGGCAGAGCCGACTATGGCATCGACGATCGAGGAGCCAAGGCCCAATCTGTCTCAGACAAGTGATCCTCCGCAGCAGACTGAGCAGTCAATTGCCCCAACAACACAAGAACCACCACAACCGGAAACAGTCACAGCCGCCATTCAAAGCAGTACCGCGACCAGCGAAACCACACAGCCGCTACCGCCATCGACCACGACGCCTGACAATGCCACTGCTCCCGCAATACAGCCCGACTATGGTTGGTTACAGCAGGCGATTTTTCGGCGATTGGACGAACTCAAGCGGTCATCACGGCCGCGGGTCGATCAGGCGCAACCACTCAAAGTATTGGTCAGGGCTGTCGTGTCACAGGAGGGCACATTACTGGACGCCGAAGTGGTGAAGAGCTCGGGACTCGACCGCATCGATCAAGAAGCCATGGCACTCGTGCAACGGGCCTTCCCCATGCAACTCGATCGCACATTGGATCGCCGACAAATCGCTATGCGAATTCCGATCACCTATTCACGAGACTGAATACGATGCGCCGCTTTCGTCTCATGATTATCACGTTGTTGCTCCTGTGGTTCATGTCCCTGAACCAGCTCAGCATGGCTTCAGCCGAACCCTACCGTCCAACGGATGATGCTCAGGTCCTCGAGCGGCTCAGCTTCAAGGCGTCTGACCCAGTCGCACGCCAACTCGACACCTTGCGTGCCGATCTTCGGCGAAATCCTCATAACCTTGAAGCGGCAGTGAAACTGGCGACTCGCTACATCGAACAGGGCCGATCGGAAGGCGATCCGCGTTTCCTTGGACAAGCCCAAGCAGTCCTCAGTCCGTGGTGGAACGATCTGGCCCCTCCGATTCCCGCGCTCCTCTTGCGAGCCACGATCCGACAGAACGCCCACGAATTCGACCAGGCCCTGGCCGATCTCGACCAGGTGCTGATCGCACAGCCGAGCAATGCCCAGGCCTGGCTTACCAAAGCTTCGATCCTCCAGGTTCAATCACGTTACGACGAGGCACGACGAGCCTGTCAGCGACTTGCCCGGTTGGCGGCCTCTCATGTGCTGCTGGGTTGCCTGAGCGATCTCGCCGGCGTGACTGGTCAATCAGCGAAGAGCCAAGAGCTGCTCCGACAGGTGCTTGCAGATTCCGCTCTCTCGGGTCGCGAGCGAATCTGGATTGCAACCATCCTAGCTGAAACATCCGCACGCACCGGAGCCATCCGAGAAGCGGAGCAGTATTTCTCTGCCGCCTTCACGGTCGGCATCAAGGATCAATACGTGCTAGGCGCCTACGCGGATTTTCTTCTCGATCATGGTCGCTATCGCGATGTCGTTTCCCTTGTCCAACAGGAGACCAACGCCGATGGATTACTCTTGCGTCTCGCGATCGCGGAACAGGCGCTGAATCTATCCACACTCCAACGTCACATATCTGAACTGGCAGCTCGCTTTGCTGTCAGCCGTGAGCGAGGAACGACCGTCCATGTAAGAGAAGAAGCCCGATTCACACTCACCTTGCAGCAAGATGCGCATCGAGCGCTGCCGTTAGCCCAGGCCAATTGGAATGTCCAGAGAGAACCAGCTGACGCCAGAATTCTGCTCGAAAGTGCGCTCGCCGCTGGGAGCCGTGCTGCAGCTCAGCCAGTGATTGATTGGCTGAAGGCAAACCATGTGGAGGATTTCCGTCTCCAGCAACTCGCGAAACAAATTCAGGAGGCAGCATTCTGATGCGTATCCTTTTCGTCATCGCCTGGCTTCTCCTGAGTGTTCCGGCTTGGGCCCATAAGCCCAGCGACAGCTATCTTTCACTGTCGATTCAAGATGATCATATTGAAGGGCAATGGGACATCGCGTTACGCGACCTCGCCGACGCCATCGGGTTGGATAGCGATGGTGACGGCCAACTCACCTGGGGAGAGGTTCGGAACAAGCATGACGAGATCAAGGCCTACGCTCTGTCTCGTCTTGCTCTATCAGCCGATACGCAAACCTGTACGACTCAAGTGCTTGAACAACTCATTGATCATCACACAGACGGAGCCTACTCAGTTCTGAAGTTCCGTTCGAACTGCGATGGGGCCATCGAGCGGCTTCACGTAGACTACCGACTCCTGTTCGATATCGATGCACAACACAAGGGGCTTTTGCGCCTGACCCAGAGTGGGCACATCAGCACGGCCATTTTCAGCCAAGAATCGCCTGCCCAAGAATTCTCTGTGGCCAAGCGCTCACGCTGGAACGAGTGCATCCAGTTCATTCACGAGGGTATCTGGCATATCTGGCTGGGATTCGACCATGTCCTATTCTTGCTTGCTCTCTTGCTTCCTGCTGTCTTAGTTCGAGCTGCAGATCGCTGGCAAGCGGCGGGCACGTTTTCATCGGTGTGCTGGAACGTCGTCAGCATCGTCACAGCCTTCACCGTCGCGCATTCCCTAACCCTGAGCCTCGCGGCTCTGGATATCATCCGACTCCCGTCCCGCTTAGTGGAATCGACCATCGCTGCCTCTGTCGTGCTCGCCGGACTTGGCAATTTGTATCCAATGATGATGACACGACGTTGGATGATTGCATTTGGATTCGGGCTGATCCATGGGTTTGGATTTGCCGCTGTCCTCACCGATCTTGGACTGCCCCACGACTCATTGTTGCTAAGCCTGGTGAGTTTTAACGTCGGAGTAGAACTCGGCCAACTCGCGATTGTTGCCACATTCCTCCCGCTGGCCTACTTGATCCGCCACTCTTGGTCGTATCCGAGATTGGTCCTCACCGGTGGCTCACTGGCGGTAATTGCTATCGCCCTCGTCTGGTTCACCGAACGGGCCTTCGATCTCCAGCTGTTTCCGCTGTAGCGGAATATTTATAGGGAATGAACTGCATGTGGCTGGGTGGATTGGTACCACTATAAAGGAATGGGGACTGATGTAGCTAAGCGAGCTCAGAGGGGGCTACGCTTAGCGAATGATCTTCCCATGAAAGAGTCGGATGCCTGTCCGAATCCAGCAGCGCTTGCTGGAACATTTCGTCGCGGGCACGACGGCGCGAGCCGCCGCACAGTTGGTTGGGGTGCAAGGACGAACTACCGTGGTCTTTTTTCAGCAGCTGCGTCAGTTACTTGCAGCAAGCAAGAGAGCTTTCTGCTGTCTGGTGAGATCGAAGCCGACGAGAGTTACTGTGGCGGGGTGCGGAAAGGGCGGCGCGGGCGAGAGGCAGCAGGAAAAGTGCCCGTCTTGGGGTTATTCACGCGAGGCAGTAAGGTGTACACGGCGATCATTCCGGATGCCAAAGCCTGGACCTTGATCCCCATCATTCGGGAGAAAGTCACCCCGGACAGCATCGTCTACACCGATAGTTTTCAGGTGTACGACGTGCTGGATGTCTCCGAGTTTCATCACAAGCGCGTCAATCACAGCAAGACCTTCGTGTCGAAACGCGGCCACCACATCAATGGCATTGAAAACTTTGGGAACCAATCGACGCGGCACTTGCGACGCTTCAACAGCATTCCGAAACACAGCTTTTACTGGTTCTTGAAAGAATGTGAGTGGCGGGTTAATGCGGTCACAATGCCTTGTTCAAGCAGCTCAACGCCTGGTATCAGTCAG
>DCZN01000058.1 GCA_002331625.1 Nitrospira sp. UBA2083 | reverse complement strand
GTCCGCCAGCACTTGACGGTGTAGGGATGGGAGCAAGGAGGGTCCTGGTTGCTCGCTTGTTACACTCGATCCCATCAAAGAATGTCCCTATTTCGTGCGAGTGAACATCTGTTGCCATTCTGCAATTGAACTCCATGGCTTGTATGTAAAAGCCAATACCCCCTTCGGTCTGCGGTCTTTCATAGGGAAAATCATAGATCCACAGCGTTAGGGAGGAGGACTCATGCATCTGACTCCAAGAGAGCAGGAAAAGTTATTGATTTATGTTGCCGGACAACTTGCCGCTGATCGGAAGAAGCGGGGTCTCAAGCTGAACCATCCTGAGGCCGTTGCCTATCTCACTGCGGCTGTTCTCGAAGGGATTCGTGACGGGAAAAGCGTGGCTGAACTGATGGCGTACGGGACCACGCTGTTGACGCGTAAGGACGTGATGCCTGGTGTTCCGGAAATGATTCATGAGTTTCAAGTCGAAGGGACGTTTCCGGATGGGACCAAGTTGGTGACTGTGCACAATCCGATTCGGTAGACCCGAGATCGAGGCCGATCGCCAACCAGTATCGCTGTGAGGAGGGGAGCCATGCCACAGAAGACGAAACGAAGTCCAAGCAAGAGTCAGAAATTGTCGAAGAAACCAAAGGGATCTCTTACCGCCATGATTAAAGCCGAGCTGGCTAAACCGGTTATCCCGGGAGAGGTGTTGACTGCTTCCGGCGATGTGGAAGCCTTCAAGGGCCGAGAGACCAAGGAACTGACCGTCAAGAACGTGGCCGATCGCCCCATCCAGGTCGGTTCCCATTGCCATTTTTTCGAATCTAACCACGCGCTTAGGTTTGACCGTGGGCAGGCCTTCGGCTTCCGTCTCTGCATTCCCGCCGGCACCGCAGTCAGATTTGAGCCGGGAGAGGAAAAGCGGGTCACGGTTGTGGCTCTGGCCGGGAAGCGGGTGGCCTACGGCATCAATGGACTGACTGAAGGCTCACTGGATGATACACAGGTCAAGGTGCGGGCGCTGTCGCTCGCCGGTGATCGCGGATTTTCTGGAAAAGGAGGGGCACGGTGAAAATTCCAAGAAAGCAATATGCCTCACTCTACGGCCCCACCACGGGCGATCGTGTTCGACTTGCGGATACGGAGTTAGTCATTGAAGTCGAGAAGGATCTCACCGCTTACGGAGAAGAAGCGGTGTTCGGGGGTGGCAAGGTGATCCGAGATGGTATGGGCCAGTCTCCCAGAGCGACAAGCGCACAGGGCGCGCTCGATACCGTGATCACGAATGCCCTCATATTGGACTATACCGGAGTTGTGAAGGCAGATATCGGGATCAAGGATGGTCGGATTGTCGGCATCGGTAAATCCGGAAATTCCGATTTGATGCCGAACGTGACCAAAGGCATGGAGATCGGTGCCGGAACTGAAGTGATTGCAGGTGAAGGGCACATCGTGACGGCGGGAGGCATTGATACCCATATCCATTTCATTTGCCCGCAACAATATTGGGATGCCTTGTCGGCGGGCATTACCACCTTGATAGGAGGCGGTACGGGGCCCGCTACCGGCACGAATGCGACGACCTGTACACCGGGACCGTGGAACATCTATCGGATGCTTGAGGCGTCCGAAGGCATTCCCATTAATCTAGGATTCTTGGGCAAGGGGAACTCCTCCCATCCTGATGGGTTGAACGAACAGGTCGAGGCTGGTGCGATTGGTTTGAAGCTGCATGAAGATTGGGGCACGACACCGGCGGCGATCGATACGTGTTTGAGTGTGGCGGAGCGGTACGATGTGCAGGTCGCCATCCACACCGATACGCTGAATGAAGCGGGTTTTGTCGAGGACACCATCAAGGCGTTCAAAGGGAGGACGATTCACTCCTTTCATACGGAAGGTGCGGGAGGCGGACATGCACCGGATATCATTAAGGTTTGTGGTGAGCCGAATGTGTTGCCGTCCTCGACCAACCCCACAATGCCGTTTACTGCCAATACAATGGACGAGCATCTCGATATGCTGATGGTGTGTCATCACCTGAATCCGAGAATCCCCGAAGACGTGGCTTTTGCTGAATCTCGTATCCGTCGGGAAACCATCGCGGCGGAAGATATCCTCCATGATCTCGGTGCCATCAGCATCATGTCGTCCGACTCGCAAGCGATGGGCCGTATCGGAGAAGTCATCATTCGCACCTGGCAAAACGCCCACAAGATGAAGGTTCAGCGAGGTCATCTGTCGCCGAGCGGAGGAAAAGAGTCGTCTCAAAACGATAACTTCCGTGCCAAGCGCTATGTGGCCAAGTACACGATCAATCCTGCGATGACTCATGGGATTGCCCATGAGGTCGGGTCCGTAGAGGTCGGGAAGTTCGCCGACCTGGTGATCTGGAAGCCGGCGTTCTTCGGGGTGAAGCCTGAGATGGTTCTGAAAGGCGGATTTATTGCTCAAGCGCAGATGGGGGATCCCAACGCCTCGATCCCCACACCGGAACCGATCATTAGCCGACCCATGTTCGGTGCGTTCGGACGGGCCTTGTCCAGTACCAGTCTCACCTTCGTGTCGCAAGCAGGGTTGGACCGTGGGGTTCCGAAGAAGCTCGGCTTGCAGAAGCGCGTCGTGGCAGTCAAGAATTGCCGCAGCGTGAAGAAGCGCGATCTTAAGCTGAACGACTACCTGCCGAAGATCGAGGTTCATCCAGAGACCTATGTCGTGACCGCGGATGGTGTGCGGCTCACGTGTGAGCCGGCTGCCGTGCTCCCGATGGCTCAGCGGTACTTTCTTTTCTAGTGAGAGAAAATGGGTGAGAGGTAGGGAGTACATTCTCGGATGAATGCGCGCGCGTTGCTTGAGGGTCTGCGGTTCACTGACAGCTTATTTCCCTCGGGGGGGTATGCCTTCTCCTCAGGACTGGAGGCGGCCGTACAAGGCGGTGCCGTAAAAAATTCCGACCAGTTGGCTCGCTATGTCGAAGATCTGTTACGAGGGGGAATGAGCCGGCGAGAAGTCCTTGCTGCAAAACGGGCGAATCAAGCCGGGGCAGGTGGATCGCTTGAGAGTGCTCTCCAAACGGATCGAGAGTTGGATTCCGCGAAGCTCGGCCGGAATTCAAGACTCGCCAGCCGTCAGATGGGTCGGCAGGTTATCAGAATTGCGGCAGATCAATTCCGCCGGAGCACGATCTTGAGCACATACCGTGATGCCGTAGAATCTGAGCAAACCCCCGGCCATATGGCGGTCAGTTTCGGGTTGACGTTGGGAGCCAATGGTTGGGAGGCAGAGGAAACGGCTGCAGCGTTTCTCTACCAGTCGGCAGCGGGTTTTGTGTCGGCTGCCATGCGGCTTTGTTCAATCGGTCAACGTGAGGGGCAGCAGGTCCTCGGAGCATGGTTGCCGCTGATCGATCGAATCAGCCGGGAGGTCGATACGAATGAACGTATGTGTTCGTGGTCACCCGTGCAAGATATCTATGCGATGCGACACGGTGGTCTGGAATGGAGACTTTTCAGAAGCTAAGGGCGTAAGGTAAAGAAGAGAGAAGCTGCTGTCCAACCATAAGCACTCGTATCCGATATGCATGACCTCAATCGTGAGCATAGCCACAACTGGACTCCGACTCAGGCGAGGAAACAAGGCATTCCAGTCATTGGTATCGGAGGGCCCGTTGGATCAGGGAAGACTGCCCTCGTGGAAGCGCTATGTCAGCGGCTGCGCGATCGCTACAGCCTCGCTGCGGTGACCAACGATATTTTTACGAAAATTGACGCCGAAATCCTGACCAAGCGCGCCGCGCTTCCGGTCGATCGGATTCTTGGTGTCGAAACCGGTGGCTGTCCCCATACCGCAATCCGTGAAGATGCCTCCCACAACCAAGAAGCCATCGATGATCTACTGCGCCGGCATTCGGACATAGAATTGATCTTTCTGGAAAGCGGGGGAGACAATCTTGCCGCGACGTTCAGTCCAGAGTTAGTCGACTATGTCATCTATGTCATCGATGTGTCGGGGGGCGATAAAATTCCACGCAAAGGCGGGCCTGGGATTACGCGATCCGATTTCCTTGTCATCAACAAGATGGATTTGGCTCCTTATGTGCGTGCGGATCTCTCCGTGATGGATCGAGATACTCGCAAGATGCGCGGAGAGCTCCCCTTTGCCTTCACCAATATCCTGTCCGGCGAGGGAATGGATGCCGTCGTGGCGTGGGTCGAACAGCGTATCCCGCAACGCGCCAAGCGCTCGTAACCATGGCAATTCAGGCGGGACGGAAAAAGAGGACGTCTCGGGACACCGGCACGTCTCCAAAAAGAAAACCTGCCGGGAAACGAACGCTTTCTCCAAGAAAGAAGACTCCTGGGCGGTTTGCAACCGAGTTAGTCGGGCGAGTCGGTGAGCTGAAGCTGACCTATGCTAGGCTTGATCACCGCACCGTGATCTCCCACTCCTATTTCACCACGCCTTGGAAATTGCTGCCTCCCATCTATCTCGATGATACAGGTGCAGCCTACACGTTGCTGGTCAATCCATCCGGTGGTCTGGTGGGGGGAGACCATCTCTCCATTGACATGACGGTAGAGCAGGGTGCGCATGTCATGATTTCTGCTCCATCTGCCAACCGGGTGTATCGAACTGAAGGCCTAGTATCCGAACAGCACGTTGCCATCGCGGTCGAGCCTGGTGCGATTCTCGAATGGTTTCCTGAGCATACGATTCCCTTTGCCGGATCTCGGTTTCGGCAGAGTCTCAGGGCTACGGTGGCGCCTGGCGCGACACTCTTCTTGTGGGATGCGCTTGCCTCAGGTCGCATTGCGAGGGGAGAACGGTGGGCCTTTACTGACCTGGAAAACGAAATCTTGATCATGACAGCCTCCGGGAATTCTCTGTTTGAACGATATGTGCTTGATCCGGCCACGGACTTAGGGGCGGTCGGGCTGGCTGAAGAATGGGATTATGTGGCTTCGTTCTACGTGGTGAACGATGCGATGGCGCCGGAGGTCTGGACTGGGTTGGAATCGAACATCGCGTCGCTCTTGGATGCCAAGCCAGGAGTAGTACTCGGCGGGGTTTCAACCCCACCAGTGCCTGGCCTCGCCGTCAAGCTGCTAGCCCGAACGGCCCCTGATCTCTTGGCGATGATGGATGCCTTATGGGCAGCCGCTCGCGAAGCCCTGTTGAAGCTCCCGCCTGTGTCTCTGCGAAAGTACTAACCGGAATCGACAAGTCTGTCAGCGTAATGCAGGTCAAGGTTGAGACTTAGGGTAAGGCAAATCAGAACTCTCGACTTGACCTTAACTACTTGGTTTCGGTGGCGGTCTTTTTCCGCATCCTGCTACACGTTGGAAGCCTGTGGGTCAGCTGCGTTCGCTGTCCGAAGTGACCAGGCTAATCCCAGGAGGGAAAGCGTGAAAATCACCCATTTCGATGGGTCGAAGTTATACCAGAGGGGCCCATTGCGGTAGTCGGTTGGATGGGTGTGGTGGTAATTGTGGTAACCCTCACCGAAGGTCAGCAGGGAAACTACCCAGCTGTCTCGGCTCGAATCTGCTTGACCATGGGGTTGGCTTCCCCACAGATGGCAGACTGAGTTGATACAAAATGTCGAATTCAGCACGGCGAAGGTGCGGCCAATACCAGCCAACATGAAGCAGCTTATCCCCCCAACCCAGCCATTGTACAAACAGCCTATCAAGAACGGGAACACCAACCCCGAGAGGAAGATCAGGGTATAGTACCGATGTTGCCACATCACGACCGGATCCTGCCGAAGCCTGGTCGCATATTTTTCGTCTGAGTACTTCTTGTCTGCAAAGAGCCACCCACAGTGGCTGTGCCAGAACCCAAGCTTTGCGTTGTATGGGTCGGCATCTTGGTCGCAGGCCGCGTGGTGGCGGATGTGATCAGCGCCCCACTTGAGCGCGGATTGTTGAAGCGCCCATCCTCCGGCGATGAGAAGGGCAGCCTTGACCCCATCGGGACAGCTGAAGCTGCGGTGTGAGATGAGGCGGTGGTATCCCACGGTAATGCCCAATCCCGTGACAACATAGAGGAGTGCGAACATTATCCAATCGAACCACGTATACCCATAAAGGAAACCAAATAACGGCACACCAATTACGGCACTTCCGACGATAATGCTGAAGAGCATCACCGTTACATAGAGTGGATAGGCACGTTTAAGCCCGCCGGTAGGGACCGTTGAGGCTAGCATCGGGGTGTACGTGAGGGGCGTGGCATGGGTCGGAGGTTCACCTGGGCGCTAATTTTTGCCAAATGTACCAGGACGATGAGGAAATAGCTACTCTGGGTAGCCACTTCAGGCGCATCTTGTTTCGGTTGACAGCGGACGGTAAGATTTCATATACATACTCGGTCTATCCAGACTCGCCATGGTGTGACCGATGGCATAATGATGATGTGAACCAGAAGCGCTTTGGTGATAGGAAACCAGAGAGACAGGTCAGTTCGGAGGCAGGATGTTCGTTAATTACAAGGAGGCAGTCCAATGAAGAGTGCGTTATCAATGATGTTTGGTGTAGCAGCCGTCGCCTTGGTTGCGGCGCCTCTCACCTCGTACGCGGGTGGAACGATCGCCGGAAAGGTGACTTATGCTGGGAAGGCGGAGAATAAGGAATTTCTCTTCTCAAAGTTCCCGAACCCAAAGTTTTGTCCGCAAATCCCCGACAAGAGCAAGGTGGATGGCGACAAGCGGTTCTTGAAGCAGATCGAAGTGAGCAAGGATGGTGGATTGAAGGGTGCTGTCGTGGCCGTTGTGGACATCGAGGATAAGGCCTGGATGGATGGCTATGCCGGAACGGAAGTTGTGGCAGCCTTTTGCGATTTCCAGCCCTTTAGTGGTGTGGTGGTAAATACCCGCCCATTCAAGGTTGAAAATACCGATGCCGATGCGGACGATCCTAAATCCGTTGCCGGCGTGCTGCACAATCCTCACAGCTTTACGGTGAAGGGGACCTCTTCGGCGACCGGTTTCAACATCGGTCTCGCGAAGAAGGGTGATAAGTTGGATAAGCCGGTGACTTTCCGTGGCGGTGCAGAGAAGGAAGGGTACTTCCGCTTGCAGTGCGATCAGCATGAGTTCATGCAGTCCTTCTTCCTCCCGGTATCGAATGCACACTTTGCCGTGGCGAAGGACGATGGGTCCTTCGAGATCAAGGATGTGCCGGCTGGGAAGCACAAGGTCGTGGCCTGGCACCCATTTGCAGGCAAGGCCAAGAAGATTGAGTTCGAGGTGGATGTGACCGATGGCGGCACCGCCAACCTCAAGGCTGAAGTGAAGTAAGCCTGGTTTCGTAGATGTGGTCTTGAAGGGCAGCGGAATCCCCGCTGCCCTTCGTGTTTTCAGTCACTTACGTAGCCGTGCGCCGCCTTGCCTTTCACTTTCCGCAGTAGGTAAGATACCATCCTTTAAGCGCTCGCTTAGGGGATGGGTGTGTCACGAGAGCTTTCACTCGCGGAAATCTTTCAGCTCGGCTACTACTGGGAGACGAAGATTCTCCTCACAGCCGTGAAGCTGGACGTGTTTTCGGCCATTGATGAACGACCGAAATCCTCGCAGGACATCGCTGGTCGACTACAGGCCGATTCTCACATACTGAGCCTCCTCTTGAATGCGCTCGTCGCGATGAAACTGTTGACGAAAGATGCGGGGCTGTACGGGAACTCGTCGATCGCGATCAAGTATTTGGTCCGGCAGTCTCCACAGTACGTGGGCCACCTACTTCTATTGCACGATGCGGAGTGGAACAACTGGGGCAAGTTGGAAGAGACGATTCGCACGGGGAAGCGGACGGTCGACCGACATGTCTTTGAGACCGATCCTGAGTTGGGTAGCCATGTGTTGGCAGTGCTGAATCGCATCGGCCAGCAAAGTGGTCCGGATCTGGCCAAGCGATTGAAGTTGGGTGGGTGGGAACGGATGTGTGATCTCGGCGGCGGAGCCGGGACCAACGCCATTGCCTTTTGTCAGGTGTATCCCGACCTGCATGCGACGGTCTTTGATCTTCCGGAAACGCTGAAATTGACGGAAAAAACGGTAAAGGACGCGGGGTTGGAATCTCGCATCGCCTTGCACTCTGGTGATTTCAATCGAGATCCACTCGGAGGACCCTACGATGTGGTTCTGATGTCCGATATCCTCCACTATCAAACGTTTCAGATGAATCAGGATTTGGTCAAGAACGTCTTTACCGCTCTCGCACCAGGTGGACGGCTGGTGATTAAGGATCGATTCTTAGACGAAACCGGGACTGGCCCGGCGTGGACGACGGCGTTTGCGGTCCACATCCTTGTCAATACCCAGAAGGGCAGCTGCTTTCAAGCCAGCGAAGCCATGCAATGGCTCCAGGTTGCTGGGTTTTGCTCCGTGGTGGAGCTTGAGAAGACGGCGGTGGTGCAGGGGGTGAAGTCTCGTGAAGCGTGAAGCGTCTTGCCCGGTGGTTTCGAGTTTCATGTTTCAGGTGTCACGTTGCTGGTTGCTGCACAACATGAAACCTGGGACTTGAAACTTGGAACTCAGCATCAAGAGAGCGAGACCTAACAACAAGGACTATTGCAGTGGATTGGCTACGCGAACCAGGGTTCTTTGGAACTCATGCAACGATTGGAGCGGATCTCAGTCAGTTGATGGCGACGCTCTTTACCGGGCTGTTTGTCATGGGGTGGTTCCAGGCTCGCAAGCGAAAGGCCGATGCTCACCATTGGCTGATGTTGGGCGGCATGATTGCCATGCTCAGCTTTTTCATCGCCTATTATCTGTTTCGGCAGCTGGGGGTCCTGGCGTTTGAGGGCAAGGAAGGATTTGGTGGCTCGCAGTCGCTTTACGATTACGTGTTCATTCCGGTCCTGACCCTCCATATCATTCTCGTCATCATCGGGCTGATTATGGCGGTGTATATGATCGTGCTGGGTTTTCGTTCCCAACAATTCGTCGACGGCGTCCGGTCGCTTCGCGAATCCCAGTTACTGACAACCTGGAAGAAGGTCGGGCTCATCTTCGGCAGTATTGCAGTGGTGGTGTTGGGACTGTTTTTCTCCAGAGTGGCCTCGGCCGGGTTCTCCATGCGGAAACTGGAGGTATATGCAATCTTTCTTGCCCTGGTGGCCTTTGTCTTTGCGATCGAGATGACGATTCAACGGATTTGGCCCGATGGGGCACGACGCCATCGGGCGCTCGGCCGCTTCACGATGGTCATTTACTGCGTCTTGTTCGTGACGGGAAGTTTTACCTACACGATGCTGTATATCCTGTATCCCGGCAAGATCGGATAATCTGGTGGCGATACATTCCGAAACATTTCACGCCTCACGTTTCACGCTTCATAAGGTCTCAGTATGCTGACCTGTGGCTGTGGGCGCTGGATGCATACTGAGGGGATTGAGGAGCGTGGCGATCTCACTGGGGTGCCGCAATGGTTCATCCGTTCCGAATGTCGTGGCTGTGGGTTGAAAGTTGGTGTCGATGTACCAGCGGGGCAGACCCATGGCTTGGTCGATCGATTGCTCTGGACCGATGATGCGTTACACCGATTGGATCGGATGCCGCCCTATGTGGCTGGTCTGGTGCGGGAAGCGGTGGAGCAGGATCTCCGTCGGCAAGGCGAGCGGGTGGTCACCTATGAGACGCTACTCCGTCCCCGCATCGGAGAGCGCATCGAATGGGATTCTGAAGCGGAGCGCAGGTTGGACCGTGTCCCGGCACCGGTTCGCGCTATGGCGAGAGTTGAACTTGAGCGGACCGCGGCGGATCGTGGATGGTCTCGGATTACCGTGTCACTGATGGAAGAGATCAAAGCGAAGTACTTTGGGATGGCAGCTCAGAAGACGTAAGGGGTTGGGGGTGAGAAGTAAGGAGTAAAGTAACAACGATCGAGAACACATCCCTCTCCTTACCCCTTCCCTTCACTCCTAACGGCGAAGAAGATGTTGCATCGAATGGCGTTACGCGTGATTCCGAGCTTGAGCCTGGCGGTCACAGAAGAGGCGGTGCGCCGGACCAAGCGGATCGTGATGTTTGTGCCGGGGCTGATTGCCTTCGGAGTCTATCGGCTGGCAAAGCATCTTGTGCCGATCACAGAGCCGCTTGTGCTGTTAGCGGTCAGCAGTTTGGTCGCCATGGTGACCGCACTCTTGTGCTATCGAGTGGGACGTGCGGCATCCTGGTCCACCATCGTCCGACAAGATGGCCTGAGACTTCTCAGCTGGCTGGGAGGCTGGATCGGGGCCGCGTATGGCATTCAACTCTCCCTGTTGGTGCTGACCCTTCTCTGGATCATGCACTACAGTTATTTCCAGCATCCCGACGGGCCGGCGATGATGGCGATCATCATCTCCTGCACGTCCGTTGCGCGCGACGCATTTGAGATCGGCCATGTGCGCAAACTGTCGGTACTGGGGCGTCCATTTCTGACGTTCCCGGATGGTGGCCAGCTGCGTGCGCTCTTGCAGAGGCGCGCTGGACAGCTCGCCCCATGGGTTCTCGCAGGCCTGGGCGTGGGTGCGCTGGCCTCGTTGCCTGGATTGATGATTGCCAATGAGCAGGGTGCGGTTTTGGCACAACTGGTGAGCGTGACACTGCTCGGGGGGGGCCTTGCGCTCTGTGCCTATTTTGGGGGACTCTATCCGTCGAGTTCGTGGCTAGCCTCGCTCCGCGAGGCTGTACCGGGTGAACTGCTGAAGTTTTGGTGGTGGCCTGGGATGGCCTTTGCGTCGACCTATTACCTGGTAGCGATGGGCGTGCTGTTGTTTGTCGTCCGGCAACCGACGATTACAATGAGTGCTGCAGCTGCGATGGGAGCGTCGGTGGCTGCCATCATGGCGTTGTACGGGTACTATCTTGGCAATCGGCGTCACGCAGAGGATGAACAGGCGCCACAACTGTCACCTGGCATGTTACGGTGCCCGTTTGTGATGGGCATTCTTGGGAAGTCAATGAGTGCTGACGGTGCGGCCGGGAGCTTGGTGCTCGGCAAGACCGGAACAAAGGGGTAGGGGCATGGGCCGAGGATCTATGATGACCCGTTCTCTGATCAGCATGACGATCTGCGTCATGTCTGTTGCGATGGCCGTTGGATCTCTGTGGAACGGGCCAGACCCGTCGTTTGCAGAATCATCAACGGATGTGTACTTTGGTACGGAGGGAATCCCACAGGGGCCCCCGGCCCCTCCTCCGCAAGATACCGTTTATCCACAAATCGGTTCATTGGACAGTCGGTTGGTGGTGTGGTTCATCACCCAGCAACACACCTATTTCGGCGGATTTGTGCTCGCACTTCCCTTGTTTTGCGCATTGCTGGAATTCTTAGGATTGATCACCAAGAAACCGGCCTTGGCGTTGCGCTATGACGGATTGGCCAGAGATCTCGCCAAAGTTGCGGTATTGGCCATGTCGGTCACAGCGCTCATCGGAAGCCTGATGCTGACGTTGTTCATCACGCTCTATCCCAGCTTCATGAAGTACATGGGCGGGACGTTCAAGGGGTTCATGCCGGCGTATGCCGGGGTATTTGTCGGAGAAGCCCTCCTGTTGATTGTCTACTACTATGGGTGGAATCGGATGGCGACTCGGGGCATGAAGTGGATCCATGCCGCAGTCGGGATACTCACAAACATCGTAGGGACCGCACTGCTGATGATGGCGAATGCCTGGTCGGCCTTTATGATGTCGCCTGCGGGAGTGGACGCGCAGGGACGATTCTTGGGCAACGCCTGGCATCTGCTGCATTCTGCGCTCTGGAACCCGCTGAACGTCCATCGTTTCCTTGCAGACATCATGTCGGGGGGAGCCGTGGTCTTGGCCTATGCCTGTTATCGGTTTTTCACCAGTAAGACGGATGAGGAACGAGCCTATTTCGATTGGGTAGGCTATGTTTTTCTGTTTGTGACGGTGTTTGCACTCATCCCCATGCCATTTGCTGGGTACTGGCTGATGAAGTCCGTGTTCGTCTTCCGTCAGACCATGGGCGTGACCATGATGGGTGGACTATTGACCTGGTTGTTTGTGGTCCAGGCGCTTCTCATCGGTGTGTTGTTTTTAGGCATCAATTACTACCTGTGGCAGAGTATGGGACGGATTACAGGGGGCGAACGCTATCAATCCTATTACCAAGTCTTACTCGGCGTATTGATGGTAGCGTTGTTTATCTGGCTGACGCCACACACGTTGCTTACCTCCGCCAGCGAAGCGAAGGCAATGGGTGGGGCCCAGCATCCCGTGATCGGCAACTATGGGGTGATGTCAGCCAAGAACGGAGCAGTCAATATTCTGATCCTCGTGACGGCGCTCAGTTTCTTGTACTATCGCCGTGCGAATCGAACGATGACCATCTCATGGATCAAGCTCGGGAATACCCTTATCACAGTGCTGTACGTCGTCGGCGCGGTGAACATCATCTGGCTGTCGATCTATGGTTTCTATTTGCCGGCAAAGGTTCGGGTCGGCTTGTCGGCTCCGCAAGCCTTCACGACACTGACGGTGATCATAGCCGGTGTGGTGATCAACCGCTTGATGCTCAGACGAGCCGTCATTCACGGGCCGATTCAGTGGGGCAAGATTCCGCTACGGGGTATGGTCGGATTGTTTGGGTTGGCGGCGTCCTTTAGTTGGGTGATGGGGTTAATGGGGTACATTCGCTCTTCAGGACGCCTATCGTGGCATGTCAGTGAATTAATGGCCGACGTCTCGCCCTGGGCCTTCACCCCAGATCTACAGTACGCGACCAAAATGGTGACACTGAACATGGTGGTGTTTTGGGCGGCGGTTCTCGCGCTGTTCTGGATGTGTGAGCGGGGACAGCAGCCGGTGATGGGGGAGGAATTCCGTGAGGAACAGGCACCCTTGTTGTCGCCCGTTCCCTCGCAAGAAACCTAGAAAGGGAAGGAAGTCTTCTTATGGAGGGCCGTTTGCCGATGGGTGGTGCAGTCATTCTCAGTATTCTGATCAGTGTGTTGGTCTGGCACGTTCCGGTTTTTGCTCAGGGAGAGACGCTGGTGCTGGAGGATTTTCAAGCGAAGGAGACAGACGGGTTTCCCTCGCTGTGGGAGCACGAAAATCAGCGGAGCCAATCAAAAGGACGTGAAGCCTATAAAGTACGATCCGAGAACGGCGCAAACTTTTTATCGGCGAAGGATGCGGGGCAACGGATCAAGAAGAAAAAAATAGATTGGGATCCTAAGGTCTATCCCGTCCTGACCTGGCGGTGGCGACTCACTAAAGCAGCAACTGGAAATGAGCCACTTGCCGCGATCTATGCGTCCCTCGATACTGATCTGATGTTTATTCCGGTATTCACGAAATATGTGTGGAGCGAATCGAAGCCAGAAGGCACCTTAACGGAAGGCGGCATGTTCAGCGGTTCCGAGATTGTTGTTCAATCGGGGATGAAAGAGGTCGGGCAATGGTTTGAGGAGCGGGTGAATGTGTACGAGGACTTCAAACGGATTCACAAGCATGAGCCGGCGGAGAAGGCGTGGGGGCTCTCGATTATCGCAGCGCCTGGCGTTGAAATCGATTTCGGTCCACTCATTGCTGTCCCGGCCAAGTAGGCATCTGCCGTCGATCCATCAAGGACCAGTCGTGCATGGCGAGAAATAACATCTTTGACATCGTACTCGGGATCGCGGTGATGGGTACCGTCGGAACGCTGATCGGACTCACCATGGGCGGTGGGCTGATGCCGATTGCCATCACGATCGGCCTCGTTCTGGGTGGGGTGATCGGATTTCTCGGCGGCCGCCGATTTCTCGTCAGCATCTTGATTGGGACGGTGCTGGGTGGCGTGCTGGCTTGGCTGATGGCTGATGCCGACAGAATCTGGGTCGGAGCTGGAGCAGGAGCCGCCATGGGTGGATTTTTGGGCGTTCAAATTTCAATGTTGCTCGATATGCGTGCTGCCAAGAAGGCGGCATCGGAACAGGTAAGGACGTTACCATCTTAAGGAAGGTCTGATTAATTCTCAATTCCGATCGACCTGCGGACGAAACACTCGGAATCTAATCGATTCATGATCACGAATTTGAATGAATCAGACCTTCCTTAGGAGATACTCTCGCTTGAAGAGGTATTCGTGGAAAACAAGAGCGTATTAGTTGGGTCCATCATTTTTGTGTTTGCGTCGTTTTTTCTCATGATTGGGTTGCTGGCCTATGAGTCGTATAAGGCAAAACAGATGAAGCAGCTAGCCGCATCAGTCAAGTCGGAAGTACGACCGACGGCGAGTAGTCTGCCGGCTCAGGACTTCTCGATGTACAAGACAAAAATCGGAGATGAAGGTCGGGAAATGGTCCAGATTCCAGAGGGCCCTTTTACGATGGGAAGCAACGACGGTGATCCAGATGAGGCTCCTGAGCATCAGGTCTATCTAAAAGGATTCTATCTCGATCGAAAAGAAGTCACCCAAATGGAATACATGCGATTCGCGAAGATGACCAAACGGGCTGCGCCCAGGATCGAGGTCTTCGATGACGACCAGTCAAAGATTCTGAAGCCGGAATTGGTAGTCATGAGTGTCTCCTGGGATGAAGCGGCGGCCTACTGCAAGTGGGCGGGAAAGCGTCTGCCTACGGAAGCGGAATGGGAGAAGGCGGCGCGGGGGACAGATGGGCGGATCTATCCCTGGGGGAATGAACCACCCACGACGAAACGGGCGAACTTTGATCGGGAGTGGGAGGATGAGAAGACCCTGCACCCGGTGGGCTCCATGCCCGATGGCGACTCGCCCTATGGCGTCAAGGACATGGCCGGCAATGTCCGGGAGTGGGTGTCTGACTGGTATGACGCGGACTATTACAAAGACGCGCCCAAGAGCAATCCACCGGGACCAGACAAGAAGGGCGTGGTACGGTCGATCCGCGGCGGGTCTTGGCATAGCCCAGCATCAGATATCACGACCACCGCGCGCGGGCGGGGGGGCTTTGCCCTCCAGACCCACGGCACCGGGTTTCGCTGCGCCCGGAGTTTCGACAATGGGCCTTCCCATTAACCAGGAGTTTGCGATGTTGCTGTGTGGAATTAGATGCAGAGCTCCAGGCGACCGGGGGCCGGTACCTTGTGTGGCTCAGGTGACGCTGAACTCCGCACGGCGTCGCCCACTGAGGCAGACAGGCTTCTGTGTGAGAAGAGGCCTGTCTCCTCGGCGAGAGCCCGTGTTGTATCACATGTCATCAGGCCCCCTACGTGGAGTTTTTCATAAAGAGGATCACATGATTACCACCATATTCTGGGCCATGGCGCTGCTAGGCATGAGCTGTGCGATAGGGAGTGTCAGCACGAGACAGCAGGTTGCAAAATTTTCTCAACGCCGGGGGAGGAGATAGCAAGTGAGGAAAACGATGATCGGTTCGCTCATCCTGGTGATCGTGGAGGGGCTCACACTAGCTGCACAATCGGCCCAGTCTCAGCAACTTATGCCGTTGGATCCAGTTCCGGCCACCTATGCAGACAAACATATGCCTGTCGGTTGGTGGACGGACCCGAAGATCATTAAGGAGGGGAAAGATATCTATTTTGGTGATGCCCATCCACTTGTTGCCTGTCACTCATGCCATGGTCAGGATGGACAGCCGGTAGGCAGCGGAGGAGGACTTCGAGACCAGAAAAATACTAGCCGGTTCTCAGACAGCTACTGGTATTGGCGAGTGGCGGAAGGCATTCCCAAAACGCCAATGGTGCCCTGGAAAGCGTTCCTTTCCGAAGAGCAGATCTGGAAGGTGATTGCGTTTATCCATACGTTCTCGCATAAGGGGAAACCCTCGCAGCACAAAGATTATAGAGCAGAGGCACGGCCGAAGAAGATTGTCGTCAAAGATCTGGCCCCGATGGTCCTCGTACCGGCAGGGGAATTTACCATGGGGAGCAATGAAGGACGTGACGATGAAAAGCCAGCACACCGAATCTATCTCGATGCTTACTATATAGATCAACACGAAGTGACGATCGGGCAATATGGGGAGTTTCTGGAGTCCACCAGTTTTGACCCTCCACCGTCGTGGACGACCATGGCCGAGCCTCCCTATGAAAACCGCCCTGTCGTCAATGTCGATTGGAAAGATGCGAACAACTATTGCAAGTGGGCGGGCAAGCGGCTGCCGACCGCAGCCGAATGGGAGAAGGCGGCACGGGGAACGGATGG
>DCZN01000080.1:187396-196180 GCA_002331625.1 Nitrospira sp. UBA2083 | reverse complement strand
AATCGTCACGACTGCAGGCAAGCCCTCAGGCACAGCCGCCACCGCGAGGCTCACCGAGATGAGAAACATCTCCATCAGAGGTTCCCCTCGGAGAGAGCCGAGCACAAACACCACGGCGACGACCCCAAGCGCCAGCCATAGAAGGGTCGAGCCGAATTGTTCCAACCGTCGCTGCAGCGGTGTTTCAGCACGCTCCGCCTCAGCAGCTGTCTGGATCATGGCGGCGATGCGACCCAGTTCCGTCGCCAGACCTGTCGCCACCACCAGCCCACGAGCCTTCCCGGAGACGGCCACAGTGCCCATAAAGACCATATTGCGTTGATCGGCGAGTGGGACCTCGTTGGCATCGATCCACTCCGCCTGCTTCGAGACCGGTGTCGATTCGCCGGTGAGTGAGGCTTCCTGAGCTTGAAAATTTGTCGTGTAGAACAGGCGTGCATCCGCCGGAATACGGTCGCCCGCTTCTAAGGCGATCACATCTCCCCGAACCAGTTCTCGCGCCGGAATAGACTGCAGCGCACCGTTGCGGATGACGCGGGCCGTCGACACCGACATCTTACGCAGCGCCGCCAGCGATCGCTCGGCTCGGAACTCCTGTACAAACCCCAGCACTCCATTGAAGAACACGATGGCCAGAATCGCCGCCGCATCGATCCAGTCTTCCAACAGACCAGATACAATGGCCGCCCCGATGAGCACCCATACGATGAGGCTTGTGAATTGCGCGAGAAAAAGTCTCAGCAATGAGGGCGGCGGAGCTTCGGGTAATTCATTGGGACCGTCTTGCGCTCGCCGACGCGCCGCATCATCGACAGGCAGGCCGCTCTCGAGGTCTGTCCGAAGTTCATCCGCCAGGGCTTCGGCCGGTCTTGAATACCAGGCTCTCGCGCTCGTTGCCTCACTCGACGCCTGCGATGCCTGTTCCATACAGCTCACGTCCCTTTCGCTAGCAGAGTCCTCAGCAGGGCGCGTGCCATACGCAGCCTTTGACTATCAGACATCCCGACATCGTTCCCTGTGGCGTTCTGCCACGTCAGCAGATGACGATAGTGGTCAAATGCAACAGGAGGACGACCATGGACTGAGAGGAACGGCGGGTGCGCGTCTTGTTACCCATTGAAGAGGAGCCATAGCCCCAGGATATAGACGATGATCATCACTAGGCTATCCGGCTCGATGAGCATGAATCGTCGTTCTGCCCGGTACATGATCCCCATAAGCCCAATGCACATCATGACGATCGTCCACATTGCGGTGAGCGCATGGGTCGTGCTCACGGTGCTCAGTAATCCTCCCCCATAAGCGAGATCGGCGAAGAAGAACGCCGCCATATTGAAGGCATTGCTGCCGAACAGATTGCCGACCGCCAGATCGAACGCGCCCAATCGAACCGCAGAAATCGAGACGACCAGCTCCGGCAATGATGTGGTGATCGCAACCAGTGAGGTCCCAATAAAGGTTGCCGTGACGCCGCTTTCTTCCGCAAGCCGTTCCGCCGACCAGGCCAAGATGGGAGCAGCCACCATCAAGAGAACGGTGCCAAAAGAGAATCCCACGACGGCCCGGCGGAGCTCGTTATGTCGGCTTTTCTCACTGCTCGGCTGCTCTGGAAGGCCCTCGACCACGGCTTTGTGTTCGAGCTGGCGACGGGCCATATCCTCTTGGCGGAACACTAATCTCATGCCTAAAATATACAGGGCCAGTAGAACCAGACTCTCAATCCCCACGCCGAGACGAACGACATCGATGCGCAGCAACACAAAAAATGCCGCGAGGGCGGTCAGCCCCATGGCGAGCGCGGCGGTGAGCGTATGCCCAAAAGCAGCCTGTTGCCACACTCGCTTATGACGATACAGGAGGTCGATGAGCCCAAGGGTCAACATGTTGCTCATTCCGGCTCCGAAGAGGTTGCCGGCAGCCAGGTCTGGGGCGTTAATCCATCCGGCACTCATGGTCGTGAACACTTCAGGCAGTGACGTGGCACCCGCCATCAAGACCACTCCGATCCACAATCGACCCAAGCCGGTCAGCTCGGCAATTCGGTCCCCATGGTATGAGAGTCGTGTCCCGACAAGGACGATGGCAGCGGCGGTGATGACGAAGATCAACCCCGGAAAGATCATGCCCATTTCCCCAGGTGGGACCGGAGCAGAAGGGAACCCATCACAATCGGAAGAGGAGTTACACGTAACGTGTCAGACGCAACACTGTAGGCCTAATAGACGTGTTCACCATTGATCTCGGAAAAAGAGAAAGTATCCAATTGCGACGACAATCGCTTGGAAGAGGAGTAACCAACGCAGAAGACCCCATGGCGTCTTTGCTTGACTCTCCACCATTCTCATTTTCGCTTGTAGCGAGGGGCGTGAGAGAATATATGCCGCCACCACTTCCCTCGCATCCTCCCGGGTCATGTTTCGCTCTTTCTGAACCAGGTCGACCGCTTTCCTGCGGTCCCCTTCGTCCAACGCCTCTAATGCTTTCACGGAAAGATCGTGTTCCACGCTTAGTTCCTCCGTCATCGTGACCGGCGAAGTCTACCAGAAAAGAATGGTGCCCGTCTTCCTCATTTCCACGGTACTCACGAGAGAAATTCTGTGGGCGCGGCTCCCTGGATTTTCCCGGTCAGTTCCCAATATGGGTGACGCGCCTGCTCTCACATGCCAGTGGACTAACGCTTCACAAGGCAGTTCCACCGATTTTTATGGCTTCATAGTAATTGTTTGCGCCTTCATCGATATGCGTTCGGATGACGCGAAGGCCGGCCCGCTCGAGAGCACGAGTGTACGCGATTCGACCGAGTGACCAGCATTCCAGACCGGTTGTGACATCCTGCCAGGTTCCTGTTTCGACAGGTGCGGTGAAGAGAAAATGCCCTTGTGGCTCGAGAATCTCCGATACCCGATGGAGGAAGGCCAGCTGCTCGTCCTCGCGAAGAAAAGACACGAGACCGATCGAGATGACCGCCTCGAATGTCCGCCCAAAGTAATCACTGTCCACGGCCGACGCGCATCGCGTGGGAATCGCGGGAAAGCGTAATCGAAATTGTCTCAGCAACGTGGGAGAGGTATCGATCGCCCAGACCGCGAGCCCAGCGTCCACGAGGACCTGTGTAATGGGATATCCTCCGCCACAGGCGATTTCGACGACGGTGCTACCGAACGGTAGCGATCTCGCCCAACCCTCAACAATCTCGACTCCGACACGGGATCGATCTCGAGCATCAAGATACTTCAGTGCTTGTGCTTCATAGAAACGGGCCGCATCCATCATCTGTTTTGTCCCTCAACGCGAGTGCAGGACACTCGCCACTCATTGCAACCAATCGTGGTAGAGCTATCTCTCAATCACGGCGGTTGTTCAGGTACACGGAGCTACTATCTTCGATGTACCAGAAAAAATCCAGTGACCTGGTCGCGCTCACAAGAAAATAGGTAAGGCACCCCCGCCGAATATCTGCCGTGTATCGAAGTGAAACATTTTAGCTCTCATGGTCCGTTTCATCATTGACGAGCCTCAAGCCAGGTAGTAGCGTGACACGGGGAGACCTCTCGTGAGGCTCACCATCTCAATGAACGGTCGCCGGCACCGAAGAGCATTTCCACCAAATGCTTTCGCTTCGGAGTCACAAGATCATTTGCCAATGCAGATCCTAGAAACGGCGGTTCTGTATTTTCTGTTGGTGTTTGGG
The DNA here is from genome assembly GCA_002331625.1 of Nitrospira sp. UBA2083. Taxonomy (GTDB): domain Bacteria; phylum Nitrospirota; class Nitrospiria; order Nitrospirales; family Nitrospiraceae; genus Nitrospira_D. The sequence continues at coordinate 192,489 of DCZN01000080.1, read as the reverse complement.
GCAGGATTCGCCTTGGGAACCGGACGGGTCCTGTTTCTCCTTCCGCTATTAGGTGAGCGAGCGGCGGAGCTGTTGGAGATGCCGCTGATGCTCGCCGTCATTGTCGCTGCGGCCAGATGGTTAGTCCGTCACAAGCTCGATGATCGATTGTCATCGGCGCTTTCTGTCGGCTTCATCGCCATGGGATTCGTCTTGCTGGCTGACCTGGCCGTGGGAATGTGGCTCAGAGGAATGTCGCCAGCCGAGGTGTTCCTCAACCGCGATCCCGTTTCGGGCACTGCCTATTACGTGGTGCTCCTGCTCTTTGCCTTCATGCCGGCCGTTCTTGCTCGCATCCGGCATGCCTAATTGGATGTTGAAAAGTCCTCCAGCTTCGCTCCCGCCTTGCTTTCAATTGCCTGAAACGTAGGGGGCTAACCGTTTCAAGTTTCGAGTCTCATGTTCCAGGTTTGAGGTTTTTGACCTCTGCACAACTTGAAACGTTGAACGTGAGACCTGAAACTCAGGATCGAAGGAGCGAGACACGAACAACAAGGTACGAGAATGCGGCCATGCCTGCAGACCAGCGCGTCCTGGACTTCGGCACGCTCAGTCGAGCCGCGCGACGGGAGTTGGTGTGATCTTTTAGAATAGCGGATGATGCGGAGCCGATGCGAAGGGCGCGGCAGCCGGCACCTCGCCGGCGTTACCCAGAAATCTCCAGCGATCACCTTCTTTCACCAGATAGTGAACTTCTCGAAACCAGCTGTCGAGTGTGACTCGATGGCCGGTGCGTTCTTCGGTACCGTACAGTCCGCCCGTGCAGGTCACTTCTACTCGCAGTTTCCCATCCACGTTCACGACCTTGATGTCGGAAAATAAATGAAGTGACTCAAGTCCCTTGTAATGTTCAAACACCTCACCCCAGATTCGGCGCACATCAGCCTGTTTCAACCCGTGGTAGTCGTAGGATGGCGCATAAAACTGCATGAGTACGTCGATCTCTTCTTTTTGCAGGCCTGATTCGGCCTGCTCAAATGCAGCAACCACTCCTTTCACCACAGGGTGATGCGGCAGACTGTTGTGCCCACTGATCCTCTTGCCTTCTACCAGCAACACCGTCTCGGGCAACACCTGTACCTTGCCCCACACCAGAACCGGAGCGAGCGCACAGGAGACGGTCACACCTAATACAAGCACGGCCAATGCGCTTCGCTCACGTGTCATGTTGCCCCCATGAGAACCTCCCACCATCAATCTCCTGACCGCGTGTCTTGTTTTGGAATACTGGTTTCATAATAGGCCTGTTAGACTGATGCACGTATTCACGAACCCCGTATCATGAAATACGCGATGCCTGCCGCTACGACCAACATCCCTGCTATCCATCCGATGAACCGGCGTTTGGCCGTGACGAGTACCTGATCAATCTTCTTCTTGAGGGCCGGCTGTGTACCGATGTACGTGACCACCAGCTCCTTCGCCTCCGCCATACCGATACCCCGCTCCTTGCGCACGATATTGATCGCGCCGACCACATTACCCTGCCACAGCGCCTCGATCGCAGCTTTGGAAAGGTTCGGAGACCGACCTGGTTTGGTTGCCATCTCAAAAATAGTGATGGAGCAAGAGATCCATCACCCTACAGTGGAGCGTTGCACCCGAAGCCATGCCGCAACGGCAGCTCTCAGGCTGTCCTGCCATTTCTACGTTTACCATGCCCAACCCATCCCCATCACCAGAAATGAATGTTCCTTCATAGCAGTTGTATCTACCCAAGGAGAGCGGCATCATACCCTTCCGGTTCTTTCACCACTATGCCTGTTTCCCTTCAAGTTTTCATCACGATCTTTGTCATCGGGGTCTTACTCCGATCCTTTGGCATCCTGACTAAAACGCATGCCGAGCGGTTGGCGACAGTTGTATTCTCGGTCAGCCTGCCGGCGACGATCCTTGTCTCGCTGGATCGTGTGGCACTGACCTCAACCGCGTGGAAGCTCCCGGTGACTGCTTGTCTGATTACGCTCCCGGTGGTTCTCTGTTCCTGGCAACTTGCACGGTTCCTGCGGCTTCCGCGTGCATCGCAAGGTGGGTTTGTACTGGTCACAGGCTCCATTAATTCCGTGTACTTCGCCTTTCCTGTCATTCTTGCCACGTTCGGTGACGAAGGTCTGGTTCACGCAGTGCTCTTCGACCTCGGTCAAACCACACTGACCCTCTCGGTTCTCTACGGTCTTGCAGTCTGGCATGGCGCACAGGTACCCACGACAAGATCAGCGGCTATCCGCTTCCTGTCGTCTCCCCCCTTATGGGCATTGATCTGTATCCTCACCGTCAAGTTATCCGGGCATCATCTCTTCCCTTGGGTTCTTGAGATCCTTCGTCCATTACATCTGACGACGACCCCGCTCGCCAGTCTGGTGCTCGGTCTCTCGATCAGTTTCTCCGCCATCCAGCGGACGGTGCGGCTGGCTGCACTGGGTGTGCTCGTACGGATGGGCGGCGGGCTGTTGCTCGGACTGTTCGCTGTGTGGCTGCTGAATATGGCGAGTGTCGAACGAGCCGTAGTCATCCTGGTGGCCGCCATGCCATCGGCGGTCAGTGCCGTAATCATCGCCGCTGAAACCCGCCTCGATGAGGAACTGGTCGCTTCAACCGTCGCCCTTTCCATCTGCGTCGGTGTGGTGATGCTCCCTTGGCTTCCCCGCCTGGCTGAGATGCTCGTGCACTAACCGCGCAACGTGCACCCCATGAAAGAAAGACAGGCAACAAGCATGGGGTGCCACTCGCCTAGCAGGCCTCCTAGGTCATGGACCATTTGCACTAGGGTTGTACCTAGCATCATTTTGTTCCAGTAGATTCTATTCCCTTCACATCCTTCAGTGTATCGAACACTCTGTTATCCACACTGTTTGTGGGTAGTGAGAGGACTGATCTGTGTAAGCCATTAGAAATATGTGGGGACTAGACCAATGGTGCAGAACTTCGCGAAAGACATGGGTACCTCTCCTGCATGGCATTCAACTTGCTGATCCATGCTCTATCAAGAATTGGCTCATGAAGGGGAAAAGCAATGAACCAGATACCAAACCCCATCACTCTTCGCATTCAGTGGTGCCGACGGCAGGCCACACAGGCTCATACTGAATGGGAGGCCGATGGGTGGCGTGCGGAAGAAGAGGGGCTACGTGATGCGCTGATGAGCAGCGACCATACCGATGACTATCGTCTGTACCCTCCGGAGATTTGTGAGCGGTATGTAAACGGTTTTCAAGACGGCACGGCGATGCTACGCGCGGCACGGGTGGAGCGCATGACCATGACATCTGCCGCCGTGGCTCCGCAGCCGGCAGACCGGACGAGAGGAGATCTTCAATGGAGTGAGAATCAATGAATTGCCCACGATGCAACGGCCTTGCTGTGCGTGATGATAGCTTCGCGGTACAGACCGGTTCGTCATCAGATTTTCATGGTTGGCGCTGTGTCAATTGCGGAATGATCATTGATGATGTGATCAATCGAAATCGGCAAGTTCATGTACAACGAAGACTGCCGCACGGATCCGAGCGCCGTGGATATGGAAGCGAAGCCGCGTGACGGGCTTAGCACCATCAGAGGATTCCAAAAACCGATCACTCCTTTGAGATCACCAGAGAATGATCAAATGGTAAATGTTATATCCTAGGCAATGCACTCTCCGAAACCAGAGTGAGGTTCTCACCTTCGCGCTGACCCTGATCTCGCTTCCCCTCGCCCGAGCGTAGGAGTTTTTCTCCCAGCCCGACGGCTAAGTTGCGGTAGATGATCACGCCGATATCCGGACGGCGCCGAATGAGATCCTCGAGGTCTCGTCGGAGTAGTTCGGCAACTTCGATTCGATCCACAGCGGTTGCCGTTGCGGAGTGGGGTTTGGCTGAGAGAAGCGACACTTCTCCGCAGGTCTCTCCAGTGTGAACGCTGCCGATGATACGCGATGGAGATCCGCTGCTGATGGTGACTTGCCCCTGCAGCACAAGGTAGAGCCGGTCCACCGGATCGTGTCCGGTAAACAGTCGTTCACCCGGCAATAGATTCCTCACCGTGCATACCCCAGCCAATCTCGTCGCCTGCTCGGTGTTCATTCCATGAAACAGGGGAACCTCTTTGATGGCCTGTGCCATCCGTGGAGCGATCACGCACGTTGCAAACCCGCGCATCACCACATCAGCCACAGCCTGAACCGGTTCGGTCAGGCCGAGCGGCCCCAAGTCTTGCAACTTATTCAAGCGAACCATTTTGACGATATCAAGCCGTTCGACCTGATAGAACACCATAGCCGGCACATAGGCGACCGGTAGAAAATTCAGCTCCAGCAGAGTGCGCTGCATGCGAGGCGCATAGGCGCTGACATCGATCTCGATGTATTCGACTCCCATCTCCTCTCGACACTTGCGTTCAAGTTCACCCAAAAGGAATCGCACCACATCATCTGCTAGCGCAATGAGTTCGAACACTCGCACGGTGTGTTCAACCTGGTCCATGGTATAGCCGACTGCCCCGACGATCCGGCCGCCGGAGCGGGCAAGAAAGTAATTGGTCTGGTGGGCCTGCAGTTTGAAAAAGCCATAGTCCAGACGCATGGGCCCAAAAATTTCTCTGTTCCTCACTCGACCTCGCTCGATGCGCAACAACGCCGGATAGCCCTCGGCTTGCAGTTGTTCAAGGCGATAGTCTCCGCCTGTCGGGTAAGATGCAGAATCTTCGTCCACGATGAAATCCGGGCTGAAGGGCGGCTCGCTCATCACCAGATTCGCCAAGGCATAGGCTTCGGGGATGATTCTCGGATTGTTGCGGCGCAAGGCGAGTGCGTCTCCGAAATATCGAGCCAATAAGGCAAAGCTTTCGCGGTGACAAAAGAAGTGTTTGAGGGGCAGAAAGCCAGTGGCAATAAACCCTTGCGCGAGACTGATGCGCTGCGCATAGGGATGCACGGTCCGCGCAACGACGAGTCCGACATGCAGGCGATTCTTGATGGCCTCAAGCCGCTTGTCCATGAGCAGCTTCCCGACCTGCATTCGACGATAGTCGGGATGCACGGCCAGCCGCCCGAACTCGCCGACAAGATCAGAATGGGC
>DCZN01000080.1:187043-187366 GCA_002331625.1 Nitrospira sp. UBA2083 | reverse complement strand
CCCGACAACACGGCCATCCGCTGTATCTTCGGCCACAAGGATCAGGGCGTCATCCGTGAAGACCGAGCGCTTCAACCAGAGTTCATCGTAGAGCTCGCGATGCGGATAGTCGGTGCCATACACCGCCAGAAAGATCTCGCGGATCTGGCCCACATCTTCTTCACGGGCTTCCCGAACTCTGATCATGATCGCCTCGTTGCGGCGGATCAGACGGACGCCGCTTGCTGTTGGAGTTGCTGACCGGCAATCTTGGCGATAGCTTGAAAATAGACTGCCCCCACGGCCAGCGCTTCTTCATCAAAGTCGAACTTGCTGGAATGGGC
>DCZN01000080.1:186809-186975 GCA_002331625.1 Nitrospira sp. UBA2083 | reverse complement strand
AATCGGACATAGGCGCCCGGAATTCTTTCCAGATAGTAGCTGAAATCTTCTGCTCCCATGTTCGCGGTCTTCAGCGGCAGCACATTCGCCTCCCCAACTGCTTCGATTGCAGCACGGCGGGCGAGGCTAGCCATCTCCTGATGATTGACGAGGGGCGGTGTGCCTT
>DCZN01000080.1:180053-186501 GCA_002331625.1 Nitrospira sp. UBA2083 | reverse complement strand
AAATTATCCGACGAGGCATTGACCGGCCCTTCACTCACCACGATGGTGCCGGGGCGATAGTGCCGATCCAGATGGCCGCCGAAGATCAATCCAGCTCCGTCCAATACACCTTCGTTGATCATGGCCAGCGCCCCATTCCCTTTTTCTTCAGCCGGCTGGAAGATCAATCGTACGGGCGCCGGCAAGTCTTTCTCTCGGGAGAGCAATGCTGCGGCGCCGAGCAACATCGTCATGTGTCCATCGTGCCCGCAGGCGTGCATGACGCCGCTGTGCACCGAGGCGAATTCCAGGCCGGTTTCTTCTTGAATGGGGAGCGCATCCGTATCGGCCCGGAGCACCACGCAGGGCACGCCGGTTTTTCCGGGAATATCTGCGACGACACCGGTACCTGCCACATTGGCACGGCCGTGAAGACCGACGCTTTGAAGAAAGTCGTTGATCACTCCGGCTGTACGCGTTTCTTGCCAACTCAGCTCCGGATACCGATGCAACGCTCTTCGCAGTGCAACCAGCCGTTCATACAGGTCTTGAGGAACTAAGGGCATATTGATACTCTCGGTCCTAGGGTTCGCCAGACCAACCAGCTCCGACCGGACGGCATCTTTCTATTCCTCTTTCGCTTGGACACCTGGTTGATAGGTCGCGTACACATACACCGGGATGGACAAGCGGCCGAGATGTTTTTCGATCAACGGTCTGACTTCCTTCCAGTCGAGCCCGCCGACACCGGTTGCCAATCGAGGAAGGGCAACGCTTTTGACCTTCTCGCTGTCGATCAACTTCGCAAGAGCTTTGAGACAGTGATTGAGGTTCTCGATCGTCGCTTTTCCGGGTTTGGCCCCATGGCTGGGAGCGGCTTCCTGCGTAAACAAACTCACGATCCGCACCCCACCGACGCCCGCCCACGCCCACAACTCACCGGTTTTCGGCGTAACCGTTTGGCAATAATGTCTGAAATCCTTGTACATGGCGGGCCACTGTTGCCTCAGAGACAACGCCAGGCCGTTCGCGAACCCATCGTTCGGGGCCACGCCGTGCGCGACCAGTACAGCCCTTGTCTTCAAAATATCTCCTTCCACTTCCTTCAGCATGGAACCTCCTTTGAATACGTGAGTCGAAATGGCTCCTCTTAAGTCATCGCCCCGGACTGCTTCGCTCAACGTGGGAGCACTCGTCCTTGCGAATCGTTCCTGATTCCGCTATGACAATCGACATTGTTCCCGCGCCCAGGACTTCGCCTATGATTCATGTTCGACCAGCGACCGAGATAGATTTTCCTGCGCTCCTCCTGGTGCAACAAGCCGCATTCGGCGAGTATGCCGGCCTCTACAAGGTCAGCGGATGGACCACTGAAACCCTCGAAAGCCTCAAAGAGGATGCGCGGGAGAAACATATTCTCGTCGCGGAAGCGGAACGAAGGATCGTCGGCTCCGTGCGTTTCTGGACGGTGGCCGGCGTCTGCGTGATCCGGTTGCTCTCCGTGAGTCCCACACACCAGCGGCAAGGAACAGGAAAAGCCCTCATTTGCGAAATCGAGCGAGCGACAACCGATGCTCACAAGTTTTACGCCTGCACCATGCTGCGCACGCCCAGGAACCTTCAGTTCTTCATGAACCTCGGCTACAAGGCCGAAACGATCCTGCCCGACCACTACGATCATCTTGACCTGATCTGTTTCGCCAAGTATCGAAGAGCCTAACCTCCGTGTGGTCTCACATGCACACCTGATCCTCCATCCGCTCCGTCTCTACAACTTTTCGAAGACACTCACCTTATCGCGTCTTCGCACAACGGAACCCATAGCCGAATTGGCGCCCAGAGGGTTCGGCGTTAAAGCGGAACGAGGTGCGAAGAAAATCGGGAACATAAAGCCAGGACCCACCCCGCACCACTTTCGACTGTCCCTTGGCCGGTCCCTGCGGATTCTTCGCCGGGCTCTTCTTGTAGTAATCATGGTCGTACCAATCGTTGACCCATTCCCACGCATTGCCGGCCAAATCATAGATGCCGTACGGACTCTTGCCCAGTTCGAACGAACCGACCGGCACTAATGCCATGTGGTTATCCCAATCTTTCTTGCCGAAATTTGCATGAAGCCGAGTCGGCGCGTCGTTCCCCCACGGATAGAGACGCCCATCCGTTCCCCTGGCCGCCTTTTCCCACTCTGCCTCAGTCGGGAGACGCTTGCCGGACCATTTGCAAAACGTGGCGGCGTCCGACCAATTGATATTCACGACCGGGCGTTTGCTATGGTGCGGTTGATTCATAAGATCCCAGTCTGAAGGTTCCTCCAGACCGGTCGCCTGCAGAAATTGGGCATACTGTCCGACCGTCACCTCATGCTTGTCCATATAGAAGGCATTGAGGTAGACACGGTGGACTGGCTTTTCATCATCGCCGATGGTGCTCCCCATGCTGAATTCCCCCGCCGGCACCAGGACCATCGGCGCTTCGCGTGGATCTTCCGGTACCGCCCCTCGTGCCGTTCCGTCAGGTTTCGGACCGTCCATCCGCATACCCGGAACTTTCGTTTGCAAATAGTCAAAGACAGGCTGTTGTTGATCGTTGAGACCCAACTCGTTCGCGCTCTCCAGAGCCTTCTTTGCCGCCATCAGCTTGTCGACCGAAACCTGCCCGCCAGAAAGGAGCCCCCTCGCTTCCTCTAGGAAGCGCCACGCCTTCGATTCATCAAACAATTGCCAGGCCTTGTGCTTCGGCACTGGCATGCGTGGGTCCGTTGACCCGCTCGCTGTAGCCTTGGCATCCAGCTCTATCGCGGTCTCGTAATGTTCTTCCGCACAGGCCCATGATTTTAACCCTCGACAAGCCTCCGCCAAGTTGAAATGTGCTGCTGCATTTGATGGACTCTTCGCGAGACCGGCTTCCAGCACCGCGCGCGCCTCCGCATACTGGTTTTGCTTCAGCAAGCCGGCCCCCTTCGCAAAGTCAGGATCTCCGGAACCGGCTGCATACACCACTCCTCCTGACGTCGTGACAAGACACAATAAGATCAGTCGCACTACCACTTTTCTCATTGGCCCCCTCCCCCATATGAATAGGCGTACGATGGATTCAGCCCCGCCCACCCGCGAAGCTAGTCAGTCGGGACCGGCCTCGCAAACTTGCCAACAAATGCTTACAAGATTAGTGCCTGACGGGGCAGCATTGCTATTTCTTCCCCAAGATAAATGCCCATTGCGCCTCAACTACATGCATGGAGCGAGCACCCCCATCCTGCTCTATCCCTCTCCCTCGCAAACAGACCGGCAAGTGAGCAGTTCGGTAGCGACAGGGCGCCCGAGGCGCCGCCTCTTTTTCCCATTCCCTCAGACAGTCGGCAGGGTATATCCCTTACCGCGCGCATTGACGCTCTTCTTCCCCTTCTCAAAAGAGGCGGGTCGATCGGCATTGTGAGAGCGGCATGGCGTATGTCGGCATATCTGAAGAGCAGAGAGTGCCAGCACACACGTCTATGCTCGATAGCCCCACCGATAATCAGCGCATCATGCCGCCATAGAAATGCCGATCCACCCCGGCCTCTCACCCCCTCACACCCATTCCGGCGCCTCCTCTTTCCCTACCGTACGTCCCGCAAACGCACTGTAGAGCACCGGTAAGACCACCAGTGTCAGTGCCGTCGATGAGAAGAGTCCGCCGATAACGACGCTGGCAAGCGGCCTCTGGACCTCTGCCCCGATTCCTTGCGCCAGTGCCAGCGGGAGCAGCCCGAGCAGCGTAGTCATCATCGTCATCACAACCGGGCGGAGACGGAGGCTACAGCCGGTCAGAATCGCGTCATCGATGGACTGTCCCTCGTTGCGCAGCTGGTTGATATAGGAGACCAGCACAATTCCATTCCCCACGGCGAGGCCGAACAGTTCGATGAAGCCGATGGAGGCCGGTACACTCAAGTACTGGCCGCTCAGCCACAGCGACACCACGCCGCCGATCAACGCAAACGGCAGATTGAGAATGATCAGGGTGGCGTACCGCAGCGAATGGAACGCCCAGAATAGGAGAAAAAAGACGAGGCCCAGCGTGATCGGCACAACAATCATCAACCGTGCGTTGGCCCGCTCCATATTCTCGAATGCCCCGCCCCACACGACGGTATACCCTTCCGGCAGATGGAGCTGTGCCGCAAGTTTCGCACGCCCTTCATCCACCACACCGCCGATATCCCGACCCACCACGTTGAAGCCGACAAAGATACGGCGTTTCACATGCTCGCGGCTGATGCGAAGCGGCCCTTCGCGCATCTCGATAGTTGCAAGATCGCTCATGGGGATCATGGCTCCGGATGCCGCCCTCACCCGAATCTCTCCTACGCTCGCGACACTGTTCCGATACGGCTCTGGAAATCGCAGGATGAGCTGAAACCGCCGTTCGCCTTCATAGACCTGCGTCGCCGGCTTCCCGCCGATCGCCGTCGTGATGATTTCCTGCACGTCGGCCACATTGATGCCGAAGCGGGCGATCTTCTGCCGATCAATATCAATCGTGAGATAGGGCTGTCCGGATATCTGTTCGACCTTGATGTCCTTGACCCCCGTGATCTGCTGCAGCAGCACTGCGATCTCCTGGGCCTTGTCCCATAATATGTCGAGGTCGTCGCCGAATAACTTGATCGCGCATTCCGTTCTGATGCCCGAGATCAACTCGTCCACCCGTTCCTGAATCGGCTGGCTCATCAGGACGGAGATACCAGGAATTTCCGCCAGTTTTTTCCTGATAGCATCGGTCAGTTGGGGCTGGGTCGCTGCCGTTTTCCAGGCACTCCTGTCGGTCAGTGAGACGATCGGGTCGCTTTCGTTGGGTTCTTCCGGACCGAACGCGATATCGGGTCGACCGATCTTGCTCACGGCCATCCGGACCTCCGGGAATTCCAACATCGCCTTGTGCGTCTGCTTTTCCATCTCAATGGACTCCGGCAGCGACACGCTCGGCAATCGGACAACCTGAGGAGTCAGCGCACCTTCTTCCAGCAGAGGAATAAACTCTCGTCCAATGAAGGGCACGAGGGTCATGCTGGCAAGCACGATGGCCGTCGAACCGGCCAGGACGACTGCGCGATGCCGGAGGGTCCATTGCAACACCGGGAGATACCGTTGCTTCATCCAACGGGTGAGGCCTGTTTCCTGCGGGTGGTCTCCACGCAACAGCAGAGACGCGAGCACTGGCGACAACGTAAGCGTGACAATCACCGAAGCCAGCAACGCGATGACCAACGTGTAGGCCAGCGGCGCAAACATCTTCCCTTCAATACCCTGGAGTGTAAGAAGCGGCAAGAAAACGACGCTGATGATCAGGATGCCGAACAGGATTGGCCTGCCCACTTCCTTCGTGGCATGAAGAATGACACTGAGCCTGCTTTCCTGCGAGGCGCCGCTGTGTTGGGCGAGATGCCGATAGGCGTTTTCCACCACGACCAGGGACCCGTCGGCGATCTCTCCGATGGCGATCGCCAGCCCGCCAAGCGTCATCAAGTTGGCTGAGAGTCCGAATCGTTCCATGGCGATAAACGTCACGAGCGGCGTGACGATCAACGTCACCGTCACGATGATGGCGCTGCGGACATGGCCCAGGAAGAAAAAGAAGACGAAGACCACCAGCACAATGCCCTCAATCAACGCGTCACGTACCGTGTGAATGGCGGCATTCACCAGCTCGATGCGATCATAGAAAGGGATCAGTTTTGTGCCTGCCGGAAGAATATTGCTTTGATGCAGATCCTCCACCTTGGTCTTGACCGCTTCGACCACCTGGCGCGCATTCCCTCCGCGAAGCATGAGCACGGTGCCGGCGACGACCTCCCGCTCCCCGTTGAGCACCACCGCACCATGGCGAACGGCGTGGCCGATGCGGACTTCCGCGACATCACGAACGAAGATCGGCGTGCCACCGGATTCCTTCACGATGATCGATTCGATATCGCTTGCGCTCTTGATCAGACCAAGCCCTCGGACGATCGCGCGTTCAGCATGACGCTCTAGGACGTTCCCGCCGGCATTGGCATTGTTCTTCGCGACAGCCTCATAGGCCTCGTGCAGCGTCAGGTCGAATTTGCGCAGTTTGGCCGGATCGACGAGGACCTGATACTGTTTGACAAACCCGCCCATGCCGTTCACATCGATCACCCCCGGCACGCCCTTGAGCATCGGTCGCAGGACCCAGTCCTGGATGGTTCGCTGGTCCGTTAATGCCGTCTCAATCACTCGCGGATCGGCTCCCCCTCCTGCCGGCCCTTCCACATAGTATTGATAGACCTCACCCAACCCCGTGCTGACAGGCGCCATCGCTGGCTCGATTCCTTGAGGTAATCGTTCTTTGGCCGCGATCATCCGTTCCAATACCAATTGGCGAGCAAAGTAGATATCCACGTTGTCTTGAAACACCACCGTGATCTGAGACAGGGCAAACTTAGAGAGCGACCGGATCTCCGCTAAGC
>DCZN01000080.1:164133-179996 GCA_002331625.1 Nitrospira sp. UBA2083 | reverse complement strand
TCCATCGGTGAAAGCCCCGGCGCGTCGGTCAGCACCTGCACCTGAATGTTTGTGACGTCGGGGTAGGCATCGATCGGGATCGACTCAAAGGCAATCACACCGACAACAGACAAGAGACAGGCCAGACCGATGACCAGTATCCGCTGCCGTAGGGAGAATTCCAGAAGCGAGACGATCATAGCGACGGCTCGATCTTGTGCTGTTCCATCTTGGACTTGAGGGCGAAGGCGCCCTTGGTCACGACTTGCTCACCCACCTTCACGCCCTCCAGTACCCTGACCACATCTCCCTCTTCGTTCCCCAACTTGACCATCCGCGTTTCGAAGACGCCGGCCTCCCGTTGAACAAACACCACCTTGCCGACAGGCCCGTCTTGAACAGCCGCGAGCGGGACGCTCAGCGCGTCCGGACTCGATGCCGCATACACGCTGATGATGGCGAACATTTCCGGCTTCAACAGTCGTTCGGGGTTCGGCACGCTGACCCGTAGACTCATGGTACGAGTGGCCGGATCGAGCACATCTCCGACGTAGGTGATGGTGCCGGTGAAGATCGCATGGGGATAGGCCGCCAAGACCACGTTCACTTTCTGGTCCTTGCTAATGAATCGCACGTCCTTCTCCGGCACATTGCCGATCACCCATACATCCGTAAGGTTGGCCACGGTAAAGAGCTTCTGGTTCGTCTCGACCACTTCCCCTCGCGTGATGTTGCGTGTGATGACCCGTCCGTCGAACGGTGCGCGCAGAGGCATGTCGGCCTTGATCGTCAACTCTCCATCAAGCCTGTCGATCTCTTCCGATGGGACGCCAAGCAGTTGGAGACGGTTGCTGGCCTCGCGCAGTTCGGCACGCACCGTTTTCATCGCCGCCTCGCGTCGTTGCAGCTCGGCCAAACTAATGGCCTTGTTGTCGTACAGATCCTTGGCTCGAAGATGGGCCAGCTCCGCCTCATGCAGCCTGGCCCCCGCCTTTAGATAGTCTCCCTCCGCAATGCCGAGGTCGACGCTATGGAGCATCGCCAAGAGCGCACCTTTTTTCACGTCTTGTCCGACATCGACATGAACTTTCACAACCCGCCCACGGATCAGGGTCGTGACTTCGGCCAGTTCGTTTTGGTTGGCTTGGACGATAGCGGGAAATTCACGGTGTGAAAGAAGTTGCCCCTGTGTCACCGGCACAAGTTCCAGCTGCATGCGGGACAACTCTTCTGGCGCCAGACGCAGCAGCCCTAATTGTGCGGACGGCGGGCTTTGTTTGACAGTGGACGGATCGGCTTGCCTGTTTTCGCAGGCACTGCCCATCACTATGAGGAGGCAGACTGCCAGACAATGGAGAAGCTGTGGGAGAGATCCGGATCTGGACTGATTCAGGCGATGATGAACCACGAATGCCAACTCCCTGGTCTTACGCCCCGATAGCAGGATCACTTGTCCACCACGGTTGAGCTACTCGCACGGGCCATGCCCCCCAAACGCATTGTTTTTCTCGTGAAAAGTCCGATATTCGTGGTCTATTGCTACGGTGCCAATCTGGCACTGTGGCGAAATGGGACAGTTGTACTGTGGGGGACTGCTTGGCACTCGTGATCGCTGATATGCGATACTGAATGGAAAAGAGATCGACTCTATATGAAAGTTCAAGCCCAATTTCCAGGCGAACAATCGCCAAGCGGGGAGTTTACACGCCAGCCGGATGCGTTCCGGGGATGGGTCACTGCTGACGGCAGTTTAGGCTATCGCGCTGAACCTGGACGCTACCATCTCTACGTTTCGTGGGCCTGCCCTTGGGCCCATCGCACAATCATCGTGCGCAAGCTGAAGAAACTCGAACCCGTGATCGGCATGACCGTCGTAGATCCCATTCGTGATGAACGGGGATGGGCATTTCGCGATGGGCCGGGGCATTCCCCTGACCCTATCAATGGGTTTCAGTATCTCCGTGAGGCCTATAAGGCGACCGACCCGAACTACATCGGGCGCATCACAGTCCCAGTGCTGTGGGATCGACTCACCAACCGCATCGTCACCAATTCTGACGATGATCTGATGAGAATCTTCAACGGCGAATTCAATCGATTCACTGAAAGTCCGATCGATTTGTATCCGGATGGACTGCGGCAGGAGATTGATGAGCTCAATGAGTTCATCTACGAGAACGTGAACGATGGGGTTTATCGAGCAGGGTTTGCGACATCACAACAGGCCTACGAACGCGCCGCAAGGCGTTTGTTCGCGGCACTGGATCGACTCGAGGCACGCCTTGCCGTCCAACGTTACCTATTCGGACCGGAGTTGGTGGAAACCGACTGGCGGCTCTTTGTCACGTTGGTACGCTTTGATGCGGTCTACTATGGACATTTCAAGTGCAACGTCCGACGAATCATCGATTACCCGAATCTCTTCGGGTATCTCAAAGACCTCTACCAAACGAACGGCATTGCTGAGACTGTGAATTTTGACCATATCAAGCGGCACTACTACATCACGCACGACGACATCAACCCGACCCGTATCGTCCCGATCGGCCCCGATCAGGACCTTACCTCTTTTCATGGTCGGGACCGCCTATCCAGCTAGCTTAGGTCCTGCCTTGCCGCCCCCCCGCTCTACTTCGGGACGAATCGGGTCATTCATTGACGGGCATGTGTGTAATCAACTAGACAGCTCTGAGGATTTTCTCCTCATTCCCCAGTGAAATCTCAGCTCCCTGGGCCCATTCCCGCATACTTTACGGGATTTCCACTCGCGCATAGTCGCGCATAATAGTTGCTGCATTGTCACGTCGGCTGACGGGACCTTGTGTGTGCTGGAACAAATGTGCAGTGGGAAGATGACTCTGGAATCAGTGCCCGAAGCAGACATTGGACGTCGGGTACGTCTTAGGGAATGTGGTTTTTTATTTATTAAAAAGGAGGGGTTATGGAAAGCAGTCTCTTAATATTCATCGGGGTTATGCTGTTTCTCTTAGTTGGAGGCATTGTCGTCTACAAAAAAGGTGTTTAGCTGATCGCTTCCTGGTTTTCTTTAGCGAATTGTCCAACACCTTGTGCAGTACACTGGGGAGGCAGACTGAAGCGTCTCTGGGTAGGGGTGCAGCAAGGTGGGGGTACGGTCCTGATTACGGCGGAAGCCGTAAGGGGGGGTGCTCATTCCATGTCGGAACGAGCACACCCCATCCCGAGGATGGGTGTATGTGAGCATGTCTGTCACCCTTATCTGACAACAAGGACTGAGCAAGCAGTTTGCTGAACGAGTTTCAACGAGACGCTGCCCTGAAGGAAGCGAGCCACGGCGCTTCGTCCCTTTGCTCCCATCACAATCAGGTCCGGCTGTTCGCGATTCACCACCTTCATAATCTCCTCAGCCGCCGGCCCCACTTGAGGAAACTGTCGAACCCGATACCCGGCCTTCTCGAGTTTGGCTGCATCCTGAGCCAGAAGTTTCTCTCCCGCCTCCTTCACAGCCGTATAGCGGAGGAATGGCATGACATGCACCAAGAGAACCACGAGGGGCTTGCCGTCGGACGTAGCCTTGAACTGTTTGAGCAGAAACTGAAGCGCTTTGCCGGATGCTGGAGATCCATCCGTTGCAAACAAGATACGTCGAAGCGGATGAGGTGGCTCCTTGACGATCAGAACCGGAGAGGAGGCATGCAATGTAATCGTGGTTGATGCACTCCCCAAGATGAACCGATCGACTGCATCTAACCCTCGACTGCCCACGATGATCAAAGCGGTATCGCCAGCATGCTTCAGCAACGCCTGTGCAATCGGCCCTTGCTCGACACGTACGGAACCATTCACCTCCATCTCTTTCATTTTGTGTTTCGTGTCGGCTTCCACCTGCTTGGCTCGTGTTTCGAGAATATGCATCGCCTCGCCGACATCCGGTTCATAGCCACTGATAGATGGATGCGTGAAAAGTGGTGCTCGAGCCGAATTGAGATCCATGGCATGAATCGCCGTCACTCGCGGTACGATCCGAAAAGGCATCGTCCCTAACCAACCCAACGCCCATTCTGAATACTTCGAGCCATCCATTCCTATTATCGCTTTCATCGGCCTCCTCCCCTCCGTTAAAGATCCCTGGGAACCAATGACTCACTCGTTCAACGTGACGAAGTTACCGGCATTATGCAGGGCTTACGTTGTGGCCATTTGCCTGACAACAGCACGCAACAGTGATGCCACACATGCCTTCCTGCCGACCAACCGCTTTTCCGTGATCTCAATGTACAAATAAATGATTGGCGGGCGACTCGGCTTTTGATACAGTGCCGGGCTGCGCTGTCTCCACGTATTTCATTAACTTCAAGAGGGTATCTGAAGAATGAGGACACAAGCTGGGTGTAGGCCGGCCCGCTTCCGGGGAAAAGACTGTGGATTCGTCCTTGCCGTCTCGTTGATCTTCCTATCCGGTTGTGCCGCACAGAAAAGTGCGACTCACTTCCTCGCCCCTCAGACGGAGCAGAGTGCTCCAGCAATTCTTGTCGCTGACGCTTCCTCTCAAACTCCGCCAACAGTTGGGACCGGCGATTCATCTCCGGACGAGCCATTCGATCCCTTCGCCAAACCGGGTGAGGAAGGGGTCGAAGAGTATGATCCTTGGGAACCGCTCAATACCAAATTCTTTGAATTCAATCGACAACTTGATCGGTGGGTGCTGAAGCCGGTCGCCAAAGGCTACAACGTCGTCGTACCGAACCTCGTCCAAGTCGGGATCAGCAATGTCTTTTATAATAGTCGTGTGACCCCGCGATTCCTGAACAACCTTTTCCAGGGGAAATTCAAGGGCGCGGGAATCGAAGCAGGACGGTTTCTCATTAACACGACCGTCGGAATCGGAGGCTTTTTCGATGTAGCCCAACGGTTCAATCTCACAACCCCGGAAGAAGATACCGGGCAGACGCTGGGGTTTTACGGAGTGAATCCCGGCCCTTATCTCATGGTGCCTCTGCTGGGTCCGTACACGGTCCGAGATCTTGTGGGGTATGGCGGGGATATCGCGCTTAATCCGATTTATTGGCTCATCATACCCACCATGCATAACATTGATTCGATTCCGACGGTGGTTGATGTCGATGAACGAGCGGCCACGTATGCCATCTCGATTGGGGCACGTGCGACAGAAATCGTCAACGACCGCTCCCTGAATTTGGAGAAGTTTCAGGGCGTGGAAGAGTCTACCCTGGATCTCTACGCGGCAGTCCGAAATGCGTACTTGCAAAAGCGAGCAAAGGCCATTCGGGAATAACTCGCAGAACGATCAGTCCTCGACCAGCCTGCTATCTCCTTCGTGCATCATTGTGGGCAATCGCCCGAACGACACCGCTCTACACCCCTGAAGGACAAACGCGAGGACTTTTGACCACACACGCCCTCTACCTTTCAGGCGATGACCGCGGCTTGGTGAAGAGAGCATCCGAGTTAGATGCAGAGACCAACGCAGATTCCCGCTTCGGCCATTCATGACCGAGATGGGGGACTCTCCCACAAAATACTGCTGTACGAAGAGAGGGAAACCAGACCTCTCTTTATTGGCTTTTCTTATACACGAACAGGCCGCCAACAAAGAGAACGAGCATGACGATGATAAACATGATGAGAGTATCCATAGCTACTCCTTTCGTCCGGATCCTTCGCGCAACGAATCAGTAGACCACAGCACACCCAAGGAAGGAGACCGATCGACATCTTTTCCCTGAACAAAGCTGCAGGAGACATCAGCAGGGTTTGATGTCAAACAACAACTCGGCCCACCGCACCTTTGGGAACCAATGTCGGGCCTATATTTATTCCTGGGAGAATCGGCTGTCAAGTGGCTTGGACAGAGAATTGATCACATTTCCCTATACAACAAGTGATCCCAGAAACGAAAGGGAGGTGATGGGCGCAAGTTCATGGGTATTCAGCAATGCTTCGTGGATCCCCCTCTATCGAGAGTGGGGAGGCTGGCGGTGTAGACGCCACGGGTGACTCACTGGTTTGAGGCAGGTGACGTTCCGCGTTATGCGGATACCCATCGAACGTGTTGACCGAAGAATCTCTCGTCGCACGGAAGCTGGCAGCGCCTCAGGAACCTGTACACCGACCGCATTGTGCGGCATGCATTTGACAAACATAGCCATAAGATGGGCGGTACCCCAGGCAATCGGTGAGCAGGCCAGTTTTCTTTGGCGTAACTGAAACAGGGAGGGGAAGGATGCGTCCCATCGAATCAGATAGGAATGACCTCTCTTGTATCCGTAAACCAAAACAGCCACAGCAAATCGTGCATTGTGCAGGATCCCTCGTCGAACCAGTTTAAGCATCGCACGAGGCGCCGCCGTTTCCGGAAATCGGTCAGGGCTGAGACCTCGCGACCGAGAGAGTTTCCCTTGGCGATACCATCGACGAAGTCGGTCCATGTCCGTTCCGCCGATTTTCGCCTCCACACTCCTGAATGGAAGTACGCGAGGTAACGTCGTCACTTCATCTTGGGCTGCCAGTACAACGCTGATCTGTCCGATCGGCGAGGGAAACCGAAACCGTTCACGTTCACCAAATCGGGTGCCAAAACTGAAGGCTCCATCTCGATAGACACGAGGGCGCGAGACCGCTTCGTCAAAAGAAGACTCGGCGGACCACTGTGAAACAGGGTTCTCAGACGCCGTGTCCTCAAAAATTCGGACTTCTGCTTTGTCCAACTCATCAAGGGCAGCCGCCGCCTGGGCAACAAATAGATTGGTGAGGCCCGGGGCCACACCGGCGTGGATGAGCGCCCATCGCTGTTTCCTGTGGAATTCCTGATCGAAAGCAAACTGCTCTGGTCGAAATGGGTTGGGCCTCAAACGTGATGCCGTATCGAGATAATGTGCGCGCAATCGCAACGCAGCACGCATGACGACATTATTATGGACTGCAGGACAAGCATTGATGAGGAGCTGGCAACCTTTGGCTACCTTGAGAATTCCACACAGGTTGCGAGCATTGACACGATGGATGACGACTCTAGGTTCTTCACCGAGAAAGTCGCGAGCCCGGGCGGGATCACGGTCACCACAAGACACCCGATGGCCCTGGCGAACAAGGAGTTTGATGAGAAGTGAACCGGTCGCCCCGACGCCGAGAACAAACACCATCATAGGGAAGGCACTGTAGCATAGCTGGGGTTCTGGATTGTGGACCTTCGCGAGCAGATCAGAACGTCCTCCTGTCGAGGCGACGCCTCACACCCAGGTCAGGGGGAAGCATCGTGTGGCAACAAAAAATAGCAGGTCTGAAGAAGGAAAAGAAGCGAGCTGCCCGCCGACAAGATCTCTACTCAAGGCTGACGTCGATCATGTGAATCGTCGAACATCGTTCGACCCTGAAGGCCATGGACTTAACCGGTGTTTCCACCGTTTTCATTTCTGATCTGTTCGATGAGCTGCCGGTGATGACAGATGGCTGGAGGGAAGCCTCGCCCAATTATTGATCAGCCTCCCGAATAATTATGGTTCAATTAGAACCAAGA
This sequence comes from Nitrospira sp. UBA2083, assembly GCA_002331625.1. Lineage (GTDB taxonomy): Bacteria > Nitrospirota > Nitrospiria > Nitrospirales > Nitrospiraceae > Nitrospira_D. The sequence continues at coordinate 172,501 of DCZN01000080.1, read as the reverse complement.
TTTGGTCACCGATTCTCTTGAGAAGTTACAGGGCGAGGTTTCGTACGGCAGGACAAATCGAGAGAAAGCTAGAACCTTTTCGTCTCATCACGGAAGCTAGCTCTAGTAAGATTACTAGACCACTTTCTGCATCTGCTCCTGTCTTGATGAGGCGCGAGCCGTGTCACTCAGGACCGGATAGACCTGAACGGTGTATGTTCTGTCTGGATCAAGCGTGACGCGGACTCTCCCGGTCTTGCTCAAGTAATCAATAGCCAGATACACCTGGTTCCAGGTGAGATCCGGGCAGAGGCCTACCACTTCCTCCATAGAACAATCCCTACCATGCTCCTCTAGTGCCTGATGCACACGTTCGATGATCGTTGATACCTGCATGGTCCCTCCACAAGACAGAGATCAGAAATAATTCCTCTTCCTAACGAGAAGAATCTTCACTTCACATACAGGATTCCATCACAACCATACTCATCATCACTACCAATGGACAAAAATGAATACGTAGATATAGTAATCAGGCCATACCAACCTGTGAACTAGGGAAGTCACTAGTAATCGGAAGGGAACTTACTAGATGGAAATATTAAATTCCTATACCGAACTATTCTGATTCAATTCTATACGATTGATCTAGACTGCGGCCCAGCGCGACTCGAGCTGGGTCTTGTGGTTAGGACGATACGCTGACCAACCCTTCGGCGATCGCGTACTTGATGAGTTCGGCGGTGGAATGCAAATTCAGTTCACCCATGATCCTGAATTTGTGGAACTCGACGGTCTTCACCGAGATATTCAGAATGGAAGCAATCGTCTTTGTCCCTTTGCCCTCAGCCACGAGTTGCAAGACTTCTCGTTGCCGCTGGGTGAGCGAGGTCACTAACGGTTTGCTTTGCTGGCCATCAGGAGATTGGAGCGTAGCCGCCAACACATCCTTCGTGATGAGCGGGGTCATATAATGTTGCCCCCTCATGACAGCCTGAATGGCTTGTTTCAGTTCCACCGCCGCTGATCGTTTGATTAAGTAGCCTGCGGCTCCTGCTTTAAAAGCTTCGGTGGCATAGGTTGGGGTCGCATGCATAGTGAGGAAGATCAACTTGCTCTCCGGCACCAACTTGGTCAACTGGCGTGCTGCGTCCAATCCATTCAGCAGCGGCATGGAGATATCCAATAGCACAATGTCCGGACGCAACTGTTGAGCTGCTTCAACCAATGACCGTCCGTCCTCTACCATCCCCACCACTTCTCCCTCGGCTTCGACCAATTTCCGAAGCCCGGCAAGGACTATCGCATGATCATCTGCCATCAAGATACGCGGCCGTTTCATGTGACCTCCAACTCGCAGGGGACCCAGGCACACACCTTCGTACCGCAGACTGGCCGAGACTGGATCCGAAAAAATCCGTGCAGTTGCCGTAACCGCTCTTCCATACTGCTCAACCCGAGGCCCTGCAGATGGGTCCGTCGATCGTGCAGGTCAAACCCTTTTCCATTATCCGTCACGGACAGTCCGACCCCTTTAGACGATCCACGAAGATGGACGGTCACGAGCGTCGCTTGTGCATGCTTCACCACATTTTGAATACTTTCCTGCATGACGCGGAAGAGACATGTCGCGTGATCGAGCGGAACCACATGCGGGACCCCAACCATCTTGAGATGAATGGGTAAGCCCGTGCGTCGCGAAACCTGGTGAACATGATCCTCAACTGCAGGGCGCAATCCCGCATGCTCTAAGAGCGATGGATGAAGCCGGTAGGCCAGTGTGTGCACATCATCGGACAGCAGTTCCAGCTGTTCACGAAGTGGCGTGAGATCACGAGGAACACGGGAGGGGTGCTGTTCCAACGACGCGACTTCCAAGACCAAGGCCGCCAATCGTTGACTCACATCATCATGCAGGTCACGCGCGATACGCTGGCGCTCACGTTCCTGCGCGTTCAGCAATTTGGACGTCAGCTCTTCCAATTGAACCTGTTGCTGGTGCAGCTCCAACTGATTGTGGTGCAGCGCCTCTTCAGCTTGCTGCCGTTCCGTGATATCGACGGCCACTCCGCCAAGCAGTGCCGGAGCGCCCTTATGATCGACGATGGGAAACTTGCTGACGAGGGCATGCCGAACCTCTCCATGCTGAATGAACGATTCGACGGTGTGCAGCGGTACCCCTGTCTCCCGCACTTTCCGATCATTGACTTCGTACTGTTCGGCCATCTCCTTCGGCCACAACTCGAAGGCCGTTTTGTCTTTCCAGGCTATTCCTTTCAGCAAGGAGTCTTGGAGGAGTCGATTGACGTACAGATGTCGCCCCTGAGCATCTTTGATCCATGCATAGCCGTGCAAGTTATCCATAAACGACGCAAACCGGCGCTCGCTCATTTTCAGCGCCTCCTCAGCCTGCTTGCGTTTCGTGATGTCGATCATCGCGCCCAAGGTTCGAGTCGGTCGACGCTCCGATCCCTCGTTCTCGAATAGCGTCCAGGATCGAAAACTCACCCACCGGATACTCCCGTCGCGTCGCAGCACACGGTGTTCGACGGAGAAGAGATCGTCACCGGCGGAATCCTGTGCCTGCTTAATGGCCAGGGCGACTGTGGCTCGATCGTCCGGATGGATGAGCTGAATGTATCCTTCCACGGAGGCCGGATCCTCTGTTCCCAGGCCGTAGATCTCCCGCATGACCGGTGACCAATACACTTTCCCCGTGCGATGGTTATGGTCAAAAATACCGAAGTTGGCCAACCGAATGACCTGATCCGACCGTTCCTCCCGTTCATGCAAAGTATTCTTGGCTTCGACGCGAGCCGTGACATCTTCGGTCGCAACCACAATCCCGCCGACCTGCTCCCCGCTGTACCATGGGCGAACATCCCAGCTGACCCATTGCACGGAGCCGTCGTTTCGAATGAACTGGTCCTCGTCCGCGCTCAGAACCTCTCCCGCCAGTCCGCGACGATGAACCTCTTTCCAACGCGGCAACGTCTCGGGAAACACGTCGTAATGACATCGACCAAGGATATCCCCAGTAATCCGGTAATCTTCCATCCATCGGCGGCTGGCCGCGAGATAGCACATGTCACGGTCAAACATGGCAATCGCAGCCGGTGCATGCTCGATGAACAACCGAAAGCGCACTTCACTATCTCGCATCGCCGTATTGATTCGCTCAAGATCCGCAATTCGCTCCCGGACCCGTTCTTCCAGTCCTTCATGAGTCCGGCACAACTCAGTTTCAACCCCTGTGCGATCGGTGATGTCATTCCCGATCATCAGCGAGCAGGGTTTCCCTTTTAGGGTGATCAGGTCTGCAGAGAGGAGGAACTGTCTTCGCTCGCCATGTTTCATCTGCATCGAGACTTCGAGATCTCTGATCGTGCCGTGAGACCGAAGTCGATCGATGAAGTGTGCGTGATCCTGCGGGTCCGGCCAAATCGCCCGCACCAACGTGGTCGTTCCGATGACTTCGTTCCGGCGAAAACCGAATGCCTTGAGGCAGGCGTGATTGACTTCTCGACAGAGCCCGGTTTCGAGTTCCGTGATACCGATCAGGTGAGGACTCAGGCGGAAGGCTTCGGCGAAAAACTCATCTGTCGCCGATTCGACCGCGTTTCCTTGCCGATCCCCGGGGTGGCGTGCCTGTGAAAGCGGTCGTGCCCTCACCCAACGCTTTTTCTTAGCGGCTTTGGGTGTCATGGCGAGCGAATTGATTCTAGTCTACTCGCACAGACCCCGCAAGGCTAAATTCATCGAACCGTCCGTATAGGTTTACGAATCAGTGTGAGTGTCTGAGATTTCTTACAGGAGATGAAAACCGCGGGGTGAACCGTGTAGGCTTTTCTACGAGTATTGCGTCAGACCCAGCGTGCCGCTTCCAATCGAGGCTAGGGAAAGTAACTTGTTAGCCTGAACCGACTACGTCGCATCGGCCCCATCATGCACGTTGAAAAACCATCGTCGTTCGCCGGTCACTGTCCCACGGTGATTGTTCCACCCATGTCATCATCGCTCCGATGAAGAGGGCAGTAGAATCGATACGTCACCACCTCCCCCTCGGCACCACTTGCATCGCTCGCGATCTGATTTCTGTCGATCACGATTTGCTCGGTTTCCTCTGGGGCAATGGTCACCCGAACCGACCTGGCACTCTGCACACCACCTTCCTCTGCAGACGCGAACAACCCTGGAGCTTCAAACACATGGGTCCGTGCAGTTGGATTGGCAAACCGAAAAATCAATGGCTCCGTGAAATCCACGCTTCGGCGAATGACAATTTCCCTGGGGAGCCAGACCGCTTGCTGATCCTGAACATCACGGGCCACAAACGTAATCTCCTTCACCCAGCCGGCTGACGGCATGGCGAGCACTCCTCCGCCGATCACACACCCCATCCAGAGCCCCTTGGCGTACGTGGAAAGTCTTGCGAATCTCATCATGCGGTGTGTCCTCTGTGCACGATACAACCGGCCAGCCCCAGCTCAGCTTCAGCATGAACCTTCCCCGGCCAGGGCTGGATCCTCACCCTCCGGCTCCTTGCAAGCAGGAAGGAAATCATCGGATGTGCATCTGTGGTGCAAGCACGTGTCTGATCTGCTCGTGGCTCGAATGCGACTCAGCCACCACCGATATCCCCGCGGGTTTCAATCACAAACAGCTCGCCCTTCACCTCGGGGTGGATATCACACCACAAGGCGTGCCGGATACTTTCAGCCCCACCAGTTGCTGGATCGAAGTTCGAGGGCGCCGTGGCAAAACGGAGTGTCATTGTCTTTCCCGCATCGACATGAAAGGCCTTGAACTGTTTTCCCCGTACCTCAGTCCCTCCCTCCACCTTGACAGGAATGTTTTTGAACAACATTGACGCTAACCCGTGCGTGACGGAATCCTGGTTTCGCACGACGATGATCGTGTCCTGCGACGGCATCGTGAACCCGGCGGTCTCATAGCCGTGCTGACGGTCCTTGATGGTGATCTCCACCTTGGAGGGCGGCGCTCCCATACCCGCGGCCTGTGCATAGGCGATATCATGGCCCCCGGCCAATACCGCCCACGCAGCGACAGCAAACAGAACGCCTGACCTCATCGCCCCATCTCGACGCACTCTCATAATCTGCCTCCTTTTTGATATTGATACATGCACCCTCCTCACCATTACTTTGCCAAACTCCTGATGTAGTGGATCAGTTGCCACACCTGCTCATCCGGCAACGTGGCAAACGACATCATGCCAGTCCCCTGAGACCCATTCTTGATGATCCAGAATAGCTGACCATCTGGAATGCCTCGCATCATCGTCCCGCACGTAAAATTGCGCGGCGGCGGCACCAAGGCTGCTCCCATCAACCCTTTGCCATCTCCTTGATCACCATGACACATGACACATGCAACAGGCTGTGCGGTCTTGAGAAACAAGTCTTTCCCACCCTGAATTGCCCCAGAAGACGACGGAATCGGATTGGTTTTACTCAGGAAGTCCTCCGGCGCCTTGGCCGTTTTGCGCGGTTGTACACAGGCACCGCCTTGAGCGCTTCCACCCGCAGCGGCCAGATCCGGAATGCCTTTAAATGTCACCTTCAAATAAGCGATGACATCCGCGACACCCTGCTGGCCGATCGTGAGCCCCCAGTAGGGCATATTCGGCGATTTACCAACGGCCACTCCCCCGTGGTTGATCACATTGTAGAGATACTCCATCGGAAGTTTGTCGAACGGCATATTGGCATGAATGGCGGGCTTGGGTTCTAAGCTCGATGCAGCCGGCCCATCGCCCTTGCCGGTGAAGCCATGGCATTGCGCACAATATTCCTTGTATAGCGTTTTCCCTCGATCCACGCTCGCCTGTGTGAACTCCGAACTGGTCCAGGGCTCGTAGTACGTGAAGTCGTTGACGCCTTGCACAGCAAGGAATCCAATCACCGCTCGCAATTGCGCGTCGGTCGCATCAGCCAGAAATTCCCCCGTATGGATGATAAAGTCCTGCGGGTTCTGTCCGAACCGATAGAGCCAGTCCATGTTGTAGCGCTGGCCGGCATTCTGCAGGGCTGCGCTCTGCGGACCACCGATCAGTTTGCCGTTCTCCTCGATCGTATGGCAGCCAAGGCAGGCATGGGCCCTATATGCGGCAGCACCGAACTTCACGTCGAATTTCGTCACTTTTGATACATCAAAAGCCCCGACCGTCACGCGTGGATCTTTGTTGTGTTCGGCAAAATAGTCCGCCAGTGCATTCGCCTCAGACTCCGTGACGATCGGATGCTTGGACGGAACGGTCGTCAGATCCCACAAATACCCCTTGGTGTAGAGGGGAGCCTCTTTCCCGGTCAGCCAACGAATGAGCCAGGGTCGTTGATATTTACTACCGGCCCAAATTAAGTCAGGCGCGTGAAGTTTGAACCGCGATTCAGCTGATCCCTCGAACCGGTGACATTGCACGCACGTCTGTTGAATCAGCTCCTTCGCGCGAGATTGATCGCTCGCAAAGAGTAGGCTTGGGGTCAGTATCACCCCCACCAACGCAAACGCCACGCCTTGGATAGCCATTCGGTTGTACAGATTCATGACCGCTCCCTTTCTCTGTGGTGACCCCATTCACCGCTTTCCGACTCCAACCACGCAAGAACGTCGCCCATGTCATTGGTCGTTCAGCACAGCGCCCTCAACAAGCATCGGCCCATGCTCATAAAGCATGCACCGTGCCTTCTTCCGAAACCATGAGGGAAGGCTGGTCCTCCCTTGTTATCCCTTGTGAGACCATGCAACAAGAAAGGATTCGTGGATCGGCCCCGTCACCAGCCTGGGTTTTCACTCGCCTCTGCCTCTTTTTGCTACAGAGTGCGGCTGCCGTCTGTAGCAGACTTCCCCAATTCCATAGGCTCCCTTCCCCACATCCCACCTAACCCTCTGAGATATCTCTCACCCGCGCATGTGGGTGACCGAACCAGGTGTGGCGTCGACTTTGCTGGATGTTCAATCAAGCAAGCGCATGAGGCCATGAGCCACAGAGGCTCATCATATGAAAGGAGAGTGTTATGTCCGTTGCCAAGATCATCGAGATCAGCGCCGAATCGCCCAAGAGTTTTGAGGACGCCATCGTTCAAGGAATCGCCAAGGCATCCAAGACAGTCCATGGGATTAAGTCGGCGTGGGTAAAAGAGCAACATGTCGTGATCGAGCATGGCAAGGTTGACCTGTATCGTGTAGATTTAAAAGTGACGTTTGTCTTGGATTGACGAGGTACGAAGACGTACGAGTTAGTAGGTGTGCTCAATCCTGGAAAAGCGGCAGGCCCGAGAAGGCGCCTGCCGATGGTCACGCTTGCCTTCATCCTTCTCTTCTCCATCGTCGTCGCTGCTGCTCCACAAGGTATAGAAACCCCAATGGCAGCGGTGCGTGAGACCGTCACCAAGATCCTCCGTATCCTGGACGATCCTGCGCTGAAAGACCCCGGCAGGCATGGGCAGCGTCGTCGTCAGTTGGAAGAGATCGCGGCCAGCAGGTTCGACTATGCCGAAATGTCGAAGCGCGTGCTGGGTAGCTATTGGAAACCGCTGACTGAGGCTCAGCGGAAAGAGTTCGTCGAGGTGTACAAGAGTTTCCTCTCCGACAAGTATGCCGGACGAATCGAAGACTATGCCGGACGAAAACAAGACGTGGGCTACCTGACGGAACGGACGGAAGGCCCATACGCGGAAGTCAGAACGGAGTTGCGGTCGGAGAAGACAACGATTCCTATGGACTATCGCCTTTCGTTTAAAGATGACCGGTGGTCCGCCTACGACATCATCATCGACGGTGTCAGCTTGGTCGGTAACTACCGGAGCCAGTTTCAGAAAATCATTCGCGACAGCTCCTATGATCAGCTCGTCACCAAGTTGCGCGAGCGAACGGCCATCGACGAACCGAAACTAAAACGGTAAGGTGGGCGTTCTTATCCCCTTGCCCAACTCACTACCCTTCCTTGAATCTCACTGTTTGTCTGACACATTCACACAAGCATTGGCATCCTCTTCATTCTTTGGCATCCCTGTCATGCTCTGCGAGTCTCAGCACTACCCTATTTTGAATGATCAGCACCAGGGCTGAGCATCAGCGGAACATTGAGCTTGTCGGGCACAATAATCGTTTTGGCATTGGGGCTATCGTAGAGCTTGTATTTCAAATAGTCCGGCGTCAGCGTCTTGGTAATGGTTTCCTGGGCCTGCGACTGTCCCATCGCGCGTATTTTCATGCTATCGGCCTCGCCTTCCGCGCGAATTTTCAAGGAATCACCTTCTCCCTTGGCTTGAATCCTGGCAATCTCAGCATTGCGCTGGGCAATAACCACTTCGAAATCCTTCTGCTCCTTCTCTTGCTCCTTGGCCTGCTTCTGTTCGATGGCCCG
>DCZN01000080.1:159779-164052 GCA_002331625.1 Nitrospira sp. UBA2083 | reverse complement strand
TTCAGTGTTTCGACGACGACGGCTTCGATCTTATTGCCGATTTCGCTGCTGCGCTCCGGAAGCGTCACCATCGAGTAGTTGGCGACGACCCCGCGAACAGCCGACAAGAGTTGAGGATGCACGAGCTGCTTGTACCACTCAGGCCCGACTTCCTGGGCCAGGAAGTAGATTTCATCGGGGATCGGCCGCATCGTGATCGTGGCGTAGACCGTAACCGGCAGATCGTCCGCCGTCAGCGCATCCACTTTTTCTCTAAAGCTTTTCCATCGCGTGTCGTAGACCAAGACATCATTCCACGGCGCCCGCCAGTAGATTCCTTCCTTAAGCGGTTCTTTCGCTAATCCGCTGGTCAGGGGAGACCACCTCAACCCTCGACTTCCTGGATACACCGTATTGCTGCAACTCTGAAGGGTCATCAGGAGCGGGATCAGCAGAAGCAGAAGCCGAACCATCGAAGACTGTTTCATATATTTCTCCTCATTCTGGTTGTGTGCGTGTTGGCCAATCTCACAATTTACCGATTACCGAACAGCCGCAGGCGTTCGCTTATTCCGAGCAACGGCCTCATGGGCTTGAGCCACTCGTTCTAATTCCTGTGCAGTCTGCACATAGTAGTGCGCCAAGGATTTGGCACCAGAAACTAAGTCGGCCTCCTGTCCAAAGAGTGCTTCGTAACGCACAGCAGCCGTCGCTTGCGCGTCGGCCTTCTCGCGCATCGTCACAGCCTGATTGCGATAGTAGTTGGCGATCTCTGTCTGATTGTGTGACGGGTCAAAGGAATCCATCTCGATCGATTCAGGGGAGGCGCAGCCAGAGATCCCTCCTAGGGCCATGCAACACAGCAGCAGGCCTCTCCGGATCAAGGCACATGCCTGATCGCCATGACTCTTCTCCTTTTCACATTGACGGCAGGACAGATCGATCATTTGCATCGGATGTTTCATGGCAGAAGGCATGACCTGAGTACGTGTGATGATTCTACTACACGGATTATTCCCAACAAGTGGGCAGACAAGGAGACTCTTAGCAACACGAAGCTCGTCGGTTCTCTTAATAAACGACGGGCGGCCGTGTCTGATTGATGATCAACATGAGTCGGCGATGTTTCAACGGCCGATCGGGGTCACGCGTGTAGTGTCCGAGATCCTCTGAGAGTTCCGTGAGCCTGAGCGGAATTGAGATCCGCTGCTTGATATGGGGCACGTTGGTTTCGATCGCAAGGTCGACCAGCTCTTCTGTCGTCCCTGTCACCTCGGCGTTCAGATCCCGCTCGTCGAGGAAATGCACCGTCACCCGTTCTTCCGGATCGATCCACGGGATGATCTGCTTTCGTTTTTCATGGTTGGTCATCGCGACCTCTCCATCGCTCATGCTCAACTATCTACGCCATCACGGAGATCTTGTGTCACCTTTTGATCGGCCCAACCAGCGAATGTACTGCAAGACATTCTGTTTCTCCTTCTCTGACAACGCCCATTGCCAGGCCCCCATCGCAGTCCCTCGCTCACCTCCATGAATAATCTTGGCCAGCTCGAAATCCGACTTCTCTTGCACGGCGGGACTGGTGAGGTCCGCCGGTGGAGGCGTCACGTCAAAGGCCTTTCCTTTTCCCTGTTCTCCATGGCAAAAGCGACAATACTGTACATACAGCCGTTGGCCCTCCTGCAAATCGTAGTATTCCCGTAGCGCTTTCTCACTGCTCTTCTGCTCCGCGATAGCGTTCGCAAATGGGATGCATGACAGAGCAAACAACATAGGCAAAATGATAGAGCATGACGGCATAACCTTCCCCCTTTCTGATCAAACTAGGACGATCATGGGCAACCATTGTGCCATCGTCACGAGTCAACGTTGGAGTATGACCAAGCCTGAAAGTATTGAAAGGACTGGCCTTCGTGATGCCTAGGGCATGAATCTGCTTCGAGATTGGGGAAAATTCCCCGGAAGGATTGCTGCTCACTGTCGCGGAATGCGACATGTCCCTCAGTGCGAGTCACCAAAGGCAGGAGATTCTGGACAGTGCTAGCAGATGCGCGGGAGCTGTTCACCTGACAATAGGTCGAGTACACGATGGGTGCCAACGACAGTCCGTAGAACAACCATGGAAGGATTGTGGTCGGTGACGAAGCCAATGCGAGCCGCCAGAGTCGCTGGTTTGTGTCGCCGCATGACGGTGAGTGCAGCCTCGGCCTGCAGTGCCGGCACCATGGCGACGAAACGTCCTTCATTTGCGACATAGAGGGGATCAAGCCCCAACAGTTCACAGGCTCCACGCACCGGATCGTTCACAGGAATGGCAGACTCCTCCACTGTCATGCCGACCTTCGCCGCTACGGCCAGTTCGTTCAACACGCTGGCCAGTCCACCGCGGGTGAGGTCGCGCAGGCAATGGAGCTCGATGCCGTTCTCAATCAGATCACCCACGATGTGGTGCAACGGCGCTGAATCACTCTCGACTTTCCCGTCGAACATCAATCCTTCCCGCACACTGAGCACCGCCACACCGTGGGAACCGAGATCGCCGCTTACAAGGATCGCGTCGCCCGGTTGAATCGACGTCGGCAACACGCGAACACCGTTCGGCACCAGACCAACCCCGGACGTATTGATGAAGATTCCGTCACCCTTGCCGCGATCGACAACCTTGGTATCGCCGGTGACAATAGGCACACCCGCCGCTCGCGCGGCCTCGGCCATGGAGTGCGCCACTCGCTGCAGTACCTCCATGCTGAGTCCCTCTTCCAGGATGAATCCCGTACTCAGATAGAGCGGCTTCGCACCACACATAGCCAGATCGTTGATCGTGCCGTTCACGGCGAGACTTCCGATGTCGCCTCCTGGAAAGAACAGCGGACGCACCACATACGAATCCGTCGTGAAAGCAAGCGTGCCTTTCTCAACCGGCCAAGTTGCGCCATCGTGCAGACAGTCCAGCAGGGGATTGTGAAAGGCCTGTACGAAGACGTCTTGAATCAACTCCTGCATGAGCCGCCCACCGCCGCCATGGGCCAGCTGCACTGTATTCTTGGCGGAGATCGGCAATGGACAGGTCGGCTCGAAAGACTTACTGCTGCTCATCGTTGGTCTCTCGTCGCTCATATCTCTTCCTGAGTTACTAGTTTCAAGTTTCATGTTCCAAGTTAAGAGATATGTATATCAGCAACTCGAAACCCGAAACACGAAACTCACGATTCTAAGAGCCCGCGACTGGCGTCGCGTGGCTTCGGTATCGATAATACGCCGCACAAGCTCCTTCACTCGACACCATTGGCGCGCCCAATGGTCGTTCCGGCGTGCAACGGGTACCAAAGGCCGGGCAGTCCATCGGCTTGAGCAAGCCCTGGAGGACAAGCCCACTTTGGCATTCGGGATCTTCTTTCCCTTCAGCGAGGTGTGATAGTTCCCTCTGAAACTTCAGCTCGGCGTCATAGGCGCTGTAGGAAGATTTGAGACGCAGACCGCTTGCTGGGATTTTGCCGATGCCACGCCAAGTCCGAGGTGCCGGTTCAAACACTTCGTCGACGAGAGTTCTCGCTGATCTATTGCCTTCTCGACTCACCGATCGCACATACTGATTCTCGACCTCGATCCGTCCTTCTTCCAACTGGCTCACCAACATCGCGACTCCTTCCAGCACATCCAGCGGCTCGAACCCGGTCACGACGATCGGGACTCGATACCGTTGAGCGATGGCCTCGTACTCCTCATAACCCATTACGGTACAGACATGGCCTGCGGCGAGAAAACCTTGAATCCGACTTTGTGGCGACGACAGGATGGTTTCCATTGCCGGAGGCACCAACACATGGGCGATCAGCAGACTGAAGTTCGTGATCCCCGACTGCTTCGCCTGCGTGACCGCCATGGCCCAGGCTGGTGCAGTCGTCTCGAATCCTACGGCAAAACAGACGACTTCGCGATCAGGATTTTTGCGAGCCAGTTCGAATGCATCCAATGGGGAATAGATGATCCGAACATCCCCGCCCGCCGCCTTCACCCCAAAGAGGTCACCACGGGAACCAGGCACACGCAACATGTCCCCGAACGAGCAGAAGATCACCCCCGGCAACGACGCGAGACAGACAGCCTGGTCGATCAACGACACCGAGGTCACACAAACCGGACAGCCCGGTCCATGGATGAGTTCAAGGTTCTTCGGCAACAGGCTATCGAGCCCGAACCGGACGATTGCGTGGGTCTGCCCCCCGCAGACCTCCATAATCGTCCATGGCCGGCGCACCGTCTTCTTAATCCGCTCCGCCAGCGCCGCCGC
>DCZN01000080.1:152246-159745 GCA_002331625.1 Nitrospira sp. UBA2083 | reverse complement strand
TCATGACCGAGATCACCTCGCAATTTCGCTGTTCAACATCATCTCTCGAGAAAATAGCGAGGCATTGATACACCTTGGTGGATCGGGCGCCGTCTCAACGCTGCGTGTGAGCAGCAAGTGAAGTTGGCTTTGAGGCGAACGCCGACGTAACGAGTCCGGCTCGACGCGCTTGTTAGCCCTCATAAACCATTCTTGATGTGATCAATGGCACCAGTCACACCCAAAATATCGAACCGGTGCTTGTATATTGATCGAAACAGAGACAGCGAACAAACGCCGACTTGGGCCGTAGTTTTTAGTGCCAATCTATGCTGAATGGAGCCGCCTTCCAGATAGATCATCTTGAATTCAACATGTTCGGCCCTTTCATCAATCTTCAACACTTGCATCAAAGCCAGCTCATTCGGGTGTGCCCCATAATCGATGGTTCGGTCATACAGCAGTTCGGCCACGTCGCCTTCTTTCGTGTCGACTGATTTCGCAAGCTCCAACATTGTTCGAATTTTGAATTCGACTTTAACTTTCCTTCTATGCGCATCGCTATCATGCCGTTGCAGCCACGTTTCGCGAGAATTGGGATTGCGTGCCAGGTATAGCCCATACAGCGCGTTCTCCAAGCAGGAACGAAGCATCGCATAACACTCCGGGATTTGTCCGCTCCAGGTCATACGACATGCGGCGAGAAAATTTGAATGTGCTCGAAATAAGAAAAAGCTCGCGAACCAATCATTCGAATGATTTAGGCCATCAATTGCTTTTCTACACCAAGCATCAATATCAACCAGGCGTCGAATTTCGCCTTGATAATTGGCAAATGTCGCATATTCATTACTTCGAGCATCGTCGAAGAATGTTGATATCTCGTCGTTGCCCCAGTTGGCTGGTGGTTGAGAAGGTGTCATAGCTCGCTACTCATGAGGCATAACAGCCCCGCGGTTCACCGGGCAGGCTCGGAGCGACCGTGGTGGCGCAGCGACTGTCCGGTGCGCAGCTGGTTCGAGACGCGCTGCTTGTTATGCGAGCAAGCCATGAGACGCCAGATACCGGCGGCCCTCTTGCATGAGGCCCCACCGACCGGGGTCGCCACCCATGCTTAACGTAGCGCCTGCAAAACCAGACTTGGATAGTTCTTGCAAATGGAACCTTGCAAACTGTGCGTTGATGTTCAGCGCAGCAGCTATGGCTGTTTCAGTTATACCCTCCTGTTTCGCGATAATGGCAAGCATTTGTTCTCTTATTTCTTCGAGGCGCTGACCATGAGAGTTTTCTTTCCGAATTACATCATCTCTCCGTTGTATTTCTTCTCTCAGACTTGTGTTCTCCGCCTCAAGTGCTATTACCTTCTTCTCCATAGACTCAAGCTCCGCTTTGTATCGGGCCGCGCTAGGAATTTCCCTGAGCAAATCAGCTATCCAACCCATACGAGTCCTCCCGCGACATTTACCAAGTCCGCCTCAAAGCCTCTTAGGCCGCTGTTAGTCGGACTTTCCCAACCTTTGCCGAGCTTCATATGCTGCTTGGCGTGCCAGAGATCGTAATTGTCCTGCATGGCCAGCCAACTCTCCGGAGAGCGGAGCGGGAGCGGAGTTGCTGGAGCGATTTGTTAGGCGGTTGTTTGCCGGGCTACTTTTCCAACCACCTTCCACCGTGCCTCGATCGTGTCCGCTGATAAGTCGGCCCCACAATCCCATTCGACAAAATACCCACCATTGATGACCTTCTTAAATTCGGACTCGTCTCGAAGCGCCTCGAACGCCTCGTACTGTAGATAAGGGCTGACATCAAACCGGCCAACCCGGCCATCATCCGCCACAATGGAGAGGACCCAGTTTGCTTGTGCCTCGAGTTCCACAATTCTCATTGATCAAGTCCTTTGATTGGGAAAGGTGTCTTACCGTTGACAGCCAAGTCCCAGTCAGCCAGCAAATCTTCTTGATGAATCTCAATCCATGCGATGACCAATTTGTGCTTATTCGTGGGTAGACCACCGGCCAAAAGCGTTCCATCGGGAATTGAGTACACTGCCACTTGGCCTTGGTAATCGGCATGGATGTGTGGCATGTGATGTTTCTCGATATCTCGAAAGAACATCCGAATGAGAATACCGTAAAACATGGAAATCGTTGGCATACTATCTTGCTCAGTTACCTATAGTATCTAGCAAGTATCTAGCACGGTATGGGCTGATCCACATGGAGAGCCGACTATGCCCCTGTTCCGCTCGACTGACAAACTATCGAATATTCCGAGCATACCTCCATAACGCTGGCGTTTCAATGAGAAGACTTGGTCGGGCGGGTGGTTGCTGGTCAGGCGCGCGTGATCCTGCTTCGAGGGACAGGCCGGTTTGATCGTCTGGAGACTTTCGAGACGAGGGGAAATTTCTCCGGGTGTCTGATGGATTCGACTGCGACGTCCACATCGAGATCAGGCCAATAGAGGTGGTGCGGTTGAGGCCAGGTGACGTGCAACAACTCTTCCACGGAGGCCTCCTTAAACCAGGGGAATTCCTTGAACGGTAGGAACAACTCTTCATCGGCCAGGAGTAGCCAGAAGCCGTGCTTCGAGATGTTGGTAACCTCAACTCCCGAAATGTTCTTGCCAAGCGTCGTGGATTTCATTCTCATGTTTCTCGATAAGTGCTTGGGCAGCTTTGAGCTGACGGGCGGACATTCCAAAGTTTCGCGCCAGCTCAATTCTCGGACTTAGCCAAAACTTCGCCTCCCCTCGGTCGCTATAGACGTGAACGTGCATCCGGTTTTCCTCGCGAGAGAAAAAGTAGAAGCGAAATCCTCCTGCCCTAAATATTGTGGGACTCAGGCATGCTCCCTTCGGTCATCACCAGCTGATCTGCGCACCTTTTCTGTCGAAGCTCCTGGACCTCACATGGAGGATGCCCCGCAGCTGACAAACCAAGTCTACGTGCACAAGACGCATTTCTGCAAGATTTCACTCCCCTTGCGTCGCTATTCGAGTGAATATGACGCCCATCATTTATCCTTAAATACTTCCTCCATTGGGATGCCTTGGAGCTTTCCAGCTCGATAGGCCTTGAGTCTCTTTTCCGCTTCTTCAGCCCATATTTCATCGAGCTTCTTATCCGGCTCATCCAGGCTCTTTATCAGACCTTCAACCAAGCTGAATCGTTCTTCTGGTTTCAGTTTCATGGCTTCGTCTAACAGCTCTTTCGTGCCCATTGTGTTCACCTCCGATTTTGCGGACCGTCCGAGCATACCGCCATGATTGCTGGCGTTTCAACGAGATACGACCTTAAGCCATCAATCGGCCCAGCTAACCCTCAGGCGGATTTGGTGATACCGAAGCCGCCATATCAGCGTACGTCTGTAACGTTCGGCGTGCTGCCTCTTCATCCAGTTTGCTGATGGCAAAGCCGACGTGGACGATGACGTAGTCGCCTATTCCTGCTTCGGGCACCAGTGCCAACGAGACGGATTTTGTCACGCCGCCGAACGACACGGTTGCGGTACGGAGTTGGTCATCCTCAATCTTCAAGACCTGTCCGGGAACTGCAAGACACATCGACTCACCTCATGTTCAAGTTTCAAGTTCCAAGTTTCATGGTTCATGGTTTCTGGCCTCCATCTCCACAACGTGAAACATGAAACTTTCAATCTGAAACCGTTCCCGCGCTTCACGCTTCACGAGATACGCTGCACGCCGCCACTACTGCTTGCCCGAGTGAAAGCCCCCCATCATTGGGCGGAACCAGCCTGTGACTATAGACCGCGAATCCGGCCTCTTCCAATTGTCGCCGGACTAGCGACAAGAGCAGCCGATTCTGAAAACAACCGCCCGTCAGTACAACACGAGGTAGGCCGGCTGCTCGGGCGACACGCACAGTCGCCGCGGCAAGGCTCACATGAAACCGGGTCGCAATCTCTTCAGGACTCACGCCTCTGCGAAGATCATCCAGTATGGTCTGTATCAGGGGCCGCCAATTGGCCATCCACTCGGTACCGGAACTCTCGCTCGGCACCAGATCGATTGGATAGCCTTCTCTCCTTGCTCCACTTGTCTCCCATTCTCGTTCTGCAGCAAACTGAACTGCTATCGCGGCCTGCCCTTCGAATGAAGCCTGTGAACATAACCCTGTGAGTGACGCGACCGCGTCGAACAGTCGCCCCATACTTGTCGTCCAGGGTGATGCGATGCCGGATCGAAGTAACGTTGATAACTGCGCACGCTGATTTCCCGTCACGTTCCAAGATGGAAGCTCGTGATCCAGCATCTGCTCTCCCATGAGCTCCCACAGCACCGCTGCAGCAGATCGGTTTGGATCTCGCATTGCCGCTTCACCGCCCGGCAAGCGAAAGGGCCGGAGATGTGCAAACCGGCTGAACTGTCGGTAACTCGCGATCAGAAATTCTCCACCCCATACCTGGCCATCCCCTCCATAACCAGCCCCGTCCCAGGCAATACCCAACACCTCGCCGTCGAGTTTGTGTTCCGCCATGCAGGACGCCACATGTGCATGGTGATGCTGCACCGGAACCAACGGAACAGACAGGCTCTCGGCCAGTTCTCGTGCGAAGCTAGTCGAACGATAATCAGGGTGGAGATCACAGGCGATGACCCGTGGTGTGACCTGAAGCAATCGCTGGAGATCGTCAATGGCTTGGCGGAAGGCCTTGTCTCCTTCGAGGGTCAACAGATCACCGAGGTGTTGGCTGAGCACGACGCGATTGCCTGTCAGAAGAGCAACCGTGTTCTTGAGATGTCCACCCACGGCGAGAATCGGGTTTTGCCCCTTTCCATCTGACGAGTCGTCTCTCCAGCGGATCGACTGCGGGACATAGCCACGCGCCCTCCGAAGGATCATCGCGTCGGCCTTGGGTTTTTCCCTTTGCGCCTTGCCATCCACATAGGCTCTGTCAGGAATGACCAACACCACTGAATCATCGACCGGCCTCGAAATCGGCCTATCATGCACAAGGAATGCATCGGCAATACCCTTCAGTCGAACCAGTGCCTCGTGTTCGTTGATCACGATCGGTTCTTCAGATCGGTTGCCGCTCGTCGCGACCATGGGATGCTGCAGCGACGCCATCAAGAGATGATGGAGCGGCGTGGCCGGCAGCATCACGCCGAGATAGGGATTCCGCGGTGCCACGGCTTCGGCAAGGGCTGCATCTCTCCGCTTGTGCACCAGAATGATCGGCGCTTGGGGCGAACAGAGCAACGTCTCCTCATCTGGAGACAACAGGCAATAGTCTCTGGCCGCTTCAAGAGAGGGAAACAGCACGGCGAAGGGTTTCTCGGGTCTGTGCTTCCGATCACGTAAACGCCGAACCGCTCGTTGAGATCTTGCATCAACCCAGAGTTGAAACCCACCCAGTCCTTTCACCGCAACAATGAGTCCTTGCTGGAGCAGTGCTGCTGCCTGCTGTAAGGCCTCCTCGCCGGTCGCGGTTTCGCAACCCTGTTCATCCCACAAATACAGACGGGGACCACAGCTCACACAGGCAATTGGCTCCGCATGAAAGCGACGATCGTCCTCGGATTCATATTCAGCGCGACAGGCAGAACAGAGTCCGAACTCGGCCATCGTCGTATTGGACCGCTGATACGGAATCGCCGTGAGCAGGCTATAGCGCGGGCCACATTGCGTGCAGGTGAGGAAGGGATACCGAAAGTGACGATCCTGCGGATCGGCGAGCTCGCGACGGCAATCTTGGCACGTCGCAAGGTCCGGTGGAGTGACCAGGGTTCGTTCACCTGTTTCGGCACTCGTGACGATTGCAAAGCTCACGTCGCCACGTGCTGGAGTGAGGCTGGTGCTTATCGCCTCAATGGAAGCCGAGGCCGGTGCGTCAGCCTTCAGCCGACGGAGAAATATTTCGACGTCTTCCAGACTCCCCTCTGTTTCGATCAATACCCCGTTCCTTGTGTTCCGTACCCATCCTGCCAGCTCCAGCTCACGCGCAAGACGATAAACAAATGGGCGGAATCCCACACCTTGCACTGTTCCTTCCACCTCAATCTGCACGCGATGAGCAAGCGCTTTTCTCATTCCTGTACCACCAATTCATGGAGCACCACTTCCGACTCTGTTGACCCAGCTATCACCGGTTCTCCGCATACGGAACAGCCCTCATGCGCTGGTGTGACGGAAACATCTCGCTGGCATCGGGGGCACCAAGCATCAGCGGAAACAGGGATGACCTCTAACCTCGCACCTTCAACCCTCGTACCTCGGGTGGCCAATTGGAATGTGGCTTGGAGTGTGGCCTGATCATGAGTCAGCAGATGCGAGCCCGCGCTGATTTTCAGTCGCACGACGGAAAGCCTTAGGCCTTCTGTTTTGTGCAATTCGTCCTCTACAGTTTTGACAACTTGCTTCATGAGGTGGAGTTCATGCACATCCGGCCTCACAGTCTTGGACAATCCTGTCCACGACCTGGTCCAATGCCTTGACCACGAGAGGCGACAACGGTTGGCCTGCTTCGGTGTTCCCCACTTCAATACCGTAGACGATGACGGTGGCCGGAAGAGTACCCATTGTGCGGGCCAGCTCCAGCGCATCCACCGTACCGAGCGCATGGCTGGATCGCGGAAACATCTGGCAGCCGATCGGACCGGCTGAGGCATCAAGGCGATGGATCGTGCCCGGAGCTTGTCCGCTTCTCGCCCCATCGATCAGGATCACCATGCGTGCACCCTCCATCAATTTCACAAGATCAACCCCCGCCATCTCCGCCTCGATCACCTGAACGCGGTCATCAGTTTCCTGTCGCAGTCGGCGGGCCACGAATAGTCCAATCGCATCATCTCCTCGCATGCCGTTGCCAAGGCCGATGATTCGAGTGGCGGAGGAGTGAGGGTCATCGTTCTTCACGCTGCCCCTTCCCGTGTGATGTCCAGATTCAGAAAGTGCGTCGCGCAGGAAATGCAAGGATCGTAACAACGGATCACACGCTCGCAGGCCAGCGCGACTTCCTGATCAGGAAGGTGCAACAGGCGCGGCATGAACTGGCGCAAGTCCTGTTCGATGCGAGATTGATTCTGTGAGGTCGGAGGCACGATCTTGGCTTCTCGAACCACACCATCACCATCGATCTGGTACCGATGATAGAGAATACCTCGNNGGCGCTTCCGTACATGCCATACCAGTACCAGCTCGAACAGCGACTGGCGATGCCGGAACAGACGGTGGCTCATACCGTTCAATAATCTGCAACGATTCTTCCAACGCGTACAAAACTTCGATCGAACGCGCAACGATCCCGTGAAACGGATTGCGCAGGGGCAAGGCCAGCCCAGTGTCGGCGAGCACTTGTCTCGCCAGCGGAGTCAGACGATCGTGATTGACATTCAGCCGAGCCAGCGGGCCGACCAAATAGGGCGCACCCTGCAAGGTGCAATGGAGGGCGTTGGAATAGGCCACCTGATGTTCAGTGAAATGTTGTTCAAACTCGCTCGCTGAAATCTGGAGCACCGAGGAGGCAACAATCTGCCCTTCATTCAGTGGATATTCATCG
>DCZN01000080.1:142442-152225 GCA_002331625.1 Nitrospira sp. UBA2083 | reverse complement strand
GATGGCGAAGTGCCACATAATTATAATCAGGCGCGAAATCGAGAAACTCAAACGACGCAACCCAACGCACGGTTTCTACCGCCGCATCCCGCGCCCATAAGAGGTCATCTTTCAACCCGTCCAACTCTCGCCGCAACGGTACCCGCGAGAATCCGCCGACCTTCANNGCCTTCACGGAGACCGGGTGCACCGATCGGCCACCGAGCAACGTCATGATGGCGTTGCCGGCTTTCTTAAGCCGCAACCCCCTGGTCACTACTGGAGCATGGTCTTTGGCCATGGCGATGCCGCTCTCGTACCCGAGAAAATCCGGCGCCTGCAGCAGGTAGACATGCAGGGCGTGGCTCTCGATCCACTCNNGTCACCACGCCGGCGTGATCCTTGGCCATTGCGATGCCACTCTCGTAGCCGAGGAAGTCCGGAGCCTGCAGCATATAGACGTGCAGCGCATGGCTCTCGATCCACTCCCCGCAGTAAAGAAGCCTCCGCAGGTCGCGCAACGCTCCCTCGACACGCAAGCCGAAAATCTGCTCAAGTGCATGGACAGCGCTCATCTGATACGCCACAGGGCAAATGCCGCAGATGCGTGCGACGATATCGGGCACTTCTTCGTAATGCCGTCCCTGCAGGAAGGCCTCGAAAAACCTCGGCGGTTCGAAGATCTTCAGTTCGACATCCTGGACGGTTCCATCCTTCACGGTGACACGAAGCGCACCCTCCCCCTCAACACGCGCCACCAGATCGACGGCGATCGTTCTTGTTCTTGGTGTTTCTTGACTCATTGGCTATCCGACTCTCTCGCCACTTCGTATTCTACGAAGCTACAGCACGAGGTCATCAGGTGACAGCATTCATCCAGATAACAGGTTTTACGCTTCACGTCTGATACCTACCCCCTCACCCTTCACCCCTTACCCCTCACGTCTTCTTGTCCCATTTCTCGCTTTCTTGCTTGAATGAGGCTGTATACCCATTGATGCCCCGAAAGCGACGTAGGATCTCAACCGGGATCAGTTGCAGGTTGCCATGAAAATAATTCGCGAGCGAGGATGTGTTGGGGGGAAGGCCCGGTCCTTTTCGAGCACCCTCGGTGGGACCGAAGCAGCCGTAGCAGTCCCGGCCTATGCTGGGGCAGATCGCGCCGCAGCCGGTTCTGGTCACCGGACCGAGACAAGGCAGCCCCTTCGCAACCAGTACACAGACATTCCCCCGCCGCTTGCACTCCAGACAGACACTATCGGTGGGCAAGTGAGGCTGCACTCCAGCCAGTAAGTCTGTGATGACGCGAAGCAGTTGGTCTTTATTGATCGGACAGCCCCACAATTCGAAGTCCACAGAGACATGTTCGGAGATGGGCGTGGACGTAGTGAGACTCTGAATAAATTCTGGGCTGGGATAAACCGCCCGCTTGAATGCTTCGACATCGGCCCAGTTGCGCAAGGCCTGAATCCCACCAGCTGTGGCACAGGCGCCAATGGTGATCAACCCCTTCGTTTGCTGCCGCAGCGACAGAATGCGACGGGCATCCTCTGCCGTTGTGATGGATCCCTCTACCAGCGCAATATCGTATGGGCCCGGATTCAGGTCGCTGGAGGCTTCAGGAAAATACGCGATGTCCAACGCCTGGCCCAAGGCCAGGAGGTCTTCTTCGAGATTCAAGATGCTGAGCTGGCACCCATCACAAGAGGCGAATTTGAAGACAGCCAACTTGGGCCTGTCACTCCCACTGATCCCCTTCGATCGATCCAACTCGTTCTCCCTTCATGGACTCATTGATGGCACGTTCCTCGTGAAGCGTATCTCGTATCTCCAAACAAAGCTAGGGACGCCATCCTGCGCTTCACGTTTCGCGAGATACGAACAATGAACTATACCCCAACCCGTCCCAGCCATGGCACGACTCGGTCGTAGCGCATGACTGGGCCGTCTTTACACAAAAAATACGGTCCGATCTGGCAATGGCCGCAGAGACCAATCCCGCATTCCATGTGCCGTTCCAGAGACACATAGATGGCGGTTGACGAAATACCGCGGCGGACAAGAATCGGCACACCCAGACGCATCATGATCTCGGGCCCGCACATCAGCACGATGCTTTTGACGGGATCGATCGTCACCTGTTCGAACAGTTCCGTCACGACACCGATGTGATGGCTCCAACTCTTACCGGGCTGATCACTGGTCAGCAACACCTCCGTATCAGGAATGAGTCGCCATGCATCGAACCGTTCGCGATAGAGGAGATCATGCGGCGTCTTGACGCCGTGCAGAATCTTGATCGACCCATATTGCGCTCGCCGCCGGACGATGTACTCAATTGCCCCGACGACCGGCGCACAGCCCAGCCCGCCCGTGACGATCACGACATCGCGCCCACGTGCCTCATCCAGCGGCCACCCTTGTCCAAATGGACCTCGAATGCCCAAGACATCACCGGCCTGTAGCCCGGCGATCGCTTGTGTAGTTCGCCCCACGGCTCGAATAGTATGGTCGAGCAACTGAGGCTCATCCGGATCCGACAAGATGGAAATCGCCACCTCACCGACCCCGAACAGATAGACCATGTTGAATTGGCCGGCCTTGAAACGAAACTGCCGCCGCACCTGCTCATCCACGAGTTGCAAGCGATAGGTCGTGATGTCCTCGGCTTCCTGAATCTTCTCCACAATGGTTGCCGGATGAATGAGGTAGGGATTGGCCATGGGTGTCCGGTAAGGCTATCCGCCGGCCGACTCGTGCTGACGGCTGGTGGCTGATGGCTGTGTGCTCGGCGTCAGCAAGGCCGACAACTCCTCCGTCAGATCGATCCCGACTGGGCACCAGGTGATGCATCGGCCACAGCCGACACAGCCGGACGTCCCGAATTGGTCCATCCAGGACGCGAGCTTATGCGTCAACCACATCCGGTAGCGGTCTTTGATCGTCGGGCGAATGTTCTTGCCGTGGATGTATCCGTGCTCCTGAGTAAAACAGGAATCCCATACCCTGATGTGTGTGGTCTGTTGATGGGAGAGGTCCGGTGTTTCTTCGATGGCATGGCAAAAGCAGGTCGGACAGACCATCGTGCAATTGGTGCAGGCGAGGCAACGTCCTGCGACAGTATCCCATCGCGGATGTTCATGGGCATCGTATAGGGTGCTTGGCAAACCTACCTGATCAAGCCGTCTGACCTGGCTCTTGGCACAGGCGTCGATCCGCGTCGCGGCTTCTGCAATCAATGGTTCTGAAGCGGGAGACAAGGAGAGGCCGGAAAGCACCTCAAGGCCGGCTATACTTCCCGCTTCGATCAGAAATTGGTCGTCGACTTCTGTCAGGGCGAGATCGAAGCCGCTCTTGGCGCGAGGCCCGGTCTCCATCGATGCACAAAAGCAGGTTGCGAGAGCCCTCGTGCAGTTGACGGCAATCACGAACAGCCCTTCACGGCGAGCCGCATAGTAGGGATCTCGGTAGGCATCCTTCAGAAAAATCCGGTCTTGAATGGCCAGACCAGCGAGATCACAGGCACGAGCGCCGATGACAGCGACTTTCTCCGGTTGTGGAATTGTTGGGCGAGAGGCGAATCCGTCCTGACTCCGCTCGATCTGCAAGAGCGGCTCGCGTGGCGCAAAGACGAACGGTTTGAGCGACTGCGGTCCGTGGACAACACCAAAGACTTCGTGGGAGCCGGTCTGTTCCAGCCGATAGCGTGCTGGTGCTTGATGATCGCGCCAGCCGATCGGCAGATCTGATACAGACTGGATCGTCTCCCACACGACCGACCCATCACGTGGAGTGGGAGCGACGATCCGATAGCCCTTTACGCGTAACGCATCGAGCAATCGTTGGAGTTGAGCTGCCGGAAGGACTCTGTGATTGTTGTCAGCCACAAATCCCTGCTCATTATGTGACGGGTGGTCGTGTCATAGTACGAACTCCTCCCTTCCTACGCAAGGCAGGAAGGTCACGTCTCTCCTACGTCAGGCGCTCCAACAGGGCAACAGGAAATTCGCACAACACCTCCGCCATCGGCAGCATTTGACGATCTCCGACGGTCTGAGTCGACAGTCTCTCTCCGGTGAAGAGATTACGATAGGATGAATCCGGTCTCCAGGATGGCACGGCCACATAGGTGTCTCCCCACACATCCGATCCGACCGGTAGCACCATGGCATCGTTCGTCAGCGACCGTACCAGTCGCGGGACGACCGTCACCACGGCTTGCTCCATGTGAAGACGGGCAAAGGCACAGCAATGCTCTTGCTTGGTCCCACACCCATCGAGCGGAATGTATTCGCCATCATGAAAAAGTGAGCGATTCTCCCGACGGAAGTTCAGGGCCCTCATCGTTGCATACAGTTTGATCCTTCCGTCGATACGTTCAGCGAGCAGGGTTCGAACCAACGGCCTCACATCCGGGCCGCACTCTGCGAGCTCACGCTGGAGCGCATGCACGAGAGTCGCACGCATGTCATAGTCCACCGGTCGACGGTTGTCCGGGTCGACGAGGCTGAAATCCCAGAGCTCCGAGCCTTGATAGAAATCCGGAACGCCGGGAGCCGTCGTCTTGAGCACCACTTGGGACAACGCATTCCACAGACCCCAGTGCGCAACCTGCTGCTGAAACGGAAGGAACTCGTCAAGAAAAGCATTAGGCCTGGTCCGGTCGAGGATCGATTCGACAAATTGCCGCATCGCTCCTTCATAGCCCTGCTCTGGATTGACCCAACTCGTGTGGGCTTTACCTTCCCTCAGTGCCTTGTTCATGTATTCCTGAGCCCGATCGCAAAAGGTACGGTATTGCCCATGATCCAGGGACGTCAGAGGCCACACGCCGACGAGTGTTTGGTAGAACAAATACTCTTCGTTTCGATCAGGAACGAGTTGTCCCTCCACGTCGATTTTGTACTTCCTGTTGAGTTTGGCCCAGCGGTTCACGCAGGCCCGCCATTCCCTGGGCATCTCCGACAGCACATTGATACGCGCCCGCGCGTCCTCGCTCCGTTTCGTATCGTGCGTGGAGGTGGCCGAGAGGGAGAAGGGCCAGCGCGCCTGGCGCTCCTGCATGTGCTTGTGAAAAGTCGCGGGCGTGACGCCGAACAGCTCGGGATTGCCCCCGACCTCGTTCAACGACACCAACCGATGGTACTGGTAGAACGCCGTATCCTCAATTCCCTTTGCAGTCACAGGACTGGTCATCTGTTGGAACTTCATCACGAACCGGAGCTGTTCGCGGCGATCCTGACTGGTCCGCTCATCCCATTCCTTCAGCAACAAGGACCGGACGAAGTCGAAAACACGCCCGCTGAGCGCAGCGTTTCGTCGCTTGGCCCTGGCCACGGCGAGACGGATATAGGCGTGGTCACGATCCAACAGAGGTTCGGGCCCCTCCGTGATGTAGGTCCGGTACACGGGGAAGCAGGCGATGATCTCGCGGATGGCATTCGTGAGGCTGTTCAGCGTGAAATCCCGCGACCGGCGATCGCGTTCGGAAAGCAAGTTCAATTGGTGTCCAAGGACATTGATTTCACTGGCCATCGAGGCCTGCATGATCAGCTTCTTCGATTCATAGACGAGGTCATCGAACGAGATGCGACAGCGGATGAACCGGACGTAGGTCTCGCTCATCACTCGCTCGTTGGTCGTCTGCACGAAGAGACCGTTCAGCAGGTTTAGAAAATCGTAGCCGGTCGTACCGGAGACGGGCCAGGTCTCGGGCAGCGGTTCGTCTCTGCCAAGAATTTTTTCGACCACAACGAACAGCGGGTGTCCCAACTCGCGCTGAGCCCACACCTGCCATTCATGGAGGTACCGGCCTGGATCGGAAAGGCCGTCCACGTGATCGACACGCAGCCCCGTCACCGCCCCCTCTTTCACGAGCCGAAACACCAGCACGTGCGAGGCCTGGAGGACCGCATCGTCCTCCATCCGGACAGCGGCCAACTCGTTGACGTCGAAGAACCGCCGGTAATTAATTTCTTCCGCCGCCACTCGCCAGTCGGCCAGTCGATACACCTGATCGTTGAGCAAGGCATCGAGCAGATCGAAACTGCGCGGATCACCCTTCGTCCCGTTGAAGATCCGGACGTTGTCGTCGAGAAACCTCGCGATGGTCTCGCTGTCCCGCACCAACGTGGCGAGGCGCTGCCTGATGATGTCTCGCTCCCGATTCCTCTCCTCCACGCGTTCGGGATCGGTTTCCGTGCTTGAGGGGAGGTTGCGTAGCGCCGTCACGATGCTTTGCAATTCCTGCACATGGGGAGACGATACCCCCACCTCGGCGATCAGTTCATCGAGCCGATGCGTCAGGACTATCGCCGAGGATTTCGGCCCAATAGGCAGCCGATGGTCGTAGTACGTGATGAAGAACCGCCCCTCCTCATACACCAGGGCAATTTCCTGATTCTCCAGGACCGTTCCATAGAGATCACCGAGGATCGGCAGGAGCACCTTGTTCTCCAATTCTCGTTTGACCGGATGCCAGTCGATGTCGAACAGATGCGCACAGCGCGAGCTGGGTCCGTTCTCGAGCACGTCCAACCACCAGGCATTCGCTGACCGTCCGATTCCCATGTGGTTCGGTACGACGTCGAAGATGTGGCCCATCTCGTGGGCGTGCAGCGCGCGGATGAACTCGCGATACTCGTCTTCGGTGCCAAGCTCGGGATTCAGCACGGTGGGATCCACCACGTCGTAGCCGTGTTCGCTGCCGGGCGTCGCCTTCAGATACGGCGAGGTATAGCAGTCCGTAATACCTAAGGCATGCAGATACGGGACGATCGCAGTCGCCTCCCTGAACGGAAAGGCTCGATTGAGCTGCAGCCGGTACGTGGACACCGGCATCGTGAGCTCGCTTGTGGACGTTTCAGTCATACGGATCGTTGTGCTTGTGAGCCAGTCCCCGGGTCAACGTTCCACCATGAGGTCATGCCACTTGTAAATACACTGCCGCGGTGTAGGCCTGAATAGATAGCGTCACGCCCTTCGATACAATGGCCACCTCTTGCGGAGGACGCTCCTGGCCTTCCCCCTCGACCTCCCCTCCCACGGAGTCCAGTCGAAGACGCCAGTGCCCCACCGGCTCCTGCAGAAGGATCGATGCCTGCACGCCGTTGAAACTCAAGATCAACAGGGCGTCCGGTCCTCGGTCTCCCCGGCGATGGATGACCAATACATTATCTGGTTCGTGGAGCTGAACATGGTGTTCGGATGAGTCGCTTCCAATTCCCAGCGATGAAACCGTAGTCCGGAGCTCGATCAACTGTCTGGTCCACCTCAGCATGGCAGCTCGACGAGGATCAAGGGAGCCGGTGAGATGAAGGCACGACCGTTCGCGGGTGCGCGGGTCTTGCGGATCAGGAATCTCTCCTTCCCACGAGAAGGATGCAAATTCCGCTCGTCGCCCCCGACGCACCGCTTCGACCAACTCCGGGTCACTATGGTCGATGAAGTAGAGGAACGGCGACGTCTCGCCGAACTCTTCGCCCATGAAAAGCATCGGGATATTGGGCGACAACAAGACGGCGGCAACCGTGACCTTAAGCGCTTCGAAAGGAACTTGGGTGCTCAGGCGATCACCGAACGCCCGGTTCCCAACCTGGTCATGGTTCTGTGAGAACACGATGAATCGGGAGGGGGCACAACCTTTCGACGAATTCCCATGGCGCCGTCGGTGATACCGTGAATATTGCCCGGAATAGACAAACCCGTCCTGCATGGCCGTCGCCAGATGTCTGATCCCTTCATAATCTTGATAGTACCCGGCCCGCTCCTTCGTCAGCACGGTCCGAAGCGCATGGTGGAAGTCATCATTCCATTGCGCATCAAGTCCATACCCGCCCTGCTCGGGGGACGTGATGACCCGCGCGTCGTTCAGCGCGCTTTCTGCGGTCACGAAGATCTGTCGCCCGAGCCGGTCTGCCTGATCATGCACCGCCCCGGCAAGGTCCCGGAGGATATGGGAGGCACTGAAATCGTAAATCCCATGGATCGCGTCCAAGCGAAGGGCATCGATGTGGTATTCCGTCACCCAGTACAACGCGTTACTGATCACAAAATAGCGAACCTCGTCACTGTCGGGCCCGTCGTAATTGACCGCGTCACCCCAGGGCGTGCGGTAGCGATCGGTGAAGTAGGGACCGAAGTCGGCCAAATAGTTTCCTTCGGGACCGAGATGGTTGTACACCACATCCAGGATCACCGCGAGCCCGGCGGCATGGCAGGCATTGACGAGCGTCTTGAGTCCCTGCGGCCCGCCATAGGTTGAATGGGGTGCATACAGGTAGGTCCCGTCATAGCCCCAGTTCCGTGTGCCCGGAAACTGCGCGACAGGCATGAGTTCGATGGCCGTGATCCCCACCTCCTGCTTGAGATACTTCAGGTGAGGGATGATCGCCTCGAACGTTCCGGTCTGTGTAAACGTCCCGGTATGGAGTTCGTAGATGATCAGGTCCTTGAGTGAGCGTCCTGTCCATCCATGATCCGTCCAGATGAACGTGTCGGGATCAACCACAGCAGACGCCTGATGCACACCCTCCGGTTGAAACCGAGACACCGGATCAGGCCGGACCTTATCGCCGTCTAAGACATAGCAATACCGGTCTCCCACCCGCACACCCTCGACCGTGAGGTTAAAATAACCCTGACCCTGCGGCTCCATTCGAACCGGATCACGACCTTCTTGATTGAACACGTGCACGGAAACCTGTTTGACGCGGGGAGCCCACACTCGAAACCGCACAGCCGATGAACCGACACGGTTCGCACCGAGATCCAATTGCCAGGTTCTATGAGCATGCGTATTCACTCAGAGACCTCATTCACAGTCTGCCTGAACGAAAGACTCGATGTCACGGATAGATTGCGAGCCTCCACATGGAACCACCCTTGCGCAAGCACGCGATGATCGTTAAGGTGAGGGGAGAGCAAAACACAGACGGAACAGGGAAACGCCATGGTAGCAGGACAATCTCTACGAATGTGGCCAGGTCGTCCCTATCCGCTCGGTGCAACGTGGGACGGAGAGGGTGTCAACTTCGCGCTCTTTTCTGAGAACGCGACGGCGGTGGAACTGTGCCTGTTTGATGGGCCAGACACGTCGAAAGAATCCCACCGCATTCGCCTCGAGGAACGCACCGACCAGATCTGGCATGTGTATGTGCCGGGACTCTGGCCTGGCCAACATTATGGCTATCGGGTGCATGGCCCCTACGAACCTGAGAAGGGGCATCGGTTCAATCCCAAGAAACTGTTGATCGATCCCTATGCCAAATCCATCGCCGGCAACATCGAATGGTCGGACGCCATGTTCGGCTATCGGATCGGCGACCCCGATGGCGATCTCTCGCTCGATGACCGAGACAACGCAGCGAACATGCCCAAGTGCGTTGTGGTCGATACGGCCTTCACGTGGGGAGGCGACCGCCAGCTCCAAACACCTTGGGACAGAACCATCATCTACGAGCTTCACGTCAAGAGCATCACTGCCCGGCATCCCGACGTACCGGAGCACATGCGCGGAACCTATGCGGCCCTGACTACTCCGGCCGTGCTCGACTATTTGGTTGATCTCGGCATCACAGCGGTCGAACTGCTGCCGATACACTACTTTGTCCGCGACCGACATCTCGCGGATCGAGGGCTGACAAATTATTGGGGCTACAACACCTTGGGATTTTTCGCACCGGACATCCGATACACGGTCTCTCCTGTCCGCAGTCGTCATGTGCGCGAGTTCAAAACGATGGTGAAGACCCTCCACAGCGCCGGGATCGAAGTCATTCTTGACGTCGTCTACAACCACACCGC
>DCZN01000080.1:135212-142387 GCA_002331625.1 Nitrospira sp. UBA2083 | reverse complement strand
TTCCGCGGCATCGACAACGCCTCCTATTACAAGTTAGTGCCGGACGACGCACGCTATTACGTCGACTATACTGGGTGTGGGAACACGTTGAATGTCAGACACCCGCGCACGCTCCAACTCATCATGGACAGCCTGCGGTACTGGGTGATGGATATGCATATCGACGGTTTTCGCTTCGACCTTGCGTCGGCACTGGCGCGGGAGCTGCACGAGGTCGACCGGCTGAGCGCCTTCTTCGACATCCTGCATCAAGATCCCATCTTGTCCCAAGTCAAACTGATCGCCGAACCCTGGGATATCGGCGAGGGCGGCTACCAGGTCGGTAATTTCCCCGTCGGCTGGGCCGAGTGGAACGGGAAATATCGGGATACCATTCGGCGTTATGTCAAAGGGGACGGGGGGCAGGTGGCCGAGCTCGCCTACCGACTAACTGGGAGCAGCGATCTCTATGAAGGAAGCGGCAGGCGCCCGTTTGCCAGCGTGAACTTCGTCACGGCGCACGACGGATTCACCTTGCACGATCTGGTCTCCTACAACTCAAAACACAATGAGGCCAATCTCGAGAATAACCATGATGGAACCGAAGATAATCTCAGTTGGAATTGCGGTGTGGAGGGCCCAACGAACGACCAGACCGTCACCGAACTCCGCGAGCGCCAAAAGCAGAACCTCGTGGCGCTGCTCTTGCTCTCGCAGGGTGTGCCGATGATCTGCGGGGGTGATGAGATCGGTCGGACACAGCAAGGCAACAATAACGCCTACTGCCAGGATAATGAGATCAGTTGGTACGACTGGAAGTTGGACCAGGCCCAGCGCGATTTGCTGTCCTTCGTTCGCAATATGATCGCCTTCCGCAAGAAACACCCGGTCTTACGACGTCGACGGTTTTTTCAAGGCCGGCGCCTTCGCGGGTCGGAAGTCAAAGATCTAGCTTGGTTCAGGCCGGACGGGAAAGAGATGACCGACAAGGACTGGGACGCCGGGTATGTGAAATCACTGGCCCTACGCCTGGCCGGTGACGCGATCGCCGAGACCGACGAAAAGGGACGGCCCATTGTCGACGACACCCTGCTGATCCTGCTTAACGCCCATCACACCCCGCTCACCTTTACTCTCCCAGCACACAAGCGTGGCGTACGTTGGCAGCCCTTACTCGACACGTCTGCGAGCAGCTTCCATCCCAAGAAAGTCCGCCTGATCAAGGGGGGGGAACCCTATGAGATCGATGCGCGGTCCCTCGCCGTCCTTCGATTGCTGCGCCACGACTAATCAACCACCTTCGATTAACCCTTTAACCCTTCCGATCATGGCTTTTGACCCCACTTATGAGATTGTTTCGTCTTCGCCTTTTCCTCTTCCACATCGATCACCGCACCGCTCTCAGCGTCGATGTGGACCTCCATCACTTTGTTCTCTGCCGTAACGACCCCGACTTCCCAGACAAGCTTGTTATGGTCCATCTCCAGCGCGGCTTCGATGATCGTGCCCGACACCTGCTCCGACGCGGTCTTGACCGCTTCGCTGATCGTCGCCTTCGCTGTGGCGACCATCTCTGCCTTCCCATGTTTCTCTTTTTTGTCACTGTGGGCCGTTCCACCGACAACCAGAGTTCCAGCCACCAACAAGTTGACAAATATGAACACGGTAACCAATCGTTGTTGCATGGATACCTCGTTCTTATTCTAGAGTGATCCAACCAGGGGAACCCAGCCGGAGATTGCTACGTGTCGCATTCGAGACTCAGGATTTCCCGCTCGGCCTCCAGCCAATCATCGAGCGCATAACCCTGTCGATAGCCACGCTCGGCGTAGAGTTCATAGGCACGATCGGCGATACGCATCTGCACATGATCGCGAGGAAGGACCGGCAGGCTATAGGACGGTTTCTTCAGCAGCATCGCCGTGTTCCGGGCTTGATGAGATTCAGAGTTCTTCCGCCCTCTGGGTTCTTTTGGGGCCAGTGGTTGCATGATTTATGTCTCCTTTCTTTTCTTCACAACGAGGAATTGCACGCAGCTGAGCTCGACACCGCATAGAGGCCGGGACCCTTCATCGCCAGTCGGACTTGTCCCCCTCGGCTCATGCGGTCGAGTTCACAAAAGACCTGGTTCCAGGTCAGGTCTGGGCATTCGAGTACTACTTCTTCGAGCTGGCTACCTGGAGAACGAATAATGACGTTCATGTGTTCTCTCCCTTCCTGGTTCATTGGAACTTGGCAATTGCTGGTGCATCGCAGATGCCACGTAGACTCACCACAATGAAACGACGACGCTAAGCTCTTGAAAATAGTGTCCTCATAAGCACCGCCCCATGCAAGCAGCTGTTAATCGACGATCCGCCTGTCTGACCGTGAGGTATTACGTGGCATTGCACTGGGAGATCCCGTATGCTCTGAGACAGGTTCTCGGTGCTGT
Organism: Nitrospira sp. UBA2083; assembly: GCA_002331625.1. Taxonomy (GTDB): domain Bacteria; phylum Nitrospirota; class Nitrospiria; order Nitrospirales; family Nitrospiraceae; genus Nitrospira_D. The sequence continues at coordinate 139,974 of DCZN01000080.1, read as the reverse complement.
TCACGTCAACGCATCTACGTGGAGAGATGCATGACGCAGGCTAGGTCGTACCCTGCGCCCATCTGGTCACATCACTTCGAACCGTGGTAGGGATCGTCGAAGATGGTCCCACACTCGAGACATCGCACCTTCCCGGTCCGCCTGCCGCCTCTGGTTCGCACATCGTCGATCATCCGTTGATGTGCGCAGTAATCGCTCGCGGTGGCCCGGCTGAAGGTCGAAACGGTTTCCTGAATCAACAAGGTTTCCATGGACACCTCCGCTTCTTCGAGCGTCGAATGTTCGTCTCTCGACACGTGTTGAAATTGTTCCATCGAGACCCTCTCACGCAATTCCCGCTATATCGAAGTACTAGGCGTTCCCTGTCCAGAATGCGACCATACTTATGCAGCCGGCGTCAGAGGGGAAGTCGCGACTGTGACATCGTGATAGGCTTGCACCCTATAGGTCCTGTCGCCATCTAGTGTCACACGAATCTGCCCGCTTCGACTCAAATAATCGATCGCGAGGAACACTTGGTTCCACGTGAGCTCCGGACAGAGGCTCATCACCTCTTCCATGGGGCAATCGGTGCCGAGCTGCTCCAACACTCGGTGCACGCGCACGATGATTGCGGCGAATACCATAGGCCACCTCCCCTTGTATGAAGTTCACCTTAACGGGGTACATCCTAGGTGAATGATTCGCAGAGGAATACTAGGAAAATCCTAGGGCCACGATGAAACATTACTGGAATGAATGTGCCAAACGAGGCGATGAACGAAAGACCGAGTTGTTTAGAGAGTCACCAGACCTTCGCTTACGGCATATCTGGTGAGCTCGGCAGTCGAATGGAGATTCAGTTCCTCCATGATCTTGGTCCTATGGTATTCCACCGTCTTGACGGAGATGCGCAGAATGAAAGCAATCGACTTGGTGCTTTTCCCCTCCGCGATAAGTTGCAGTACTTCCCGCTGGCGCGGTGGGAGCGCTGTCATGGGTCGTTTAGAGACCGGCCTCTCGGTGGGATGGAGGGTCTCCCCCATCATACTCTTGGTCACCGACGGCGTCATGTAGTGCTGACCTCGCAACACCGCCTGGATGGCTTGCCTGAGCTCATCCGCCGCGGACTGCTTGATCAAATAGCCAGTCGCGCCAACCTTAAAAGCCTCAGTAACATAGGTAGGAGTGGCATGCATGGTCACGAAGATCAACTTGCTCTCCGGCACGAGTTTGGTGAGTTGTCTGGCTGCGTCCAAGCCATTGAGCAGGGGCATGGAAATATCCAAGAGAATAATGTCAGGTCTCAGCCGTTGTGCTTCATTGACCAAGGCTCGACCGTCCTCGACGGTGCCGACCACATCTCCTAACTCTTCAACCAATTTCCGGAGACCGGCCAGCACGAGCGAATGGTCATCCGCCATGAGGATGCGAGGACGTGTCACGGGTTCTTCTCCTGCAATGGAATCCAGGCACAAACCTTGGTCCCGCCCGCCGTCCTGAAATGAATGTTCAGAAATCCATTCAGCAATCGCAATCGCTCCTGCATACTGATCAGCCCCAGTCCCTTCCCGTGACTGTTCTTGTTATGGGAATTAACGCCCGTCCCATTGTCCGTCACCGACAGGCCGAGCCCCTTCGACGAGCCGCTCAGCATGACCAGAACGTCCGTCGCCTTGGCATGCTTCGCCACGTTCTGAAGGCTTTCCTGGCATACCCGGAATAGGCACGTCGCGAGATCGAGCGGGAGGGAATCGGGCACGTTGTTGACCTGCAGTGTGATGTGCAGCCCGGTTCGATGCATGGCCTGCTGGACAAATTCTTCGAGTGCCGCTCGCAATCCCGCATGCTTCAACAAGGACGGGTGCAGGCGATGGGCTAGCTGGCGCAAGTCGTTGGAAAGTTCTGCCAATTCTTCACGCACCGACTCCAGGGAGTTGCTGAGCAACTCCGGCATGAGTGGGGGATTCCGTTCGAGCGCCGCCACATCGAGCGTCAGGGCGACCAGCCGCTGGCCAAAGTCATCGTGCAGATCACGCGCGATCCGCTGGCGCTCGCTGTCCTGAGCCATGAACAATTGTTCGGTGAGCCTTTGGAGTTCTTGTCGTTTTTCTTGGAGGACCAACTGGTTCTGCCGCAACGTCAGCTCGGCCTTTTTGCGATCGGTAATATCAGTGACGATTCCTCCGATCGCGTAGACGTGCCCTAATTCATTTCGCACGGGAAACTTGACGACGATATTCGTATGGAGACCGTCGGCGTAGCGCGACATCTCCTCGAATTCCGCGGCTGTTCCTGCTTCGAGCACCGAGCGATCGTGGCGTTGAAACAGCTCGGCCTGCTCGCGCGAGAACAGCTCCACATCCGTCTTGCCTACTATCTCGTTCTTCTCGAGTTGGAACGCCTCCGCGAATCGGCGATTCACATACAGATACCGTCCATCACAGGCCTTCATGAACGCGAGATTCGACGCATTATTGAGGAATGTGCGAAACCGCTCCTCGCTTTCCCGCAGCGCCGCCGTCCGCTCCGCGACTCGTTGTTCCAGCGTCTCGTTGAGCCGGCGCAGCGCCGCCTCCGCGTGCTTGCGCGCCGTCACATCGATGTTCGTCCCTACCACCCATTCCGTCTCTCCTTGCTCATTCACGCGGACGGTTTCTATGGCTTCGATGTATCGCTCCTCGCCGTCATGGTAACGGTGAATCCGGAAGGCTCGGGTGCTCGAGCCCCGGCTTTGAATGGTCTCTCGTAAGATCTGTTCTTGCTCATGAAGATCCTCGGGTACCACCGCCTCGCGCCACGTGTCGTACGTCACGAGACCATCCGGAGTCTGTGAGACTCCGTAGATGCGGAACATCTGCGCATCCCAACGAACGTGGTTCGTCGTCACGTTCCACTCCCAAATGCCGATGGCGGCGGTCTCTGTCGCGAGGCGCAAGCGCTGCTCGCCCTCGCGCAGCGCCTCTTCCATGCGGCGTCTTGGCGTAATATCCGACGCGATACCGCACAACGCATAGAGGGATCCATCAGCCTCGCGTAACAGAAACTTAGTGGAGACATACGTATGTAGGCCATCTGACTGGAGGACGTGCTCTTCGAACACATGACCCTGGCCGCTCTTCCACACCACTTGGTCATTCATTCGGAACTGTTCAGCCAGTTCGGCCGGGTACAGCTCATATTCGGTTTTCCCCTTGACCTCTGTACGGTCGAATCCCATCACCCGGGCGCACTCTTCATTCATGAATAGACATCGTCCGTCTCGATCTTTCATAAAGATGGACACAGGCGCCCGGTCCATGATGGCCTGCAGACGCGCTTCGCTCTCGCGCAGTGCCACTTCCGCTCGCTTGCGCCTGGTGATGTCCTGCACCTCGATGACTGTGCCGACCGGCTGGCCGAGTTCATTGCGAATCGGGCTGGCCGTAAAGGCGACACTGTAGAAGTGTCCGTCTTTGTGGACGAATACCTCTTCGCCCTGCTCGCGATCGTTCTTCGGAAACGCCTGATCGATCGGGCACTCGCTCAGAGGATAATGCGAACCGTCAGGACGGGTGTGGTGAACGACATCATGAAGCGGGCGCCCCATGACCTCCGCTAATGCGAAACCAGTGAGAGCCTCGGCGGCGGGATTCATGAACACACACTGCTGGCTATCGTCCATGATGAACAGCGCGAGCGCCGCATTGTCAGTGACCGTCTTGTACAGACGGCGCTGCTCGGCAAGTGCATGCTCACGCTGCTTGCGTTCGGTGATGTCCACGACTGAGGCAAGCACCATCGTCCCTGAGATTGTCTCGATCGAACTCAGCCCGATTTCGATGGGGAGCTCGCTTCCATCCTTGCGCAACCCATAGAGGTCGCGCCCACGACCCATCGCCCTGGCTTCCGGAGCCTCCTGATACGCCTCCCGCAGGCCGGCATGGTCCTTGCGCAAACGCCCAGGCAGCAGCCTCTCGACAGGGTGACCGATGAGTTCCTCTCGGCGATAGCCAAACTGTCGCTCGATCTGCCCATTGACAAGGACAATCCGGCCTCTGCCATCCACCAAGAGGATTCCGTTCGGCGCCGACTCCACGACCGTCCGAAATTGCCCTTCGCTGTGCCGCAACTCCGCCTCGCCCCGCTTCCGTTCAGTGATATCCGTTTCAGATCCCACCATGCGAACCACTCGGCCTTGTGCATCCCAGACGGCAACCCCCCGGTCGCTGATCCAGAAATACGTTCCATCCTTGCGCCGTGTACGATATTCACAATGAAACGCAGGGATCTCCTTATTGAAATAGGATTGCACTGCGGCCATCACCCGTGAGAAATCTTCCGGATGGATCCGAGACGACCATTCCGTTTCGTCCACCCCGATCTCTTCTTCCCGGTAGCCACGCAACTGTTTCCACCGCGCGGACAAGAACACGGTATGCCCAGCAACATCCCAGTCCCAGATTCCATCGATTGTCCCAGTCGCGGCAAGCTGCCACCGTTCTTCACTCTGACGCAATGCCTCTTCCGCCCGTTTCCTCTCAGTAATGTCGTTGCCGATCGTCAACAAGCACTGTTTCCGCTTGAGCGAGATCAGGTCGGTTGAGATGAGGAATTGACGTACATCCCCATTTTTCACGCGCAATGATATTTCGAAATCTTTAACCGACCTTTCGGATTGGAATCGATCGATCAGCTTGACTCGTTCTAGAGGATCAGGCCAAATTCCCAGCGTCAACGTCGTTTGCCCCACGACTTCGTTGCGTCGAAGCCCAAAGATCTCCAAGCAGGCATCGTTGACTTC
>DCZN01000080.1:107623-135124 GCA_002331625.1 Nitrospira sp. UBA2083 | reverse complement strand
CGCGGCGTCGTGGATGATCGATCGTGCCCAGCTTCCGCCGTGCTGGCTTTCTCTTTGGAGAGAGTTTCATCTTGGCCGTTTTCGGTGGCATAGGAGAGGCCTGAATTCTAGGCCTCTGGGTAAACCCCTGGCAAGTTCAATGAGCCACCAAACGGCTGGATCAGTACAACTCTAGTAAGATTGCACGGATGACTTAGGAAAACGCCTAGTATCCAATCTCCGATGGCATTGTCGGCCAATGCACCACCCTTCTAAGAAGACGTAGCCGATTGATTATTGGTAAAAGGGGTTTACCGAACAGTTGAGCGGAGGCCTCGCTGAGAGGAACACTCAAGGGGATCGAGGTCGGGCGTTGGGATGGTGAGCAGGCCCACCAGTGGGTGGGAAACCTACTACCTCTCCAAGACCTCAGCAAGTGTAAAGAGCTCTTGGGACCCGTCTCTGCTAGATTGCTTTCCCCAGCAGGAGGGCGAAGTTCGTCCTTTACCCATTGAGGAGCTCGCTCTGAGAGCGATTTGTATTGTTGGGGGTATCGATTGCCGTAATTGGATCTCTCGCTCGGGGTACTCGTGTGTAGAGAAGAAACAGCCACACTCAGCAACCCTTCACTCGCATAAGGACGATTTCTACCCGACGGAAATGGTACACACCTCCTCTCCGTGTTGGCTGCACAAGCGTAGGCTACACACCTGGGGCTACCCACCTCTTTAGGCTCACGTCACCTCCTTCGCGTTCCAGATAAGCTCGACTCGCTCAGTATCAACAGGGACAAGATACCCCCTCGTCTCTGTATAACATGAGTAAGCCCGTTGAGGCAGGGAACCTTAATTGAGGGGATCTTTCCTCTTCGCAGCAAAGGTTTTCTCGGTCTCAATACCCACAAAATCCTGCTTCCGATGCGCAAGAATGACGGCATCGATCCGCTCCCCGCAGCTCACACAGCGCCAATCGAATGATCTGAGCTCCAGCACTTCTTCCGACACCATGAGCCCGCCACAGCGGTGGCATCGGTCGATGTGCTCTCCTTTGCCTTTCGCAACACCGGAGCTGGTCATAGAATGGTCTCCCTGGCCCTTGAGAGCCGCTTGGGCTAGAAAGGATTCGCAAAAGCCTCCCTTATCAGGCTGTTGAAAGAGGCGACAGCCCCTTGGAATCCACTGCCCCGTAATGCAACAGCCTCTCTCCACACCGTCGCCTTACCAAGCCCAGGCTGTGGGCTAACTGGCTGCAATTTCTGAAGAACATTCGGCCTACTCTTCATTTTTTACCCTTGGCACCGTCAATGCAAACACCTCGAGACAGAGCATTCTGCTTTCACCCATAGAAGGAGGTACTGGTTATGAGCGCCCTGACACGATGGGAACCGACGACACGATGGAATCCGTTCAAGGAAATTGAGGAGATGGAGAAACGACTCTCAAGCTATTTTGGGCGTACACCGACACCTGCCGGCACCGATAAGAAGGAAGCCATCTCGGTTGCCGAATGGGCCCCGTTGGTGGACATCTCGGAAGATGAGAAGGAATACGTCATCAAAGCGGAACTCCCTGAAATGAAGAAGGAAGAGATCAAGATCAACGTCCATGACGATGTGCTGGCGATCAGCGGAGAGCGGAGATACGAGAAGGAAGAAAAGGGGAAGAAATATCACCGCGTCGAGCGCGCCTACGGCAGTTTCATGCGAAGCTTTAGCCTTCCCGAAGATGCCGACGGCTCCAAGGTCAACGCCGAGTATAAAGACGGCGTGTTGAAGGTCCATCTTCCAAAGTCGGAGAAGGCCAAGCCCAAGGCGATAGAGGTGAAGGTGTCATGAGAGAGGTCGAGGCTTAGGTTCAGGTTAAGGGCAAGAGCGTTGTTCCTGACTCGACCTTAACCTCAACCGTGGCCTTGGCTCAGAAAAGGAGGGCATCATGTTTCGTCACCCCCGTTATTTGGAGATTCCCTGGGAAATCCATTGGGATCAAAAAGAGAGTGGGCCACGTCATCATGTGCTGCTCATGCTCATCCTGATCGTCATGGCGATGTTCCTGATTGGAGTCGGTGTCACAAACGGCGTGATGTAGACCCATGGCGAGTGGGCGGAAGGGAAGAGTGTGACGTTCAAGAATCGCGAAGAAGCTGGACGTCGGCTCGTTGAACGACTGATCCAGTATTGTGACGATCCGGCAGCGGTCATCTTGGCACTTCCACGTGGGGGCGTGGCAGTCGGCTATCAGCTGAGTTTGGGACTGCATCTTCCTCTGGACGTCTTCATTACTCGTAAGTTAGGAGCGCCGGATAACCCCGAATATGCATTAGGCGCGGTCGGTGAAACAGGAACAATTTATCTCAATCACGATGCCATGGCCGTGTATGGTCTTTCTCACTCGGATATCGATGGAGTCGTGCACGTGCAACAGCAGGAGATCGCCCGCCGGCAGAACCTCTATCGCCAAGGCCGGCACTTCCCTACGCTGACCGACCGCATCGTCATCCTCGTCGATGACGGCATCGCGACCGGTTCCACGTTTTTCGCATCCATCCACTCCGCCAGACATCTCAAGCCGCGCCGTCTGATTGGAGCCATTCCAGTTGGCCCAGTGGAGACCATTCAAGAAGTTCGCACGCAGGTGGACGAGTTGGTCGTCCTTGCCACGCCGGAGCCGTTCTGGGCCGTGGGGAACCACTATATCGACTTCGCACAGGTCAGCGATCACGACGTGGTGCAGTATTTAAACCTGGCGGAAGAGTCGCTGTTGGGATGGAAGGAACGGTCACACTCTCCAACCATCTCACCAACACGATAAGGGAGTACGCATGACTACGAACACGAAGATACCGACAGGCCTAGGGGCTCGACACGACCGGACCGTACAGGAGTATCAGCACGATACCTATAAGCTGCGGGGAAAGCTCAACGAACCGACCATTTGCACCGAATGCAACGCCTTGTTTCACAAGGGGCGGTGGATGTGGGGTACGAAACCAGCCGATGCTGCTGAGATTATCTGCCCAGCCTGCATGAGAATACGAGACAAGTACCCGAAAGGTTTCGTCACTTTGAAAGGCAGCTTTAAAGACACACAACATGAACAAGTGATCGCCCTGGTCAAGAATACAGAGAAAACAGAGAGCAAGGAACACGCGCTGTCTCGAATCATGTCGATGGAAACCAAGCCTGAAGGCTTCGTCATCTCCACGACCGACAGCCATTTGCCGAGGCGCATCGGCGAGGCATTGAAACATGCCTATCACGGCGAGCTGGAGCTGCATTACGACCAAGACGAAGATTTCGTGAGGGTCACATGGACGAGATGATGCTCACACGGGCTCTTGATCCTGAACCGGTCCGAAGAAGGAGGCTCCCTTGATTCTGCGAGACAGAGGAGCATCGACCATCACCCAACTCATTGCCGTCGTCATATTTCTTGTGGGCATCGGCACCGCCGCGGCAAAAATCGTGGTTCCTGTGACTGGTTCGGTGATTGAAGTAGACACGGCCACGCTCAAATCCGTTCTCGGCAGCTTTGAGCAGGCGGAAGACGCCATCAAAACCCATGACCTCGACAAGGTCATGGTGATCTATTCACCTCAATACAACTACCACGGGCTGAAAAAGGACGACATCCGCAAAATCTGGAAAGACCTCTTCGAGGAGTATCAGGATATTGCCAGCACGCACCTCTTCACGAAGATGACCAAGGTGGGAGCGGGTCGGGATGCCGTGCTGGAGGTCACCTGTACCGGCCATCTCTGGGCGAAATCGAAGACCAGCGGGCTCTTTGTTCCCATCGACAGTTGGCATGAGGAAATACACTACCTCGTCCTCGACGACGGAGCGTGGCGGCTTCGTGGGAATCTCGGTGAATCACCGCACGTCCTTCCGTTCGGCACCGCACCCCATCCGTTGTTTTGAGGGTTCGAGGGGAAAGGGTACGCATGAGAGTCGTCATCGGCGTCGATTGGTCGGATCAGTCGTTCACCGCGATTAGTCAGACCTGTCAGCTCTATCACCCCACCGATGTCACGCTGGTCCACAGCGTGGATTTGGGGATCTTGAAACATCCGGTCGTGGCGCAAGCCGGCAACGTACAAGGCTACGACGATTTCCGCAATGCAATGGTGGATTCGGGCCACCAATTGCTGGAACGCGCCGCTGCCATGGTGCCGGCTGAGGTGACTTCAATTCGTAAGGTGAACGAAGTCGGCAGTCCTGCGCAGCTCATCCTCGAGAGTGCCAACAACCTCTCCGCCGACCTGATCGCCGTCGGTGTGCGCGGACGAAGCCGTCTTTCCGAGGCGGTGCTCGGCAGCGTGTCCCATCGGGTGCTCATCCATAGCTCCCGGCCGACGTTGATCGTCAGGGGGGCCGCCCGTAAGGTTCGTCGCGTGCTCATCGGCATCGAAGATCGAGACGACGCCGATCGTATCGTGAAATGGCTGCTGCGCTATCCATTCACCGATCCCGCTGAGCTCCGTGTCGTCCACGCTATTGTCCCGATCGGAGTGACCGATCCCTATGACACACTGGGAACCAGTACCTGGTGGGAGGGCGCGGAACGCTATGCGGAGGAACTTGTGCAATCGGCCGCGGGGAAGCTTAGGAGCGCTCAGCATACCGTGACCACGAAAGTCGTCCAGGGTAATCCCGCCACGGTGATTGAGCAGGAGTCGAAGGATATGGACTTGGTCGTCGTAACCTCCCATGGACGAACGGGGATTTCGCGTTTCCTCTTGGGAAGTGTCTCCCATGCCGTCGTGCATCATGTCCCCTGTCCGGTGCTGGTCCTTCGATGAAAGGAGCGAAGATGACGACGCGGCTGATGATGGTAATGATCCTGCTTTCCGTCTCGACTCCTCCGATCGTCGCTCAAGTGATTCGAGGGGATGCCACAGCTGGTCAACGCGTGTACGAACAGCAATGTCTCCGCTGCCATGGGGCCAAACTGGACGGGAACGGCCCGGACAGCCGAGATCTGATTGTTCGACCGGCCGATCTTCGGTCGCAATCCACTCGGTCCAAGACGGATTGGGAGCTGCTCGTGGCTATCTCAAATGGGGTCTTGTTTACCCCAATGCATGGCTTTCGTGGCAAGTTGACGGATCAGCAACTGCTGGATGTGTTGTCATATATTCGCTCCGTCTCGCCTCCTGATTTCAGCAGCTAGGACCACCTCTGATGGCGGCCTCCCAGCAATCGGGTGCCGAATCGCTGAAGCCGTTCTTTTATCCGCGCACGATCGCCATCGTCGGCGCATCACGTGAGATCACCAGCATCGGCTACAGACTGCTTGAGTCCCTCCAGGAGGGTCGATTTGCCGGAATGATCATCCCGGTTAATCCTCATGCGAGTGAGATCGCTGGTCTTCGAACCTATCCTTCTCTTCGTGAGATTCCCGCTCAGATCGATCTCGCGGTCATCGCGGTACCGGCTGGCCTTGTCCTGTCCATCATCGACGACTGTGCAGCGAAACAGATTCCTGCAGCCATCCTCATCACAGCCGGATTCGCCGAAACAGGCGGATCAGGAACCTCACTTGAACACCAGCTGCGTGAAACGATTCATCGATATGGGATTCGCCTTATCGGACCCAACTGCTTCGGTGTGATGAATCTCGATCCTGCCGTCCGGCTCAATGCCACCTATACGCCGATCGTTCCACCCACCGGCCACGTCGCCATCGCGTCGGAAAGCGGCGGACTGGGGCTTGCCGTGGTCACCGCAGCACAGCGATTGAAGCTTGGTCTCTCCAGCTTCGTCAGCATCGGCAATCATGTGGACGTCACTGTGAACGATCTGCTCGAGTATTGGGAGCAAGACCGAAATACTCATGTGATCTTGCTCTACCTCGAAACCATCGTGGATCCTCCACGGTTCAGACGAATCGCCGAGCGGGTGGGAAAAAACAAACCCATTGTCGTGCTGAAAGCTGGCCGGACCCAAGCTGGACAATCTGCCGCTGGATCGCATACAGCTGCTTTGGCGACGAACGACAAGGCAGTTGATGCCTTATTTGCCCAGTGTGGAGTGATCCGTGCAAAAACTTTGGAAGAGCTGCTGGCTTTGGCCACCGGTCTGTCAGCTCAGCCGCGCCCCCAAGGTAAGCGAATCGGGATCTTAACCAACTCCGGCGGTCCCGGTGTGCTCTGTACCGATAGTTGTGCAGTAGAAGGACTCCTGGTGCCTGAGTTAGATAAGGCAACGCAGTCAACGCTCGCCTCCTTCCTCCCACCGATGGCCGCGCTCAGAAACCCCGTCGATGTGATCGGCTTTGCGACGGAAGAACAGCATGCTAAAGCCGTCGAGACGATGCTGACATCGAGCCAACTCGATGCCCTCATCATTGTGCATGTCTCAGTTCGACCAAAGGACAATGAACCGGTGGCAGCAGGCATTGTCCGGGGAATCCGTTCAGCTCGGGAAGCCGGCTATAAGCAACCGGTCTTTCTCTGCTGGATGGCGGAGGGTGATCTTGACCGGTCATTCATCGTCGATGGCGAAGTCATTCCAACCTACCGGCACCCTGAGATCCCGGCGCGTATCATCAGATACGACTTGACCTATGAAGCGTGGCGGAAACAACCATCCGGACAGATCCCAGCCTACGCCGATGTTGATCTCGTAACGGCGAAGGAGATCTGTGCCAAAGCTTTCGCCGCTCGTGGTCCCGGTTGGCTCACCACTCAAGAAACTCACGCCCTCCTGAGAGCAGTGCATCTCCCTCTCGCGCCAGGTCACATCGCGACCAGCGCAGAGGAGGCAGTAAAGCTGGCGCAGAAGATCGGTTATCCGGTCGCCGTGAAACTCGCGTCGCATCAGATCGTGCACAAGACGGAAATAGGCGGCGTGCAATTGAACCTGGGTGGCGACCAAGCAGTCCGTGATGCGTTCAACAGGATTCGAACCAAACTCGAGCAGGCGGGCCAATTGGACGCGATGGAAGGCGTGCTCGTGCAGCCGATGCTATCAAGTGGGGGGGAAGTGATGGTGGGTATGACTCGCGATCCCCTCTTCGGCCCAGCGATTGCCTTCGGCCTCGGCGGGATTCACGTCGAGATCCTTAGCGATGTGCAGTTCCGCATCGCACCGCTCACCGACCGTGACGCGGCAGGGATGATCCGAGGAATCAAAGGCTATAAGCTATTGACTGGCTATCGCGGCCAATCAGCCGTGGATCTAAAGGCGCTCGAAGATGTCCTGCTGCGCATTTCACGACTCTGCGAAGCAATTCCCGAAATCAGTGAACTCGATCTGAATCCGATCTTCGCACTCCCATCAGGCCAAGGTTGCCGCATCGTAGATGTGAGGATACATATTGAGCCACCGCAACCCGCTGTCTAGGAAAGCATGGTCATCATCCTTACTTGCCCTAGTCATGCATACTGAACGTGCTTTCCGCGCCCTCGATACCCATTAATTACCTCACAAGTCTCAGCTGGTCTAATTAGCCACAACTCATGGATGAACGAAGTCCCCAAATGCAACAATCCATTTTCCGACTTATGAATAATCCCTTCCTTTGGCAGTAACCAGTAGAGTTCTTGCCCTACTAACACACGCATTTTACTCGTTTCTCTCTTGTTTCTAGCTACCTCCACATGTTCGGCACTGGTGTTGCACTCTAGCCATCAAAGCACCCGTTACTTCTGGATACGGAAGCAAGAACAAACGAAGATCACTACAAAGGATGACGGACATGATGAAGCAAGAATTCATACCGGGAAAAGTTGAGGACTCATCAGAATCCAGTACATTTCTTATTGTTTCTTTTATCGAGGAGGCAACAATGAAGGCCATCGTTACATCAACTCTTCTCCTGCTCTGCATACTTGGCTATTCCGAGATCGTCCTGGCACAGGAAGAAGTTCAGGTCAGACCGATTGACCTGTATATATCTGGCTTCGTGGGGTATTCGCACCCATTCAAGACAGAGTTTTCATCAGCAGGGGTTACAGCCCAAGATGCAGAACTCGATCAGTCACCGTCCGTTGGGGGCAAGATTGGGATCTGGATTACAGCGCCCAGGAAATTCTTGGGTATTGATCTGGGAGCTGAGATCGACATCACCAGCTTCGGACCAAATCTCCCTGGTGGGCAGGTGTTGCAATCCAATGTCGGCCTGGTTAGCCCTATAGCTCTTGATTTCAGTGCTGTCTATCTTGGAATCAGTGTACTTGCCCGTCTGCCACTGGGCGTGACGCCAGAGCTTCCAAACGGACGATGGTTCCCATACATCGGATTCGGTGGAGGGGGACAACGGCTTACTTTCCAGGCAGTTGGTACGAACGAAGGCCGGCATACGGCGCCGGCCTTTCAGGGGCTCGGGGGGGCCAAAGTATTCGTAACGAAGCACATCGCAGCCTTTGTAGAGGGAAAATATATACATGCCTCTCATACGCTGGAGGCCCAAGGCGGTCCTCCCGCAGAGCTTACCGTGAATAGTGTTCATGGAGTTGGAGGCCTTTCCTTTCACTTCTGAGATGGAATCAACCGGTTAGGTTCCTCAAGCGGAGGGGAAATGGTCGTACAATCGGTCTATAGGTTGCAATACATCGAAGAATGCAAGAATTGGCATCGTTCATCGTAAAGACCGCTGTCGTTATCAAGAACAGGACGGTCATGGTTCATGATAAATGGAGAAATATGATGCTGACTCGCCTTATGCTTATCGTATTCCTAATCGGAACATTTGGGTGTTCTTCGGCTACATATATTCGCGCGAAGGTCTCCGAAAACCCGCTTGATCGGGTGGCGGAACAAGCCAAGGAAGATTGGACCGTCCAACGAATAGATGCGAATACGTTGGAATTGAGCGATGCATGGCCAATCCATAGCATTTTTGCCCTGGGCTACAGTGCCTCCTATGCGAATCTGGTATATAACGAGGCCGACTCTGTACTCGATGTTCGCTACCATTTCCAGTCGAATCAGCTTGTTCTGCTCTTTATCCCCTTTTCCCTTGATGCCGAGCCAGGCTTTATAGGTGGAGCGCTCAAACCGATCATGAATGATCAGATCAATGATATTCTCCAATGGAGCGGGGCTTCGGTCCTGACTCGACGTGCCGGAGACAGATCGGAGACGTTTCCTCCAGGAAATGGTGTTTCACCAGGGTCGTCGAATTAGAACAAATCACAAGAGGGTGGCATGGAATAGGATAAGCGGTCAGACTCTGCTGTTATCTTGGCAATCTGCAGTTCTGCATCGCGCAACTCACGAACCGTGATGCTTTTCAAGTTCTTTATATAGGGATTCTTGCGCCCTTCATTTTTTGAGAACTTGTAATGTGCTCTCATAATTCTTTGCTCGATGAGAACTCATCATCAAGTAATAGTCTCATACCAGTCTTGCCAGTCTTGAGCCCTATTGCTCCGGATGCGGATCTTTCCTGATGAGCGCGAGATAGAGGAGCGTATCGGCAAGATCTTGATCGGTCATGGTGGTGTCGGGAAACATACCGGTGCCGGGATGGCCTTCTCGGATGGCCCGGCCTCGTTCCTGGTTGCTTTTGAGGCGTAGGACATCAGGGTTGCGCAAATCAGAGGGAGGCGGATTCAGTTTCGCGATCAGCTTGGCAGTGTCTGCTTCTAGCCGCGGTGTTCGATTCAGATACCCATCGATCCCATGGCAGTAGTAGCACACACCCTTGCCGTTGAAAATCTCTCGCCCCCGTAGAATATTGCCCTTGGGTTTCCCACTCGGTTGAGTAGCCGGAGGCTCGGCCCAGGCAGGCGTGTCCGATATGTGCGGAAGTTGAACTCCCAGGCAGACGAAGACTAGGACCAGGATGAGGTGAAGGTTGAGTCGAACGGTCTTCAATCCCTGCACAACCTTAGCCCCAACCTTACCCTCTCGCGCATTGTCTTGCCGTTCCATTCGAGCTCCGTCAGTGGTCACTGCAACAGGCATTGTACCGGTCTTCGGGAATGCTGTTCATGTTCGTGAAGAGCGTCGCGCGTTCATCCGCATTGGTCACGTTGTCGATAGCGGGATAGAGCGCCTTCTCTTCTTTCCTATTGTGCGAACCCAAGAGATTCAGCAGCGCCTGTTCTTCCTGATCACTCTCCAGATTTTGCTGCTCCACCTTTTGGTGAATGGATTCAAGTAGTTTCTTGATTTGTTCGTGTTCAAATCGCATCACCGGGGTCGGCCCGTCTTCGATCATCCCGGTTTTCTCTTCCCACGTCGGAAACAGCAGCTCCTCTTCCCAGACGATATGTCGTTGGAGACCGACTTTGAAGGCCTTGAAGGCCTCCTTGGCCTTTGCAAAGTCCGACCGCTTCGACGTCTGAAAGGTCTTAAACAAGTCATCCAACCGATCGTGATCCTTCTCATACAATGCCGTAATGGTCTGTTCACTCATAACTCCCTCGTTGTTGAAACATCCTGCCCTGTACCCAGCTGCTCGCAACTCGTTACGATTGGCCAGTGACTTTGTATTCAAGATGACAGGCCACACAGGCCTTCAGCAGATTATTGAACGCCGGTAGGATCTTCTTCAAGTCCTTGGAGGGCATCGTCTTCGCCAACCCTTCCGCCGCTTCATGATGCGCCATAGCCAGCTCGTGATAACTTGGAGGAAAATTCTCTGAGTCACCATAGGCCAGTGCCTGGCGATGGCGGAAGAAGCCGAGATGCGACTCGGTCAGGCCCTGCGCCAATTCATAGTCCTCTTCGACCAGGGCATCGACGATCACCTGCATCGTCTCCAGATGCTGGAGCATTACAGCACGATGTTCCTTTCCCGCCGATGCGGACAACGGAATCGCCTGTCGCGTATCGGGAGTGAGATAGGGATTGGGTCGTGTCGCCTTCTGTGCCTGGCTACCGCACCCAGCGGCTACTGTGACACAGAGCAACCCAACAGTCAGAAAGGCTGGCGTCGTTCTAAATGAAAAGGCCGATCGTCTGCACATCGCAACATTCCGTCAATAAATCGCTCTGCATGCCCAGTTACGACTTCTGTTCTGTCTGTTTCACTCGTTCCCAGTATGTGTTGACTCGATCCTGGATGTGCGCGATCGCCTCCTTCTGCACGATCGGTTCAAACAGATGCCGAAAGCGTCCCTGGAGCTTGAGGTAGTCTTCCACTGGACTGAGTTTTGGGAAGTGGGTATGGACGACCTCGCCGTTGACGGCTTCCTTGAGTGGCCAGAGTCCGCATTCCACCGCCAAGCGTGCCACATCGGGTGTGTGGGCCGGATCGAACAGCCATCCGGTTGGGCACGCGGCAAATCCTAGAAACAGTCTTGGGCCCCGGTAGTTCGCAGCTCGGACGAACTTTTCCTCCAGGTCGAGTGGGAATCGCGGTGAGACTGTCGCGACATATGGCGGATTGTGCGCTCGCCAGATTTCGAAGATATCTTTCTTCTCCTGCGTTGCACCGACCGGTCGTTGTACCGCACAAGGTGATGTCGTCGTCTTGGCTCCATAGGGCGTGGAGGGACTCAACTGGACACCGGTGTTGCCGTACGCTTCGTTGTCGTAACAAAAGTAATAGAAGTCCAGCTTTCGGGTGATCGCCCCGGAGGTGGATGAGAGCGCCATATCGTAGGTCGAGCCATCACCACCCAAGACAACCACGGTCACATCCTCTTCTTTCGGCAATCGCCCCTTGGCGATCAGCACATCCAGCGCGTCACGCACCCCCTGCGCACCAGCTGGGGCAGAGCCCATCGTTGTATAGAGCCAGGACGCATCCAACGGGGTGAAGGGAAACGTGGCCAAGTTCGTAAAGCAGCCGGCCGCATTCACATAGACGACATGCGGCCCGAGCACTTTGGATGCGAGCCGCAACGATTCGAGTCCTCCGCAGCCGGCGCAGAGCGGTGCACCGGGGAATACATGTTCTTCGCGAGGAATCTGATGGAGGTCTTGAAAGAGAGGTGGCTCCCAATTCATGTTGCCGTTCACCTACCGGTCCTGAGTTCATGTGCAAGGAACTGCAATTGTTCCATGTCTCGATGCTCGGCTTCTGTATAGAGCAACACCGGCCCGACACCGGTTCCCCGTCCTCCTGCGTCTTCCATCTGCTCGAAGATGGTACAAAACTCGCCCTCCGAGATATTCTTCCCTCCCAATCCTCCAATGAAGGAACAGAGCGATCTTGGTCGAAGCGGCTCGTGGTAGAGACAGGCCGCAATCTCCTGAAAGAGGATCCCACCTTGACCCGGTGAGAGATTCTGATCCAAGACCGCCACAGCCCTCTTGCCGCGCAGCGCACGGCGAACGACCTCTGCAGGCCACGGGCGGATCACGCGCAACCGGAGCAATCCAATTTTTCGGCCCTCCTCTCTCGCCCGATCCACGGCCGCCTTGCCTTTGCTCGCGTAGGCATTGCTCATCACCAGGACATCCTCTGCATCCTCAAGCCGGTATCCCTCAGCGACATCGTAGCGGCGGCCAAACAATCGTTCGAATTCGACCGCTGCCTCTTCATGGACCCTCAGCGCATTCACCGAGGCAAGATGAATCTGGTGGCGGAAGTAACTATAGGTTGCACCGCCCGTCACCGCCGTCCCGAGCGCGTGAGGCGCTGAGGCCTTGAACCCCAAATGGGCGGGACGAAAGGGCGGGAGAAACTGTTTCACTGTTTCCTGGTCCGGTACGACCACCGGCTCACGGGTAAAGGACAAGATAAAGCCGTCGAGATTCACGACAACCGGCAGACACACACGAGCATCTTCGGCGATGCGATAGCCCATGAGAATCGAATCCAGCACTTCCTGGCAGGTTTCCGCATGGATCTGCACAAAACCAGAATCGCGGGCAGCCAACACATCATTGTGATCCGGTTCAAGTGTGATAGGGGAAGCCAGCGCCCGTGAGACATTGACCAGGACAAACGGTACCCGCCAGCCGGCGACCGTGTACAAGACTTCGAAGGCATGGAGCAATCCCTGACTCGATGTGGCCGTGAACACACGAGCCCCGGTCGCGGCGGCCGCACCGGCCGCAGTCATCATCGAGTGTTCTGAATCCAATGTGACGAAACGAGCGTTCAGCGATCCATCGCCGCACCACTTCGCCAGGGTTTCGACAATTTCCGTTTGTGGCGTAATGGGAAAGGCCGGCACATAATCGACATCGGCCAGGCGCGCACTCCAAGCCGCTGCCAGATTGCCGGTCATCATCTGGGCCGTCATCTTCCTCCTCGTCGTTCGTGAAGCGTTGTTCGCGACACTGATCCTAGCAATTTCCACATGTTCGTATCTTGTACTTCTCGAGATACGCTTCACTTTTCACGTCTTACTTGTCGCTTCCGTTTCTCGTTCTACCGTCAAGGCATCGGTCGGGCAGACTTCGACGCAGTCGAGGCAGCCCTTGCAATGGGGATAGTAAATTGCCGGCCTGCCATCAGGCTTGATGGTGATCGCGCCTTCGGGACAATTGGCAAAACAGAGCCAGCAGCCATTGCAGAGATCCGGACGCAACACCGGACGAAATGTGCGCCACCCGCCGACCGACCGGATACCTGAATTTGGTCCGACCGTGATACCGGCAGTGCCTCTGGTCGGAGATTCATATGCCGGTATGTGAAGCGCCACTGGGACTGTTTGACGAGCACGGGATTCAAGCGCGACAACAGGCACCGCCTCGTAACAATATTTGGCGGCGTCTTGATTCTGTTCAATAACAGACGCGGCGAGCCCAAGCTCGGCCAGTTCCCGAGCAATTGCTTCGTGGATCGACTCCTGACGGAGACCCACGAGCCGTCCCGCTACGGCACCGAGCAACGCACTGATGGCTCCTCGTTTGCCCATGCGCTGGAGCGCGATCTCGGTCAAATTCAACGTCGTCAGGTGCCCTCGAGCGGAAATCTGTGCGCTGAGTTGCTCGGCAGACATCGGCGAGTTTACGAATAGGATCGTCTTTCCATCCACTCCCTCCAGCACCTTGGCGGCAGGATCCCCCATGAGCGACGCGTCAGCGACCACCACCACATCGGGATGTGCGATGATGCCTCGCTCACGAATCGGGGCTTTGGCCATGCGTGTAAAGGCCGCGACCGGCGCGCCGCGTCGTTCGGCTCCATAGATTGGTGAGTCCTGCGCCACAAACCCTTCCAGAAATGCGGCGGTTCCCACGATGCGGCTGGCAGTCTTGGCGCCCTGTCCTCCTCGGCCATGAAAGCGAATGGCGAGCATCGTGTCAGCTCCCGTACTTCTCCTTTCGCTCCTTCATTGCCTCCATACCGGCCTTCACGGCCGCTTCGACATCGCTTCGCCGTTCATCCATGAAATGTCTCCCACGTTCAATGACTTCATCGAGCGCGGCGCGAGCCTCTTTCGCTTTCTCGATCACCTCGTTTTCAGTCTTTCTCGCATAGCCTCGTATCTCTCGACGTGTATCCTCGCCTGATCTCGGCGCGAGCAGGATACCGGCGAACATTCCTCCGATGGCGCCGCCGAGAAACGCGAGAATCACGGTCTCTGGGGAACACTTGAAATCCTGGTTTGCCATGACAAATCCTCCGGTTGATGTGGACGTTCGTTCTCTTGAAAAAGCTAAGTCCATGCCAGAGAAGTTTCCAGGCAGGCCATGAATTGTTGTGGTATGACGAGACGTTGCGGAACGTTTCACATGAGAGACCCGAGTCACCCTGTGGCGTTCCAGGTCTCACCATGAAATACCCCTGTCGCAGAATGCGCCAGGAGGCATGGACCCTGTGAAGCGGTACTAGCCGATGGGATTAAAAGGAGCCAAACTGCGGATATATCTCAGCACATCCCGAATCTCTTGATCCGACAATCGATCAGCCCAGCCGTGCATGGGGCTGAAGAGGACACCCCGTTTGATAGAAAGATACAGCTCCATATCGGTCTTCGTCCGCGACTTCGGCGCCCGAAAATTCACAGGAGGAACAATCAGCTCCTTGATATCGGGCCCAAGCCCATCACCAGAGGTTCCATGGCAGCCGGCACAATGTTGTTGGAAAATTCTCTCTCCGTTTTTCAGAGTTCCAGGATGGTTTTGTGCCAGAGCCCACGAGGCTGTCACCACAACCGCGAGAATGCTCATCAGAATACGTACATACATGCGTACCTCTCTTCTCACAGACTATCTAGGGCTATCTCAATCATCAATGTTGATGTTGCTGACCTCCACCGGACCCTCCACTCCCGTGATCGCCCCCGTCATGTCCTCCTTGTCCACCACCGGCCTGACCACTTCCGTGACTGCTCCCACCTCCCATGCCACCCATCATTCCGCCCATTCCGCCTCTCCCGCCCATCATCCCACCGTGGCTCATTCCCCCTGCTCCGGCCCCGTGCTGGCCGCCACTCTTCATTTGTTCATGGACGACACGTTCCTTTTCACGTTGATCGGGACTCAATAGCGCAGCGGCATGACGCTTCGCCTTGATCCCCGCGAACTGACAGGCCCCTTCCGTCTTTTTCAACTGCTCGACTTTCGCCTGAATGGTATTGAGGTCAGCCTGCTCATCCTCCACCAATGCCTGAAGGTCGAGTTTGGCAATCTTTCTGTCAGCCTCCAACCTAACTTCTGTTCGCTTAAAGTCGAGCTGCAGGGCTTTCAGCTTGCCGATTTGCTCGGGCGTCAGCCCGATCTCCTTGGCATGTTTCAATAAGTGTTTCAGATAATGTCCACCCTCGTCATGTTGATCTTCCTGATCATGGCCACCATGCCCCATTTGCCCATGGCCTTCGTCGGCAAAGCTTGGGAAGCCGATCATGGCGACGATCAATCCGGCTCCCCCAATTCTAACCAACCAACCCTTTTTCCACTTGGTCATGACAATACCTCCGAGCTTTATGTTCTTCACGGAAGACTGATTGCTCTCTCCCGGCGAGCAAGAGCCACTCTCCTCACCATTGAATTCAGAACAAACTGCTTGCGATTCTGATGCCGCGTTGTCTTTCAGGGTATGAGAATCACAGAGTGGGTAAAACAGTGGTTTGAGCCAGTTCAACCGGAAGCAAGTAGCGCGATGTGATGCAGGAACACTCAGTGCGAGATTGAGAGATGTGGAAAAACGCGCCAGAAAGGCGCACGGTGCGCCATGGACACTGGTAATCAATTCAATGGCCGAGTCTCGTTGACAACCCGACGGGCCTGAATTCTTGACAAAGAGGTCGCAAGGAATCTTCTGTTTGTTCCTTTACCTCCAGTCGGATGAGACCGAAGAACGCTCACTCATCCATTCCACCTCTTCGCCCACGATGCCCCATCCCTTCTCTCCCGCCCATACCGCCGCCGGGTCCCATTTCTCCTCGATGCTCCATCATGCCATGTCTCCCCGCGAAGCCTTGCTCATAGTGGATGAGGGCCCAGATTTCTTGGTCGGACAAGACCGACCCAAATGCGATCATGGCGGTCCCGGGCGATCCATACTTGATGGCCCAGAAGACTTCCCCTTCGGTACGATGTCGCCAGAACCCATGATGCTGAAAGTTACGGGGAGCCGGATTCATGCTTGCAGCCCCTGGCCCTTTGCCGTCTCCGTCGATTCCATGACAGGTGACGCAGCCGCCCTTGCCGTTGTAAACCGCTTTGCCCTGCTCAATGACCTCGGGAGAATGGGCCAAAGGATTCTTAAGTGCCCTTGCTTCAGCCAATTTATCGGGGGGCACGACTGGTTGCATCATGTGCCGTTCCGCCGCGCCAGCAGGCACCGCGAAGCACAGTGCAGCGACCATCACCGTGAACAGACTCGTCTTCATCTTCTTGTTCCTTTCATCGGTGGCGCCAACGGCTACCCGACGTTACAAGTCCAGCTCCACCATCTTGCGGTGGAACCGTGTGATCACATTTGGGTCTGGAGTCAACCTGATCAGAGCTTCTTCCTTCCCCTTGTAGGGCAGCAGATTCAGCACGTAGCGCAGGCTTTCAAGACGCGCCGTCTGTTTATCGTTCGCCTTCACGATGATCCAGGGACTGTACGTCGTATGTGTCTTGCTGAACATTTCTTCCTTGTTGCGGGTATACGCATCCCACAATTCCTGGGCCTTTTCATCGACCGGACTGAGTTTCCACTGCTTCAGGGGATTTTGTCGCCTCGCTTCGAACCGTTTAGCCTGCTCCTCTTTCGAGATCGAGAACCAGAACTTGATGATGGTCACTCCATCTTCGTAGAGCATATGCTCGAACTCGGGGACTTGCTGAAGGAACCGCTGGTGCTCTTTCTTCGTGCAGAATCCCATCACCGGCTCGACGACCGCGCGGTTATACCAACTTCGATCGAAGAAGACGATTTCCCCCTTGTTCGGCAGCTGACGGATATAGCGTTGGAAATACCACTGGCCACGTTCTTCGTCCGTCGGTTTGGGCAGCGCGACCACACGCATGGCGCGAGGGTTCAGATGTTCAGTGAACCGGCGGATCGTGCCCCCTTTCCCTGCCGCGTCTCGACCCTCCACAAGGATTGCGATGCGTGCACCGGTATGCTGGACCCACCGTTGGAACTTCACCAATTCCACCTGGAGCTGCCTCAACTCGTGTTCATAGAGCAGCCGCTTGCGCACATCCCGAATATCGACGCCTCGCTTTTCCAGCAACTGAAGGAGGCCCTTTCTCGTGTTGATTCTGCAAAGATCATCCTCGGTGAGAGTGCTCCCTGGGTCGCCGATTTGTTTCAACACCGTTCCAATGGATGCACCGCCAGGCGGCAGATACCCGTCTCCTTCGTGCGGGACCTTGGTGGGAATTGCTTCCAGCTCCTTCGCGTCCGTGCGTGGTTCTTGGTTCAGAAGGTCGTCGATCTCTGCGGTATCCATCCGCGCTTTGCGGTCTTTGGACTTCCCTGACGATTCACTACTCTCCGCCATAGATCCCCTCCTTGCCTCCACGCATCAAAACATCACATTCCGGTCTCGCTCAGCCACAGCCTTGATGTAATCCGGCATGGCCTTGATAGAGGCGCTCGCGACGAGATCCGTTGGGCCGATCTGTCGAGCGACGGCGCAGGCTCCGCACACCCAAATCGGCACACCAGCTGTCTGGACTGCGGTGAGCAGATCTTTCAGGGGAGTCAAATTCACGCCGACGACATGATCCGCCACACCTTTCCGCCCCAACGTGACCGCCTCATTCCATAGCCAGAGCACTACATCATGACCCTGTTCCTTGGCCGTCTTCGCTGCCATAAACGGCAAGGTCGCCATCGTGGGGTCGTCCGTTCCTCGACTACCTGAAATGATGAATGTCGCCATCCTCAAACCTCCGTCTTTCGTCTCTCGTAGTTCGTGAAGCGTATTGGCCAACGATCGATTGCCTTAGACCAGCCGCCATCCTTCCGGCTTGCTGAGAATCCCCTTCGCCTCACAAATCATGGTTCTTCTGATGTGGATGCGGGTTGAACCTGATCCCAATGTCCGGTGCCACGGCGATGGACTGATGCACCGTACACCCGTGCGCAACCTTCAGAAGCCGCTCCTTTTGATCTGTGGTGATGCGATGGGGAAGATGGATCCCGATCTCGATACGACCAACACGATGAGGACCTTCAGCCATCGTCCATTCGGCATCGACCGCCAAACCGTCCCGCGAAATGCCGTGTCGCCCGCAGAATTGCCCGACGAAATAGGCGATGCAACTTGCGACGGACCCCACAAAGAGTTCAACCGGCCCCATGCCGGCATCCTGCCCCCCGTCCTCCACCGGCTGGTCGGTGATGATTCGATGCTTCCCGCTTACAATGTCGTACCGTGTCCCGCCGTGAAAAGTCGCCGTGAGTTTCATCGCGCCGCTCTCGGAATCAGAAACCGACCGCATGGAGTTCCAGGTTTCAAGTCTCACGTTTCACGTTGTGCAGAAACCAAAAACCTGAAACATAAAACTTGAAACCATCGGCAGAAACGCTTCACCTTCCTGTCAATACGGTGCATCCGCCGGCTTGCCCCCTTTCGGCCAATCGCGAATCTTGTCGGGAAAGTCCGGTCGAGGCTGCGTATTGATATAGGCAGCCGTATCGAGGGCTTCGTCGTCCGTCACCGTCCAGCCCCAGCCCCGCGGCATGTTGGCCTTGATAAATGCTGCAGCCACACTGACCCGGGCCATTCCCGCACCAATATTATACGAACGCGGTCCCCATACGGGGGGCGCCGACATCGTGCCTTGTCCATCGGAGCCGTGGCAAAAACTACACTTCTTCTCAAAAACCTTTTTCCCATTGCTGGGGTCAGGCTGATGGGTCGAGGTCAGGCGCGGGATGCCTCGCCACGGGACCGCACTGCCGGGAGGCATATTCTGGGAGAGCCATTCCATGTAGGCGACGATGCCGGTCAGTTTCACACTGTCGGGTGGGAGAGGCTTCCCGTTCATACTGCGTTCGAAACACTCGTTGATTCGATCAGCCAGCGTCATCTGTCGGCCGGCTCGTTCACGATACTGTGGATAGAGCGTACTGATGCCGACGAACGATGCGGAATTCGGATTGAGTCCCGCATCCAAATGGCAATTGGTGCAGGTGAGCGCGTTCCCGACGTACCGTTTCCCATATTCCTGCGTATCGACGATCATCTTGTAGCCCAGTCGAATCTGTTCGCCTCGCAAATCGCCTGGAATCGTTTCGGGCGACGGCGGGGCGAACAATGCGTCAACCGGCGACTCCGTGCTCGGACGACCAGTTGCTTCCTCGCTCCCTGTTACCCGAGGTGGTGGGACACAACTGATCGCCCCCGACAGCACACCTACCAGTACGACGCCCGCTATGATCACTCGATTCATAGAGTGAACCTCATTTCTTCAGACCGGACGCCGGAGAGCAGGTGNNTGTAGAGCAGGTATCAATCCCGAACAACGTGAACAGCGGGCAATACCCCACAGACCCAGTAAGTAACAAAATCACCCCGACCGCCAGTGCGGCCCCTGCCAGCCCGGTCGAAAGCCCCGCAAACAGTCCAATGAGGATTGCCAGCACCCCTGCTCCAATTCGTACAGGCCTCTCAATTCCCCCTACATTACAGGTCATGTCACTCCCTCCTTGTCTCGGACATGAAGTTAATCTCCCTTCCCTACCACGCTTATTAGGAGACAACTTCCACCCATTGGATTCATCGTTAGGGTTGCCCACCAGACTCGACCCCAAGTGTACGAACATAGGCCAAGACATCCCAAATCTCTTCATCAGAGAGCGCATGCTTCCACGCGCCCATAGCGGTATTCGGTTTGCCTTCGTGAATTCGTCGAAACAGGGTCCCGTCGAGCCGGCTTTGAACGCCGAGCGAGGTGAGATCCGCCGGCGGGGGAACAAGCTTGATTCCAAGGGCACCCTTCCCATCGATGCCGTGACAACGGATGCAGGTATTCACGTAGATTTCCCGTCCACTGACTGGATCGCCACCTTTGGCCGAGACCGCAAGCTCTTTCACCCCAAGATTGCTCAGCCCCAGCCCCACCATACCAGCTAACACTGCGAAAAACGCCAGCATTCGTCCAGAAATACTCATTTTTTCACCTGTTGAAGAGGCAACCTTGCGATCACCGTGCCATCCTCGCCAATGCATCAGGTCAACATTCTGCCTGTTCATTGAGAACTTAGTGGAGTGTCAGAGGAGAGAGCGGGGAAAGTCAGTATGAATGGAGAGAAACACCACAGGCCTGTATCGCTCACTGACGCAGAACGCTACAGTCATGGTACGAAGGCAATCGTCACCATCCAGGACGAATCAGATCCCGGCACCCTGCACCCGACTTCGTTGAGTTGCCTCGCTAACGGATTGTTGGCTCCAGTGTGACGGTTGCCTTCATCGAATTGGAGATCAGGCAATTCCGCTCGGCCTTTTCGATCAGCTCCTTCGCCATGGTTGCATTACTGCCGGTCTTCAGAGTGATGGTCGGTCTGATCGTGATCGCGGTGAACTGAAATTTCCCCTCGACCAGTTCAAGCCGGCCTTCCGCCGTACTCTCATATGCGGAAAAGGCAAGGCCGGCTCGTTCTGCCACGGCAAGAAAGGTCGTCATCAGACAGACGTTGGCTGACGTCACAAAGAGATCCTCCGGAGACCAAATACCTTCATGCCCCTTGAATTCTGGAGGCGTCGCAACCTGCACCTCCGGTTTTCCCGCGCAAGAGATCATTCCCTTACGCTGTTCCGTCCACTTCACATCGGTCTGATACAGAAACACCTTACCTTTCGATTCCATTTGCCCTCCTCTTCTCCCGCCATCAGCGAACGTCGGTCCGTCATTCTTCCTTCACGATTCCTTGTACCCAGTCGCCAACCACGTGTGTCATCACAACAACACACAGAGCGATAAGGAGATGTTCGCCGATCACCTTCCACGGAGCAATCGCCTGCGCCCGAGCGAGAAAGAAGCTGAGGACTGTGAGGAGGAGGAGTCCCCAGACCACACTGATGATGATCGCTCGATCAAGCGGGCCGATTGCAACCGGGACAACGAAAGTTGCAGCGATCACGAATTTGGTGACGAACGTCGCGAGTGTGGCTTCCCAGATCTGCCAAGTGGGACCGCTGTTCTTGGACTCTTCGGACACATGGATGCCTAACGCGTCGGACATGGCATCGGCAATAGCAATCGTCAGAATTCCGCCGATCACGATGGCGCGCGAATGCGTACCGGAGTGCAATCCTACCATCAGTCCGAGCGTGGTAATGACCCCGGATGTCAATCCAAAGCTGATCCCCGTTTTCCAACCGGCCTTCATGCTGCTCGTCAACTCCCATCCGTGCGGGACTGTCACAACAGCGGAGAGGATGTTGTAGAGAGCCTCCTCCATCGAGAAGCCGCTCTCTGCCATCTGATTGCCAATCTTCTGCGATCGACGTGCCATTCACCCTCCAATACGTATGAATCAATTCTCCTTTAATTATCAACATGTTGTGTGGGATTGCTACAATCACATCCGTTGAGCAGAGATTAAAATGGTCAGCAAAACCCTAAGGCTTCTTCTACCGCTGGCGCAGGATGCCACAGCGTTCACCTCCGCCTGTTACGCTAACCGCTAGATGGACAACCCTTCATTCTCAGCAAAGGCTTTTTTCTATCTCCACCCAACATCACGACACATCCCACACGAGGGCAGAATCGCTCTGTGTACGGTACGGCTAACACGCACGACCGCGTCACGCGACCGATGTGCCTGGTGACATCGACCGCCGAAGACGCTCCGTCTCCTGTTGGGCAATGAAGAAGTTCTTCCTACTTTATGACCAAAAATCCTACTTTTGTACGGATGGTGAACGGATAGCCGATGGTCGATAACTAGAGCCCGGTTCTTCTGAGCGGGTGAGAAGGTTGATGCTTCGAATAACATAACAGATGTCGCAACCATTTCATCGGGCTATCCACAACCTGGCAGATCTCTTTGAGTTTGGTTGTCGGCGAAATCCAGACAGGCTTGCCTATGCCTTGGTTCGTGACAGCCTCGAGCTGGAGAGTCAACTGACCTACGGCCAGCTTGAACGCAAGGTACGTTCACTGGCCGGCCGACTGACCCGCGAGGTCAAACCAGGAACCAGAACCCTTCTTCTCTATCCGCCAGGCCTTGATGTCGCCTGTGCATTTTGGGCATGCGTGTATGCCGGTCTCATACCAGTTCCTGCTCCGGCCCCCGACCCAATCAGAATGAAACACAGTGTGCCGAGACTTCGTAACATTATGGAAGATGCTCAGGCATCACTCATCCTCACAAGCTCAAGCATCATGGCTCAGTCTTCTGAATGTTCACCCGCCAAAGACGTGGGCCTGATCACATGGATGGCAACAGACCATCTATTAGCTGATGCGACCGACTCCATGTCAATTGATGTGCCGCGACTAGACAGCAGCGCCCTTGCCTATTTGCAATACACCTCTGGGTCGACCGCCTCTCCTCGCGGCGTTGTGATCAGCCATGGAAATGTGCTGGCTCATTGCAAAGCTCTGACATTAGCCGGGCAGGTAGAGGACAGCAGTCGGTCGCTCTGCTGGTTGCCGTATTTCCATGACTATGGATTGCTGCATGGAATCATTGCACCGTTCTACGCAGGCATTCCCGCCTATCTGATGTCGCCCATCACGTTTCTCCGACGACCATTGCGCTGGCTAGACGCAGTAGATCAATTCGCGATTACCCACAGCGGTGGACCGAATTTTTCGTACGAGGCGTGCCTCCGGGCTGTGCGGCAACACAAGGATTGGCAGGCGGACTTGAGTAGCTGGAAGGTCGCCAGCTGCGGTGCCGAACCCATCCACCCTGATACGGTGAGGCGGTTTATCGAAACCTTTGGTCCACGAGGATTCAAGCAGACAAGCTTTTCTCCGGCCTATGGACTAGCCGAAGCCACGTTGCTCGTGACGATGAAACCGTTCCGGGTTGAGCCGACGTTCCTCACGGTTGATGTGGAGGCGCTGGCAAACTCAATCGTGAAGGAGTCTACTCCATCGGAACGAGGGACTCAGACGTTGGTGGGCTGCGGGGAACCGCTCGAAAAGACTTGTGTCAAGATCGTGAACCCGACAACTCGATTGGAGTGCCCGTCGGGTATCGTGGGCGAGGTATGGCTGTCTGGAGCCGGAATCGCTTCTGGTTACTGGGAGAAGCAAGACGAAACAGAAACTACATTTAATGCCACACTGGCTGAGTCTGGGGAGGAGCCCTATTTACGGACCGGCGACCTAGGATTCCTTCACCGTGGGGAGCTGTTCCTCAGCGGGCGCATCAAGGACCTGATCATTGTTCGCGGACGCAACTATTATCCTCATGATTTGGAGTGGACCGCTGAGCAAGCCCACCCTGGCTTGAGACGAGGGTGTGGGGCGGCATTCTCGACTGCAGGCGAGACCGGAGAGCGGGTGGTGCTGGTCTATGAGATCGAGAAACAGGTGTCTGAATCAAACCTCACGAACATGGTGAACTGCATCCGTCGCGTGCTGGCGGACGAGTATGAACTCGAAATCCACACGGTGGTGTTGGTCAAGTCCGGCACAATCCCACGGACCTCCAGCGGAAAAATTCAGCGGGGTGCCTGCCGAGCAGCCTTTGAATCCGGCCAGCTGACGGTTGTCAGAGCCAGCACGCTCGACGAGGATCTACAATCTGAAGCCGATGGGGTACTGGAGGAGAGTCCTCAGACCTCTGTTGAGAAGAGTTTGGCCGACATCTGGCAAGAAGTACTTGGTGGGGCTCGACCCCATCGTCATGCGAATTTCTTTGGGCTTGGAGGCAATTCACTCCTCGCAGCACAGGTGGTCGCGCGTATACTCGACCAGTTCCGCGTCGAACTCCCCATCAGTCTGCTCTTTGAATGTCCAACCTTGTCTGCGCTGGCCGCTCGAATCGGCGAGCTACGCACGGGTCTAGATGAGGCAGGTCGGACCTTGGAAAGGGGGCAGGACCTTTGTGATGGCAGCACGACAAGGGTTCCATCGGTTCCGATTTTCTCTGCACCCGCCAGGAGTGGGAGAATCCCACTCAGCCCCTCGCAGCAGCGACTGTGGTTTTTGGAGCAGGTACATCCTGGGAGCGCGATCAACCATATTTCTATGGCAGTGCGGATTCGAGGGTCGATTAGCCCCGAGGGGTTAGAGCGGTCTGTACGGGAAATTGGCCGACGACACGAGATTCTTCGAACGTGTTTCGGTTCGGAGCGAGGCGAGGGATTCGCGGACATATCTTCAGAAGTGACCACCACGATCGAGCGGCAGGATTTCCAGAACATGGATCCTACAGAGCGAGACGTTCACGTTCGGCACTTCCTGCGAACGGAGAGAAACCAACCGTTCGACCTTCGCCGAGGACCACTCTTCAGAGTGACTCTGCTGGCGCTTGAACCCAACGTGCATATCTTGGCACTGACGTTCCACCGACTCGTCGCCGACGGATGGTCGCTCTGCATCTTCTGGAAGGAATTAGCCCTGTTGTGGGAAACCGGCAGCGATGTTCAGCAAGCTCGACTTCCGGCGTTGACCGTTCAGTATGCGGACTATGTCGATTGGCAAAGGGCCAAGCTTGATCAAGGTCTTCGAGAAGCCAACCGAGCCTACTGGACCCGGCAGCTGAGCGACACCCGACCTCCAGCGGAACTTCCCATCGATCGGCAACGGCCGCGGGCGCGCACGTTTGAAGGGGGTGTGCGGTTCCGATCCCTTTCTCCTGGACTTACGGCCGGTCTTGATCGCTTCTGCCAACAGCACAGCGTCACTCCTTTCATGGTGTTGTATGCCGTCTTTGCGGTGTGGCTGCATCGCTACACCCAAGAATCAGATGTCGTGATTGGATCGATCGTGGCCGGCAGGCGTCGGAGGGAATTCGAAGATATGATGGGGTATTGCGTCAATACGGTGGCGTTACGGTCCGAACTTTCTGAGAAGGTGACTGGCCACGAGTTGTTGAAGCAGATACGCCGTGTGGTGGTCGAGGCCTATGACCATCAGGACCTCCCGTTTGAAGAAGTGATCGAGGCGCTGTCGTTACAACGAGCGCGTCAGCTGTCTCCACTGTTCAACGTGATGATGGTGTGTGAAGACGATCCCATGTCCACGTTCAGCATCAAGGATCTTGAGATCACGCATCTCCCCTGGGAACCGACGGCATCGGAGTTCGACCTCGTGTTAATGGTGTTCAACAAGATTGATGGCCTGGATCTGGCTTTTCTCTATGATTCCACGATTTTTGAGGACTCGACGATCGACCGAATGTTGGGACAGCTGGAGATCCTTCTTGATGAGTTTCTCACGAAACCTGAGGCCCGTCTCGACCAACTTTCATTGCTGACCCCCGAGGAGAAACGAAACGTTCAACTGACATGGAGCGAACCACCTTCTAGAACCTCCGGTATCCATGCACTCATCGAGGCGCAGGTCGAGCGGACTCCCCATGCACCCGCCGTGACCTGTGGAGATCAGTCGCTGAGCTACCAAGAGCTGAACCGACGAGCAAATCGAGTCGCGCTCGCGCTACGGAAGCTTGGAGTGGATGCAGACGTTCCAGTGGGTCTCTGTGTCGAGCGCTCGGTGGACGCCCTCGTGGGTCTGTTAGGGATTCTCAAGGCCGGGGGAGGATATGTTCCCCTGGATCCATCCTTCCCAGGCCACCGTCTCCAGCTCGTGCTGGAGGATGCGCACGTCTCCATCGTGGTCACACAAGCACATCTCCGTAGCCATTTACAGACCTTCCGCGGTCATATTTGTGATGTAGAGACCTTCTCTACTTCTACACTGGGCGGAGCGGAGGATGAGAACCTTATGCACTCCGTTTCCCCTGAGCAGCTCGCCTATCTCATCTACACCTCTGGTTCGACAGGGAACCCTAAGGGTGTGGCCGTGCCACACGGCAGTCTGGTGACCTCTCTTCACGCAAGGTTGCAGTACTATCAGGAACCGGTATCGCGGTTCTTACTGACCTTCTCACTCGCCTTCGATGGGTCGGTGACAGGGATCTTTTGGACGTTGCTCCAGGGAGGGGAACTGATCATCCCATCAGAGAACGTCCATCGTGATCCAACACAGCTTGCTGCGCTCATCGAGCATCATCGCGTCTCACACGTGGTGTGGGTCCCTTCTTTGTATCATGCGGTCATCGGTGACGCATTGGATGGGCAGCTGGAATCGCTTCGTGTCGTCATTACAGCCGGCGAGAGTCTTCCCCTTGAGCTCGTGAGACGACATTACCAGCTCCTACCCCACGCCGCCCTGTACAACGAATATGGCCCAACGGAAGCCACGGTCTGGTGTAGCGTGTATCAAACCACCCGTGAGGAAACATCTGCTCGTGTATCGATCGGCAAACCCATCGCCCATATGCAGCTCTATGTGCTGGATGAACGTTTGCGGCCGATGCCCATCGGAGTCCCAGGAGAACTCTATATCGGGGGAGAGTGTTTGGCCCGCGGCTATATCAACCAACCGCAGTTGACCCAAGAGCGATTTCTTTCAAACCCGTACGTGGTTGGCACCAGACTCTATCGGACCGGTGACCTGGCACGATACCGTGCCGACGGCAACCTAGAATTTCTCGGGCGGATAGATCAGCAGGTCAAACTGCGGGGCTACCGGATCGAACTCGGAGAAATCGAGTATGCGTTGAGTAATTTCCCAGGGGTACATCACGCCGCAGTGCTACTTCTCAAGGATAAGCGGGACCAGCACCGGTTAGTCGGCTACATCGCGGGCGAATCATCGCTGAAGGACAAGCTTGAGGCAGTTCGCCGTTATCTCGCCTCACGATTGCCGAACTATATGGTGCCCTCCGTCATTCTGTGGCTCGACGCGATGCCGCTCAGTGCGACCGGCAAAGTGAATCGACGCGCGCTTCCCGCTCCTGAACACATCGTCGATCATGCCGCCGCGAGGGTTGCTCCAAGAAACCCGGTTGAAGAGTCCCTGCTAGAACTATGGAAGTCTGTGCTGGAGGTCCCAGAGGCCGGCATCCATGATCATTTCTTCGAACATGGAGGCCATTCGCTCTCGGCGACCCAGCTCGTCTCCCGGGTACGTGAGCTCTTCGAGGTCGAGGTTTCACTCTCCGCGCTGTTCGAACGACCGACAATCGCGGCATTGGCCGAAGAAGTGACACGGTTGCGTCAGAGTGAGCAGAAGGCTCCGATGATGCCGGC
>DCZN01000080.1:85162-107560 GCA_002331625.1 Nitrospira sp. UBA2083 | reverse complement strand
TGATGTATCAGCTGGCACCCAAGAGCACGGCGTACAACATGCCGTTCGCGTCGAGACAAATGGGGCACCTCAACAAAACTGCTCTCCGGAAGACGATCGATGCGATCTGCCGCCGCCATGAGGCATTTCGAACGACGTTCATGATGAGCGGTGAAGGGCCGGTCCAAGTCGTCCACCCTTTTCGTCCTCCGCATTGGGTCGAAGTGAGTCTCGAGCACTTGCCCTCCGAAGCGCGACAACAGGAGGCGGCTCGCCTGGTGGAGCAGGAAGCACACCAACCATTCGACCTTGAGAAAGGCCCCTTGGCCAGGTTCAAGCTTATAGAGGTCGAGCCCGAAGACCATGTGCTGATGCTGACCATGCATCATATTATCGGGGATCAGTGGTCGTTTGGGATCATCGGGTACGAATTTGCGATCTTCTACAACGCGTTTTGTCGAGGAGACGTTCCTTCCGCAAGACCGATTCCCCTTCAGTATGCCGACTACGCGGTCTGGCAGCGTCGCTGTCTGACCAATGATTGGCTCGGCACACAAGCCGAGTATTGGCAAAAGACACTGGAAGGGCTTTCAAAGCTCTCGTTGCCGACCGATCATCCACGGCCCGTGATCCAGACATTTAACGGCGCACATTGCATGCTGGAGTTGCCTGCGTCATTGATCGAGCGACTGAAACAATTCAGCGCGGAGCACAATGCCACGGTCTTCATGACCCTGTTGGCCTGTTTCCAAATCCTCTTGAGTCGTTATTCCGGCCAACCTGATATTGCCGTAGGATCTCCGATCGCGAACCGGACACAATCCGCAGTCGAGTCAATCATCGGGTCGTTTGTCAATACGCTGGTGTTGCGCACCGATCTTTCCGGCAATCCAACATTCATCGAGTTGATGGCACGAGTGCGTTCCACAGCATTAGAGGCCTATGCCAATCAGGACTTCCCGTTCGATAAACTGGTTGAGACCATGCACTCCTCGCGTGACCATAGTTCTGCCCCGCTGGTGCAGGTCCTCTTCAACGTCCCGAATGCTCCGATCGGAGAGATTAACGTCCAAGGGCTGAGTTGGGTCCCGTTTGAGGTTGAAACGCAAGCTGCGCAGTTCGACTTGAGCCTGACGGTCGAAACGGAGTTCTCCCGAAAAGCCTACCTCACGTTCAATACCGATCTTTTCGAACCACAGACAGCCCAACGGATGCTGGGACAGTATAGGGTCCTGCTCCAGAACGCGTTAGCCCATCCCCAGAGCAGGCTGTCCGATCTCCCGACACTGACGGTGTCCGAGCGGCAACAGATGTTGCAGGACTGGAATCACACGCAGCGGGCATATCCTCGGTCTGAATGTTTTCCTCAACTGTTTGAAGCACAGGTCGAGCAGACGCCTGAGGCCGTAGCCCTGTCGATGGGCCAGAAGACGCTGCGCTACGGCGAGCTCAATGCGCAGGCTAATAAACTGGCGCGCTACCTCCGAACGCTGGGCGCCAAGCCTGGTGTGACGGTTGGTCTGAGTCTCGAACGATCGTTGGAGATGGTTATTGCCTTACTGGCCGTACTCAAAACCGGTGCGGCCTATGTCCCTCTCGACCCAGAATTTCCACGGGATCGACTTCGGTTCATGGCACAGGATGCCTCCGTAGCCGCGGTGTTGACGACCACCGATCTCTCCGATCGGTTCGATGCACGCGCCTGCCGCTTGCTGTGTCTCGATCGCGAGAACGAGCGCATCGCGCAAGAAGCCGACCACAACCTCGGCCCGATCGCGACGCCACACGACCTCGCGTACATCCTGTACACATCGGGCTCGACGGGACAACCCAAAGGCGTGGAAATACCTCACCAAGCTCTGGTGAATTTCTTGTGGTCGATACGACAAGAGCCGGGATGCTCGGCTCGAGATATCATGCTATCCGTGACGACCATCTCGTTTGATATCTTCGGGTTGGAACTGTATGTGCCGTTGCTGGTCGGGGCCCGTGTCGAGATCGCGAGTCGAACAGTGGCAATGGACGGACGGCAACTGCGGACCCTCTGCGAGGCGGTACAGCCGACGATCATGCAAGCGACTCCGGCAACATGGCGCATGCTCATTGAGGCCGGATGGCTGGGCAGTGAGCAGCTAACGGTACTTTGCGGTGGAGAAGCCCTCCCTCCCGATTTGGCAACGCAGGTATTAGAGCGGTGCTCTGCCTTGTGGAATATGTATGGCCCGACCGAAACGACGATCTGGTCCACAATCGAGAAGATCGAACGGACTGATCGGGAAATCACCATCGGAAGACCTATTGCGAATACCGAGGTGTATATCTTGGATCAATTTCTCCAACCTGTTCCAGTTGGAGTATCCGGAGAACTTTATATCGGGGGTCACGGATTGGCCAGAGGCTATCGTGGACGATCTGAGCTGACACAGGACCGGTTCATCCCTCATCCGTTTTCCACAGAACCTCTCGCGAAGCTCTATCGAACGGGCGACCTGGCTCGCTATCGGCCGGACGGACGCATCGTGCATCTCGGTCGAATGGATAACCAAGTCAAGATCCGAGGGTTCAGAATCGAATTGGGAGATATCGAGGCTGCGTTGAGCCGCCACTCTGGCATCCGTCAGGCCGTCGTCACCGCTCGCGACGATCAGCAGGGTATCAAGCAGTTGGTTGCGTATCTGGTTTGCCACGAAGGGCCTGCCCCAGATCAAACCGAACTTCGTTCGTTTCTCCGGTCACAGATTCCGGAGTACATGGTTCCTTCACTCTTCGTGTTTCTGACGAATATGCCGATGACAGCCAACAACAAGGTCGATAGGAAGGCGCTGCCAGCCCCAGCCGTTGCCGTCTCGCCTGCTGCGGTCCATGTCGCACCGAGCGAGCAATCGCATGTGCAAATGGCCGCCTTGTGGCAACAGGTGTTTGGGATCGACAACATCGGCATTCACGACAACTTTTTCGATCTTGGCGGTCACTCCCTCAAAGCGGCCCAGCTTTTCTATCTGATTGAACAGGTCTATGGGCGCCAACTCCCGCTCGCCACCCTGTTTCAATCGCCTACCATTGCCTCTCTCACGTCGCTCCTTGCACAAGAGCAGTCGCCATGGCAATCATTGGTCACCATTCATCCCGACAGTTCATCTCCTCCGGTGTTCTTAATTCCTGGCATCGGAGGGGATGTCTTGTGGTTTGCGCAGTTGGCGCGCCTGCTGAGTCGGGCTCATTCCGTGTACGGCTTTCAAGCCAGAGGTTTTGACGGTCACACTCAACCAT
The DNA here is from genome assembly GCA_002331625.1 of Nitrospira sp. UBA2083. Taxonomy (GTDB): domain Bacteria; phylum Nitrospirota; class Nitrospiria; order Nitrospirales; family Nitrospiraceae; genus Nitrospira_D. Next base: position 104,311 of record DCZN01000080.1, on the reverse strand, counting down.
TCGACTCTGTGACGGAAATGGCCGAACAATTCATCACCGAAATCCGTGCGCGTTTTCCACATGGACCCTATGCCATTGTTGGCACCTGCATCGGTGGATTGGTCGCGTATGAGATGGCCCAGCGATTAACCGCACAACACGAAACCGTCAGCCTGGTCATCGTAAATAGCTGGCAGCCAAGTTCCTATCGTTCCTACACGACTGAACATCCTCGCCGACCTCCATTCCTCCTCGGTCTCCTTTGGTTGACCTGGCGCGCATGGGCTGATCTTTGGGGTAAACCGATCGCCGAGTGGAGTTCGATCCTCCGCCGGAAGTCGGAAAGCTTACAATCGATTGTTCACGGACCGACTGGGACTGCTCGGAGAGAGCAGATCAGGAAGCGTATCGAAGATGGAATGTTCCGCGCGGCTGCGCACTATGCCGTACGCCCCTACCCTGGCCGCATTCTCAACGTGGTGGCCGCGAACCGCGTCATGGAGCAAGATACCAGACGTGCGTGGACGGACATGGCTGGCGGAGGAGGTGAAACGCTAGAGGTCGCCACGTGGCGTACGGAAGAGCTGGTCTTTTCACCGCACGTCGAAGGCACGGCTTCGAGTATACTGCGCTTCATTGAAGAAAACTGTCATGATACCCCCGTCCGCCCTGTTCATCGGGCTGCCTAGCGGGCCTTAGCGTCATGGGTCAGACAGTGAAAGTGATAGCCATAGAGAGATTGTGTTGTGCTGATCTCATTCCAGTCGATCGACCATCTCGTCAACCCAGAAGGGCAGGACCTGATCAGCCTTGACCCGAATGCGGTCCATCTCTGGGGGATGGAACTCAATGGTTCGCCATTGTGTCTGGATCGTTGCTTCGGATGGTTGAATGAAGAAGAGCGCCACCGGGCAGCCCGATTGGTTCGCGAACAAGATCGGCGGCACTACGTACTGGCTCACGGAGGTCTCCGAGCAGTCCTGCGCCGATACCTTGGAGTCAACCCTGGTTTGGTCGCCCTGGGACGCACAGAGACAGGCAAGCCCTTCGTCATGAGGGACACGCGAATGCATTCCGCGATTACCTTCAATCTCTCCCATGCCCATGGCCGGGCGCTCATCGCAGTTTCAAACGCGCAGGAGGTTGGGGTCGACTTGGAACTGGTTCGCGCAGATGTCGATGCCGCAAAACTCTCTGAACGTTATTTTGCTCCCTCTGAACATAGGGAGGTTATGCAGTCAGTCGACGAAGAGCGCGCGATACGGTTTTTCCGTTACTGGGTCGCGAAGGAAGCCGTACTGAAAGCGCTGGGAAGCGGTCTCCGAGGATTGAGCAGTTGCGAGATTGTCCTAGGAGCAAGTGAGATCGATACCAAAGCTCAAATCAGGGGAGGCTCCCACTCCCCACATGAGGTAAGGCTTCGTCTTCTGTCTTGTGGGAAGGGATGGGAAGCAGCGGTAGCTGCCAAGGATTTAGACGTCGTTGGACCAGGATGGTAGTCTGCCCAGACAGGTCATCGGCGATGACGATCGCCGACCTGTCGTCAATCGGGAATGGGAAACCGCGCTTCAGCACCGGCCCACGCCTTACCTCGAAACCGGTCCCTAGTGACTGCACTCCGACGAGTGTTGCACGCATTGCCGCAGCCAGGAGCGGATTTGATCGAGTAACCCGGCAACCGCTCGGTTAGCAGCCTGGACACCGCCGTAGGGATTCTCGCTCGCCGCGTTCTCCACGACCTCAAAAGCCCGCGTGCTCAGGATCGTCGACTCTTTCAGATCGACGAGTTGCGCTTGAACCATGACTCGCATTCGACTGGGTGATTGAAAAAACTCCTGCTGAATGAGAAACCCGTGCGTATCAAGGCGGTAGTCTCCACGGATCGAGCTCGGCTGTGGAATCACCGCGCGCCACGTAGGGTCCTGATTGAGCGCCTGAACCATCAGCGGAGTAAACATGCGCACCGGCGTATCGGCCCATTGATTCACCGCATAGTACTCCAGTTCATACGGCCGTTTGACATACACCATACGCTGCGTTTCAAATCCGGGCTCGGCTTGAGGCTGGCTCACGAGCAGTACCGGGCTATCAAGCTTGCCGGGACGGACTTCGCTCGGCCCGCCGTCGAGGCTCAACTGATAGGTATGGATCTCCGTAGAGTCCGTGCGGGGCGATAGACAGCCGGCCACTGTCAGCGTCAGCAATAGGCACGACGCTGTCTGCACCATCCAATACGTCATCTGCGGTCTCTCCCCTAATTCGTGAAGCGTATGTCGTATCTCGCAAACCAAGAAGTGCGGTATTCACTTTCCGTCCTGCGCTTCACGAGATACGTTTCACGGATATTACTCCCCCGGTCCACGTGCCGGGGCCTTTTTCCCGAAGACGAGCGAGCTCGGCTCTCGCTCCAGCTCACGCGCCACGCGAGTCAAGGTACCGGTCAGCTGTCTCAGTTCCGTCACCAACTGACCGGCTTCGGGCAGAGTCCGTTTGGTGAACTGCTGCAGCTCAGGTTTGGCCTCACTGACAACTGCTCCAACGGTCTTGCTCGTACGAGCGAGTTCGTCCGTGGCTGTGCCGAGCGCAGCCACACTCTTATTGATTCCGGCAAGCAAGGTGGGAACCTCTGCATTCAACGATGTCGTCAGCTTCACAAGGTTGTCGGCGCTCTTGGCCGCTCCGTTCAAGCTGTGTTCTATCTGAACCTTTTGTGCTGCAAGAGTCTGGGCCACGTCGGAGAGATCCTTGATGGTCTTCTTGAGCACGGTGCGATTCTCTTCATCCAAGACGTTCGCCACACCCTTCGCCGCCAGATCAAGGTCAGCCAACAATTGGGCCAGCCCCTCGTCAGAAAGCAAACGGGAGGCGGTTTCATCCAACCGGGAAAACAATGAGGGACCGGTCTTGATCACCGGATAGGCCTGTCCGCCCTGAGCCTGTAGTATCGGGGCCTCCCGGCTTCCTCCGGTCAAATTGATGGTGGCAAGGCCGGTGAGTCCCTGGGTTTCCAGGACAGCAATCGTATCGGTCTTGATCGGCGTCCCGCGCATAATATCCAAGGTCAACAGCACTTCCTCCGGATTGTCGGGCCTCAACGCAATGGCCTTGACCCGCCCTACGTCGACCCCACGATATTTGACGGTCGAATCGACGCTCAGCCCTGCGACCGACTCCTTCATCGAGGCTTCGTACCGATCGTATGCACCACGGTAGTCGGTCTTTCCCAACCACAAAATGCCGGCAAGGACTGCCGCACCGAGAAGCGCTACGAACAATCCGACTAGGATATAGTTGACCTTAGGTTCCATCAAGACGCCCTTCAGTGTCTCAGAGTGTCACATCTCATGGTTGATCCCATTGTGGTTCCAGGCTGCCTGTTCGCTGGCGGCTCTTCCACGAGGACCACGGAAGTATTCGTGGATGATGGGATCGCCGGATCCAGACAATTCCTGCATGGTTCCGATCCCCAGTACCTGTCCACGACCGAGTACCGCAACGCGGTTGGCGATCCGCCAGAGGGAATCCAGATCATGCGTGACCATGACCACCGTCAGGCCCAAGAGATTTTTCAGCGAGAGCACCAGATCGTCGAACCCGGCAGCGATGATCGGATCGAGGCCGGCTGTCGGCTCGTCGAGGAATAATAACTCGGGATCCATCACGATCGCCCGGGCAAGGGCAGCACGTCTCCGCATGCCTCCGCTGAGTTCGTTGGGATATTTGGCCGCACTCTCGGGCGGCAGTCCCACCATGGCAATCTTGGATGCAACAATATCACGAATCAATGCTTCGCTCAGAGTCGTATGTTCGCGCAGCGGCACAGCCACATTCTCTGCCAACGTGAATGAACTGAACAGTGCGCCATGCTGGAACATCACGCCGAACCGGCGGTGGACCGGATGCCCATCGCCCATCTCCAATTTGCGGCTGTCTAGGCCGAACAGCCGGATGGTACCGGCCGAAGGCGTGATCAGGCCGATGATTTCCCGTAACAATGTAGTCTTGCCGCATCCGTTGCCGCCGGCAATCGCAAAAATTTCTCCGCGACGGATGGACAGATTGATGTCTTCGTGCACGACAGCCGACCCGAACTTCGTCGTAACGTGGCTGACCTCAATCACCGGTGTCTCACTATTCGTGGCCGACGGCATCACGAGTGCATCCCCACACTGAAACAGGTCAAGGTTGAGGCTAAGGTCAGGAACACCACCTCAGTCTCCGCCCTGCCTTTACCTGTAACCTCACCTTCAACCTTGATCAGCATCCCTGCTACAGATCCCACCAATTGAGCAGAACACTGCAGAGCGCGTCGAATACAATCACAAGAAAGATTCCTTGCACGACGCTGATGGTAGTGTGTCGGCCGACATCGGCCACTCCACCCCGGATCTGAAATCCTTGGTAGCACCCGACCAGAGCGATGATGGCCGCGAAAAACGGCGCTTTCCCCAGCCCGATCAGAAAGTGCCGCACCGGAACCGCTTCCTCAAATCGCGCGATAAATTCAACGAAACTGACATTGAGCTCTCCCAACGCGATCAGCATGCCGCCGAACACCCCGACAATATCCGCGTACACCGTCAACAGAGGGAGGGCGATGACCAGGCCAAACGCGCGCGGCAGCACGAGCAAGTTCATAGGCGAGATGCCTAGTGTCCGCACCGCGTCCAATTCTTCCGTCACCTTCATGGTGCCGATTTCTGCCGCATAGGCTGATCCGGAACGGCCCGCAATGAGGATCGCCACGATCAACGGTGCGATTTCGCGCAACAGCGAGATACCAACCAGATCGACGATAAAGATATTGGTGCCGAATTTACGGAGCTGTTCCGCCCCTTGATAGGCAATCACTACACCAACCAGGAACGTCAGGAGGCCGGTGATCGGCAAGGCACGCACGCCGTCCAGTTCTACGATCCTCAAGAGCGCCCGCCAGCGGATGGAACGTGGCCGTATCAGCGCCCGACCGAGTGTGATGGTGCTTTCTCCGACAAATGCGAGCGCGCGGAGGACAGATGCCTGTCGGGACTGCACAACGCGCGTGAGACTCTCCAACCAGCTCGTACCGAGAACCGTGGTTTCTCGTCCGGGCCGGGTCCAATGAGCCTCCACTTTTCGAAGTAGCTCGGCAAATTCAGGCTTTAACCCTTGGAGGGAAGTTTGCTGCCCCTTGCGCCGCACATTCTCGATGCAGCGCTGCAGCACGAGCGCGCCGCCCGTGTCCATGGCCGTCACGTCACCGGCGTCGTAGAGGACGGTCGGGGAATCCGGCCACCGAAGCGCTTGTCCTCGACGCTCCAATTGGGACAAGTGTGCAAGGGTCCAGGCTCCCCGACAACGAATCACATTGTTTTCAACAGAGATGGTAGCCTGTGGTTCCACTCACGTGACTCCGTCCATCGCTCCCGCAGTGTGTGCCGGGGACTATCGCCGCCAAATCATGATCAGAAGGGTGAGGAATTCCTTTACCGATCCTCGCTACGTGACCTCCAGGATGGCTTTCAGTTCTGCTCCGGTGATCACCTCGCGCTCCAACAGAAGTTTGGCACCTTGTTGCAGTGCGGCTTTTTTCTCTTCCAGCAGTCGCCTCACCCGCGCGTATTGCTCGTCAATGATCCGACGCACCTCGCAATCAATTTCCCGTGCCGTCTCTTCGGAATAGTCGCCTTTTTCGGAAGCGACCGACAGTTGAATGAACTGCGGCTGTCGCTCTCGTTCCAGCGTAATCGTGCCTATTTTCTCGCTCATTCCGTAGGCCTTCACCATACTTTTTGCGATGTCCGTGGCTTTCACGAGATCGTTCTGCGCGCCGGTGGACGCCTCTCCGAAAATGGTTTCTTCGGCAATCCGGCCACCGAGCAACACCGCAACCTTATTCTCCAATTCCGATTTCGTCATCAGAAACCGATCTTCCGTCGGCAGCTGCAAGGTGTAGCCCAACGCCGCCACGCCTCGCGGAATAATGGAGATCTTCTGCACCTGGTCCGTGCCCGGAATGGACAAAGCAATCAGGGCATGGCCGGTTTCATGAAACGCGACCCGTTCTTTCTCCATTTTGTTGAGGACACGATTCTTTTTCTCCAATCCGGCAATGACCCGCTCCACTGCTTCTTGCAATTCCGAGAGACCGACCTGATCTTTTCCTCGTCGCACCGCCAAGAGCGCCGCTTCGTTGATGACGTTGGCCAAATCCGCACCGGAGAATCCAGGAGTCATCGCGGCAATCTGCTCAAGATTGGCATCCGAGCCCAATGCCACCTTCTTGCCGTGGACCCGAAGCACGTCCAAACGCCCTTTTTTGTCTGGTCGATCCACCACCACATGCCGATCGAACCGACCTGCGCGCAGCAAGGCCGGGTCGAGAATCTCAGGACGGTTGGTGGCGGCCATGAGAATCACTCCGACTCGTGGGTCGAATCCGTCCATCTCCACCAGCAGCTGGTTGAGCGTTTGCTCGCGCTCTTCATGCGCCATCGGCCCCACGCCTCGGGCCTTGCCGAGGGCATCCAACTCATCGATGAAGATGATACAGGGAGCTTTGCCCTTCGCCTGTTCAAACAGATCTCGGACTCTAGCCGCCCCCACCCCCACAAACATTTCGACGAACTCCGAGCCGCTGATGCTGAAGAACGGCACACCAGCCTCGCCGGCCACGGCACGAGCCAGCAGGGTTTTGCCGGTCCCTGGTGGGCCCACCAACAGAATGCCTTTGGGGATCTTCCCGCCCAGTTTGGTAAACTTCTCCGGCGTCTTGAGGAATTCAATCACCTCTTTCAACTCGTCCTTCGCTTCATCCACTCCGGCCACATCCGCAAACGTCACCTTGACGTCCTTTTCCATGTAGATCTTGGCCTTCGACTGGCCCACCTGCATGAACCCACCCTGAGCCTGTCCAAATCGCTTGAGAATGAAGAACCAGATACCGACGAACAAGGCAACCGGGATCACCCAAGAGAGCACATCGCGCCAAAATGTGGACTCAATGACGCCCGTGAAGGTGACGCCATGGCGGTTCAGTTCACGGACCAAGTCCGGGTCTTCAACACGCACCGTCGCAAAGGCTTTCTGCTCCTTGGACTCCCCTTCAACTTTGAGCTTTCCGGTCAGCACGTGGCTGGTCACCGAGACCTCCGCCACCTTGCCGTCCGCCACCAGCTTCTTGAATTCACTGTACGGCAGCTCTTCGACTTTATTGAGCGCATGGATGAAGTCATGCACGAACACCACGGCCATGATGGCGAGCAGCACATACCAAATAGAAAAGGAGGTGGTTTTATTCATCGCGCTCACTCCTCTTCAGGAATCCAAGGGGCCAGGCCGGATAGCCGCTAAAACGTGAAATAGGCGCCGGCTCCAAATGATTCGGTCTTCTGCGAATAAAAGAATTGCCCATAGGGATTATAGCCGTGATAGAAGTTGAAAAGAATCCGTAGTCGCTTAAAGGAGCCGGCCCGCGCCATATCGAAGCCCATAAGAAAGTTGGTGTTAATGTACCAGTCTTGCTGTTCGAGCGACTTAAAGTCCGCCGTTAGAAGGGGCGAAAAGAGGATCGGGTTCGACAGCACACCAAACAGGTAGGATCGGCCCCATGGCGTTGGTGACCGGGTTTCGAATCCCCACTGTGCGGTATTGCGGTCGATCCTGGCCGGCTGGCGATTGACCATTACCGCACCGCCCCCATACAGGCGCAACCATTTCAGGAAATCATACGACACAATCATGTCGACTTCTTCATACTGAAGACCGATATTTTGGAATCCAGGGTTAGCTCCCAGAAACTCATCACCGATGTGGCTACTCTGATGGTAAAAGCGCAGGCGTGCGGACCAGTTTCCGTAGCGCCAGGTCAGCGGAACGCCGACGTTGAAGTCGATATTGATGAGTTCAGAATTCGGTGTATCCAAGTTAAATTGCGCAAAAATGCCGGTCAGCAAGCTGATCTGCCATCCATTACATCCCGTACGCCTCGTATAAAACCCGAAATTTTCACCGACGCCGATCGAGCCAATGTTCGCATTGGTCCGTTCAAAGCGGGACTGAGTCGATTGCCAGAGAGCAAAGAATTGCGGTTGTTTCGGGTCGGCCAAGAGGGGACGAAACAGATCGTCCTGAGGAAACCATTCACTGGCTAGCTCCCCCCCATCAGGCTGCTGATAGCGGCAATCCAGAATCTCCAGAACCTTCGTCTCTTCACGCTTCTTGGCGTCTGATTCGCTCGCATACACTTCTCCGGCCAGGAGAACCATAAGAGAAAGTATTCCAATAATCCATTGACCATACGCCACTCTCCAGCCCATTCCTCTCCTCCCCTTTGATATTCCTGGACAATCCACACTGTACGCCCTTCATAAGCCCTTTCGATAACATACTTGTGGTTGAAAATTCACATGTTTTTGGAGGGAATGAAAACGTGAGCGATGCGGCTTAGCCTGTCTGGTGGGGGTGGTCAGGCTGCGCGACGTCTCGGGGATGGAGTCGTCGTCCCTCCGAACTGGTGATTCGATAGCTGGAGGCCGGTATCGCACCGATGAGTATTCGGAAGTACAGCTAGAGTTTTCTCAATGCAAATGCGTGTGCAAACACCTGAAGATCATACTCTGTCTGGTCAGCAGATACATCAGCCGATTTAGGCGTGTGCTCTGCGCTTCGCCGTCTTGTTCCCACTCCACTTCCACTGGCTGATCTCCGGCATGTCTTCTCCATATTCGGCGATGTACTGTTTGTGCTCGATGCGTTTGTCCCGAAGGGCCTGCTTGGCGTAGTCGGCCTGCGAGCCGCGCAGGGGGATCCGGTCGATGACATCGTTGACGAGATGAAACCGGTCGAGATCGTTCATCACTGCCATGTCGAAGGGGGTCGTCGTTGTGCCTTCCTCCTTGTATCCCCTCACATGCAAGTTCTGGTGATTGGCTCGTCGATAGGTCAATCGGTGGATCAACCAGGGATAGCCGTGGAAGGCGAAGATAATGGGCTTGTCGATCGTGAATAGGGCATCGAAGTCCTTGTCGGACAATCCGTTCGGATGTTCAGCGGAAGGTTGCAGCTTCATTAGGTCCACCACGTTGACGACTCGCACTTTTACATCCGGTAGGTACTTCCGTAACAAGGAGACCGCCGCCAAGGTTTCCATCGTGGGTACATCGCCGCAACAGGCCATCACCACGTCGGGCTCGCCGTTTCGATCGTTGCTGGCCCATTCCCAGATGCCGATGCCGGCTGTGCAATGTTTCACCGCAGCATCCATATCGAGCCATTGCGGCGCCAACTGCTTGCCCGCCACGATGACGTTCACGTGGTTGCGACTGCGCAGACAATGGTCGGTGACAGACAACAGCGTATTGGCATCGGGCGGTAGATAGACCCGGATGACCTCCGCCTTCTTATTGACCACGTGATCGATAAAACCGGGATCTTGATGGCTAAAGCCATTGTGATCCTGTCGCCAGACGTGGGAGGACAACAAATAATTCAGCGAGGCGATCGGTCGTCGCCAGGGGATGTGGTTGCAGACCTTGAGCCATTTGGCATGTTGATTGAACATCGAGTCGATAATGTGGATGAAGGCTTCGTAGCAGGAAAAGAAGCCGTGCCGTCCCGTCAACAGATAGCCTTCCAGCCATCCCTGGCATTGGTGTTCACTCAGCATCTCCATCACCCGGCCATCCGGTGCCAGGTGATCGTCGTACAGATGGCGCTCCGCCATCCAAGCTCGGTTCGTCACCTCCATCACATCCTGCCAGCGGTTGGAGTTGTTTTCATCGGGACTGAAGAGGCGGAAGTTCCGGCGTTCCAAATTGAGTTTCATCGTATCCCGCAGAAACGCGCCCATGACACGGGTCGCCTGGGCCTCGACGCCGCCTGGCTGCTTCACAAGAACGGCATACCGGCGGAAATCCGGCAGACGTAAATCTTTCAACAGCAGACCGCCGTTCGCATGGGGACTCGCACTCATGCGCCGATCTCCTTTAGGCGCAAGTTCAGCGAGCTCAGTCTTGAATCGTCCAGTCCTGTCGAACAGCTCCTGCGGCTTGTAGCTCTTCATCCATTGTTCAAGGACTTTGACGTGGGCCGGCTTGTCCATATCCCCCATCGGGACTTGATGTGATCGCCAATAATCTTCCGTCCGCTTGCCATCAATTTGTTTCGGACAGGTCCAGCCTTTTGGTGTGCGGAGCACGATCATGGGCCAACGGGGTCGCTGAGTCGTGCCGTTTCTGCGCGAGTCGGTCTTGATCCGTTGAATATCTTTCACGACGGTATCAAGCGTCGCAGCCATGAGGCGATGCATCGTCCGAGGATCGTGACCTTCGACAACATAAGGAACGTATCCGTATCCTCGAAACAGTTGCTCCAGCTCACCATGGCTGATCCGGGCCAGAATTGTGGGATTGGCAATCTTGTAGCCGTTCAAATGGAGAATGGGGAGAACCACACCGTCTGTGACGGGATTGAGAAATTTGTTGGAATGCCAGCTGGTGGCGAGCGGACCGGTTTCCGCTTCGCCATCGCCCACCACGCAGGCGGCGATCAAATCCGGATTGTCGAACACCGCCCCAAAGGCATGGGAGAGGGAGTAGCCCAACTCGCCACCTTCATGAATGGAACCAGGCGTTTCCGGCGCCACATGGCTGGGAATGCCGCCGGGAAACGAAAACTGCTTGAACAACCGCTTCATGCCCTGCTCATCCTGTGACACATCCGGATAGACTTCGCTGTAGGTCCCTTCAAGGTAGGCATTGGCGACAAGCCCAGGCCCTCCGTGGCCGGGTCCGGCGATATAGATCATGTTCAGATCGTGTTGTGTGATGATACGATTCAGATGCACATAGATAAAATTCAAGCCCGGTGTCGTGCCCCAATGGCCGAGCAGGCGAGGCTTGATGTGAGCGCGAGTCAGCGGCTTGTTCAACAATGGATTGTCATAGAGGTAGATTTGGCCGACCGACAGATAATTAGCTGCTCGCCAATAGGCATCCATCCGCTCAAGTAGCTTCAGGTTCCGTGTTGTGGTCTTCGTTCGTGGCATGAGCTCCTCATTCATCGTTTCAGTTCGCCAAGCAATTCACTGACAGACCGGGCGATCTCGCGTTCTTCATCGGTATGCATGACACGTACAGTCACCTTGCCGTCCTCCTTGGAAATCACGGCTTCACCGGCTTCGTTCCGCGCTGTGTCGAGCGCGACGCCGAGAAATTCCAGGCCGTCGCAGATTCGAGCGCGAATGACCGGCGAGTGCTCGCCGATGCCTGCCGTGAAGACCAGCGAGTCCAATCCTCCTAGTACAGCAGCCAGCGAACCGATCCACTTTCTTGCCTGATAACAAAACAACGCGACGGCTTCTGCCGCTCGTGGATCATGCTGTTCATGCTTGAGGAGGTCCCGCATATCGGAACTTATTTCCGAGACCCCGAGCAAGCCCGATTCCGTATTCACCATCTTGTGAAACTGATCCGCGCCCATGCCCTCCGTGCGAGCCAGATAGGCCACGAGCCCCGGGTCGAGGTCCCCTGATCGACGACTCATCGGCAGGCCGGAAGCGGGTGTGAAACTCATCGTCGTGTCGACTGCTTTTCCAGCCTTGACTGCCGCCATGCTCGCGCCGTTTCCGAGATGGGCCAAGATGATGCGCGCATTGGCCTCCCCTTTCCTCCCTACTCTGGCGAGTTCTTTCATCAGAAAGGTATAGGACAACCCATGAAAGCCGTATCGTCGGAGGCCGAATGGTTCATAGCGTCGCGGGATCGGCAGGAGGCGAGCCACCCTCGGCATATCGGCGTGAAACGCCGTATCAAAACAGGCGACTTGCGGGAGGTGAGGATACCGTTGTGCGAATTCGTTCATCAATTGGATCTCAGCCGGAAGGTGTTCCGGATCATATTCGCTCAATCGTCGCAGCTCTTCCATGACAGACGGTGTCACGAGCTGCGGTTCACGATACCGACCGCCATGCACGACTCGATGTCCAATCGCCACGAGCGGATTCTGTGAAAGATGGTCGTTGATGCAGGTGAACAACGATTCAATACAAGCGACATGGTCGGACACCGTGATCGCCCGACGCTCAACGGTGCTGGTTCCTTCGCGTGCCCAGCTCAACATTGCTTCCGGTGTCCCGATGCGATCGATTGATCCTGACAGCTCACGGACAAGAGTGACACCGGCCCGAAAGAGCGCGAATTTGAGCGTGGACGACCCTCCATTGATCGCCAAAATTGAACCGGCTGGAGAAGCCGGGGTGGAGACCGTCATACCTGTTCCATCTTAACCATCTAACCTGTACCTACTCTCACCCCCGACGGACATACTCTCCGACTAGTCGGTACGCGTTGTGGAGATACTGCGCCATCATCCGTTGAGTATTGAAGAAGCCGCCGTTCAATGCAATGGCCTGCCGCATGATCTCGATAAAATGTTCACGATCCTTGTAAAAACATGGAATGACTTTTTGCTCCAGTTTGTCATACAGCGCCGAAGCATGGCAGGCATCCATGTCCCCGCCCGGCTCGAGGCATGCTTCAATTCGATCGCCGATGGACCAGCCAGTCACGTCTTCCACATGTCCTTCGATCCACCAGCCATCGAGCACACTCAGACTCGGCACGCCATTCACCGCCGCCTTCATGCCACTGGTTCCTGAAGCCTCCATCGGAGGGAGCGGCGTGTTGAGCCACACATCCACGCCGGTACAGACCAGCTTTGCAAGCGTCATGTCGTGATTCGTGAGATAGGCGACCGTGACCTTGCCCCGCAGGGCGTCACGAAGCTTGTGGATTCGGTGGATCATGTTCTTCCCATCCTGATCGCGCGGATGCGCCTTGCCGCCAAAGACGATTTGTAGAGAGCCATACTTTGCTGCAATCTTGGCCAACCGCTCGACGTCATGAAAGATTAAGGTCCCGCGTTTGTATGCGGCAGCGCGCCTGGCGAATCCAATCGTCAGCACATCCCGATCAAACCCGACATTCAGCTCACGATTCACATAGTCGACGAGCACCCGCTTCGCGACCATGTGCGCATCCCAAATCTCCTGCGCCGGAATGCTGATCGCATAGCGAAGCGAGAGTTGATCATGCCGCCAGTCAGGAAGATGCCGATCATAGAGCGCTTGAAACGAAGGTGCGGCCCATGTCACTGCATGGACGCCGTTGGTGATCGAGTGAATCGGATAGCCGGGGAACAGACTGTGGGACACTTCGCCGTGCTTCATGGCCACACCATTCACGAACCGCGAACCGCGCAGCGCGAGTTGCGTCATGTTCAAACTCTGGTCATGACCGCAGGCTCTGAGCCATGCACAACGCCGGTCGCCGAGCACGCGATAGGCAAGGTCGGGAGAAAATTGATCGTGGCCTGCCGGAACCGGCGTATGAGTCGTAAACACACATTGATCCCTGACCGCATCGATGAGATCTGCGGGAATCGACGCTTCCAGGGCGCGAGAAGTCAGTTTCTCTTCTAGTAAAGCGAGCACCAGCAATGCCGCATGCCCTTCATTCATATGAAACCGGCGAATGTGGTTGTATCCGAGCGCCCGCAACAGGCGGTACCCCCCGTAGCCCAACACCATCTCCTGGCAGAGCCGATAGTAGTCGTCGCCGCCATAGAGCAGATCAGTCAACGTCCTGTCCCATGGCTGATTCTCAGGGAGATCCGTGTCGAGCAGGTAGACGGGCACCTCAGTGCCTGATTCACCCCTTATTCGAAACTGCCGGGCCCCGACATGCACCGTCCGGTTTTCGATGTCGACCGTGACGCGCTGCTCCACCGGCTTGCAGAAATCGTTGATCGGCCAAGCCACGGGCTCTTCATGCTGCCAACCTTGCTCATCCAGCCGTTGATAAAAATAGCCTCGTCGGTGCAACAGCGTCACCGCCACCATGGGGATTTCGAGATCGGCAGCCGATCGAATCGTATCCCCCGCCAGCACACCGAGGCCACCGGCATAGGTCGGCATGTTGGGATCGAGCCCGATTTCCATCGAAAAATAGGCGACGAGCGCGTTGTCGGACCCGTCTGTCATGTGGTCTGCACCACTTGCTTGATCAGTCGCAGTTCGTCTCGCACCAGGCGTGGCAACAGAAAATGCCGGCGTACGTGCTCACGCCCGGCCCGACCGAACTCTCCACGTTCGCCAGGTCGCTTAAGCAGGTCGAGGACCTGCTGTGCGCAACTTTCCACGCTGGTGACGAGGTTTTTGTGATAGGGCTCAGGAAACTGCATCGGAATGCCTCCGGCTTTTCCTGCCACCACAGGCTTTTCCTTCCACAACGCTTCGGACACGACCAACCCGAACCCTTCCCGCAAAGATTTCTGAATGACGACATCACAGCCGCGTTGAAAGACATTCACTTCCATGCTACCGACACCGGCGAGATTGGTGAAGACAAACAGATCCGGATCGTTCGCGGCTTGTTCTTCGACACGATCAAGGATCTCCCATCCCTCTGGATCATCTCCAGCCATCGCGCCGATCAAGACCAATTGCACCGTGGGGATTTCTTTTTTCACAAGACGATACGCACGGACCACGCCTAGCGGATCCTTCCAGGGATCAAACCTCGAGACTTGCAGGAGCAACGGTTTCGTTGGATCCACACCGGAATCCTGGATAGCGCGCCGACACAAATCTTCCGGCAACTCCATATTTTTCGTCGCCAAGGGATCAATGGCCGGCGCGATGATGGCGATGTGCTTGGCAGCCAGACCGGGCAACAGAAATTCAGCCATCGTAAAGACGACGGCATCGTACTCCTCGATATAGGGGCGCAAGAACTGGCTCACATCCTTGTCGGGGGATGAACTGTCGATATGGCATCGCCAGATCCACTTGGCATTGCGCGGGCCGGTAAAGTGCCGAATGGCTGCCGGTTGTGGGTCATGCACGATGTAGACGTCATAGTCGTTCCCCAACGCCTTGGCGCTGCGTTCATTCACGCGGAGATAGAGTTCCTGTTCAGGCTTCCGTAGATCGTAGTGCCCACCCTGCAGCGCATTGTGAAAGGCTTTCGTGATCGCGAAGAATTCAGGCTCCCCGTGAATCAGACGCCAGTCGGCTTGAATGCCGAGCGCCTGGAGCATAGGGACGTATCGCGCCAACAACTCCGCGACGCCGCCACCCGCCGCCGTCGAGTTCAGGTGACAGATCTTGATCCCCGCCAGTTCTTTACCAAGTGCGACAAGTTCTTCATAGAACTCATCACTCATCAGTGCGCGATAACGATTGATGTTCGCCTGAATCGCCCCGCAACGCCGCCCGATTCCCACTTTTGGTAACATCGTCTTTACTTCTAGCATTCGGTGTTCCTCCTACTTCGCATACATGCTTGGGTGTTCCGTAATCTACACGCAGAGCATTCCCGCACCAAGCTAGCAAAGATCCGTGCTGAAAAAAATACCGGGGAAAAGAATCCGTCAGATACCATGCTCCTCGTCAGTGAATGGACCATGATCACCTACGGCTCTACGCCGTCGGTCGTGGTAGAGGTGCAAGGAAAGCGCCGATGAGGAATCCCGTCATTGCAGCAATCTTCAGACTGCAGATTGCGTGAATTGAGGGAACGGGGTCGGAGAAAACCCAACGGACCGAGGGGAATCTCGCGACAGGAAGGATAGAGACCCTGTCGCAGAACGCGACAGAGCAGGACCTTGTAGGCCATCTATCCCCTCAAATTCTCTTTGAGGCCCTGCGGTGGAAACGCTTTCAGGCGTGAGGCCCCCATAAGCCGGAGTAAATCCAAGAGTGGCCCGCTGCTGGAGTGGTCTTCGCTTTGATCAGATCTTGTAGATCCATACTTTGCACATCCTGATCGATCGGTTAGCAGCTCAACGACCGGTCACGCCCTAACTCTAAAATCCTATGCCCGGACCCAGTACGTTCGATTCTCATCCAAGGCAAGAGACACCTGCCCACTTCTGTGGTTGGCGACGCCGACTTTCTTGCTGCAACGTGGTCAGAACACCATCAATTTGAACCCGGTCGATGGAGAGGCTCATAGCTGGACATCTTATTCCGTGTTTATTATTCGCTACCACTCTGGTACGGAACTCGCTCCGTACGAACTGGCATTGAGCAAGGCTCTTCGAGAGCAAGTTGCCGGCCTGTCAGTGAATCTTGAAGAGTAGCTCACCTACACTTGCTCAGCAGTGGGGACCTGCGCGAGGGCGGATCGGTGTCGGCCCTGCCGCCGTGTGAATTTTCAATCCAATTCCCGCATCAGGCAGATCGTATGAAATGGCACGGTACTCTTGGACACAGTCAGAGGTTCCGCCATACCTCCATCCTGACTTGGTGTCTCGTGAATGCTTCTGTCGCCTCGTGTGCCCGATTTTCAGAAACACGTGCGGACAATTCCCTCCGATCAGCCCAGGCAGGGCGCCCACGGATGGGGGCGCCATCTTGGAGTCATGATGCTTACAGGAGGATGTCACTGCCAGCCCCTCCGACAGTAAGGGCCGGAGCGCCGACGAGCGCAATCACGATCTCTGCCGTCGCTAAATTCGCATCGGTGTTGCCCTGCAGTTCTGCGCCGTCCAGGTGGCCAACATACCGGAGCTGTCCCGCCGCCGTAAAGGCAGCACCGCCAATGTAGGTAAAGGCCTGGTTGCCGGCCAGCCCGGCATTGGCATCGATATCGGTCAGATCGATCTGATCGCCTACCGCCGCTCCCAGCCCTCTAAAATCAGTGATGACATCCCTCTTCAACAAAAAACCAGGTTGGCTTTCGCTCGTAGAATTGTAATCAAATATGTCGTGATCGAACAAGCCACCGCTGGTCAAGAAGTCCCTGCCGATCCCACCGGTCAGCACGTTATTGGCGCCATTACCGGTGAGGCGGTCGTCGAAGTTCGAGCCGGTGAGGTTCTCAATACCCACAAGCGTGTCGATACCGGCCACCCCCGTGTTCTGTGTGCTCAGAGTGAGGTTGACAACGATGCCGGATGTCGCCGTGGCATAGGAGGCGGTGTCGTTTCCGGCCCCACCGTCCAGGAAGTCATTGCCGTTGCCCCCGTTGAGCTGGTCGTTTCCGCTGGCGCCGAACATCGTATCGTTTTGGTCACCGCCGTTGAGCTGGTCATTGCCATTGCCGCCATTGAGCTGATCATTGCCACTCAGGCCGTTGAGGGTGTCGTTGCCATCCAGGCCCGTGAGCACGTTATTGAAGCCGTTGCCGGTAAGGACGTTGTTGTTCCCATTGCCTGTGCCACCGATGGCAGCTGTGCCCGTCAGGGTGAGGTCCTCGAGCCCGAACCCAAGAGTATGGGTAATGGATGACTGCACGGTGTCCACCCCACCCAGCGCCGTGTTCACGGCCTCTGTCGTCACATCGCCCACGTGGTCCACCACATAGAAATCGTTCCCGTTGCCGCCGTACATGATGTCGGCCCCGGTTCCACCGTTCAGCAGGTCGGCCCCGTCCCCGCCAATCAGCGTATCATTGCCATTGCCGCCGAAGAGTCGGTCGTCGCCGGCCTCACCCAACAGAATGTCATTGCCGTCGCCGGTGCTGACTGTATCATTCCCCTCCAGCGCAAACACCCAATCGGCTCCCGCGGTGCCGTTCAGCGTGTTATTCAAAGGTGTGCCGATGATGATCGCCATAACAACCTCCTCCTTATGATGGTTTGTCTTAAATTCCGGATCTTCCCCTCCAGGGTGGATGAGGGGGAACTCTTCCTGTGCCGGCCGCACCTTCCCTCATGATGTCTATCCATTTCACGGCGCTCTTATTCTTCCTCCGCACCTCGGCTTCCGACCTCTTTTCTTTCCATGCCGAGGAATGACTCATGTGCCACACACAACCGACGACTGCCCTCTCCCGCATCACTGGGCCTTCGTCATACGCAACTCGCGTCTGTCGTGGTCGGGACCCACTCAACAGAAATACATATGTGTGGGTTCAGCAATTTCATGTTCTAACTCACCCCGTGGTGCCTGTTCTGGCCATGGCACGATCAAAAATTGGCGTAGTAGAACTGATGCGCGTGAACCAGGAGTTTCTGCCGATTGGCTACACCGACCTTGTCGAAAATGTTGGTCAGATGATGACGGACGGTACTGTCGGCAATACAGAGTCGGTCGGCGATCTCTTTGTTCGAGAGCCCCTGACGGACTAAGCGGATGACCTCCCGCTCTCGCTGGGTCACGGCATCGGGCCAGGAATGCGGCAGTGTTTCAAATTTGACCTCCTGCTGGGGCACCTTCTTGAGATCTTCCTTGACCGCTCCATTGCATTCGACATCCATATGGTTCTGAGCAGGGGGATACAGCGCCTCGATCGTCGCCAGCATAACTCCAGGCGGTTGAATATTGAGCACCACGCCATCGACGCCGCATGCAAAGGCTTCGTACAACCGTTGCTGGTCTTCGACGCCACTCAACAACACAATCTTGCTGTGCGGAGCCGATTCCTGAATATGGCGGATCGTGCTGATGGCGTCTCGGTCGGTCTCCAGATCGAGCACAAACACATCTGGGCGTCTCTCAGCGAGGAAGAGGTCGGGCGTGATCCTCTGGTGCAACTTCACGACGTGACCGGTCTTGCTGCCCTCGAGAATATTCCGCAATCCAAGACAGACGAGATACTGACCACTGATGATCGCGATGCTCCGTGTTGGAGTCGCTACACTGGTGCCGGTCATGAGTTGTCCCTTCACGTAATTTCTCTTCTCGTTTTACCTTCGTGCACCAGGTCATGCATCGGTCATGCCCCTTCACAGTCCGTGGACGGGTATCCTAAGTATTGAAAGATGCTCACTAGCCCGATGCGTGTGCCCTTCTGTCTTGGGGAGAAATGCTGCAGCTTTATGGGGTATGTGTGGGAAAACGCAACAAGTGCCGCGAACATATTTCAAACAGCTGTGCAGATTGCAAGAAGGTTGTTACGGGTTCTGTGCGGTACAATCGATCACGAGGGTCGACTACGAGTTTGTTGACAAATACGTTTCGAGACTGAAAACCCACGGGGTTTGAATTCCGCTAAGGGACCCAGATTAACCTGCGGGCAGTTCAGAAAGCCCCCGATGTTGAGATCGAGGTTCAGGCTGAGTGGAAATTGGATCCACCCTCCCCTGAGCGCCACCTTGAGCGTCATGAGGCTAGTGTCCGTAGAAAGCCGGCACTCCGCCCCTTCGGGATGCTCAGGTCACTGATCGATGCACCCGAACCCAATC
>DCZN01000080.1:73581-84980 GCA_002331625.1 Nitrospira sp. UBA2083 | reverse complement strand
GTATGTGGCACAATTGGTGCTGTCTCGTTAGGATTTGCCCTGCTATCGACTAGTCCGTCACCGATAAGCTCTCGTGTCCACTCCATGCACAACCAGCACGTCGTGCTTGAATGCTTCATCTCCCAGCAACCAGTGGAGGCTTCCTTCCACTTTGTAACCCGGAAGCAGCACGGGCAGCGCAGGGCCTACATGTGCCCTCTGCCATTTAGTGAATTGACAAGACCGATGGAGACATCGTGGTCTCTCTTTCCAGAAAATCGTGGGAGAGTCTCAAAGAGTTCCTCGAGTGTGATGAGGATGCCTCCAACGATTTCACGAAGTTCCCGTTCCGAATATTGCAGTGGAACCAATCGTCGCCGCTGCCAGCCTCGGAGGAAGAACTTCTGCCCAATCTGGGTATAAGGCCGCTCACACCCCAACACAAATTCCCTTCCCTGGTCGTCCTCGAGAATGAATCCCTTGACATGCATGATGGTTCTCCTTCTCCGAGGGACAGCTATTCGCCTTGCGCTCGTCATCCCACACCCCTCGCCTGTCCACAATTCACACGGCATCAGGACAGCGTTAGAACGAACTCGGTTGTGGCAACGATTCACTCTCACGTGAATCCGCCCCACCGGCCTACGCCGTGACCCAGTACCTATGGTTGATATCCAACATCAGGCATACCCGACTGCTTCGGGTTAAGGAGCCGCTGGCCAGAAAGACTTGGTCTTCCGTCAGGTCCGGACACAACCCTGCGACTTCCTCCTCTCGACACCATGTCCCTAGTTGTTGAAGCGCAGACGGCATCTGGTCAATCTGGATGTGATGAGTGGTGAAACTCATACCACTGCGTCACTCTAAAACGACGACCGCACTGCGCCTACTAGGCATTCGCCCTGACCATAGGATGAAAGTTACCTGCGACCCAGCTCAATTGAACAGATTCCTTTTCGCCGGTCCTTGGGGAATCAACGAATGGCTGGTACGCCGTTCCAATGATGAGGTCAGTGAGCGGAAGAGACTATCGAGAAGGGGACAGAACCACTACAATTCTGCGCTGGCGAAGCCTTGCGTGATGGCGTAGCGCATCAACGCCGCCGTGGTGTGGATATTCAACTCCTGCATGAGACAGGTCTTATGGAATTGCACGGTCTTCACGGACAGGTTCAGCAGGGTGGCAATCTCTTTGGTCCCCTTGCCTTCCCCGATGAGTTGTAAGATCTCCCGTTGACGGGGCGTCAATTCTTTTACCGCCTCCTTGACGGTCGGGGTCTTTTCCAATTTCAGCGCTTGGTCGATCATCGGCTTGGCGAGAGAAGGCGTGAGGTAGTGATTCCCCTTCAGGACGGCGTCGATTGCCTGAGGCAATTCCGACGCGGCCGACTGTTTCAGCAGAAACCCATGGGCGCCCACTCTGAACGCTTCGGTGGCATAGCGGGAACTCGCATGCATCGTCAGAAAGAGCAGTTTCGCCTCGGGCAGGGCTTTCTTGAGTTGGCGTGCGGCCTCCAGACCGTTCAACAGCGGCATGGAAATATCGAGGAGAATGAGATCTGGTTTGAGTCGACCAGCCGCTTCGAGTAACGCCCGACCATCCTCCACGGTTCCCACGACTTCACAGTGCTCTTCGATCAGCTTGCGTACCCCGGCCAGGAGAATCGAATGGTCGTCGGCCATCAGCACGTGTGGCTTGCGCACCTGACTCATGCTCCCACGCTTCCCATCGTTGTGACCTCATGCCGGTCCATGGGCATCCAGACATGCACCTCCGTGCCGTCGCCTGGTCTTGTCTTGATGCGAAACGTGCCCTGCAGCGCTTCCACGCGTTCTTCCATGCTGATGAGACCGAGCCCTTTCCGTCCATTTGACGTCTGCTGCACATAGTCAAACCCGCGTCCGTCATCATGGATACAGAGCCCGGCCCCCCCCTTCGTGCCCAAGAGCCGAACCAAAACATGGGTTGCATTGGCATGTTTGCGGACGTTCTGAAGACTTTCCTGCAATACCCGATACAGACAGGTGGCTCGGGCAAGGGAAAGGACGGCTGGTAGGTTGCGCACCACGACTTGCGTCTTCAACCCCGTTCTTCCTTCGAATTCCTCCGCATGCTCCTGGACCGCCGCTTCCAATCCGACGTGTTCGAGCAGGGAGGGATGCAACCGATGCGAGAGATGCTGCAGATCCGTTGCAATCTGCTCCGCCATCTTGCCTGACCGATGAACCTGAGCGATCAACGATGCCTCGGATCCTGGCGAGACCGCTCGGATGCTCTGCAGATCGATCGCCACCGCGGCGACGCGCTGCGTGATATCGTCGTGCAGATCCTGCGCAAGCCTCCGCCGTTCAGTCTCTTGAGCCATGAGCAATTTCGCGGCCAGGTCTTCCTGTCTTGCTCGCTGCCGGCGCAGTTCTTCTTCATCTCGTTTGCGCTGAGTGATATCCTCTGTAAAAATGACGATGCCGCCTACCTGATCGTCGTTCACTCGCCAAGGTCGAACTTCCCAGTGAAGCCACTGCTCGGCACCGGTCGCTCGCACGAATCGATCTTCTTCTACCCGCACAATGTCACCGGCCAATCCACGGCGGTGTGCCGCTTTCCACCGTTCAGGAACATCGGGAAACACGTCGTAGTGCGACCGGCCGATCACATCTATTGGGGTCCGATAATCCGTCATCCACCGCCGGCTCAGGGCAAGATAGCGCATATCGCGGTCGAACATGGCGAGTGCTGCCGGCGCATAGGTGATGAACAGACGCAACCGCTCCTCGCTCTCATCCCTCGCCTGTTGGATCACGGCAATCTGTCTGGCCGATTGTTTTTGACTAACCAAGAGGCCGGCGACGACAAGCAGCAATATCGTGGCAAAGGCCCGATCTGCCGCATCCGCCATAGTGAACTCACCGGGAGAAAAGATTATGCCCAGGCATGTCAGGGCAACGGAACAGCCTGCCATGACAGTGGTTATTCGCGAACCTGGCACCAACCAGGTGAGGAGAACCGGGATCACGTACAGCATCGGCACTGCGACACCGAGGGGGAGGACGACGTCGAGAGCGAAGACTGCTGCTGCTGCTGCTGCAATGATCCAGCCGCCTGACGATGTGCTCACGGATTCATCTCCTCCTCAGAACAATGAGCCGAGTGCGAGACAGTGATGACCGCCGTACCTGCACGTGACGCTAGACACATGCCACACAGGATTGAACTCATGGAGACTTGGGCAAGGCCGTTCAATTCTAGTTTCCTAGGCAAATGCCTGGCAAGGGCAGGATATGTCCAATTCAGGCCAGATCAGACCAGAACGACCAACCAGGCAAATTATCACGAGTAACCTGGTCAAATCCCTAGGTCGCTGCCACCTCTATCGAGGCAAGGGTGCGGTCAAGGTCGAGCAAGGACAGCCCGGCAGATCCACTGCTCAACTTGCTGATCAGTAAACATTCTTGATGGACGGTCGAAAAGAGATTCCCTCGCCGAACTTCAGCCGAGGGCGATTCTAGCCGTGAGAACACCATAGGCCAGGCTTGTTGCAGCAGAAACGCTCATGAAGAACTCGGGTCACGCCTTGACCCAGTATGTCCGGTTGGCATCCAATGTCAGGCACACCTGACCGGTCTTGGTGAGGTAGTCGATCACCAGAAAGACTTCATCTTTGGTCAGCTCCGGACAGAACCCTGCGACCTCTTCCACTTTGCAACGAGTACCCTGTCGCTGGAGCGCAGATAGGACCTGCTCTATTCGGGCTTGATTGATAGGGAGGTCCATGGTCATCGATACCCCTCCTTACTTTTGTTCGGATTTCACAGCGGCCTGACGACCGCGCCCTGTGAATAGCCGACGATTTCGAGGGCTTCACGATCAATCGTGGGATTTGGCAGCATAGCCCCTCCCTCTGAAATACGGGTGAACCTTGCGGATGACTCATAGAGCAGGTTGCGTACCACGCCACATCGGAGACGAGATCCTCAGAAAGAGAGCGCCGGTTAGTTGTTTATGAAGAGAAGCCGCGTCGTGGCTAGCCGGACAACTGCATTGCTGTGGACTATCAGGACAATCTAGTCGCAACCACTGTTGCGGACTGGGACCATTCCTGCTGAGCCATCAGCCCGACGGCAAGCCGATTGTGAAACGATGCTGCAGGACCCAAACTCTTCACAGACCACGCGACGTTGCAGAACATGAACGTGTGCCATCCTGATCACCCACCGCGCTCGGTGGGTGATACGATGCTGCGTAATCTGATAAACGAAAAGTGATGGTGGTAGGCCACTGTTCGTCTCTCTACGTTGCTCCATCATGCAGGGTATCGCACCGACACCACGACGGAGCGTGCCTTCATCCGATCTCAAGGGGAGGGAATGGCTTGGTCCTGTCCTGGTTCACGGAAATCACCCGGACTGAGCAGGTCCGTATCGATCACCTGCCGCCAGTCCATGGCATCACCCTGTATTTTCCCTAGGCGAACTGCCTCCGGAACCGCCACATGCCGAAGCCGAACAATGCCGCTCCAAGCGCCACCATCGCGAGCACAGAATCCCAGAGAATGTTCATGCCGGCACCTTTCAACAGAATGCCGTTTGCAATTTCGATGTAATAGCGCAAGGGAGACAGCGCCATGAGATAGCGAACCCATACGGGCATGGCCTCCATCGGCGCCGTGATACCCGACAGCATGAGCATTGGAGCGGCCACCAGCAGCGTCATCATCCCCACCTGTCCTTGATTTCTCGCAAGCGTCGCGGCAGCCAACCCCATACAGGCAGTGGTGACGACGAATAGAGCCGTAAGGGTAAAAAATAACCAGATGCTTCCTTTAATCGGCACCCCAAACACCGGTTGCATGATTCCGAACAGGCCGACCGCCGTAGCGCCGAGAATCACCACCGTCATCGCAAGAACCTTGGAAATCATGATCTGAAACGGCGTCAACGGCGAGACTAAGAGTTGCTCCACCGTGCCTCGCTCTTTTTCCCGCACCAGGGCTGCTGCAGGAAGCAGAAGCGCGAAGATCGTAATCTGACGGAGGAGGTGTGAGATGCACTCGAACCAGGCCTCATTCTGGTCGGGGTTGTACCACACTCGGTGCTCGCTCAGGATGAGAGGCAGGCCATCTGACGATTCCTCAGCTCTCCCGACCCTATTGAGCACAGTTTCCTGCCCGAATCGTGCAACAATCCGGGCTGCATAGCTCGCGGCAGAAAGCCCGTTTGCTGAGTTGGTCGTGTCCACCAGCAGTTGCACGGCCGTGGGTTCGCCCGTCACGAGTTGCTCGTGAAACCGGGGAGGAATCTCCAGGAGCGCGACGGCGGTCCCCCGATCCAGCCGGCGAAGACCTTCCCGTGAATCGGCGACCTCGCCGTTCAGCCGGAAGAAAGGAGCCTGGAACCGATGAATGAGCTCACGCGAAGAGACGCTGTGATCGGCATCATGAACCAGCAGGCTGGCATCATGCAGTTGTGATCGGATCCCGTTACCTGTGATGTAGATCGCCAGGGTGAAGGAGTAGACGAGAAAGGCGACGATCGGGACGTCGCGAAACAACTGCAGCATCTCCTTTCGGGTCATGACCACCAACCGATGCCACCAAATGACGGCGCGTTGCGAACCGAGTCCTGACACAGCGTTCATCATCGAGGCCTCTTCGTAAAAAGTCGGTACCCCACGAGTCGCAGGATGACGGCGTACAGTGCCAGGGCGAGGACGTCCGTCCATAACACCTCGAGCCCTATGCCCTTCAGAAAGGTCCCGCGCACGATGTTGGTGTAGTACATGCCTGGAAACAGGTGGGCCTGGAACTGGGAGCCTGGGCTCAGGGAGGAGACCGGGACGATGAGCCCGGAGAACAGGATGGTCGGAACCATCGCGATAATGATCGTGATGAGCAGGGCGGCGATCTGCGTACGGACCAGCAGCGACACGAGCAAGCCGACGCCGGTGCTGCTGAGCACGAACACCAACGAGGCCACGAGAAAGAACAGGAGGTTGCCTTTGAACGGTACGCCGAACCATAGGGTCGCCATGATCCAGAGGACCACGGCATTCATCGAGGAAATCAGCACATAAGGAAGCAGCTTGCCGAAGAGAAATTCGATCTTGGTCACCGTCGAGCTGTAAATGTTGTAGATGGAGCCGGTCTCTTTCTCTCTGACGATCCCCAGCGCGGTCAGCAAGGGACACGACAGCATCAAGGTAAACATCACGAGCGCGGGCACTATGGACCAACTGCTCCGAACCTCTTCGTTGTAGAGATAACGCACCTCGAGCTTAATAGGCTGCGCCCGGTACTCGGCCTGTGTACGGGAAATTCCGATCCGGCGGGAGATGTAGTCGACGAGCCGCTCTTCATTGAAGGCGCTGTTGATGGCAATCACATAGCCTTTCGTAATGTCCGTCCGGAGCGGGAATATTCCGTCGATCAGCGTTTGAACTCCGACCGTCTGTCCGGCGTTCAGCCGTTCCTGAAATTTCTCGGGAATGATGATCGCGGCCCGGATGCGCCCTGAGGCGAGCAGCGGGTCAGCCTCCCGTTCGTCCGTCAATGCTCCTTTGAAATCAAAATACCGCGACTGCTGAAAGCGATACAGATAGTCGCGGCTGAGCGCGCTCTGATCCCGGTCCAAGGCTGCATAAGGGATGTTCTCAACGTCGAGCACCAGACCGTAGCCGAAGACGAGCATCCAGAGAATCGGCAGCAAAAAGGCCAGCAAGAAGAACATCCGGTCTCTAACGGTCTCGCGCCATTCTTTTGAGGCCACCGCTGCGATGCGCCGGAGATTCACGCTGCCGCCTCTTGTGTCGTCGCTCGGTCCTGCCGCTCCAAGGCCATGACTTTGTACACGAACACGTCTTCCAAGCTTAGAGGCCGCATACTGGCTGATCGAACTTTCACACCGCTGGACTCCAGCACCCCACACGCACAGTCTTTGTCACGTACCGGGTCTCGACAAAAGAGATGGATCCGCGTCCCATAGAGGGCAGCCCCGGCAAAGCCCGCCCGTCGTAATTCCAACAGAGCCTTGCCTGGGTCATCGGCGACGACTTCGAAGAGATGGCCGGCCTCTTTCTCCACGCCCTGCTTCATGTCGCCCGGAGACCCTTCCGCCACGATCCGGCCCGCATACATGAGGGCAAGCTGGTCGCAGTGTTCGGCTTCGCTCATGTAATGGGTCGTGACAAGGATCGCGACTCCTTCCTCTCGCGCCAGCTTCGACAGGATGTCCCAGAAATGCCGACGGCCGATCGGATCGACGCCGGAAGTGGGTTCATCGAGGAACAACACTCGCGGCTGGTGCACGAGGGCGCAACCGAGGGCCAACCGCTGACGAACACCCATCGGCAATCGGCCGGTCAAGTTCGATTCATATCCCTTCAAGCCGGCCATCGACATGACCCAATTCAGCCGCTGATCTGTCGCTCTCCCGTCCAGTCCATAGATCCCCGCAAACAGACGAATGTTTTCGACGACGGTCAGATCGAGATAGAGGGAGAAGGCTTGCGACATATAACCGATCCGTTCCTTGATGGTCCCGCCCGCGGTCTTCATATCCGCCCCTGCCACCCATCCTTCGCCGCCAGTCGGCGGCAAGATGCCGTTCAGCATTTTGATCACGGTGGTCTTGCCTGCTCCGTTGGCGCCCAACAGGCCGAAGATTTCACCTTGCTTGACTTGAAAGCTTACATGATCGACGGCCCGGAACGGGCCGAAGTCGCGCACGAGTTGGCGAGCCTCGATCGCGAGCCCGTGATTGTCCGTCGGTTTCGCTGCAGAGGGAATTGCCGATACCTGTCGGTTCTCAGCCTGTTGAAGCAGGAGGGAGACGAAGACATCCTCCAATTCGGGGTCGTCCACCCGCACCTGATCAGGCTTGATGTCGCCGAGGCTTGCCTCGATGTGCTGCACGGCCTGAGCAGGGTCGAGGTCTTTTGTAAACACATGGAGCCTGGGACCTAACGCTTCGACTTGTTGGAACGTCTGCTTGAGTCGTGTGATTGCCTCCAGCTGCGGACTGGCTTCAAAGGTCACCATCGATCCGGGCACTAGTGCTTGGACTTCCGTAGGAGTCCCAGAGACCAGCACCTTTCCATTCGAGAGGAACGAGAGCCTGTGAAACCGGGCGGCCTCGTCCATGTAGGCCGTAGAGACCAGAGCAGTCATCCCTTTCTCTTGCAGCAGCTCGGCCAGGATCGACCAGAAATCCCGGCGCGAGACGGGATCTACACCGGTGGTTGGTTCATCCAGGATCGCCAGTTCCGGTTCGTGAATGAGCGTGCAGATCAGCCCAAGCTTTTGCTTCATGCCGCCGGACAGATTCTTCATCGCCCGATTGCGGAACTTTTCAAGACGAGTCATGGCCAGAAGCCTTGCTTTTCGTTCGAGTAACTCCTGCTCCGGTACCAACCTAAGCCGCGCAAAAAAATCGATGTTCTCTTCGACCGACAGATCGGGGTAGAGATTCAGACCAAGTCCTTGCGGCAAGAATCCGATTCGCTGCTTCACTCGCTCCGCAGCTCGTTCCGAATCAACTACTGTTCCAAAGACCTCTACTGTTCCTTCATCATAGGTCAGCACACCGGCAATCGCCTTCATGAGGCTACTCTTGCCGGCTCCATCCGGACCGATCAAGCCATAGATCTCACCTTTGCGAATTGCAACATCAACGCCTTGTACGGCCACATGCTTCTTGTAGCGCTTCACGAAACCGGACACCCGAACAATAGGCTGTTCTAGAACGACCGATGCCGCCTCTCCATTGTCGTATCTGGCAGTCGTGGTCATATTGCCTTTCGCTGTGACGCCAGCACAGGAGGAACCCATGGATAGAGTCGTGGAAGTGTGACGGTCAGCAATGTGGCCGTCACGACAGCCAGCCCTGTGCCAACTGCAAATTGGCTCCAGGTATCGGGCCTCAGCGCTCCCAAAGAGACGATGACCAATAAAATGGGGATATCGAGAAAATGAGTGAATGTTGGGAGGTGTTGGTGTCTGGCTCGCTCCAACTCCGGCGTCACTCCTCCTTGCTCCAACGAGACTTTCGTGAGCCGGCGCACTCTCATGAAATAGAGGCGGGTGACAGTATTCCCCTCGACAAACTCGAATGCGAACAACCCGATCATCCCTGCCAACCAGGGAATGTTGAGGAAATTCCAGCCACCCCAGACCATCCAGGTCAGCCAGGCTCCGGTGAGAAGGAGCAGGATGGCACCAGGCACAACCAATCCGTCATAGAACAGGCCGACATGGCGGATCGCTTCCGCAAAGAGCCTCAGATCACGCACTTGACGGGAGCGCAGATCGGACACGAAGACTCCGATGAGCACAAGACCGATCAAATGACCAAAGCGGAGCAGCGAATACGTCATAGCTCCCTCATCCGTACCCCTTACTGCATCTCCGCCCTCGGCTTTCGGCATTTCGGATTCACTGAACACAGACCGCCGGCAATTACGAACGTGGCTTCGCCCAGGCGACATCCTCTTTCCACCGAATAACCGCATCAGCCGGTAATCCCGGCGTCAGCCGATGATCCGGGTTCTCTTTCAAATAGAGTTTCACGGCATAGATCAGTTTCACTCGCTCGTCAGGCGTCTGGACTTCCTTCGGCGTGAACTCCGCCTTGGACGCGATATAGCGCACTGTCGCGTCGAACGGTTGCTCCGGAAAGGCATCGGTGAAGATGCGGGCCGGTAGATCGAGCCGCAATTTTCCGATCCGCACTTCCGGCACATAGACCTTGAGATAGAGATGATCCAGATCGACCAGTTCGAGGAGCGGGGTGCCGTCTACGATCACTTCCCCCACATCGACCATGCGTGTGGTCACTGTCCCGTTCGTGGGAGCCGTGATCGTGAAATCCTTCAGCACGCTCTCAGCTTCATCGAGGACTGCATAGGCCTGGTCGCGCTGACGTTCCAAGGCCGCCACCTCAGATTCCTTGGCGCGAATACGTTTCCACCCCAATTCGGCTTGGCTCAGCTCCTTTTCCGCCTGAGCTAGACCGGACCTGGCTGCCGAGATATCCTTTTTTGCTACTTGCCATTTCATCTCAGCCTGATCCCGCTGCTGCAGAGACGCTTCATCTTTGGCCGCCAATTCCTGGAACCTCTGTGCGTCGCTCCGTGCCTCTTTCTCGACCTCGACAGCCCTATCGAGCATGGCTCTGGCGCGCGCGACTTGCGCATCCGCCCGTTCGATCGCGAGTGGTACATCCAGGTTGAGGACGGCCAGGTTCATATGAGCTGCCTGCACCTGAGCCTCGAGGGCCTCTGCCGCGTGCTTCGCCTGATCGACTTTGGCTCTCCTCTGAACATCATCAAGTCTGATCACCACCTGGCCAACCGTCACCGTCGCTCCCTCCCGCACGAGCAGTTCTTTGATACGACCAGGAAATTTGCTCGCCACGGTTACATGATCGCCCTCGATCCGGCCGTTCGCCTGGATCAAGCCGTCCGGCAATCCGTGGTTCAGAACCCACCGGTCGAGCGCCACATAGCCGCCGCCTCCGATGGCTAGAACAAGCGCGCCAAGCATGATCTGGTTTCGTGTCGTCGTCATCGATCGTGTCTCAGCTCAAAAGAACTTCTCGATCTCCCCCTTAGCCCGAGCCAGATTGATGCGTGAGGCATTGAACCGGAACAGCGCTTCGATCTGATTGTCTCGTGCCCGTGCCACCGATGTTTGAGCATTCGTCACTTCGATGTTTGTCGTCAATCCAGCCGTAAAGCGGTCACGCGCAAAGGTCAACTCTTTGAGCGCCAACTCCATCCCCTTCTCGGCGACGGCAACTTGTTGTGTGGACGACTCCAGCGTGAGCAGGGCGTTCCGCACCTCCAACGTCACTTGATCGGACACGTCCTTCATGCGAATCGATTCCTGTCTGACTCGGCTACGGGATTCAGAGATCCGGCCTTCTCGCTGGCCTCCGTCGAAGATCGGGATGGAAAAGGTCAGTCCGATCGAACGGGTGGCCAACGCATCCTCCGGCTTCAACCCGATCCAACCATAGTCACCGTTCAACGAAAGCGACGGTATCCGCTCACTGGTGACGGAGCTGAGACTGAGCGCCGCCAGTCTCTGGCGGGTTTCTTGAGCTCTCAACTCCAAACGCTGTTCCTGCGCGGCTATCAACGCTTCTTCAGTACGCAATGGTGCGGAAGGGGTGAATTTCAATTCATCGGTCAGTATCAACCGCACATCGAACGCGATGCCGAGAGCACGAATCAGATTGAGTCGCGCACTCTCTTGCTCGTTCTGAGCAACCAGGAAGCGCTGTCGATCGTTTTCCAGCTGGACCTCTTCTCTCGTCACATCGAGTCCCGTTGCGATGCCCGCCGCCTTCCGGTCTTTAGCCAATTTGAACAATTGTTGGGCCAGTTCGATGTCGGCCTGCCGGGCCTTCACCGCCTCGTCCGCCCG
>DCZN01000080.1:57924-73480 GCA_002331625.1 Nitrospira sp. UBA2083 | reverse complement strand
CGCTGAATGAGGCTGAGACTGAAAATGTTCTGCACTAGCGTGGCGCGCGCGTCGTAGACCTCGAACGGATCGGTGACGCTGCGGGTGAGGCCGAAGCCAGCAAGCCGCTCAGCAGGGAGGCCAAAGGCGGCAAGATTGACAGTTTGATTTCTCCCATTGAGGTACCCACCGACGTTCGGAAGAAGGGCGCCCAGGCTCGTATTGGCCTGGGCCTGGGCCGCCGCGATACGTTCTTTCAGCAACCGCACGTTGACGTTGTTGTCGACGGCGGCTTGAATGGCATCGCGCAGGCTGAGCTTGAGGTGAGGAACGTTTGTTTCAGACTCTTCCGCAGCAACAGTTTCGCCAAAGGCCCCACAGAATACTGTCATGAGGACAAGAGCAATGGAGAGCCTTGCACCTCGGCTGTGCGGTTGTATGTCTGTGGATAATGCCATGCATGCATTCCATGCTTCCGCGGATCGAGGTGGTGCAAAGAAGGAGCCGGTGAGTAAACGAAATGAGCGATAACGACTTTCGATTGGAAAATTCATGAGTTGGACAACAGCTGCCGTGAAGATGGATTGAATATGAGGGGAAACTCGCGACAGGGAGAAAAATCCTACTGTCGCAGAAGGCGACAGGATAGGTTATTTCTGGCTGCAATGCGGATCGTCAATCACGGCGCTACAGTCAACACAGCGCACCGTGCCGGTCAACGCACCGCTCCTGGTCAGGATGTCATCGATGAGCCGACCATGCTCGCAGACTCTCGCCGGCGGGATTGTTCCGACGGGCCGAAGGCTCTGGACTCCTCTGTGTGGATCTACCGTCACTCCAGCTTTGTCTTTCGGTGTATGACATCGTTCTCCTTTGGAGGACAAATCGAGTTATCCATCGGACTCCTCCACCTCGGTATCCGTCCATCTACCTACCGTCGTGCTCGCTGATGCAGGATTCGGAGACGCTCGGTTCTTGATGGTACGCCCGTGGGCCATCAGGCGAACTGGGCAGACCCTCACCCACCCGTCGGGTGAACGGTCTGGACTCTGTAGGTCCTGTCGGCACCGACCGTCACTCGGACCGTCCCTGTCCGGCTTAAGTGATCGATGGCCAGGAAGACTTGATTCCAGGTCAACTCCGGACAGAGGTCCATCACCTCGTCAAGAGAGGAGTGTGCACCTAGGTGCTCCAACGTGGTTCTGACCCGATCAACGAGCACGGTCGTAACCATACGTCACCTCCCTTTTTCGTTCCATTTCGGAGCATCACTCTAAAGGAGAACGGCAACGAGAGAAACTAGGACTTCACCCAGTTTGTGACGCAAAGATTGCCAGTCACGCCACGATGCTTACATGCGTTTGGTAGATGGTCGGGGCCGGCCCATGGAATGGTTCAATTGGCAGGGGCGACGGAACAACCACCCTCGGTGAAAGACAGGTGATCCCCCAGATTGTAGGCCCGAAGCTTTCGGTATAACGTTGTTCGACTCACTTGAAGTTCGCGTGCCACGCGGGTCAAATTTCCTTGATGCAGGCTCATGGCCTTCACGATCAATTCGACTTCGATTCGACGGTGAGCGGCTCTCAAGGAATCTAACGAATCTGTCCCGCAAAGGGCCTCGCCGGTCAAATCCAGGTCATGCGGCGTAATCTCAGGCCCCTCCGCCATAACGACCGCGCGCCGGATTCGATTGCTGAGCTCTCGCACATTTCCAGGCCAGGGATAGGTACGAATCGCGTTGAGCGCTTCCGAGGTATAACCTCGGATCGACTTGCGCTGGGAAGCAGCCGCTTGCTTCAGAAAGCTCATGGCCATCAGTAACGTATCTTCCCCGCGGTCGCGCAGCGGGGGAAGATGAATATGCAGGACTCCCAGCCGGTAATAGAGATCCTCACGAAACAGGTTCTTGTCGATCGACTCTTTTAAGTCGAGATTCGTGGCGGCTATGACGCGCGCATCCACGTGGAGGGTCTCCTGACTGCCGACCCGTTCACATGTTCCCTTCTGCAAAAAACGAAGGAGCTTGACTTGAAGCGAGAGCAGCAGCTCACCGACTTCATCGAGAAATACCGTCCCTCCGCTCGCAGCCTCCAACCGTCCCTTCTTTTGTTGCACCGCTCCGGTAAAAGCTCCTCGTTCATGGCCGAACAGCTCGGACTCCAATAACGTTTCCGGGATGGCCCCACAATTGATCGGTACAAACGCACCGCGTTTCCGAAGGCTTCGGTCATGGATGGCTTGAGCCGTCAGTTCTTTGCCTGTGCCCGTTTCACCCGTCACCAACACCGGCAGATCAGTTTTCGCCACCTTGTGGATTACGCTGAAGACAGTACGAATGGCAGCACTTGTTCCGAGCATTTCTTCTATTTGACCCACACCGTTTCCTCCAACACATCCGGATCATTGGCGTTCATGTTGTAAAAAGGCGTGCAACTACTGCACCAACCGCCTCGTCGCGTCCGGTGCCGAAAATGCAGCCCGTTCTGCTCTTGCGAACCAGTTGGCAAGAGGCTCTTGTATCGAATTCGATACGATACAGGTGAATCGATTTCGATACAGCAGCGCGCGGATTGAGCCGATCAGAGCTGGAGGAAGGATGCGGTCCTGCGTCAATCTATAGTTGGCACGGGTGAGACATGAATCGTCAACTGGTCTGTCAGAGGAGTGAATCAGCATCACACGGCATACTAGAGAACTACCCAGCTGATCTGAACTAGGTATTTACAGAGGTTTTGACGCCAGAATTACCAGCAGCTAGTTCAGTGTGTGCACCGTCTGCGTCACGATCCATTCGTGACATGACAGGTGAGACAGACCGGACAACAGAGGCGTGGGACACCGGGAAGGACGGGGAACGTGTGGTTGAAAATGAGAGACGAGCGGTCAGGGCTGCTCGCCCACAAGACCCTGTGTGATCGCGTAGCGCATGAGTTCGGACGTCTTATGAAGAGCCAATTGCTTCATGAGGCAGGTCTTATGAAATTCGACGGTCTTCACAGAGACATGGAGCAATGCCGCGATTTCTTTCGTGCCTTTGCCTTCGCCGATCAATTGTAACACCTCGCGCTGCCTGGGAGTGAGGTCAACCGCAGCTTCTTTCAGCTCCGGAGCCTCCTCTGACTCCAATCTCTGCGACAGGACCGGCTTGGTGATCGAGGGGGTCAGATAATGCTGACCTTTCAGGACGACATCGATCGCCATCGGCAACTCCATGGGCGCCGACCGCTTGAGCAGGTAGCCGCTCGCCCCGACATGAAACGCCTCCGTCACATAGCTTGGGCTCGTATGCATGGTGAGAAAAATGAGTTTGACCGAGGGATAGAGCTTCTTGATCTGACGGGCGGCATCGATCCCGTTGAGCAGCGGCATGCTGATATCCAGAAGAATCAGGTCGGGTTCCACACGCTGAACTGCTTCCACCAGCGCCCGGCCGTCTTCGACGGTGCCGACAACCTCGCACGTTTCTTCGACAAGCCGACACAGCCCGGCCAGCATCAAACTGTGATCGTCGGCTATCAGCACTCGCGGTCGCGGCATCACCTCACCCTCGTTGGGGTTTCTGCTTGCTCAACCATTCCCTTGACTACCCGCGTCCTGAAGTGGGCTCCGGTGCCGCATCGCGATGCGGCACCCAGGCATGCACTTCCGTCCCGTTGCCCAGGCCCGTCCGCGTATGGAACGTGCCATTCATCAACCGAACCCGCTCTTCCATGCTGAGGAGCCCAAGCCCGCGAGTCGAGGCACCCTCGCTCTCAAAACCTTTCCCGTTGTCATGGATGCAGACACCGACTCCATGGGACGTTCCAAACAGTCGCACGGCGACTGCTGAGGCCTCGGCATGCTTCAGCACGTTTTGCAGGCTTTCCTGAGTGACGCGATAGAGACAGGTCGCCACATCGGCCGGCAGATCTTTGGGAACATGGCGAGGCACATAGTTCACGGACAGTCCTGTGCGCTGTGCAAATTCATCCACATGGTCACGTATCGCAGCCTCCAGTCCCAGGTGGACCAGGCTCGACGGGTGCAACCGATAGGCGAAGCTATGCACATCATCGGCGAGTTGTTGGGCTGCCTCCCGAATATTCTGACAGTGCGGCAGCAAGATCGGTTCGGATTGACACATGCGCTCGAGCGCTCCGGCATCGACCGAGAGACTCGCAAGCCGTTGTGTCACGTCATCGTGCAGATCACGCGCGATACGTTGTCGTTCGAGTTCTTGCGCGGCGAGCAATTTCGCCGTCAGGCGTTCCAACTTCGTCCGATGCACACGTACCTCTTCCTCGGCTTGCCTTCTCCTGGTCACATCCATCTGGAATCCGATGAGCTCAGCCGGTACGTCGTCCTGATCGCGGACGACACGGAGCTCATCGTGCAACCACCGATACGTTCCATCCTTGTGGCGAAACCGGTATTCGTGCACATGCTGCCCGTGTTCAAACACGTGTGAAAGGTTGGCGACGACCCATGAGCGATCGTCGGGATGAAGATGGGTCACCCAAAAGTCCGAGCGGTCCGTAAAGTCAGACGGGCGGTGGCCGAGCTGTTCCATGACGTTTGCGCTGACAAACGTGGCGCCGTAGTCGCCGGAGGCTCGGCGGGCATAGAGCACCACCGGAGTGGCGTGCAACAGGAGCTGCAGCCTCGCTTCCACGGT
The DNA here is from genome assembly GCA_002331625.1 of Nitrospira sp. UBA2083. Taxonomy (GTDB): domain Bacteria; phylum Nitrospirota; class Nitrospiria; order Nitrospirales; family Nitrospiraceae; genus Nitrospira_D. The sequence continues at coordinate 68,844 of DCZN01000080.1, read as the reverse complement.
GCACAATTCCGCCGTGCGTTCAGTCACGCGTTGCTCAAGCGTCTCGTTGAGCTGACGTAACAACTCCTCTGCTCGCTTGCGGTCGGTAATGTCGCGAGCGATCCCAAAGAGTCCTGACACACGGCCTTGCGCATCAAACAAGGGGCCTTTGGTGGCCAAGAAGATTCTCCGCTCCTGGTCCGCGGTCGTGAGGTGGTCCTCATACGTGACCGTATGGCCCCCAGCCATGATCTGCCGATCGCCTTCCATCAATACGTTGGCTTCTTCAGGAGAAAAGAGCAAGGTATCGTCGTTGCCCAGGACTTCGTCAGGATGCTTCCCGACAAAGCCGGCGGCTGCCGCGTTGAATAGACGGTACCGCCCCTCCAAGTCCTTGACGAATACCGCGTCTGAAGTTCCTTCCACGATGGCGCAAAGTTGTTGTCGGCTCTCGCGCAACGCGTCCTCCGCCTGCTTGCGTGCGGTGACATCGGTACCCACTGTCAGCAAGCACCGTTTTCCCTTCAGCACGATCAGGTCGGTTGAGATGAGAAAATGCCGCACAGCCCCGCTTTTGGTCCGCATCGACACGTCGTAATTTCGGACCGAGCCTTCGGCCTGGAGTCGAGCGATCAACTTGGCTCGTTCTTGAGGATCGGGCCAAATTCCCAACATCAGCGTGGTTTTCCCGATCACCTCGTGTCGCTGAAATCCATAGAGTTGTAAGCAGGCGTCGTTGATCTCAAGACAGCGCCCGGTTTCCAGTTCCGTGATGCCGACCGGATGGGGACTCAACCGAAAGGCCTTGGCGAAGAAGTCTTCCTTCTGATGTGCTGCGTTGGATCGTGAAGACGTGCGGGCCTTTCTCGAACGAAGACGCGGCGCTTGGTGTTTGCTCTTGCTGTTTTTGGGTGGCATGGCGAAGGCGCAATTCTAGGCTTGAAGACCCGGGTGAACAAGAGCCGAGCAGACACCTTAAGGTAAACAACTCTCGCGTCTAGTACGTTTCTAAGACTAACCAGGGTCAATCCCTAGCCGACAGGCTATCTCCAGGGTGGTGTCCTCCTGCTCCTCGATTAGGCAGGAACTATCCGAGGAGGTTCGTGCTGAGGCATGACATCTCGATTGTCCTGCACCTCTCTCCCATCAGCATGGTTCGGTCCGGCCGGCTTTCCCATCAGATGGTAGTAGAGGACCGGAATCACAACAAGCGTGAGGAGTGTCGAGGCTCCGACACCAAACAGCAACGAGACGGCTAACCCCTGGAAGATCGGATCGAGAATGATGACGAACGCGCCGACCATCAATGCCGCAGCAGTCAAGAGGATAGGCCGTGTACGAATGGCGCCCGCCTTGATCACAGCCTCTAACAAGGAAATGCCCGCGCGTTCTTGAAGCTGGATAAAGTCGACCAGGAGGATAGAGTTCCGCACGATGATGCCGGCGAGCGCAATGAAGCCGATCATGGACGTGGCGGTGAAGTACGATCCGGTCAGCCAATGCCCGGGCAGAATCCCGATCAGTGTCAGGGGAATCGGCGCCATGATGATCAATGGCGTGATGAACGATTGAAACTGTCCCACGATCAGCAGGTAGATCAATAGCATGGCCACAGCAAAGGCGATGCCCATGTCACGAAATGTTTCATAGGTAATGTGCCACTCACCATCCCATTTCATCGCGATCTTGTCTTCCGACCATGGCTGTGTCGCGTAGTATTGCTCGATCTGATATCCCTCTGCCGGTCGGAAGTCCTCCAGCTTTTTCCCTATCCCGAGCACGCCATAGACAGGGCTCTCAGCTTTCTCCGCTCCAGGACCTCCGACATCGGCAACCACATAGACCACTGGCTTTTGGTTTTTGTGATAAATCGCCTTGTCTTGGACTGTTTGCTCAATTGTGAGCAACTCAGACAATTGGACAATCCCGCCAGTCCTTGTTCGGAGCCCGATCTCACCGAGATGCTCCAGGCCCGTCCGTTCGGCCAGCGGGAGGCGAAGTACAATTTGAACAGGACTCTTCTCTTGCGGAATATGGACCAGCCCGACCTTCGCCCCCCGGAGCGCCATGCGTAGCGTATTCACGATTTCTTCAGCAGGGATACCGGCGAGAGCCGCCTTTGCCCGATCAACCATGAAGACGTATTTCACGTGGTCCGCCTCCATATAGTCGTCTACATCGACCACTCCGGAGGTGGATTCGAACAGCTTTCGAATATCGCGAGCCACAGCAAGCTGCCTGTTGTAGTCAGGACCGTAGACTTCCGCCACCAGGACTGATTGAACAGGAGGCCCCGGCGGCACTTCGACAATTTTCACGTTCGCCCGATGCTGTCTCGCGATCTCTTGAATCGGAGGGCGAATCCGCTGAGCGATCTCGTGGCTCTGCGCGTCCCGCTCGTGCTTCGCGACGAGATTGATCTGGATATCCGCCTCATGAGGTTGTTCCCGCAAATAATAGTGGCGGACCAGCCCGCTAAAGTTAAAGGGTGAGGCCGTTCCGACATAGGCCTGATAATCCCGCACTTCGGGCACCGTCTTCACATAGCGTCCCAAGGCCTGTGTGACGCGGGCAGTCTCTTCGAGCGTTGTCCCTTCCGGCATGTCGATAACCAGCTGAATTTCACTCTTGTTGTCGAACGGAAGCATCTTCACGACGACATGACGGCTGTAGAACAACAAGGTCGATCCCACGAGCAGCAGTCCGATGCCCCCAAGAAACGCATACGCCAGGATCGGATGGCCCAGCAATGGAGAGAGGACTCGCCGATAGATCCGAGCCGTGAGTCCGCTCTCGTCGCCCTCATGGTCGACACCCGACACGGAAACACCGGGACGATAGCAAGTCTGGCAGAACCAAGGAATCACGACAAAGGCGACCAGCAATGAAAAAAACATCGCGATGGAGGCGTTGACCGGGATCGGTCTCATATAAGGGCCCATCAGCCCGGAGACGAAGGCCATCGGCAGGAGCGCGGCGATGACCGTGAAGGTCGCTAAGATCGTGGGATTCCCGACTTCATCGACCGCTTGGATGGAGGCTTCGTGATGAGGCCTGAGGCGCAACATCAGGTGACGATACGTATTTTCGACCACCACGATGGCATCGTCCACGAGAATGCCGATCGAAAAGATGAGGGCAAACAGCGTCACTCGGTTGATCGTGTAGCCGATGAGCATCGAGGTGAACAGCGTCAACGCAAGCGTCAGGGGAATCGCGATGGACACCACGAGGGCCGGTCGGGGTCCCAATGCCACTCCAAGAAAGACCACCACCGCGACAACGGCGATGAGGAGATGCCAGAGCAGTTCGTTGGCTTTCTCTTGTGCCGTTTCTCCGTAGTCACGGGTGACCGTCACACGGACGTCCGATGGAATTGTTACGCCCTTCATTTCTTCGACTTTGCGGATCACGTCCGCAGCAACCGTCACGGCATTTGTGCCAATCTGCTTGGCAATCGCGACGGTCACGGCCTGGCTCTCGTGAGAAGTGCTAGGTAAAAGGTGAAAAGTGGGCTCCCTCGTTTCACGTTTCACGTTTGACGTTTCACTGGCGCCTCCGGCGCCTACGCCAAACCAGACATAACTCGTCGCTTCCGCAGGCCCGTCTGTCACCTCTGCCACTTGGCGGAGATACACCGGCCGCTGCTCGCTGACACCGACCACCAGACTTTCTAGGTCTTCGCGTGATCGTATGAAGCGGCCCGTCTCCACAAGGAAACTTTGATTGCGGCTATCGAAGCGGCCCGTCGATAATGCTTGATTTTCGGCGCGTACCACGTTTGCAACTTGCAACGGTGTGAGTCCGTACGCCTTTAACCTCGTCGGATCGATTTGGATGCGCAGCTCACGAGGCCGGCCGCCGACGATGAAGCCGGCCGATGTGCCCGACACTTTCTTGATCTCTTCTAGCACCTGCTCGGCAAGACGATGGAGCTCGAATTCCCCGTACTGTTCGCTGGAGAGCGTCAGCGTGACGATCGGCACGTCATTCACGTCCTTCGGTTTGACCAGAAAGGGCTCGGCACCGGGCGGCAAGAGATCTTGGTTCGACATCAACTTGTCATAGAGATCAACCAGGCTCTGTTCCATCGGCTGGCCGACATAGAACCGGACGATGATCAGTGCGCCACCTGGTCGTGAAATCGAGTAGAGATACTCCACGCCCTTGATCTCAGAGAGTTTCCGCTCGAAGGGTTTGGTGAGCTGTTCTTCGACGACCTTGGCCGATGCCCCAGGGAACGGCAGCCAGACGTCCGCCATCGGCACGATGATCTGCGGCTCCTCCTCACGGGGAGTGACGACAACCGCAAAGAGGCCCAGCAGCAACACACTCAGCATGATGAGCGGCGTGAGTTTACTGTTGATGAAGAGTGCCGCGATACGGCCGGACAGACCGTAAGGGGTCGGGGGTGAGAGGTGAGAGGTCATAGGGTTCGTCGTTCGTATCTCGAACCTGAGAACCAGGTTTCACGTTCAAGATTTCACGTTTCGCAGAACCCGAAAACTTCAAACCTGAAACATGAAACTTGAAACAGTTGGCCAGTACGCTTCACGGATTTGTCCCAGGCGGCGACGCCACCGGCTCGACGATTTGGACAGCCGCTCCGTCAACTCCTCGGCTTCCGTCAGTCAAGACTCGCTCGCCCTCCTTGAGGCCTGAGAGGATCTCCACCTGTCCCTCGAAATGTCGCCCAAGCTTGACCCACCGAAGCCGCGCAATCCGATCCTCTCCGACGACAAAGAGACTGGTGAGTTCCCCGCGCTCAACGACGGCGGTCGAAGGAACAAGAATGGTTTGAGTCAAGCCCTTATCGAGCGGGAGCCGACCGAACATGCCGGCCTTCAATCCAACTGTCTTCGGCAAATCAACCTTGACCATAAAGGTGTGAGTTTGCGGGTCGCCGGCAGGGAGAATTTGGCTGACGGTGCCGACCAATGCCTGTCCCTCTAAGGCATCAACGACAACCCGGATCTTGTCCCCGCGAGAAACGGACTTGAGGTCTCCTTCCGCTACTGTGGCTTCCAGTCGAAGGCGCCAAGGATCTTCCATCTTGAGCAGTGGTTGGCCCGGTGAAGCCAGTTCTCCCGCTTCCACCTTTTTCTCGGTGATGACGCCGCCGAACGGCGCTCTGACCGTCGTGTAACTGAGCTGAGCTTCCACCGACTTGCGGCTCGCCTCCGCCACTCGGTATCCTCGCGTCGCGTTTTCCATCTCCTGCTTGGAGACCGCGTCTTGGGCATACAATTGGTTCATCCGGTCGAGATGCGCCTTTGCATTGTCGACCTCAGCATTCGCGCGTGCCAACTCCGCTTGCAGATCGCGGCTATCGAGTTGGATCAAGAGCTGGCCTTTTGACACTCGCGAGCCATCCCGAACCAGTAACCGATCGATGGTTCCCTGGATACGGCTGGAGAGCGTGGCCTGGAAGATGGGAGCGACCTGGCCGGTCACTTCCACACGGATCGGGACCGGCGCAGACGTGGCCTCGATCACCGTCGCCTGAATGACCTTCTGAGGAGCAGCGGACACCACCGGCGCAGCCGGTCGTTCCTTGGACTCGCAGCCGGCAAACAGCAGCGCTGCCATGGCGAGCCGTTGTACTGATCTGAATCCCATCGGCGTGATGTGGTCCTCCGGCCTCAGGATGCACCCGTGGCTGCCCGAACATGGTCTTCACACTGGTCCGGCCTCTGAGTCTGCGCCCCCTGCTGGTCCTCCCATGTCCTGCGCTGAGCCCCCACCTGGCGAAGGAGACATTCTGCCGTCGCCAGTAATTCTTCAAGACTGCGATCCGGTTGAGCGCCATAGTGCACTCGGTCGAAAATAGGGATTTGCAGGCATACCTCCGCGCGGAACCGGCGTTCCGGAGCATACATGACCCGATGCATCGGCGGTTCCGGATGTTCACAGGGTTTCAGAAGGTCCAACGACTGAAAAAAGACGCGACAGAGCCGTCGGAGGTCCCCGATGAGGTCGCGCAACTCGGTGTCTTCACCGGACGGGAGATGTTTGGGATCTTGAAATGCTGCGTAGAGATTCAGCTGAAAACCGATCTGGACGATGCTGCCCGATCCGTCTCGCACATAGAAAGGATTGTGATCGAAACAAACCCGTCGGCTCACAATCATCTCCTGCAGATCCTGTTCGCTCGCGAACGCATCTCTCAAGTTCAGGGGAATCATCGTACGTCACCCCCAGCGGTACGGCCCACTGATCACCCCAGAAGAATACAACCACTCATCACCAGTCACAATTACTCTTGTACCCCCAGTCGGCGTAAGAGTGCCATCATTGGACACCAGCCGGTAAAGGCCGATTGAATCAGGTTCAACGCGACAAAGGCCGCAAAGTAATTCCAGTAGGGATGGACCGTGGCGCCCAGGATGACGGCGACAAGGACAAAGACGCCGGCGATGAGCCTGAGCTGTTCATTGAGTTTCATAGGGCCCTCCTTCCTCTTGCTTATGTGAGGCACGGACTCGGCAAAAGATTCGAGCTAGAACGGGCCGTTATCCGCTGCCTTCGCGCTTGCCGATTCCCATTCCCTCGAGAATCGCCTTCTCAAAGAACGGCTCGCTGACACCGCGCTTCATTTTCATCAGGAAATACTTTTCGAGGGCGATCTTGGCCAGATGGACCCATTTGCCTTTCTTCGCCCAGGTAACGTTACGCGGGGCCATCTGGGGCAAGGCCACGAACGCCATCCCTGTATCACCCATATCGGCGAGGCAAATAGCATTCCACGTTGCGGTTTCCTTCTTCGCATTATTCTCGATGTCGGCCTTGATATTGTGAACGGCCGCCGACACCATCGATTCGATCATATACCCGGTCTTCGGCGCGCCGGTCGGCACCGGCGTCTGTTCGACCGGCGGGATAGCGACGCACACGCCGACTGCGTAAATATTCCTGTACTTTGGGTTGGCCTGGTACGCATCGATGTTGACGAATCCTTTGGGATTACACAGACCCGCTGTCCCCGCGACGGCATCGACCCCGGCAAACGGCGGGATCATCATCGAGTAGCGGAAGGGCAACTCCTGACCGTCCTCCAAAAACATCTTCCCTGGCTGCACTTCTTTGATCGCCGCGTTGGGAATCGGTTTGATCGAATGTTCGGCGAACTCGTCCTCCATCAGTCGTCGGGATTTTCCGACGCCCGCGAGCCCCATGTGGCCGACATAGGGTTCGGGCGTCACAAAATAGATCGGCACCTTCTTGCGAAGTTTCTTCTTGCGCAGATCCGCATCCAGGATAAAGGCCATTTCGTAAGCCGGGCCGAAGCACGAGGCACCTTGCGCAGCACCGACGACAATAGGACCCGGATCTTTCAGGAAGCTCTGATAGGTTCCCCAGGCCTGTTCTGCATGGTCGACGTTGCACACCGACTGAGTGTAGCCGCTCGGACCGAGCCCGGGCACAGCGGGAAAGTTGAGTTTCGGCCCCGTGGCGATGATGAGATAGTCGTACGGCACCTCACCTTTTGCCGTGACGACTCGGTTCTGTGCCGGTTCGATGCGATCAGCCCTGGCATGGACAAATTCGATTCCCTTCTTGCCCAGCACCGGTCCCAGCTCAAAGCTGATGTCTTTGCGTGTGCGCCAGCCGACCGCGACCCAGGGGTTCGACGGCACGAAATGGAACGAACTCACGTTTGAAATGACCGTGACCTGATGGGTCTTGCCCAACAGTGCCCGCGCTTCATAGGCGGCAGGCAAGCCACCGATCGATGCGCCGATGATCGCCACACGTGCCATGCTTCACCTCCAATTGTTTTAAAGTTGTGAGTTGTTGGTTCTTAGTGTTGAGTCAGCTGAGAGCGCGCTGACGTGAGGAAATTCTCGAATATCCGGCCACTAAAAATTCAACACTCAACATTCACAACTTGAGGAGCCTAGCGGCCTCCACCACGCTCCGCCCTCTCATGCTGCGGTTTCTCAGGACGCTCGGTCTGCATATGTTCCCTGGCCCGTTCACGTTCGCGCGTCCGCTCCCGCTCTTGCAGCTGATCCTTGTCCTTCAACTCCTTATGCACCTGATCCTTGGTCTGCAGCTTGTCCTTGTCTTGTAGCTGCTGATCGGTCTTGAGCTGATCACGGTCACGGTCGCGATCCTGCGCCGACCCAATGGTGGCGAAGCCGACTGGCGACAGAATGGTCGTTGCCACAGCGATGGAAAGCATCATTCTGGATTTCATCAGGCACCTCCTTGTTCGCATGACCGTAAACGACATTGCTCACTGTGCTTGCAGGCATCGGCCCGCCCGTTCGACTTCTTCTTGTCATCCAGCCCTAACAACTCCCCCAACGGCGCCATTATCGACCCATGCCCCGCTCGGCCCGTTCAGGCCTCTCCGGCTTCTCAACGTGCGGGCGTTCTGGTCGCTCCGGACGACTGATCCGGTCTTGATCCTTGGTGTGTAACCGATCCTGATCGGGGTCCTTCAGTCTGTCCTGAGTCTTGAGTCGATCACGGTCCTGATCCGGATCTTTCAGCTTGTCTTGTGTCTTCAACCGATCCTGGTCCCGGTCTTGGGCCCACGATATCGATGTCAGACCAATGGGAAACAGTAGTGCTGCTGCGACCACGACTGAGAATATCTTTCTGGATTGCATAGGTACCTCCTTGTGCGTATGACCGGAGCGACAGTGCTCTCGGTTATGGCGTATGTCCGCCTTTCGAGGCTTGTGCCATCCGGCCATGACAGGAGCTTTCATTGGGTGGGAGTCGCGACACCGGAAATGGATTCGCTTTCGCTTCGATTTCTTCTCTTCTCCTGCTGGTTGCTCATTGCTGAAAGCTACTCACTTGCTTTGAATCTGTACATGTCATGACAGGCCGTGCAGCGGGCCGTCATGCTCGACAGTCGCTGCAAGATCTGTTGCGACCCCTCCTGTTGCGCGATCGCATCGGCCAGGGCGTCCATATCCTTGTGGATCGACATGCCCAGCTGCTTAAACGGCAACGGCAACTTGGCCATAATGGCCGGCTCCGTATCGGCAGCCATCTTCATTCCTACTCCTCTCGCTGCTGCTTCCATCTCTTTCCGATCCGGCTTCGGCTCTCCCAATCCTCTGACGAGAACATCCACCGCTTTTAGAAGCTGCCGCATCTCCGCGAGGATCTGATCCCGCTCGACCGGCACTAAGAGGATCTCGGTCCGCCCGTCACTTCCTTTCACGGTCCAGCCCTTCACGAACAACCATCCGGCTGCAGTCAATGTCATGATCCACAGAACCACGGCAGCAATACATAGACTCAGTTTCATAATGTCATTGTGTGCTGAGATTTCGTTGGCCGCACCTGCGCGGCCGGACCTTGAAGCTGGCTTGCAAGGATGGAACCGAATGAGGCGGACAGAGCATTCGCCCAAGAAATTAGTCGGTTCGAAAGAAACAACAAACACATCGTTCGAAAGAACGGTTGCACGTTGCTACAGGAAGCTCAGGGCCCCTGTCGCAGAAGGCAACAGACTCGAGTCACTTTCTAATGCTCACTACCCTCTTGCTCTACGTGGGCGTGTGCTCGAGTGGGCTTGAACGTTGATGGCAAGTCATCAATCGCGTTTGGTCGCCCGCTTAGGCTTCTTTATGCTTAGGTCACGTTATGTTATCTTTCCGACCCTGAAGGCTGTGCTCACGACCGCGGCCGGCACTCTTTACCGGGAAACGAGACCGACTGCCATAGAGCGGTTGCAAGTGGGAGGGAAGGGGCTATGAGACAGACGCTTGGGGTGCTGAGTTTTGTCATATGTTTGAACATAACCACAAACTCCACGGCGCTGGCAGCCGACACCGGCGAGCAGGACTTCGCCAAAGGAGAGAGTCTTGTAAAGCACAAACAATATGCCGAAGCGCGCGCGGCATTAGAGGCAGGGCTCATCAAGAATTCGTCCAATGTGCAGGCTCATTTCAACCTGGCTGAGGCCTGTCGAGGGTTAGCGGCCTGGGACTGCGCGGAAGAACATTACGAGACCGCGTTACATCTCGATGCGAAATCCAGGATCACGGGGACGAGGGAACCACGGTTAAGCAAAATGAAGGTGTGGCAGTCGTTGGAGGAGGTGACAGCGTGGCGTTTACTGGAGGAAGCAAAGGGTCTGCTTGCCGGTGGGCAGACTTCGTCCGATAAGATGAAGCAGGCCGAGGAGGCTCTGGACGGCGCGAATGAGCTGGGCCTCAATAATGAGCAACAGGCCATCTATCAACAGTTACAAGCGAAATTCCCTGGACGACGTTCGACCACTTCGCCGGATCGTCTCAAAGCCGATGGGTCAGCAGGAGAGGCGTTCCCGACCGATCCCCGCGACGTACCGATGGCGCTGGTGCCGGCAGGGGAATTCATGATGGGGAGCACGCTGAAACCCGACGAAAAGCCCGTGCATCGCGTCTATCTCAACGCCTTCTCCATGGACAAGTATCACGTGACGGTGGGACAGTATGCCAAGTATCTGGAGGCGACGGGCGCGGAGGCGCCGCCGGAGTGGGAGATCATGAACGAGCCCCGCCATCAGAAACGTCCGGTCGTGAACGTCAGCTGGTCGGATGCAGCCACATACTGCAAATGGGCCGGCAAGCGTCTGCCGACCGAAGCGGAGTGGGAAAAGGCGGCGCGAGGGACGGATGGCCGCCTCTACCCGTGGGGCAACGAGCCCCCCACCAGGCTCCACGCGAATTTCGGCAAGAAGGAATGGGCGTATCATATGGCCTTAGTTCCGGTGGGGATGTTCGAAATGGGCAAGAGCCCCTACGGGATCTATGACATGGCCGGCAATGCCTGGGAATGGGTCAACGACTGGTATGACCATGACTATTACAAGAAGAGCCCGATGAAGAATCCTCAAGGACCGACAACGGGTAAGTCGAAAGTCGTGCGGGGCGGGAACTGGCTGTATGTTCAGGACTTTCTGCGTTCTTCGTTCCGTTTCAATGCCGATCC
>DCZN01000080.1:50812-57822 GCA_002331625.1 Nitrospira sp. UBA2083 | reverse complement strand
CGGTTGTCCAAGTGTTTTGAGGCTTCCTGTCTGCGTGGCGATGTAGTGACGGTCAGTGAGGTTCTCTCCGTTGATGTAAAGCTCAGCCCACGAGGCGATTCGTTTCTGTAGCGATGCGTCGAGGACGACAAAATCTCCGATCGGCTGGCGATTGAGATCATCTGCGAACTGCCGAGACAGGTATCGAGCTTGAAGCGTCAGTTGCGCAACACTTGGTCGACCAATCGTGAATCCTGCCGTCACTTGATGTCGAGAGACGTTGGGGATGGGCAGGCCCTCACGAGGTGGATTACCGGGGAAGCTACTGATGATTGAATCCACGAACGAGTATCCAACGGTCATGTACAGCAGGTCATCCAGGCGGCTCCGCAGTTCAATGTCGGTGCCCACCGATCGACCTTCCCCGATGTTTTGCCTCATGGCGGATGTCGGCCCTTGGGTTACAAAAAGAATTTGGTCCTTGATGATGTCGTAATGGCCGGTGGCGCGGAAATTGAGCAGGCCGTCCTGCAGCAGGTCCACCTCGATCTTCATATCGCCCCCGGTGAGCCGTTCAGGCTCCAGACGGTCATTGCTCAAAAACGTAAACCCGGACGAACTGAAATCTCGGTACAGTTCATTCAACGTCGGTGCACGGAATGCCTGGTACACCGAACCACCGATGCGTAAGCGGTCATTGACGCGGTACAGCAAGCTGAATTTCGGGTTCACCGTGCTGGCGGCATTGTCTTGTGCCTGGGTGATCGGTCTCGATGGAGCCGCCCGCGATCCATCAAAACTCTTCCACCAGTCCCAGCGCGCACCAGCCGTGAGCACCAACGCATCGAAGGGCTCGACGACCCATTCACCGAATGTCCCGATGCCGACTTGTTTACCTCGGGTCACCAGTGGTGCCTGAGAGGGGAAAAGCACCTCTTCCGATTGCGCCAGGATCGCGCGGGCATCGCCGCCGACCACGACCCGTGAGAACGAGAAGAGGGGCACGCTCCATTGTGCCATGCCTCCGACATCATTTGAGGGAATCGTCTGCAGCCGATCGAGTTGGTCGAACTGTCGAATGAACGGCAAAGGCAGAACCAGTCCAATCTGATTGCGGAAGGTTTGCCATTGGGCGAAGGCTTTCGCCTCCCACACTCCCAGGGTGCCCTGATCCCCCTTCAAGCCAAATGCGGCCGTCCCAATCGTGCGAGTGCCGCGACTGAATGAGGTTCCGAAGGAGCGGTCTTCGGTATAGTAGGCGCCCGACAACGTGGCTGTGATGTGATGCGTGAGTTCATGAGAAACTTTGCCGGTGAATTGGTGGTGCTCCGAACCGACGGTCGTGTCGGCGAGACCTCGTTGATAGGAAGGAACGGTGAGAAACCCCGCCGTATCAAAATGGCGGTAGCTCAGCATCAATCCAGTCCGATCGTTGTCATATTGGGCGCGAACGGACTGGGTGTTGGTCCCGAGCAACCCTCCGTTCAGGTCCACGTTCGCCCCAGTCTTCGGTCGACCGGACTGTGAGATGATGTTGATGATTCCGCCCATTGCCCAGGTGCCGTAGAGGTTTGATCCTCCACCAGGAATAACTTCGATCCGTTCGACGTGGTCCGGAACAAGTCCCCAGTTGATCCATCCGCCGAACCCGTCGTTCAGCGGCACGCCATCGAGCAGCACGAGCGCCCGCCTGGTTCCTAGGCCTCGGATCCCCACGAACTGAGCGGTTGGATGGTTATATCGGTTGCCGAGAAGGCTCGGTTGAACGGTCGGGACGTAGCGCAGGAGGTCATCGATCTGTGCACCACTCTGAAAAGGGGTCGAGCGGATATCGTCTTGCGTCAAGAGAGTGGTCGCGGCGGCAATGCGCGACGGAGCCATCGGAATTCTGGTCGCTGCCACGACGACTTCTTTGACGACCACCGTGTTGTCCTCCTCGGCGGGGGATGGATAAGGCAGAATGAGACAACATGAAACCAGAGAGAACATCGCCGTCGTATATCGATAGAATTGTCGCTGAACGAACTCGTTCATTCTTCAGTGGAGAACGGCAGATGGATGACGCTGGTTAAACGCGCATGCGGCAGAGGCTCTCTATGATGAATGTGAACGGTCCACCTACGAGCGAGCCAGCATCGTCGCCACAACAATCACAGCCAGAGCGATGACCAGCGATAGTCGCGGCAGCCAGCGCGCGGTCTTGAACACAACCTGCTCGCTTGCCGTTCGTTGAGAGACTGGGATCGCACTGACTCGGCTGACCTGAGGACCGAGAACCAGATCGTGCAGCAAGGTGAGGAACAGCAACAGGGTGACCAACGTCAGCTTCACCATGACAATTCGAGGCCATGAGGAAGGAGTTGCCACAGCGACGCCTCGCAGAGACAGCAACATTGGACCGGTCATCAAGAGGACGGCCATGGCCACCCAGACAATGGGGCGAAAGCGGAGCGCCGCAGAACGAAACAGCGCCATGAACTCCGGCGCCGCCTTGCGATCCCTGACCAACGGCGCCAAGACCAGGGAGAGAAAGATCATGCCACCAATCCAACTCACGGCGGCAAGAATGTGCAGAATAACCAGAGTGGAATACATGAGCCCTATCATAATCGAGTCTGCTGTCGGCTTTCAGCTACCATCGCTCAGTCGCCAGCGGTCAGCTCACAGCCATCAGGTCGCGGGATATCCTGACTGGCTGTCGGCTGATTGCTGACAGTCTTTAACTTTGGGCATTCCGCAGGCTTTCATTCCCCATTGACTCTTGGCCGATGTTCTCGGTACAGCAAACCATGGGATATGATGCCGCCGCGGTCAGCCTTCTCGCAATTTTGGCCCTCACGGCATTCCTGTTGAACCCGATGGACGGAAGGGCAGAGGAGAACTCACGTTATGAACGCATCGCTGCACTCGCGGAGAGCTCTCCCATGGTCACCGTCGCCGAGGGATTGTTTTTGATGGGAACTGGCAGAACCGCCCAGGCGTCTTTTAGCCTTGAGTACCCCTACGACGACACTGAGCAACCGCAGCGCCGTGTATGGCTCGATCAGTTCGAGATCGATCAACAGGAGGTCAGCCTTGGAGAGTTTCTACGGTGGTTGAACCGACAGCACCGTTCTCTCCCGAGAGAGATCCACAAACTGATCGACCACATGATGAGCGTCCATGCCGTGCCGCCGGATACTCTCGCCCATTGGCCAGCTTTGTACGTCACCTGGGCCGAGGCCACGGACTTTTGTCGTTCCCACGGTAAGCGTCTCCCGACTGAGGCCGAGTGGGAGAAGGCTGCCCGGGGAGAGAAGGGTTACCTGTTTCCCTGGGGACAGAAGCCTCCCACACCGGGACTGGCCATGTTCGGGCAATATCATGTTCACGAGATTCCCATCGTGGCTTCAGTCGACAGCGGAGACAAAGGGCAAAGTCCATACGGTCTACGGCACATGGCCGGAAATGCCGCCGAGTGGGTCGCCGATTGGTTTGGGATCGATTACTATGTCACCATGCCGGACCGCAATCCGCGCGGCGTCGCTCGCGGCCGCTACAAGGTGGTGCGAGGCGGATCGTGGAAGAGCGCACCCGTGTTGCTGAGAACTGCCACACGAAGCGGAGCATCACCCGAACAACGTGCCGCAACCGTCGGGTTTCGCTGTGCGCGATGATCCGATAAGGGAGGAGCGTAGCTGTCTGATGAAACATTTGATGATCCTGGGGCCTCTCGTACTGACTCTCGCAACGGTGAGTCTTGGCCCAAACGTTCAGCCGGCTCTCGGCACCGCGACCGACACGACCGATGACGCCGGGGGGAAACTCTATACCAACGCCCGCTTTGGTTTTTCCGTTCGCTATCCCGCTGACTGGCGTCTCGGGAATCCGTTACCGGACGGAATCGGCGTGACACTGTATCCGCCGACCGAACAAAGCCTCGTGGCCTTGTCCGGCCATATGAACGTGGTCAGCGGCACCAGCCAAGACGGACGCCAGACGCTCAAGGAATTCGCCGATGCCCATCGACGGATTATCACCGACCTGTATGACAGGAAAAAAGTTCCCGTGAAGTGGCGGAAGGATCAGGAACGATCGCTCGCCGGATTTCCGGCGAGACACTTGACGTTCACGTACACCGACAGCAAGCAGGGCGAGGTGGTGGAACACCACATCTTCTCCCTCGGCCGCAACGAAGGACGCGGCATCCGGGTGAAGGTCCCGCTCGCGGACGAAGCGCGGCTGATGTCGATGATCACGACCATGCTGGAGACCTACCAGCCTGGGCGAGATCAGAATGCCGTCAGTCCGCTCATCCCCAAAACGGAACCGTCACCGGCTGCCCCACGGTGAACGGTACCCGGTAGACACGAGCGCGTGCCTCTTCACTTAGCTCCGAACGACAGATCGAGTGAGACGGTCTCGTTGGGTTTCACGGTCAGCTCTCGCTCTTGCGCTCCAAGAATAGGATGCCACGCCTTGATCCGGTAGGTGCCGGCTGGGAGATCACTGATGCCAAAGGATCCGTTGAGATTCGTCACGGCATAATACGGATTATCGATGGCATAGCCCCAATTCTGCATGTAGGGATGCATGCCGCACTGCATGGTGAAGACTTTCCGCCCTTTGACGAGCTGCACGACATCGGTCGTCCCACTCACATGCAGCGCCGGCCGATGAAGGACGATATCCACTCCTGACTGGTCGTACGCATACCCTTGTATGTCGTGAGACACCGGATCCCGATTAAACACCGTGACCTTGCGCTTGTCGCTGACCACGGTGACGAACGGCAGGAACTGACACAGGCTGGCTTCCACTTCAGCATCGGTAAACGCAAAGGGCTTGCCTTTCTCGATTCCCTCGATGACCACCACCACATCCTTGAGCCCGCCCTCCGGCCCAACGTTGACTTCTTTGAGCAGCCGATGTCCTTTTCCATCTGAGAGCGCCGCGCAATACTCACGGTCGTAATAGCGACGCAGTTCGAACACTTTCGGATCCGGCACGGTGCCCGAGAACGTCACCTTTCCCTGCACCGTCGCCCCGTTGGTCACGGGTCCGGACTCGTACGCCTCGGCATCGGTCGGGAGACCGCCCCCCATAAGCATGTGCGCACATATTGCGAGACCGAGCCCCGCTAAGATGATCTGTTTCATTGCGATCCCTCCTGCATCACTGATTGTTCGATGTCGGTTGCATGTTTGCGGGTGGATTGGCTGGATCCAATCTCTGTGGCAGCTCAAACAAGAATCGAGACTGTTCGGTAAAGACCAACCGGCGAAACTCCTCCGACCAGTCCCCCTGCTTGCTCACAGTCTTCATTGGAAACCGCTGAACCTTAGTCACCCACCGATAGTATTGCCGAGTTTCCCCTTCTTCTGCAACTGTGACCTCGAACAGCTCCGTCGGATACCCGTTGAGCATTTCGTCTCCCACAAACTCGCGCGAGATTTCGCCTCGCATCTTTTCGCTCACCTCTAACCGATGATCATTGGCGATCGGCTCTTCCAGATAGAGTCGCCGTTTAGAGAAGATCAACCAGGCCGTGCCACGATCCACTCGGACAATGATCACGCTGGCCCCTCGCTGAGGGATGGGAAACTCAAATCGCCAGCGGTCGTCCTTGGCGTTGACATGCGCCATCACCACGGACTTCCCTCGCTTGACGATCCGATCACCGGAAAAATCAAGTGCCTCCGCCGAATTCGGAAGACTACCAAGGGACATCGCTACCAACCAGGTTATCAGCAGACCGACGAATGGGCGCACAACATGCAATTCCATAGAATCTTTCTATCGTATGGCTCGACTGAGGTTCAAGATACGTTTGCTGGCAGAAAATGAACGGGGGGAACCGGCTCTCACGAGCCGGATTCCCCCGCCTGTTACGTCTCCACGTCGGTCTTCTACTTGGCCTTCGCCTTCGTAGACACCGGGAGAGATTTTGCTGAGGACTTACCCTCGGCATGTTGTGTAGCCGGGGCTTTGCCGCTCAGCGGAAGGATCGCTCGACTGTCTCGGTCCAGAACCTTCAGCATTCCCCAATGTCCGGCATCGAGATAGCCCGGACGCTGGTTCAGCCAGAGATAGTCGCCGGGAATCCCGTTGGGCCCACCGGCTCCGCCATGCAGCCAGGCATTGAAGACTTCGGATCCACCAAACTCCATGGTGCTCACGAGGTCTGCCCCGCTGATGTACGGCTCGTGTTTCCACTCATGGCCGGAGACGCTGAACAGCTGTACCTGTTCACTGAATGCGCCCAGCACATGAATCACGACCTGATCTCCGACGTGCGCCGCAATAGTCGGCGTCACCGGCTGGTCACCCGTCTTCACACAGGCTAACACTTCACTGTAGGCACAGCCCTTCTCGGTGCGGTAATCGGTCGGCTCCGACCGATAGTTCACCGCCGTCACGCCGGCCACCTTTTGGATGTACGGCATGAAGCTGGTCCCGATGATATTGTCCTCGTCCTGGAACAGGAGTGCGAAGGAGCGGTAGTTCTGTCGCTTTTCGTTTCCTGACACAGTCCGATCGACGATCACATCCGCCCTCCACGAGCTCTTCTGGGCCAAATCCTCGCCGGTCACCGGATCCCGATACTGCGATCCCTTCGGACCGATGATGACGGCACCAAAGAGTCCGTTCCGCGGATTCTCGATCACGTTCCCCCAGTCCTGAATCAGAGCCGAGTTCTCCCCGAACTCCGGATGGGCATAGAACGTATAGGTCTTACTCTGCCCCGGCGCGACCGTCTGATCGCCGGGATTGTTGCCCGCATTAATACCCATGGACTCCTTCGGGTCATACGCGAGATTATCCACGTGGAACCCGGCTCGGTCCTTGGCCATCTCATTCTTCAGATTGACCCTGATGCAATCCCCGACGTTCACGTGGAGCGTCAATGGGCTTGGCTCAAGGTTGCCCGACGCGACTTTGGTCTTTTCGCCTTCGAGCACATACATCTTCCCGCTTTCATTTCCCAGCACCATTTTGCGCTCCAGGTCGACTTCCATCGTCCCTGGCGTCCCCTTGTTGTAGCGGATCGC
>DCZN01000080.1:292-50730 GCA_002331625.1 Nitrospira sp. UBA2083 | reverse complement strand
CGCCCTGGAAGCGGTTTGAGTGTCGCATCCGCCTTGTCCAGAACTCGGACAAT
The DNA here is from genome assembly GCA_002331625.1 of Nitrospira sp. UBA2083. GTDB lineage: Bacteria > Nitrospirota > Nitrospiria > Nitrospirales > Nitrospiraceae > Nitrospira_D. The sequence goes on along the minus strand of DCZN01000080.1, from coordinate 50,677 downwards.
TCCCCAGCTGCCTTCGACGAAGTGCGACGCACGACCACTATAGTACAGGTAGTCGCCCGCCATCTGTTGCGGTCCGCCGGCGGCCGGAATGGCCGCATCGTACCGTTCCCCGATCACCACATGCAGCGAGCTGCGCGGGATGGAGTTCTTGCTATACCGCTCCATCGGGAACCAGTGACCGCTGATGTGCCAGGAATGCACTTCGTTGGCTGACGTTTCTAGCAGTCTGACCACCACTGGATCACCCAGATAGGCCCGCAACATCAGCGTATCCGGATCTCCGTGGATCACACTGCTGAACAACTTCGAAGGATCCGGGTTGTTTGCCAAGCGGACAGACAAGGGCTCTATCCGCATGTTGTACCCGCCACCGGTCGTGGCTTCGCCGCCGTTCAGGAACTTCATCGGCGAGAGGTTCAATTTCGCCGGATAAACCGCCGACGGTGTCCCATCGACAGAAATGGCGTTGACCCTCGCCTGTGGATTGTCGGCCGTAATCAATTCCGCCGCCCGAGGGTTGGAATCCATGACATGGGTCACGATCTCACGGAACGACCCCTTGATATGGGCGGACACCGGTTCGGTCGTGTGAATGTCCGCGACAGGGCCGCTCCTGATTTCCTTCCCCGTCACTGGATCGTGATAGGTCGATCGCGGCGGCTCCGTGATGAATGAGGCATACTGCCCGTGCCCCCACGAGTCGAGTCCATACACATGGTCATGCCAGAACGTGGTGCCGAAGTCGGCGTCCACATACCAGCGCTCGCGGATCCACTCGACCGAGGCAATCTCACCCTTCTTATGAGCATGGAGCAACGGCCGCTCGAAGGTGATTGTATTGCCGTCGATCTTGCTGATACGGGCTGACTCGAATCCATTCACTTCATCCATCCCCACGCCCAGCTCCGTCTTGACGTGGAACTTTGACGCATCCTTGACCTTGATGCTGGTCGCCCCCTTGGCGGCATCGGCCTCGATCGTGGTGTTCATCGGGACCGGCATGCCTTTGCCCGGGTGCTCGTCCTTCAAGATCGTGAACGGACGGAGTGACATCTCATAGGAGAAACCGATGATGGGTCCATCGGACGCCTGAGTATCGAACTGGAACATGTGCGGATGCAGGTTCGTCTTGCTGGAGAACCCTTGCCGCGTATCATCTTTCAGCTCGCTCTTATAGACCACGTCAATGCAGTCCTGCACGTTTCCACGAATGACCAGCGGAAACTGCTTCGCTCTATTCTTTCGGACCTCAGCTTCCTCTTCGTGCAAGACATAGAGTAAGCCGCCCGGATCGACGATCGCCGGCGTCTTGGCCGTCGCCGCCTTCAAGGTAATCGGCAAGGTGATCGCATGGATATTGAATTTCTTGACCGGCGCTCCTTCCGGACAAAGACTCCATGGTCCCTGCTCTCCCGGTCTCGGCGGCTCGGTCGAGTTGCTGCCGTCATCCCGCCGATGAATCGGCTCCAACCAAGGCGCACCGCTGTGGCTCGGCGAGAACGGCACTCGCCTACCGAGATGCGGCCGCAGCCACGGCCACGACAGTTTTCCGGTCCGCGGGTCAAAGAGAATCTCCTGCCGCTTGCCAGGGGTCGACGACTTGTAGTTCACCCATTCGTACGTCGTTTCAGGTTCGGACAGAGCCTTCATACCATCCCAGGCCCAATCATTGACCGTCGAGTCATAGGCCAGGGTCTGCTCCTTCTCTGTATTCTTGTGCCCTGGCTTGCCCTGCGGCGGCACCTGCATTTCAACCCAATCCTTGATGGAGACCTTGGCCGGATTGGCTTTCCAATCGGACTTGTCCTTGGTGATCTCGAATTTCTTGCCTCCGTACCAATCGACCATCGTACCCACGAGCTTATCGCTCGCGACACCGGTCTTCATTCGGCCGACACGGTCCGGCAATTCAACCAACGGTTTCATCACGTCGGTCTGAGAACCTGGCGCCTGCAGCGTGTTGTACACACGCCAGAATCCCCACATGCCCGTGACATAGTGCTGCGGGATGTGGCAGTGGAACACGAATTCTCCGGCCAATGCCTGCAGCCCTCCTGAACCACCCTCGATGACTTGATCGTAGATCTCCGTCGGCCCAATGGATTGGACGTCGAGGCGGTCAGACGTATCGCTGATGAGCGGGAACTTCACCGGCCCATTGCTCGAAGCGGCAAAGTCCAGGTTGCTGTTCCCCGGCTGGCGTGCCCAGCGGATAGACCCACCATGGAGGTGGTGTGAGTGCACGATTTCCGACCCACCCGCCATCCGGAACTTGGCCGGATCACCCATGTAGGAGCGGGGGATAGTTGTGGCCGGGTCGCCGAATGTATAGGACCCGTACGCCATGGACTCATCACCATAGAATCCCATGTGCGCTTGGAGTTCGATGCGTGTGCCGTGTGGCTCGCTGCGATAGTTCAACAAACGCGCTCCCGGCCGATACGAGTCGGTGTGAGGATCGCGCTGCGGTAACATCTCACCCTTCTTGTTCAAAATCCGGAACGCCTCGTCTCCTGCCTCATGATAGAAGATCGCAAACTCGCGGAAGTCCGCTCCATTCGGATCTTCAATCATGGCTTCCCAGCCGCTGGTCATCGGCTTTCCATCGAACGGACTCAGATAGCGTGAGCCGCGTGGCTCGACCACCAGCATGCCGATCAATCCGAGATTAAACTGTTCACGTGAGGCATGCGATCGAAGAAACCGCGCGCCCTCTTGTGTGTCCGGCTTGATGTACCATTCAAAACTCTGCTCTTTCCCCGCCGCCACGGTCGTATCCGGATTCGACGGAGTCGCCGGCTTGCCGGTCGAAGAGACCACCATCGACGAACCGTTGATGACAAGGTTCGTCGGCTCATCAGCGATCCGGTTGTGGAGCGTCATCTTGAGGCAATCACCCTGATTCGCCCGAATGACGAGCGGTTGGATCACATCACCCTGTAGACCGTTCGACACGGCGCCCGGATCGTTTTCTTTTTCCCGTGCTTCCTTGTTCGCCGTTTCCTCGGCTCGTGCTTTATCCAGATTTTCGTTCAGGACGTACATGTACCCAGGGAAGTAATCGAGAAACCGGCTCAACGTGATTTCCATGTTGATCGCTGAGACGTGGTATTCCTTGACTGGCGCGTTTGCCGGGCATCGCTGCCCGTTGGTAACCGAGACTTTGTCCGGGTCATCCGCCACCAGCAACACGCCCTGTTGCATCATGTGGCTGTTGGCGCCTGTGCCGTACCCCCCTTTCTTTCCGATGAATTCCTGCTGCCGCTTGATTTCGTCCATCATGCGGTCGTGAAGGACTGACCCGCCTTCACGATAGATCACCTTTTTCGCAGACGCCTGTTCGGCGCTGCCCTGGTGACCGTGCTGCTCGGCAGCCCACGCCATCGGTGTGATGGCGAGACCGCCCATCAATACCAAGCTGAAGAGTTGCCGCATCGCGCCAGCCCTCCTCAGCCTCCTACTCTGTTGAAAATGACTAGACCTCATAACTCGGCCTCCCCTTCTCTAGATATGTGACCGCCTAAGAAACAGTTGGAATCTGCTAGTAGACCTGCCTCCGATCGCCCATACCGAACTATAGGAATGAGAACCGGCCTCCGAACTACCCACCGGCCTTGCATCTCAGGAGGGCTAAGAGCTGGTGAAGGGTTCCTTCTTGCGAAGGAATGGGTCATTCGGAGGCCGGTCCAAAATCACCCAGACCCTCACCAGCACCTCTTTCGTAGGGCAATCGCCGTGCCTTTTTGTACAAAGGCGACAATGAGCTGATATTGTCCAACAGAAACAATGTGTTCGAACGAACATGAGCATGAAGCACTGATCAGCAAACTTTGGGGAGATCTTCTACAGAAAGAGACAGTTGCTGACCTCAATCACTGCATGTTTAGAAAAATCATGAAGTTACGTATGTCCAACTAACTGGACAGTGTCTACTTAAAAACTGGGGCAGGATGGGGCAGGATGAGAGTATCAAGTTGGTGCAACAGCCTACGTCCTCGACTTTTCATAGAGGGACTACCAGTTCGCATGAGAGAGGAGATCGTTCGTCGAGTTCCTGGTAACAACCGATGGTCCTGCATGGCCAAGTCGGCCAAGCCTTGCATGGCGAACGTCTTGACGATGCAGCCTTGATCCTTAAGATAGCGTCGAAAAACCGCCGCAACCATCACGCGGTCCCTCCTCGACAACTCCAAGCGCGGAAGGATCTGAGCCAAATGCCATTTCAGCTCCTGCTGTTTCGTTTCAGTGGCCAGCTTGATGAGCTGAGCTTTGAAGGGGCGGAGCCACTCCGGATTCGTCACGGTCAGTTTCTCTGCTGCATCGGCGGCACGCATGCGGACCAGCTCGTCCGCATGCTGCATGCCGTCAATCAGAGCAGGAAAGAGTGTCGGTGTTCGCCGTACAAGCCCGACCACCTGATTGGAACGACCGATCGAGCGCCGATCCCCGCCCCGGAGTTCATCCAAGATGATTCGGTGTGCGCTCACAGGAAGACGGAACTCCAACTTTCGGCAATCAGATTGATCGAATCCCACTGGCCCGAGACATCGGTGACATTCGGCACGAACCTGGACAAGGCTTCTACCTGCTCACGCCGTTCACCGGAGCGGCGGCCGTAGAACATGCTCATGCGGCGAATCTTCAACAGCCCTATTTTAGGTGACCCAGCTGAGGGCGACTTTCTCAGGAACCGGATGTTGGAGGTTCGGCACTCCAGCCAATTGATCAAGGCGATATCGCTTCAGCCGTCGGTACCACACGGCTGGTGTATCCGATTCCAAGTTCAATAGCATACTTCCCTTCTGGCCGAACCCCTGTTCCTGCAATTCCAACACTTTCCGGTCTTGTCCCAGAATTGTCCTCAAGGTCCGGCGAATCGGCCACCCAACAGGGAACCCGTGCAAAAAGTTCCACCCGACACAGATGTCGAACCGGCTTCGTTCATCGGTGAGCGGTGTGGCAACCAACATGACGGACGCGAACCGTTTGCCGATCTCCCATTGCTCCAGATGGATACCGGGCAGGATGAAGTCGACCGTGGTCGTTGCCGACCCCAGCCTTGGAGACAAGGCGCGAAAGATAAAGGTGTCCGGCAGCAACACGTTCTGCGATACGGTGCGAAACCCCAGCGGCAATCGTGTGAACACTTTCTCTTTTCTGCGGGCCGCCTCCCGTCGGCGGAAATAATTGTGGTGCACGAACGGGACATGAGCGGGATCCATGAGACTGTCCACGGCGAAGTCCCATCGGACCTGTGCTTCGGCAGACTCGCACACGGAAACCATCGGACTCCCATCAGCGGGCACTGGCAACGACGGTGGGGGAGACGAAGGCTGCCGGCATTGGTCGTTGCCAATGTAGACCCACACCCATCCGTCCTGTTCCTCGGATGGAAAGCGCTTGACGCAGGCCGAAGCCGATGATGGGTGTGCCACGTTGCCGATGGCCGGAACCTCCACGCACTCACCCGAGGAGATAAAACGCCATCCATGAAACGGACACCGCAGGGAATCCCCTTCCTGCCGAGCGGACGAGAGCGGAACGCCTTTGTGGGGACAGCGATCCTCCAACGCATGGATGCGACCTCGGCCATCCCGAAACAGCACCAATGGCTGATTACAGAGTGCCGACGCAAGCGGCCGACCGGCTTTGACCGCCGCACTCTTCCCGGCAATGTACCAGAAACCTTCGAGCATTCAGTTCTGTGGCATCAGCCGCCGATTGTGTCGAGCGTTTCCTTGAGACTTCGACGAATGCAGGTGAAGATGGGGGTGTCCCGCAAGGTATATCGCGATCCTTCCGTCTCCCGTAGCGCCATCACCAACTCCAGAAAATCCTCTGGCTTATCGCTCTCAAACGCCACGACCCATTCTTGATCATCCAACCCGAATGAATAGCTCGTATTGAGCTTCACCGAGGGGAAGCGATGCCCGACTTCGATGTGTTCATCCATCATGCCCTGGCGCGCCGCTTTCGTGAGCAGGAACCATCCGCGCGTTTTCAGGAACGGATACACGAAAATGTACTTACTCTTTCCCGGCACCACCGTCAGTCGCTTTCCTTCCTGACCGGCATGGGTATGGTGGTCCACGTAGACCGACCGTTTGGTCATCGCCAGATAGGAGTACGGAGTCGTGAGGTAGTGCCCTAAGCCGGAGGCAAGGATCTTGGTGCTCATGTCTTGGACGAGGTCCAAGTCGTAACTGATCCGCCAGAGCATGATATCGCAGTCGCCGCGAATGCCGATGGTCGAATAAGGAACCACCAAAACTTTCCCGTTGTAACCCTCCACGGCCCGGAGGAACTCCTGTTTGCCCTGGGTGCGCCTATCTTCAGGCAACCGCCGCCAGGCTGGATCGACTTTATAGAAGACGAAGTTTACATATTGACGCTGAAGTGCCTGGAGTGTTGGGGCTTGGTCTGAGGTAGACATCTAAAACTCCTTATTGATCAACACATCCGGAATGAAGCTGGACTTACTCATTCAGAGGGCACCCCACCTGCTTCGCTCGCGGCTGGGGCATTGATGCAGCTAGCCGATGCAGGCCGACGCATCCTTCAGGTTTAAGAACAGTTTTTTTACACTGGCTTTGATGACCTGGGTGACAGTCGAACTACTGCGCACCCGTGCCAACAGCGGCACCACTGACTATGAGCCTGAGCAACCACCCGCCGTCATGTAGAGCAGATAGTTACCCATCCCATGATTCACCTGCGATTCCTGCAACGGACGGTGATGGACCATCACCATCTCGTACTCGTCGTGCGTATTGATGGGGAAGCCTTGTGTGTTTCGATACACTTGGTGCGGCGGAAACGACAGGAATGTCCCGTCCGGCGCGACATCAGGCACCGTCCTGAGCAGCGTCTTCTGCGCGGTCTTGTTTTCTAAGGCAATCAAGAGCACCTGATCGTGCCCATGTGGGTAGGCGAATTTCACGCAGCCGTCCATGCGAAACTTGAGCGGCGCACGATCCACCTGCACACCCCGTTGGACTTCGATGCCTTCATCAGTCTCGTCTGATCGGCGCTTGTCGAACTGCGTGAAACAGACGGTGTTGACGCCGACCTGGTATACCTCAAGCGGCCGCACCGCCGACCCTTTCGGCGCCATTTCCATCGTGAAGCTGGCCATGACATCCTTCGTCGGCGGTACGCCATGATAAAACGCGACGATGGTCATGAGTTTCTGGCCCTTCGTGAGCTTGACTCCATACCCGTCTGGAAACCGGGTCTGCGCCATCTCCATACCGGCCCCGGCGAAAAACAACGGTTCGCTGGGGCAGGCGGCGCTGTGTTGATCCTGATTGATCATCAAAATATGGTGCAGGTACTGGCGTGGGAGGGGCGTTCCGTCCTTTTGAAAAACAGCGGAATGGAAGCCGGTCATGATCATGTCGTCCGGCACGGTAAAGACATGCTTCGGCAAGCTGGCGGCCAACTCGCCGTCATGCCCCGACGGCAGATCGGTCGGGCCGAACGTGATGGTGACACGATTGCTTTCCCAGGATACGCTCGTCGTCGTTCGGCCCGCCAACTGCGGCGCAACCTGGTGATCGTGGTGCCCGCCGTCCGCCGACACCGAGCCTGCTACGCTGAGCATGAGGAATAATACGAGCGAAAACACCAGCATGACTCCTCCTTCTGAAGAGAGATTGCGCGTCGATCCAGGCCGATCAAAACTCTTACGTTGAGATCGGCCTGGATGCACGTTTGCCCATGGTCTTAGGCAGGTTGATCTTCTTCAGCTTCTACCGGTTCTCTCGGGAGACCGGCATCATAAAGACGCATTTACGGTCTCTAGAACCCGATCGCTCCATAGATGCCGGCCGTCCAGAAGTTGTTCACCGTGTTGGTTTGGTTGGAGGCGAGGTGGAACCGGCTGTCGAGACCAAGCCACAATTCTTTCCACACACGAAACTCGGCGCCGCCGCCGAACTGAACACCGATGTCCAAATAATTGACCTGACTCGACGTCGGGCTGATGACGTGGAAATCCAACCCGGCCGGAATAATCCAGGGTTGGAAATCAGTCCCCTGCCGGAACTTTACCTTGGGCGCCACACTCACGGTCAACATGGTCAGTTGCACCTTGCTCAGACCACCATTACTCACCCCTGTGACACCCCCCGGCCCGGGGGGAAGGGCGGTATCCCCATTTGCAACGTTGGCGGACGCCCACCGCTTGAATTCCAATCCAATCTCACCGACGACCGCGACACCGCTCATCATACCCCAGAGATCTCTGGTGACCATCAGGTCCGTCCCACCGCCTATGTAATAGCCGAACGACCCATCATTCTTGCCGGCCGCGCCATGGCCGTCGGTAATCAACTCGCCGGCACGATCACTTGTCAGTCCGCCCGCGCCCCCGCGAAAGAACACGCGGTTTCCTGTCGCGGTGGTTTCCTTTGTCGTATCTTGGGCCAGAACAGTCCCTCGGTCAGAAAAAGCGCTCGCCGCCACGAGCAATACCGCGACAACCCACACTCCGATGTTCCCCCTGCTTCTCAAAACCTGCATGACGCTCTCCCTCCCTGGTTACGCATCGAGGAGCACGGCCCTCCGTCGAGCAATCCACCGACAATATCCGATCGCAAGCATCTCATCTGGCTTGCGCGACCCTCGACTGACCTCTCACGCTTCCACCTCAGTAATGCGCAGGTTCGGACACCAGTCCACTTCCGCCCGGCGCGCCATTTCCAACAGCTGACTCGACATCGGAGGCGCGCCTCGATCGCGCGACAGTCCCACACACCGTGAACAAATAAACCGGCAGTGAGACAGGCACGATCGCTCAGGACATGCTCTGTCAGCGCCAACTTGTTCCGCCTGCTGAAGACAATAGGCCTTCGCGTCAGCAGCACTGAGACTCTCCTGATAGCAGCGGAGAGCGGCATAAAAGTTTATCCGGCTGACGACGGGTCTGCCTTCGACTGTGATGTGGACATCGCGCAGGTCCCAGGCCTCCTCCATCAATCGCGCAACAACTCCCACCGACTTCGGGAAGTCGTCAAAGAGCGCTACGTACTCGGCGCCCTGGTCATCCCCCTCCACGTCGCAGGCAGGGGCCATCCGAATTAGCCTCAACAGCGTCGGCGCGTCAACGACCTGCGCCTCAGGAATTGCGATTGAGAGATGCACCACCGGCTCCTGCGAGGAATGACAATGTTGGATGCTCGGTCATCACGTCTGACGACGAGGTGGCATTCGCATCGATCGTCTGCTTCGCCTTCGGCGTGCGTATCAAGGCGGCAGGGCCGAAGTAGGCGAATGCGTCTTTCATATTCGAGAACAATTTCTTCACCGGTCCCATCTGTTGATCGGTGACATATTGGAGAGTCAGGATCACTCGCCGTTCACCTTCCCCCAGAGGAGTGACGGCATGCCAGAGCTTGTCTCCGTTGAAGACCACCATCGTGCCCGCATCCATCCGAAAACTGGTTTCAGGGAGATTCTCGACGGGTTCACCCGTCCCCACACGTGCCACCAACCGGCAACGCTCCGAATGCTCCACGAGCCCGATGAGGACTGTGTAACGGGCGCCTTTGTAGTAGGAGGTGTCATAGTGATAGCCGATGCGATCCCCTGGTTTTGTGTAGTAGTACAGGGCACAAGCATGTGGGTCGTCTTCGGGACACCGCTTCAACTCGGCGTCGGTAAGTTGGTCGAGGAACGTCCGAAGCGCCAGCGACTGATAGAGAGCCAGCATCGCTGGTGCCTTCTCTCGAATGCTGTAGTAGCTGACGCTCCCTCCCTGTTTGTGACCGGGAACATAGTTGCGATGGATGTCCGACTGAAGCAGGTCGAGTTCGGCGAGCAACGGTTCGAACACCATCGAGGGTAAAAAGTGCTCAAGGTGGATGAACTCGTTCTGGCTCCAATATGTACGCCGCAGGTTCTGTCGATCCGATCGTTTGACAGTCTCTGCAAGCTCCTCTTCGAGATCGACTACCGGGCTTCTCATTTCATTGGCCTCTTTCGTATCCTCCGCATGACAGCGGATCGGTGAGCCACATCATCATCGCCACGGACGCCAGCCCTGCCCGAATAGAAAATGAGGGGGCCACTCTCACCTGTGGCCCCCTCATCGCTGACACGTGGCGGTCGGGACAACCGCTCACATTTGGGTGGACTGTGTTGGATAACGATAGGGCGAATCGCTACCCATCACCCAGAGAGTCAACTCTCTCTGTGTTGTTCAATATCATCAGCAACGGTCGTGCCATCCGTTTCGTAATCCCTCGACGGCTCATTCGTGCAACAGAAGCGAAGATGGACGACGTCCAGCACAACAAGCGTCTGGTGCTGCTGCTCAGCGAACTCCACTTACTTAGACAGTGGAAACAACGCCTCAGTCGTCCGTCCAAATATCATGTACTTATGCTGTCTACACCGATAGACGCTCATTCCTGATATGAGGGGGCGAAAAGGGACAACCGGGGGTCGTTTGAATAAAGCGCTCTGTACTTGCTCGGACCCACAGTTGGAGGAGAGAAGGATCAGCAAATGGAACGTGAACTGACTGCCGTGATGACACAACACCACAGCCATGTCCCCGGCTCTAACAAAGAAAGCTATAAATCATGGGAAGAGAGGGCGGAAGGCCGATTCTATTCGATGCTATACGCTCGAAGTTTGTTATAGAGACTCGCTCGGCTAATCCTGAGCAGCTTCGCTGCCTTCAATCGGTTGCCTGCGGTCTTTTTCAGAGCATCAACGATCCTGATACGCTCGGTCTGAACAACAGCCTCGCGCGACGCTGAGCGTAACCCCTCATCCTCGATCTCGGTGCCAATATTCATTAGATCCGGGCATTCGAGCGAAGGGCCGACCGTCGTCACGACCGCCCGCTCGATGTAGTGTTGCAACTGACGGACGTTGCCGGGCCATGGCGCGTCGCGCAATGCCCGCAGCGTCCGCTCTGATACCTGTCGCACAGGTTGATGATGCCGACTGCACGACGCAGCGACAAACTGTTGGACGAGCAGCGGGATGTCTTCCCGCCGCTCCCGGAGAGCCGGCAAATAGAGCGGCAACACAGCCAGGCGATAGTAGAGGTCCTGTCGAAATGTCTTGGTCTTCACCAGTTCGGCCAGATCTTTGTTCGAGGCTGAGATGACACGCGCATGGATTTTAATGGTCCGCGTTCCACCCACCGGCTTGATCTCTCCCTCTTGGAGGACACGAAGCAATTTGGCTTGAAAGGTCGGAGTCGTGTCGGCGATCTCATCCAAGAAAATCGTGCCGCCGTCGGCCTCGTCGAACAAGCCTCGCTTGTTCGCCACCGCTCCGGTGAAGGCTCCCTTCACATGCCCGAACAGCTCGCTTTCGAGCAGCGTCTCAGGCAGTGAGCCACAATCGACCACAACGAATGGTCGGTCTCTGCGGTTGCTGAAGGCGTGAATCGTTTTCGCCAGAAGTTCCTTTCCCGTTCCACTCTCACCTTGGATGAGGACAGTCGCCGAGCTCTCCGCGACCAGGCGGGTCATGTCGAAGAGCTGCCGCATGACGAGACTCCGGCCGATCAAATCACCGAGACCATCAGCGCTGGGGGTCGTACCGGCATCCTCAGCCGTGACAGAGAGACCGGCCTTTGATGCCGGCTGGAAGAGCACGAGCATGGAGGCAACTGATCCATCGGCATCCGTCAATGGAAAGGCTTGCTGCATTCCGCAGGCTGTGCCGTCGCCTCCACCGGAACAGGACACGCACTGCACTTCGGGTGCTTCAAATACCTTGATGGCTGGACAGGTCCCGCAAGGATCGGTCCGCTGCGCAAAGGCTTCGTAGCACTTAGCGTGAGGCCGTCGAGTGTGTGTGCCCTCCTGTACCGACCACGCCGCTTCGTTCGCGTAGACCACATTGAACGACTGATCCATGACCGCCACACGGTCGGACAGCCCCTGTGCCAACTGTTTAATAGCTTCGATTCGCGCAGTAATGATGGAATCGAGAGGCACCGGTTTGTTCGAGCGTTCTGGGTCAGACACGTTGATCTCGCTTCTCTCGGGTGAGAACCATCTGTGCCGTGCACAAATGGAAGTGGCGAAGCGACAGAGCTACGTGGCGTTCGTCGTCCACCGGCCGGACTGCTCAGCTATCAGGTCCACTTCCGTCGCCGAGCAATTGTTGCACACATTTCTTCAGCTCGGCAAGGCGCACCGGTTTGTCGAAGTAGGCGTCCGCTCCCGCTTTGAGCACCTGGGCTTTCAATCTCAGGTCGCCGAATCCGGTGATGACGACAATGGGACACCGAGGGGCCACGGTCCTCAACCGGCTGACGTAATCATCTCCTCCCGCCGGCATCCGGAGATCGGTGAGGATCAGGTCAGGAACGGCTTGCAGAACGGCCAAAAAGGCTTCGTCTCCGTCTCTCGCTTCACGAAGCTGATATCCTGTATCCGCAAATTCGTCACACAGCAGACTGCGCATCTCCCGGTCATCTTCGACGATCAGCACCACGGCGGCTTTTCCTTTTGCCACGGTCGACATCCTCTCTGGCCCCCATCCACTCTTGGCACGCTCTTAGAGGAGTTACTGGCAAGGGGTATGCCACTCTGGATGGAAAGGAGTCGGTGCAATTCCAAGAAAAACAAGGCGTACACATGACATGAAGAGGCTGGTTGGCGAGAAAGACCACAATCACGAGGGGATCAACTGTTGCGGGATGCTACAGCATTGGTAGCTGACAGGTGAGTGGGGAACCAAAAGGATGACAAGGTAACGGGGTGAAAAGCGCTCGCTCATCTCCTTACTTGTCAACTTGCTCGCATGAATCGTGTCAGCTATTCGATATGGACCGGCAGCAAGATCGTAAACGTCGTGCCCTTGCCTTCCTCACTTTCCACGGCGATGGAGCCTTGATGCTCTTCGATGATGCCCTTCACCACGGTCAGCCCCAATCCGGTCCCCTTGCCGAACTCCTTCGTCGTAAAGAAAGGATCGAAAATGTGTTTGATGACATCGTGGGGAATGCCATGCCCGGAGTCGCTCACTGTCAGTTTCACCATCTGCCTCTCCGACGCCAGCCCGACTCGGAGCAGTCCGCCGTCCGACGTGGCGTGGAGGGCATTCATCACAAGATTGATGAAGACCTGGCTCATCTGATCCCCGTCCGCCTGGACCATGGGACATTCTTCGGCAAACTGCGTCACGACCTGGACGTGACTGCGTGAGAGCCGTTCCTGAAACATCTCCAGACCGTCTTCGACCACTTTTCGAAGATCCAGGGCCACACGTTGCGGGGCTTTGCGGCGGGCAAACGAGAGCAGTTGGTTCATCACCCTCGTAATCCGCTCCACTTGTGTAATAATCGTCTGAAGCCCTTTCTTAACCGGCTCCTCAGTCACACGATCCAGAAGATACTCGGCGCGGCCAAGAATGACGTTCATCGGCGTCCCAATCTCATGGGCCATACCGGAGGCCAGCGTGCCGAGCTCTGCGACCCTCTCCGTCTTGCGCAATTGCTCTTGGAGCCGTTTCCGTTCGCTGATGTCTCGGAGCATGACCAAGATGGCAGGTCCTTCTTCATCCACAAACCGTGCTGCGCTGACCTCGACATCCAATGACGTTCCATCCAATTGGACGATTTTCTCCTCGATCACTGGAACGATCGACCTGCCTTCTAGCAATTCGTGAATCCGCTCTCGAATGACCTCGTGATAGTCAGGATGAAACAGCTCCAACGACGACTTTCCTAGAATCTCCTCGGTCTTCACCGCACCGAACAGCGTGATGGCCCGGTCGTTCGCGAAGATAATACGGTCACCCCTGTTCACCAAGATCGCATAGGGTGAGACAGCGATCAGCCGCCGATAGCGCTCTTCGCTCTGCCTCAGCAAGTGCTCGGCATGTTTGCGTTCAGTGATGTCGGTGACAAACCCTTCCAGGTAGTTCAGAGTGCCGTCCGGTGCATAAATCCCTTCGCCTCTCTCCCAAACCCATTTGACTTCGCCTGATTTGGTCAGGATTCGGTAGGTCGTTTCGTATGGGCGACGTTGCGATAGGGCTGCCTGAATCTCTTGCCACACTCGTTCACGGTCACCCGGATGAGTATTTTCGCCGTATGTAGTGGAATGTTGCGCGAGATAATCCTCGATGCTGTATCCCGTAAGATCGTTTACCCCTTCGCTGATGTACTGCATCGTCCAGTCACGGTCGTTTTCGCAACGATAGACGAAGCCGGGAAGATTGCTGACTAAGGTGGTCAGTTGCCGCTGACTGTCCTGGAAGGCTTCTTCCGTCCGTTTACGTTCGGCAATGTCACGGAGAATGACGGTATAGTATTTCCTCTTCTCGACCGTGATATGCGAGATGGCCGCTTCGATCGGAAACTCCTCTCCATTCGAGCGGAGCCCCATCACCGTTCCAAGTTTCCCCATCTTTCGGCTTGTCACACCGGATTGCCCGAACGACTGGACATGATCATGATGGGCTGCACGGAAACGGGCGGGCAAGAATCGATCAAGCGGTTGCCCGATGGCCTCCTGAGCTGATGAACCGAACATCTGCTCGGCCGCCCGGTTGAACAACAAGACGTGCTGGTCCTCGTCCACGGTGATGATCGCATCCATCGCGGATTCGATGATGCCTTCCAACCTGAGTTGGCTGACCAGGAGTTGCTCTTCTGCTGTTTCGCGACCGGCGATGGCTTGTACGGCCTCCTGATCAGCGTAATAGCGGGCCCGTTGTGCCTCCACCATCAACCCTTCGGCATGAGCTTGTTCAACTTGCGCAGACCGTAACTCCTGTTCAGTCTGTTTCTGCCGAACCAACCCTAGGGCAATGAGCCACATGACCATCGTGCCCAAGGTTCGATTGAATAGCGAATAGGGGATGGGGAGTCCTGGCGGGCTTATCAAGACATCGACCCAGGTCAGGATGGTCGCCACGGCGGAAAAGTAGAGCGAGTCCTTCGTACGGAGCGATGGATACGTCAGCAGCAACGGAATGATGTAGAGGATCGAGACCCCCACCCCGACCGGAGTGAAGAGGTCGAGCGCGAAGATTACGATCGTGAGGACCGGGATCACCCAAGGTGCGGTGCGCATAGCAAGACGCTCGATAGCCTTCATATGATCGATCCCGGCCTGGAGCGGGGCCGTCAGTTCACAGCCACGCTGTGATGATCAAACAGCGGCAGTTATTCCTCTGGATGAAGCTTTCCCTCGATTTCGGCGAGTTTACGATACAGCGTCTTGCGGTCGATTCCAAGAGCGTGAGCGGCCTGGTATTTGTTGCCACCGTACTTTTCGAGGATCTTCTTGATGTACTCTTTTTCCAGCTCATGCAAAGGCAGAGCGTGCTCGGCTGCTTCGTCGAGCACACGCCGGTCACCACGAGCGCCTTGTACGGCCGCGGGAAGATCATCGGGGACAATCTTCTCTCCCCGGCTCAGCGTCACGGCCCGTTCGATGACGTTTTCCAGCTCTCGTACGTTGCCGGGCCAGGCATAATCCATCAACATCGCAAGCGCGGCTTCGCTCACGCCTTTGACGTCCTTCCCACGAGCCAGGCCGCACTTCTTGAGAAACGCATCGACCAGGAGCGGAATATCCTCGCGTCGCTCACGGAGCGGCGGGAGCTTCAGCTCGATCACGTTGAGCCGATAGTAGAGGTCCTCGCGGAACCGTTTGTTCTTCACCTCGTCGCTGAGATTCAGATTTGTGGCCGCGATGATCCGTACATCGACCGAGACCGGTTTTGTGGCGCCCACGCGCCGGATTTCCTTCTCCTGAATCGCGCGTAGAATTTTCGCCTGGAGCATCAACGGCAGTTCGCTGATCTCGTCGAGAAACAAGGTGCCTTTCTGCGCTTCTTCAAACAGGCCTCGCTTGTCCATCTTGGCGTCGGTAAAGGCCCCGCGCATATGGCCGAACAACTCGCTCTCCAAGAGCTGTTCGGGAATGGCCGCGCAATTGACGGGCACAAACGGGGCGTCTTTCCGATCGCTATTGAAGTGGATGGCTTTGGCCACCAACTCTTTGCCGGTCCCGCTCTCGCCGGTAATCAGCACATTGGTCGGACTATCCGCCACCCGGCGAATCAAGTCGAAGACGCCTTGGATCGCCTTGCTCTTTCCAAGGATCTGATGAAAGCTATATTCCTTATGAACCTCTTTTCTCAGTCGGCTCACTTCCCGACGTAACGATGCCTCGCGAACCACTCGCTCAATCACGCGAACCAATTCGTCTTTTTTGACCGGCTTGGTGAGGTAATCGCTGGCGCCGTGTTTCATCGCTTCGACAGCTGTTTCCACCGATCCGAAGGCCGTCATCAGAATGACGTTGATCTCGGGATACCTCCGCTTGATTTCAGATAACAGCTCGATCCCTTCCATCCCTTTCATGCGGAGGTCGGTCAGGACCACGGCATAATCCTCTTCACTCAACCGTTTCAGGGCTTCTTCTCCACTTCCAGCCATTGTCACTTGGTGACCACGGTCTTTCAGCATGTCGTAGGCGAGTTCTCGCATATCTGCGTCATCATCCACGACGAGTATCGCACCCCAGTCTTCAGTCATGACGGTCTCCACTCAACCATGCACTAGGCCATGCGCTAGTCCAAATTTGCCACAGAGAACCATGCGACCTGGCGCATTATGCAACAGTTTGCGGCTGTAAGACATACTGAACCGGTGAGTCTGCAAGGGAAAGACCAGTCGATCCGTGACCGCGTCTTCACTCAGGCCGACTCTCATCGGGAACGAAGGTCACCTGACCTGCAGCGATCGCCTTCACCGGTGGATGGCTCCCCGCATATCTGGTCGGAAAGACATACCACCGCTCATCTACCGCGAACAGCAGCTTATACTCCGTCACATCGTCGCGAACGTAGACTCTAGGAAGTGACGATGTGTCCTGTTTGTCCACCCGTGCTCGGTTCACACCAAGCTGGGCCGGAACGAGGTAGAGCGCGACGGCAATCATGGCGACGGACACGTACACCATCGACAGATCGACGCCTCGATCGATTGTGGTGAATCGCACGACCAGGATTTCGAGTGCCGAGGCCGACAAGAACAGGATAAAGAGAATGGAAATCACCGACAGGGCGATTGCGGCGGTCACGTATTCTAGCGAGCTTGATAGAGAGATGATGGCTAAGAGGCCCATCAGGACCCACGGGCCATGCGTGACCGCAGCGGTTGAAACTTTGAAGCGCGGGCCGGCTGCGAGATTGCTTTGGTTCCCGATTAGCACCAGATTCGTCGTGGCCAGGTACCCAACAAAGAGAATGAGCAGCAGCGGGATCGAGCTTTGACTAAAGTAGACGGCGGCCGGAACTTCCTCCAGGATCCACGAGGCGCCAAACTCCGAAAAATAGGATCTCGTATACACCGATCCTGCCAGATAGGCGACGCCGCTCATCGCAAACAAGCCGAGCAAGACTTTCGGGCCCTGCTCGATCAGGCGGCGAGCACCGGCACGAGCCTCCTGGACTTTCTTGTTGTCGCTGGACGCCATGGTTCACGATGTGGAGCGGCCGAACGGCTGCTACCTCATCAGATGAGGCATTCTAGGAGGGATTCGCAGGATGGTTCAATGTGTAATCTGCGGGAGCACACTCAGCTACAAACCGGTGTTGGGCAAGGATGCCCACCCCTACGAAAATGTCAGGAGACCTCGCAGTCTGCTGAAAAACTCGGTTATTGCCGATAAAGTCGCTGGAATGTTCCTTGCGGTACACACACCACAATAGCTTACGGATGCTCAAAAAGGCCGTCCAGCATGGCCGCAGCGAGCCAAGAGGTGTGTGTGCGTACGCTCCGGTACGTTGAGCCTCTGAGCCCGCATCGCCAACTTCGCGAGGCGTGCGATGCGAGAACGCCGCTGGCGGACTTTTTCAGCATCCGGTTAGTGCGATACAATCCAGGAGACTCCCGCATACGATAGCACGGCGTCCAGCCCCAAGTTTCGTTCTCCTATTCCGGCGTTTGAGATGTGATGGTATCGCAGTCCCAAGGTCAACGCCATGCGGGCCGTCGCGTAGTATCGGATGCCCGGTCCGGTCTCAAGGGCAAAGTTCACCTGACTGCTGTCTTCAGCAATGCGGGGAGCGAGATCGGTCCACAGCACTCCGACGCCGACATCCCAGAAGGGCACCCATCGCCCGAATGAAAGGAGATTGTACTTCGCGACCAGCGACGCCCCAGCTGCATGACCAGTGAATGTATTCTTGAACCGACCATAGACTGGTTCCAGTAGGACCTCCAGATTCCCCGAGAGCACGCCGGCTGCTATTGCATCGGTCACGACCACTCCTATCCTCGGCATCACCAAGATGGCTCGACGACTTGACGAGTGTGCCTCGCTTGGAAAGAGGAACTCCTCCCAGTACCCGACAGTCCCGCCGGCCTCTATCGTCCCGCGTTTCAGAATCGCTCGAGCGTCTGGTGAGACGGCATCTGACTGTGCCCAGCAGGATGAGACCAATCCAGCCCAGAAGGTGAACACTATTCCAATGATCACAACATGGTACGACACAGTGTCATCGTTCACCTGCAACAATTCTGCCGATTAGCAGATCCGTTGCTTCACCAAGATCGTTTGATCTCCTTCCACGACCGCAAATCCGGAAAGTGCCTCTCCCAAGGGCGGGGAAGACACTGTGGGAGTGACAGGATGAGGGAGACACACGGTCGACTCTGCGATGATGCCGAGTCACTTCCGTTGAGAGAGCTCGGTCTGGTTCATGAGTCGAACTGTCTTGCTGGCGAACCAGGCCCTCCAGTCCAGTTTTGTGAAGAGCACCACCAGCGCGAGCATGAGGACCTGCGTCACGACAAAATACCCCCCGAGGTAGGCAAAGACCGATCCCTCATCGACCACGACCTTCTGCGCCACCCCCATCGCCATGACCACCCACACACTATAGGTCAGAAACCGGCCGATGAAGGAGGCGGCCGCCACCGGAGCCAGGGGCAACGACGTGAGCCCATAGGCGATAAACAGCGAGTTCGAGGGCAAGGGGCTGCAGGTATAAGCGAGGACGGCTCCAAAGGTCATTGTACGGTGCTTTTCCAGACGGACTTTTACCAGATCAACATTCTCTTTGGTGCGCGTGCTCAGCCAGCGTTGCCTGACGAGAAGAAACGCCAATTTCGCGAGGACCAGTCGCCCGGCAGTGGCTGCGGTTGCAGCCACGAGCGCGGTGAGCCAGGGATTCGCACCGGGGCTGGACAGTGTCACCGCAGACACCACCATCCACGTCGGTGGCGTGAACGCGGGCAGACAATTGAACACAAAGATGATCGCAAAGAGAGACAGGGTGGTCATCATTCCCTGATGGCGCAGCAGCTTCGGGTGCCGGCTCTAATCAACGTTCCATTAGATTGCCACAAACGCCATCGTTGAATTGTATCGCGCCACATCATTTATCGACAGCGGGTAGCCGAATGACGAGTTGTTCGTTGCCTTCTTCTTTCCTCCTTTGTTTGAACTCAGGTGGTCTCTCTCATGGAAGGAGACGAGGGACCGGTCGAAACCAACGGGCTGGTGAGGAGAGAAATAGCGGGAACGAATGGGATGGTGAGCCGGCTGGGACTCGAACCCAGGGCCCTCGCCTTAAAAGCTCGAAAAGACCAATAACAACAATGGCTTAAAATCGTGACGGTTTCCCCCTTTTATCAGGCAAATCAAGGCGTTGATGGGTTTCTACCGATTCGATTGATTCTGAGAAGTGCGGGCCGTTTTGCAGAATTTTAGCACATACGCTGTACGTAAATCGTAAAATTGTGATAGGTTGGATATCGTGATTCGAGGGTTTCGTGACAAGAAGACGCAACAGTTCTTCGCCGGCGAGATGGTGAAGGAGTTTTCCGGCTTCAGGAAGGTAGCTGAGCGGAAACTCACGATGCTCGACAACGCGACGGATCTGAAAGACCTTCTATCACCGGCAGGCAACCGACTGGAAAGATTGAAAGGCGATCGGGTCGGCCAACACAGTATCAGGATCAATGATCAGTGGCGGATTTGTTTCATCTGGATGGCTGACGGACCCCATGAGGTCGAGCTCACCGATTATCACTGAAGGAGAAAACACCATGATTAAGAACGGCATGCGGCCAGTTCATCCAGGAGAAATTCTCTTGGAGGAGTTCATGAAACCCTCAGATCCGCCGATTAACGCCAATACACTGGCTAAAGCCCTCGAAGTTCCGGCGAATCGGATCACGGCGATTATCAAAGGACAGCGTGGCATCACGGGCGATACGGCGGTGCGCCTCGCGGCATTTTTCAACACCACAGCTGAATTTTGGATGAACCTGCAGAAGACTTATGAGCTGAGGCTTGCCGAACAAGCCTTGCCGGTGAAGGTCAGAAGGCATATCGAGCAACGCAGGTCAGCGCTCGTGACTGCCTGATGACGGGACATTCCGTCTTAGACTCCCTGCCATTATCACTATACAAATTCCCTCTATCTCCTAGAATCCTGCGTGAAGTAGGGAGGCCTCCCCTCAGTACCGGGGGCTTCCAGTGAAGCGGCTCAGCACTTCATCGTGTGAGCGGTGATCCACTCCTTGGCCTCACAGGCGACATTCATGAGGGCCTCGAAGTCGTTGAGACCGAACGAGGTGCCGTTGCGCCACGCACCGGACTGATCCTTGAAACGTCTGAGAGAAGGAGAAGCACCGTGCAGGTCACAGAAGAAACAGGAGGCAGAGGGAGAGAGTTAACAAGTGGTGAGCCGGCTGGGACTCGAACCCAGGGCCCTCGCCTTAAAAGGGCGATGCTCTACCGACTGAGCTACCGGCTCACTACAGGATGTTGAAAATGGTCGCCGACGGCGTTCTCGCGTCGCTCAAACCCTGCGACGTACCAACGACGCGGTACGACTCGGGTTTTCGCTCGCTGCGGCCTTGTTGCCGGCCATTTTGAACATCCTGCATATGCAATCACCTCACCATTCTGTGAACAGCACGAATGGCGAAAACGACATCGGCCCATCCTAGCATTCCCGCCTGACGGATGACCATTGGCTATTCTCAGGTGCGTTTGGGGCGACGGCGGGAGCAGTCTACTGGGTTGCGCAGCATGATGGTTTCCGCACGCTTCGATCCGGTCGAGATCATATCGATTCGGCACTGGGCTAAGTCTTCGATCCGGGCCAAGTACTTCTTCGCTTCAACCGGAAGCTTCTTATAGCTGGTCGTTCCGGTCGTTGCGGTACTCCACCCCTTCATGCGCTGATACATCGGTTCACAGTTGCTTAAGACGTCGACATCAGACGGCATGGTCTTGTAGGTGGTGCCACCGTGTTTGTAGCCGGTACAGAGCTTCAATTCCTTGCAGCCGTCCAGCACATCGAGCTTGGTCAACGCGAGAGAGGTGAGCCCGTTCACCACCGCCGCATGACGAACCACCACGGCGTCGAACCAGCCGCATCGTCTGGCACGTCCAGTGGTCGACCCAAACTCTCGCCCTCGTTCCTGAAGCCCTCGCCCGACCTCATCATTCAGTTCGGTTGGAAATGGTCCGCTGCCGACTCTGGTGGTGTAGGCCTTGGCAATTCCCATGACCGCATCGATCATCGTGGGCCCAACACCGGTGCCTGTACAGGCCCCCCCGGCCGCCGCGCTCGATGAGGTCACATAGGGGTAGGTGCCGAAATCCACATCAAGATGTGTGCCCTGCGCCCCTTCGAACAGGACGGTCTTGTTCTTCTCGATCGCATGGTTCAATAGCACCGTGGTGTCGACGATATGGCTCTTGAGACGATCGGCATAACCCATGTACTGCTCGAAGACCTTGTCGACTTGAAATGTCTCGACTTTGTAGAGCCGCTCGAGGAACCAGTTCATCTCGACAAGATTCTCTTCGAGCTTTTTCTTGAACAAGGGCGGATTCAGCAAGTCCCCCATGAGAATGCCGATGCGTGCCATCTTGTCTGCATAGGACGGCCCGATTCCTCGTCCGGTCGTCCCAATTTTCCGTGACCCCTTCGATTGTTCCGATGCTCGGTCGATGGCCTTATGGTACGGGAGGATTAAGTGGGCACGTCGACTGACCGCGAAGTTCTTCCCGATCATCACGCCCTGGGTCTGGAGGTGATCCATTTCTTCGATCAACGCACCAGGATCGACGACCACACCGTTTCCAATGACACAGGTGGTCCCTCGATACAAAATCCCTGAGGGGATGAGATGGAAAATGTAGGTGCCTCGCTCATTGATCACCGTGTGTCCGGCGTTGGAACCGCCCTGATAGCGCACGACATAATCGGCATCGCGGGCCAAGATATCGACGATCTTGCCCTTGCCTTCGTCGCCCCACTGCGCACCGATGATGACGAGATTACCCATAGTTGAAGATATCCACAGTCTGCGTCAGAACGAAAAAATGGCTCTGACCCGATTGGGAGATCAGAGCCAAGGGGGCTCATGGTAGGTGTGGCCTCGTGTTTTGTCAAGCCACTTGCCAGAGATATTTGGACGCTGAACTCTTCGCATACTGAACTGGTACGGCATCATCAGCCGATGCTTTCTTGACTGGCCTGTATCTGCGTGTTAGCATGCCCTCTCGTTCTCAACGCCTTAATTTTGCGAGTGTATTCTGCTTTCTTCCCGTTTTGATTAGGGTGGGGCTGTAGCGCAGTTGGGAGCGCGCGTGAATGGCATTCACGAGGTCGCCGGTTCAATCCCGGCCAGCTCCACCAAACCGCACTTCGTGCGTACGGTCGGTTGATCATCGGTTTCTCGTAACGGCTGCCGACGGATAAAACCCACAGGTGTTTCTGGATTCTAGAATGTTCACGCTGTCCGCATCGACCAGATTCAATTTCCTTCAGCTGCCTCGCCTCCCGACCAGCTAATTTCTCTCGCGGTTTCGAATCCATTTCGAGTGACCTCGTTATTCACTCTCATACGGAAGGTTTGTGTCGATGCTCCAAATTGAATCGGTCAGCAAGCAATATTCCACGAAGGTGCTGCTTACGGAGGCCTCCGCGCATCTTCGCCCGAACTCACGAGTCGGCTTGGTCGGCCCGAATGGCGCCGGCAAGACGACGCTCTTTCGCATGGTCCTGGGCGAAGAATCACCGGACAAAGGTTCCATCCGCAAGCGACCTCGGCTTCGGATCGGCTATCTCCCGCAAGAATTGGAAACCATCACCGGCAAGACCGCCCTCGATGCCGCCCATCGCGATGAGTACCCTGAGCACGAAGCGAAGCGCATCCTCATGGGGTTGGGATTCACGGAAGCCGATTTCGGTCGTCCCGTCGAGAAACTCTCCGGAGGCTACCGGATGCGCGTCGCCCTTGCCCATCTGCTGTTGTCGAACCCCGATGTGTTGATGCTCGACGAGCCGACCAACCATTTGGATAAACCGACCCAACGGTGGTTCGAACAGTTTCTGCTCCAATCCGGCATGACCCTGCTGATCATCAGCCACGACACCGATTTTCTGGATCGTGTCGTGACGCACATCTGGGAACTCCGGCATCACAAGATCGAGGAATACCGCGGCAACTACTCGCTCTTCACTAAGCTGAAGGCAGAACGGGACGCTCAACTCCAGGCCTCGGCGACTCGGCAGTCCAAAGAGATTGCTCGTGTGCAGAAGTTCGTCGACCGTTTTCGGTACCAGGCAAACAAGGCCAGCCAGGTCCAATCGCGACTGAAGCAGTTGGAAAAAGTGAAGCGGATCGAGGTCCAACGAGATCCGAAACGGGTCAAATTCCGGTTTCCTCTTCCGTCGACCAGTGGCCGTCAGGTGTTGGAGCTTGTCGGAGCGAGTAAACGCTACGGTGAAAAGGTGGTGTACAAGACGCTCGACTTTTCCATGGAGCGAGGCCAACGCGTGGCGTTGGTCGGTGAAAACGGGGCGGGCAAGAGTACGCTCTTAAAAATGCTCGCGGGCGTGCTCCCTCCCGATACCGGCACCCGAACCGTCGGGCATGGCGTGACTTTGCACTACTTCGCCCAACATCAGGCGGAGACCTTGAACCCCGAGCACTCGATTCTCGAATCGCTCGAGGAAGTCACCAAGCATGCCGAAATGAATTTCCTTCGCGGGATCGCAGGCGCATTCCTGTTTTCCGGTCAGGATCAGAAAAAGCCCATCAAGGCCTTGAGCGGTGGCGAGCGAAACCGGGTCGCCCTGGCCCGCATGCTGGTCGAACCCGCCAATACGTTGCTGCTGGATGAACCGACCAACCATCTCGACCCGGCTTCCGTGGATGTGCTGACGGATGCCCTGGCTGAGTTCCCTGGAACCATCATCTTCATTTCCCATGACCCGACGTTTTTGGCACGCATCGCCACCCGCATCGTCGAAATCGAAGACGGACAGGCTCGAAACTTCATCGGCGACTACGAGTATTATCTGTGGAAGAAGGCTCAAGAGTTCGAGTCGATCAAGGAGTCGCGTGAGGAACTCGAAGGCGCTTCATCCCCTCAAGCGTCAGCCCCCACCCGTGCCATGGAACAACAAGTTCAACAGAAAGGGCGAGGAGGGGAGCGGCGAGACCTCACGAAAACTCATGCGCGATTGGAGAAGCAGGTGTCTCGAGCAGAAGCAGAAATTACCGAGGCCGAGGCCAAGATCAAGTCAAGAGAAGCCGAACTCACCGATCCGAAACTGTACGCCGAGTTCGATCGGTGGAATCTTCTGCATCAAGAACAGGAGGAGTGGAAGCGGAATCTGGAACGACTCACCTCGCGTTGGGAATCGCTGTCGGCCGAATTGGAAACTGTAAAACAACAGTTGGTCTCCATGGGTTAGGGGGCTCTTTCGACTGTGGCGTGGTACGTTGGTTGTCGATGGGCACGTGGGGGCGCTGTAGACGAGAATGTCAGACTGAGGCTTTGAGGGTTTCTTCGAGATAGTAGTAGAGCCAGCGGTTTTTCTCTTTGGTCACCAATTCATCCCAGACCACTCCGACCAAATAGCCCTTCTTCTCCCAGGGCCTCACCCAAGCCACCGTTCCACCAAGCTTCTCTTGTTGTTCGACTTGGTCGGAATCAAGAAATGCCAGCGAGACGGTCACACGCTCATTCGATGGAAAGCGCTCTTTGGTGTGCAGCCCGGCCCCGATCTTGTTGACATTATCCAGGACGGCCGTACAGGCACGCCCGCCGCTCTTCGGTGCAATCAAGGCGGAGCCGACCAACGTGGCGCGGACAAATTTTCTCCGTTCACTGACGGCTGCCACGCTCGCTGATGGTCTGGTTTCGCCTCGTTTCATTATTCTAAGTATAACCGATTAGACAAGAATGTAAACGAGGACAATTGGCCCTATTTCTGCGACTTTGGGCGGTAGTACCGTCGGTGGCTCAGTAGGGGAGGGAGGTGGGTTTGCTCTGTTTTGGCCTGGGGGTCATCATGGACATACCGGTAGTTGCTTCCATACTCCAGTTCTTTCATCAAAGAGGTGACCGCGTTCCGGAGATGGAGCGGAACTCCCAGATTCCCGTGTGTGGATGCATCCTTCAGCGCTTCCAACAGGCCGACGTAGGAGGCGTTGTCCTTCGGACATGATGCCAGATAGGTGGTGCCATGAGCCAGATTGATCTGCGCTTCCGGGAGCCCGACAAACTGAACGGCTTGTGCGACCGACGTGGCGACAATGAGGGCCAAAGGATCGGCATTGCCGATATCTTCGGACGCGAAGATGACCATTCGACGAGCGATGAATTTTGGGTCTTCTCCGGCGTCCAGCATCCGAGCCAACCAGTAGAGGGCCCCGTCTGGGTCCGAATCGCGAAGGCTTTTGATATAGGCCGAGATGACATTGTAATGTTCTTCGCCTGCCTTATCGTACCGCAGAGCCTTCTTGCTCAAGGCGGCGACGAGCATCGCCTCATCGATCGTACGCGTGCCATCTGGTCCAGCCGGCGCTTGCCTCACAATAAACTCTACTGTCGTGAGGAGAGCCCGCGCATCCCCGTTGCCGAACGCGATCAAGCGCCGTCGAGCCTCCGGCGACAGGCGCGCCTGCCATGTTCCCAGCCCATGATCGGAGTCCGCGAGCGCACGATCGAGAATCTGTCCCAAGGCCTCTTCCGTCAGTGGCTTGAGCACCACAACCAAAGAACGGGACAAGAGGGGGCTGATGATCTCGAAGGATGGATTTTCTGTCGTCGCCCCGAGCAGAATGATGCTGCCTCGCTCGACGTGGGGGAGAAACGCATCTTGCTGGGCCTTGTTAAAACGGTGGATTTCATCCACAAAGAGGAGGGTTCGTTGGCCGTGCATCGAGCGGCGTTGCTCGGCTGCCTTGATGATCGTACGCAGCTCGGGCACGCCGCTGGTCACCGCGGAGAACGGAACAAACTGGGCCTTCGTATGCTGGGCAATGAGATGGGCTAAGGTCGTCTTTCCGGAACCGGGCGGACCCCAGAAGATCACGGAGGAAAGCTGATCGCTCTCGATGGAGCGCCGCAGCGGTCGGTCTGGGGCGGTGATGTCCTCTTGCCCCACGAAATCCGCGAAGGCACGTGGCCGCATCCGCTCCGCGAGCGGAGCATCGACCGGCTCGTTATAGTCCCGCGAGGTGAACAGATCAGGACCCTCATGATGTAACCGCGTCATCGTCGTTCAGTCCCCAAAACAGTAAGATGAGAATTGTATACGCAGCGCCCCATGATCGCAAACCGCCGCTTGACCATCGAAGCCGCCGATGATACGAACACCGCATCCTAGGGAGCGGACGATGTTGGCTCAGATCAACGGCATCACCCTCGCATTCACTGATCAGGGGACCGGGTTTCCCCTTGTCTTCATCCATGCGTTTCCGCTCAACCGTACGATGTGGCAGGAGCAGGCACGAGCACTCTCATCGCAGTTCCGAGTGATTACGATTGACCTGCGCGGACACGGCGAATCCGATGCGCCGCTCTGGCACTACACACTCGACCAAGCCGCCGATGATGTCCGCAGCCTGCTCGACCATCTGTCGATCCGGCACGCGGTATTCGTCGGACTGTCCATGGGAGGATATATCCTCTTCGCGTTTTATCGGAAATATCCCGAGTTGGTGAAAGGGCTGGTCCTGGCCGATACGAGGGCCCAGGCAGACACGGAGGACGGGAAACGGGCACGATTTGAGATGGCGCAGATTGCCTACAAACAAGGAGCAGGAGCGATCGCGGACATCATGGTTCCGAAATTATTGAGTCCCGCAACGATCCGGACGAGGCCGGAGCTGGTTCAAGGGGTGCGCACGATGATCGAGAACAACCAAGTCAGTGGCATCGCCGGAGATCTGATGGCAATGGCCGAGCGGCCTGATTCCATTCCTCTCCTAGAACAGATCACCTGTCCGACTCAGATTATCGTCGGTGAACTTGATCTTCCGACCCCGCCTTCCGATGCCAAGCTGATGGCGGACAGGATCCCCAATGCCCGCTTGGCCGTCATTCCAGAAGCGGCCCATCTTTCCAATCTGGAACAACCGGATCTCTTCAACGACATGGTCCGGTCTTTTGTGTCGGATGTCATCCGGTAAGCGGGCGGGTGGCAGGGTATAGACTACGCCGTCACTCGGGATCGCCGACGCTGCCCCGGCGAATCAATTTGAGAAACTCCTCACGGGTCTGTGACTGACTGCGAAAGGCCCCCAACATGGAGCTGGTCACGGCGACGGTGTTCTGTTTTTCCACTCCACGCATCATCATGCAGAGATGTCGCGCCTCGACGACGACACCGACGCCGTGGGCATTCAGCTTGCTGCTCAATGTTTCAGCAATTTGCACCGTCAGCCGTTCCTGCACTTGCAGACGCCTGGCGAACATATCGACAATCCGCGGGATCTTACTGAGGCCGACGACCTTCTTGTTCGGCAGGTAGCCGACATGGGCCCGGCCAAAAAACGGAAGCAGGTGGTGCTCACACATGCTGAAGAAATCGATATCTTTAACGATGACCATCTCGTCGTATTCGATCGGAAAGAGCGCACCGTTCAACAAATGGTCGATATCGCGCTGATAGCCCTGCGTCATAAAGGCCCATGCTTTGGCCACGCGTTCCGGAGTCTTCAGCAAACCGTTTCGACTCGGCTTTTCCCCAAGGGCCAGGAGCATTTCTGTGACCAAGGATTGGAGAACCGGCAAGTCAGGAGGCCGTCCGCTCCCGTTGACGTCCTCGACCGATGTTTGTCGGTGTGCTCTCTTCGATTGCTTTCTCACAGTGTTCCTCTCTCGCTTACGTCGAGCCCGCGTATTCGAAATAATTGTCTCTCGTCTCGATGACCCCGATCTTTCGAAGACTGCCGGCCGGTAGTAACGGTTGTAAGATCTCCCAGATCACTTTGACAAGGTTTTCCCCCGTCGTGGTCAGCACGGCAAACGCCGGATCGCCGTTGAGATCGTGATGATCAAAGCGCTCGATGATGGTGTCGTTGACGATGTGGTCAAGCCTCTCGATTGTGCCCACTCCTTGTGGCGTTCCGCTGATGATCGTCACCAGCACCACGTAGTTGTGCCCATGCCCGTTCGGGTTATTACATTTCCCGAACACAGCCCAATTCTCTTGAGGAGAAAGAAGATCCGTGTGAAGCCTATGAGCGGCGCAGAAGCGGTAGCGCCTCGTCACATGTACCTGTGACATGGGATCAGATGTCTCGTGGGTGGAGCAATAGGCTAAGACCGCTCGAGGTGTGAGCGGTCTTAGCCAGGAGGTTCATCGTCGGCATTCCGATAGCGCCCGTCGAACTGTTTATGCGCTAAAGGAGCTGCCGCAACCGCATGTCGTTTTGGCCTGGGGGTTCTTGATCGAGAATCCCGAGCCCTGCACGCTGTCCACGTAATCGACTTCGGCGCCTTGCAGCAAGGGCGCGCTCTGCGAATCCATTATCAGCTTCACATCACCCTTTTCGATAATGGTGTCATCCTCGGCCATCTTGGATTCAAAGGCCATCCCATATTGATAGCCATGACATCCACCGCCGCGGACATACACGCGCAATCCCACTATATCCTTTTCCTCGGCCATCAATTCCTTGATCTTTTGCTCCGCCACCTGTGTAATGGTAACCATTGTCGTCCTCCTCTATAGATCGACCTAACCCGCCCCAGCGAGCTAGAATGTTAGTCTAACACCTCTTCCTCGAATATCAACCCCTTGCCTCTGATGTTGCTTGTTGTGGACTCCCCCATTTCGCTTCGGGCACACGCACCACGACATCTCCCAGCACACGCGCTTGGCACGCCAGACGGTGCCACGGTTCGGTCAGCGCTTCGCGATCCAACAGATCTTGCTCATCGAAATCAATCTCTGACAGATGCTCCTGTCCCGTCTGAACTTCGACCCGGCACGTCGTACAAGATGCATTGCCTCCACAGTCGTGGTTCAAGCGAAACCCCAACTCTTTTGCGGCATCAAGGAGCGACGTGTTCTCGTCGACTTCGCCGCTTCGCCCGTCTGAGTGCAGGAAGGTCACTCGCGGCATGGCGCCTCCTATGAATGAGTGACGACCCCAGCCGGGGTTTCCTGATAGGGACACCGCTGCAGCCGAATATGATCTTCGTATTCGTGACGGAACAACTTCAAACTGCTCTGCACCAAGACCGATGCACCGGTGACGAGGGTGCAGTACCCGGTTCCTTTGACGAATCCACAGAGCTGCAGCATGCTGTCCAAATCTTTCTGCGTGCCTTGCCCTGATTCGATCTTCGTCATCAGCACGGCCAAGTTGTTCGTGCCCATTCGGCAGGGAGGGCACTGTCCGCAACTTTCGTTCTTGAAGAAATTGGAGAAGTGCAGCGTCTTGGCGACCATACAGGTTGCATCGTCGACGACGATCACACCGGCCGACCCCAACCCCGTACCGGCTTTTTTCAGGGAGTCAAAATCCATGGGCAGATCGAGCTGATCGGCCGTCACCATGGAAAAGGCCGGACCACCAGGAAACACGGCTTTGATCTTGCGGCCATTCGGCACACCCCCGCCACATCGCTCGACCAACTCACGGATCGTCACGCCCATCGGCATCTCATACACCCCGGGCCGATTGACCGAGCCGCTGAGTGAAAACATCATGGTACCGGGACACTTCTCTGTTCCGATTTGGGTGAACCAAGCGGCGCCTTTGTGGAGAATTCGAGGAATGTTGCACAACGTCTCCACATTATTGACGAGAGTGGGCTTGCCATAGAGGCCGAAATCCGTCGGATAGAACGGTGGCTTCTGCCTCGGCATCGCGGGACGGCCCTGCATCGATTCCAACATCGCCGTCTCTTCGCCGGCCACGTAGCTGCCATGACCGTCAAAGAGTTCCAATTCGATATCGACGCCGCTGCCCAGGACGTTCTTCCCCAGGAGTCTGTGGGCCTTCGCTTGGGCGATAGCTTTCTTCAGATTCTGCTGTTCTTCATGGTACTCGTGGTTCACGTAGATGAATGAGGCTTTTGCTTGCACCGTGAACGAGGCGATCAGGCAACCTTCGATCAATTGGTGCGGCAAGGTCTTGAGCAAATGCCGATCCTTAAACGTACCCGGTTCGTGCTCCCCGGCGTTGCAGACGAAATAGCGTTCCTTGACCCGATGGTTGAGGACCTTGTCCCATTTGATACCCGTCGGAAATCCTGCGCCACCCCGCCCACGGAGGCCTGATTTCTTCAGCTCATCAATGACTTGCGCCGCGTTCAATTCCTTCACGCACCGCTTCCAGGCTTCATAGCCGCCGACTTTGAGATACCCCTCGATCTCCCAAGGAGCTCCCTCGATCTGTTGGACAAGGCGTGGTTCTGCGACCGTAGGCATAGCTGTCCGTCCGGTGACTTTCCAAGTGGAAGGCGTACTATACGGCTCCACCTCTTCATCCGTCAAGGTAATGGCTATGGTAATGGGCCTAAATAGGCCTGAATCTCAAGCAGTTAAGGCTAGGGGACCTAGTCAGAGGCTGGGTATAGAGGGTTAGGAGTGAGTTAGTCACCCAACCCAAACGCAACCACATCCTCCACATCTGCAGGAACTGACTTCCAAGGGGAGAGTACCTCGGGAAACTCAAAGTAAGCTTGCTGTTTCGCTTCCTCCATCGTCATATGCCAGGTATCTCCAACGACCTGACCGTCGGAAGTAAAACGAAACAGGAGCACCCCCTCTGATGTTTCTTGGATGAAAACGAGTGCGGGTGCCTCCATCTGTTCACGGAGATCATGCCCTGCAGTCAACTCTGGAGGCAAGCCGCTATAGTGTTTGACGAGTGGTTTGGTCAAACGATCAGTGATTTTGGCTGTGATGCGTGAAAACATAGTTACGGATCAGTTATTCCGACGAGGAACAGAAATAGAGGGACAGCAACTGTCTTGAACATCAAGCATGGTGAACCGTGGGATTCCAGGGTCTCTGATGTTTGAGCATGGCATTGATGATCGTCAGCAGCTTGCGCATGCAGGCGACGAGCGCGACCTTCTTCGCTTTGCCGGCCACACACAAACGCTGATAGAACGCGCGAATCACAGGATTGAAGCGCGCCGCGACCATCGCGGCCATGTAGAGGGCGGCCCGTACCTGCGCTCGCCCACTCCAGACCGTCCGCTTCCCTCGCAGCGTCCCGCTATCGCGATTGAGTGGGGCCACGCCGACCAAGGCGGCGATCTGCTTGTGCGTTAAGGTCCCCAACTCTGGCAAATTCGCCAACAACGTGGTGGTCAACACCGGACCGATGCCAGGCACACTCCGCAACAGCTCCTCTTTCGCACGCCAGACCGGACTCTGCCGAATGGCGTCGGCCAAGTCGGTGTCGGCCTGATCCAGCGCCCGCTCCAGCCAGGTGATGTGAGCCCGCAACGGCTTGCGAACGACCGTACGGGCACTGGCCAAACGGTTCTTCTCGGCCGTGAGCATCTCGATGAGTTGGCGACGCCGTGTGACCAAGGCCGCCAACTCCTGCGTCTGGGCATCGGGCAGCAGGCGGGGTTCTGGGCGCACCACGTCCGCAAAGTGGGCCAACACTTGGGCATCGAGCGCATCCGTTTTTGCCAACTGCCCGGTGGCTTTCGCGAAGTCCCGGATTTGGCGCGGATTGACGACCACGACCGGGAGGCCTGCCGCGGCCAACGCGCCCGTCAGCGGCAGTTCGATCCCACCCGTGGCTTCCAAGATGCTCAAGGTAGGTGGGGTCACCTTCAGCTGTTCAAGCAGCTGGGCGATCCCGGAATCGTCATTGGGGACCACGAACCGACCGGTGGGGCGCAGCGCCACATCCAGCTGTGCTTTCGAGACATCGATCCCAACAAAAATGAGAGGGTGAGTCATCGGATCCTCCAGGGGAGCCCGGCCTTGCATGATGCGGGCTTGGTAGCCCTCGCAACTGTTCGGGCTGTCCACATAAGGAGCGTGACGACCCGCGCTGTCCCACGGTCTCGAGGACCTCGGCTACGGCGGCCTATCACGCTCGGGGTGAATGTCTGCCACAACATGGACTGGGCAGACGTAAGATACAAGGCTACTTTTCCTGTGCCTGTGTCCGCGCAGTCGGTCTGGAAAATCTACAATTTTCCACTCCTTTCTTTCCTCCTCCATCTTTATTTATCCCAATAACTTCGTCCGCGGGTTAAGTCCTCTTGATCCCAGGCTTTTCCATCAAATCTAAAGCGACCTCTGATTTTCTGAGGATCAATCTTTCCTTCAAATGTCCCTCCTCCATAAATTGGATAAGAAGTAGGTATATGGAACCTGACGGTATTTTTCTCAAATATGACATTGACTACCATGAATTGACTGGGTCCTCCTTCTGCAATTTGGAGAGCTCCCTGGTAACCATTTTTTGTCAGCACTATTTTGATTTCAGCTCCTAATAGATCACTGCCCTCCTCGTTATACTGAAGGTTTGAAAAAGTTCGTATGCTTTGGCTTCTTATCCGTAATGTCAGCATGCGCTAATGCATGGAACAGCAACCACAGGATGAGCACAAAGATTCCATTGAATTTCATGTGATCTCCTCAATGAACAACTCAGCTGTCTTCACACTGAAGCGCACGATACGAGCACCGTACCACGGTCCAAGCCCCTGGCGTAGCAAATGCTGGATTTGGCGGCGGGTGAATAGGTTTGTGTAGAGTTGGAACGACGGAAAAGCAGGTCCCGGTCAAACCGATTCGTCACCCTGCTTCTTCTGGAACCGTCCGAACATAGCGGCAGTGATATCGGCGTTGGTCGGCCAGTGGCCCCGAAGTTGTCCCGCATGCGTGTGATAGGCACTCAGCCGGTCAGGATCCGGCTGGACTACCTGTCCGGCCTGGAGGAAGAGCACACCGAGCTTGTCGGTCGGCATGCGCGCAACAAACGCATCCGCGTCGTCAAGCGCGGCACGAAGCTTCTGTGTTATGAGACCCGGATCAATGGGTTCCGCACTGGACAACGCCCGCCATTCGGCGAGGGGATAGTGGGCGTGACGCCGGATCTCGGCAATCAGCCCTTCCGGAGTGTATCCCGGTGATTTTTCGACAGCGGCCCACACGGCAGCCCCGAGAGGCAGAATCTTTTCATGCACCATCACCACATCAACAATGTCCCGGACTTCACGACGACCGGCAGCGGCCATGACTTTGTTTGTCGCGAGGTCGATCGGATGGAGGACATAACCGAAGAGGTCATCGCGCAGCACCGGAAAAAATCGGAACTCACTATCGACCACCCATTCCAGATGCGTGGCGCCGGACGGCCCAGAAATTTCAGCGGCATATATGGTCGGCAGGCGCCGCGTCCATCGCACACGATATCCTGCTGCTTCAAGTGTCTGGACATCGCTGGCGGCCGCAGCGGCCATCCGCTCCTCGCGACCGTGAAACACATCGATGTCGCCGGAATAGCGTGGCGCATTGCGGTTCAATGCGCTGGCTCCGGCCACGTAGCTTTCCGGGTCGCGGTGCGACGCAAGGAGTCGGAGAATCTCCGTCTGAATTTTACCGAGCGGCACGGCACACCTGCTCGATTTGCTCCGCCAGCCTGCGTGCGTCCCGGTCTCCCTCGATACGTAGGGCGCGGGCGATGACCATGGCATCCTCTGGGGTCGGCGTATCGAGCCTGCGTTTATTCCACAGCGCCTGTGTCCCGTATTCCGAAAAGGCACGCTGATAGAGCTGCATCAACGTTTCGAGTGTGGCAGGGGTATCATGCATAGCCCTCTGTTTCTAGCACAGGAGTCTGGGCGTAGCAAACTTAGGACGTTTAGATGGTTTGAAACGTTTCAATGGCTTCCATTGGAGATCAACCGTTCGATCTGATGCGATGACGAGCAATCAGCGCGACAAGATTTGGAGGAAACCCATGGCGTTGCAAATCCTCGAATGGCGAAGGCCGAACGGGTTATGGAAAGTGCGAATACAGGAAAAGAAGATCGCGGAGTGCGGCTCACGTCGGTCGGGGAGCCAGGCTCCCCGACCGAAGAAGAAAACTTTATCTGAAGTGGCTGCCGGCTCCCATGAAGAACAACATGGGAATCGAGAGCATGAAATTCACGCGTGAGGCCAGCAACGCCGTCCGGCCCCATTGCGCCATCTCAGGCGGCGCTGGAGTCCCCTGCGCCGCCGCGGTGACGGCGGCAATGATCTTCTTCTGATTCGGCCAGATGATGCCATGGACATTGCCCATCATGATGATGCCGAGCAACCCACCGATGGCCAAGGCCACGGCTCCAGTGCCACCCTTGTGGTACATGTGGCCGTACAACAGCACACCGGCCAGCACGGTCACGGTGGCTCCATGCCGGAACCAGTTGAGCGCCGCCGGCATGAGTTTGGGAATCACCACGTTCTTGGTCGGCCCGTCCAGGCTCTTCAAGAAAGCGGCATTGATCAGGTTAAAGAAATAGAGGAGACCAATCCACGTGATACCAGCCAGGAAATGAATCCAGCGAAGGATCATGGAAGCCCACTCCGCTTCACCTGCGCCAATACCGGTTAACCCCAAATATATGACGACCAAGACGAGGGTCAGCACAAAGCCTACGCCCATCGTCTGCATCGGATCTTCAAGAAATTTCATAGCTCCCTCTCTCCTCAAACGGTTGACTGTTAACCCGATGTCTGTACTGTAGTGTTTCTCCGAATGTCAAGCGCGAGTGACTGTGGTCGGCGCGACCATGGCCGTCCATCGGCGCTGAAGATACATTCTGGAGGGGATTTCTTAGGCCATCAGCCGATCCACGACGCTACAGAGTTCCCGCACCGCGTTGGCCGACGTGTCCAACGCCGCTCGTTCGTCACCGGTCAGTTCATACTCCACAATCTGTTCGGCTCCGCCCCGTCCGATTTTCACCGGCACGCCGACCACGACATTTTTCAATCCGTACTCCCCGTCACACAGGACTGCGCACGGCATCACCCGCTTCTCGTCCTTGTGGATCGCGTCCACCATGGCCACTGCCGAGGCGGACGGCGCATAGAAGGCACTCCCTGTTTTCAAGAGGCCGACGATTTCAGCTCCCCCATCGCGCGTGCGTTTGACGATGGCCTCTAGCTTCTCTTTCGACATGAGCTCCGACACCGGTCGTCCCTTCACGGTCGTGTACCGCGGCAGCGGCACCATCGTATCCCCGTGTCCTCCCAGGACCATGGCCTCGACGTCCGTCATCGGCACCTTCAGCTCAGCGGCGATGAACGTGCGCATTCTGGCTGAATCCAACACGCCGGCCATGCCGATGATTCTCGATGGGGGAAGACCGCTCACGGAACGCGCCACATGCACCATGGCATCCAAGGGATTGGTCACCAAGATCAGGATGATGTTCGGTGAGCGAGATACCAATTCCGTGACGACGGACTTCACGATTTTCGCGTTGGTCGCCAATAGCTCATCACGGCTCATACCCGGCTTTCTGGGTATGCCTGACGTGATCACGGCAATCGACGACCCAGCCGTATCCGTGTACTCGTTGGTCCCGACGACTCGCGTGTTGTACCCGCAGACAGGTCCGGCTTGGGAAATATCAAGCGCCTTGCCTTGCGCGAGTCCCTCACTAATATCGACCAGGACCACGTCATAGAGATCTTTCTCCGCTAATCGCTGGGCAGTGGTCCCTCCGACGTTCCCCGCTCCCACCACTGTGATTTTCGGTCGTGCCATCATTGCCACCTCGTGAAGCGTGAACCGTAAGGTGTGAAGCGTACCATTCCCTTACGCCTCTCTCCTAACCCCTCACGCATGTTCATGTTCAGTCCAGCCAGCAACTTTGAAGTTGATCGTACAAACGAAATTCTCTCCGTCATAGAAATTCACTTTGATCTTCTTCTTCCCGTAGGTTTGTGCCAGAAATTCCTCCGGATTGTCCACCAGTGCTTGATACCCCCCAGGTGGATACTCACCGAGATCATGAAAGACCACGATCATCCCTTCTTTGACTTCCTGCAGCACTTTCACCCGACAACGCGGATAGACCTCCCAGAACTTCGCGTCAATCATGCCCTTCGTCGGCTCGGGACGGTCCTCGCCCGGTTTCACCACCTGTCCGAACTTGGCTAAACGACGGACATACGGATACTGATGTCCCGTGAACAGCTTATACAACCACGCGGGAACCGTCGGTTTTTCTGTCGAGTTCGTCATACCCTTGATGTGGTTATGCCGTCAATTGCCGGTAAATACGCGGCAGCTTGGTGGGAAGGGCTTCAACGCGGTCGATGACACAGTACCGCGCCTCGGCATACATGCGGTGCAGATAGGTCTCCGCTTCCCGGTCGATCGTCACACAAAAGGTCTCAACGCCCCGTTGTCGTGCCTCGCGAAGTGCCGCCTTCGTATCCTCCAACGAGTAGTCATCTTTGTACTGGTCATC
Organism: Nitrospira sp. UBA2083; assembly: GCA_002331625.1. Lineage (GTDB taxonomy): Bacteria > Nitrospirota > Nitrospiria > Nitrospirales > Nitrospiraceae > Nitrospira_D. The sequence continues at coordinate 13,955 of DCZN01000080.1, read as the reverse complement.
CAATGGTCGCCCGTCACTCAACAACACCAGGAGGCGGGTTTTCGTGTCCCGCGTCAGCAGCTTCGCCGTGGCATGGCGGATGGCCGCACCGTCACGATTCTGATGACGAGGAGCCAAACCGCCGAGCCGATGAGCGGTTGTCGCGCCGAGCCGATCGTCAAAGTCTTTGATCGTGAGAAATTCGACCTTCGCTCGCCCTTGGCCCGAGTAGGCATAGAGTCCATACTGATCGCCAACGGCATCCAGTGCTTCACAGAGGAGCACCAGGCCCTCTCTCTCAATATCGATCACTCGCCGACCGGTTCCGAGATCTCGGCTGGTCGATCCACTGATATCAATGAGGAATGCCACTGCCACGTTGCGTTCTCGTTTTTCCCGTCGAATGTACAGCCGGTCATCGCCTTCTAGACCCGCTTTCTGTTCCCCTGTTCGCCGAACGACGGCGTCGAGATCCACTTCTTCCCCATCGGATTGCCCTGCAGCGCGACGGAATGCCGGAGGACGCAGGCCCTCAAAGAACCGACGCAGTAACCTCACGGTACTCTGCCGGGAAGCCAGCGTCTCCGTTACAAATTCGTCTGATCCGGAATCCGCTGGTCGTTCGAGAACATGACACCAATTCGTCCGATAATCGTCAATCCGATGATCCCACTCGGGATAGAGGATAGCTCGTCCGCCATGAGGCGCCGTGTCCTGTCTCGACTGCGCATCAAGCTCAAGCGCCAGGGATTCTTCCACAAGATGAGGATCGACATGTCCCTCGCGCAACACCTCTGTTCCCCTGGATTCTGGTTGATTGCTCCGGACACTCTGCCTCTGTTGACTCTCTAGCTGCGGCTGAGACTCACGATGCTGGTCAACCTGCTCCTGACTCCAGGTAATGAACTCTGGATTCATCGAGCCACGATAGGGCACATCAGCCAGGGCTCGGTATTGGTCGTCCGGTTGACCCTGGTTCATCTGTCCTATTTCTTGGTCCTTCGGCTCTTCACGCCGCTCGGCCTCTATCATGTCGCCGCGAGCTGCCAGCAGCTCTTCCAGCCGCAAGTAGACGGTATCGACCAAACGGACCGTCTCTTCTGCCGTTGCCGCCGCGTGAAACACGGACTGACACAGCGCCCACAGGATCGCGACTTCCTCCTTAACGGCCTTCGGCACCGCCGCGTCTGCCGACTCTCCAACCGAGAGCCTCAGGAGACAGTCGATGACCAACTCCTGTACTGTCAATCCTTGGGCGGCATCACGAGGAGCGATGGATTCACTCGCCAATCGCGCAAGGTCGCACCGCAGCCCCGGGTACTCGATCTGTAACAAAAATTCGATACGCGCATCTTCCAAGACGACCCAGAGATCCCGCACCAGGCCAGGATGGGGATACATCTGAAAGAGGGCGGCCAGTGTGTCTGGTGTCGCTGCGGTGGATCGGCCATACCGCTGGCGTACTGTTTCGACCTGATCGGCGAGCGCATCAAGTGTGAGCCGATAGGTGCCGAACTCAAGGTGCCCCGCTTCGTGCGCCGCCATCACGAGATAGAGCCGCTCATTCTCCGGAGCCGTCGGATATCGGCGAAGCAGCGCCGGCAATGATATGGTTCGTCCATCCTCGCTGACCGTTGCGCGGGCTGGTAAGATCACCGAATCTGGACGCGCCGTCACCGCGACCTCTGTTCCACAGAGCCCCTGGACGAACAGTTTCACCCACCGGGCCACCTGCCGAAACGGCACCCCGCTCAGCGCTTGCTCAACGGAGGACAGAGCTTTCTGCGACTCGACCGCAAAATAGGCACGCGCCCCATCGAGACTGTAGGCGGCAACCTCCATACCGGCCTGAAACCATCTTTCAAATCGCGCGAGCCCATCAGCTCCACTTCCGATGAGCCCCACAAGTTCTGCACCACGGCGCAGGTACTCCAGTGTGACGGCTGCGTCTTTCTCTGCGAGTAAGGCCCCGTATTGCAAGAGCCGGATCCGCCATTCCGTTGACGGCACCATTTCCACAAGCTGTGGTGACTCCGCGAGCCACGTGATGCTGGACTGGGGAGACTGTTCAGCGAGTGCAAGGCACAGCGAGATAACCTTTTCTCGAACAGCTGGGTCTTGAATTCTTCCAAGGATCGATGGGCTCGTCCTCAGAAACTCGATCGAGGCCACATAGTCTGGCTTCCCCAGACTGTTCGGTACAACTAATTTCATGCCTACCGTGGCCCAGTTGCGGGCACTTTCGTATGGCAGCACGGGGGCTAGATTGGAGATTTGGCGGATGAACTCCAGTCCCACGACCGCATTGACCTCGGTCAGTTCCCTACCGATTTCGAGCCAAGCTCGTACCTGTGTGGCCGGAACATCTGAGAAGATCTGCGGGGCATGTCGGATGTATTCAAGCGCGACGTTGGCATCCTGCTCAGCAATGTCCAGACCGACCGTCAACGCCTCGGTACGCATATCGGTCTGTTCCATTACCCCAAGAACCAAAGGGCTATCTTTAAAATACTTGAGTGCGGATGCCCCAGACGACTGAGCGATCGCGATTCCCAGGTCGAGCCACAATAGGACGTGAGACAGGCCGCCCCGTCGGTCGAGCTCCGGCACTGCCGCCATCGCTGAGTTGGCGGCTTTCTCCGATAACGCTTCGAGTTCATCGAGGAGCATCAGCACCCGTGCCTCGGCATCCGCTTGGCCAGTGGCCTGCGGCAAACGCTCCACCAACGGCTCGGCGACCGCACGCTCCAACTCGGCGACCAGCCGCTGTAGCAAGATCTGTCTAGTCGACATATCCATTGTGCCCTATCGGGAACTTCAGTCGAAGTGACGGATTGTAAAGCAGCGAATTATCCTTGTAAACTAGAGGCGTTGCCGATCGCCGCTCGAAGGAGGAGCTCCATGGCTGAACCGACTCAGGAAAGCCTCGATAAGATTGTGAAGTTCGTCCAGGGGTTTGCCGAGAAAAGTGGAACTGCCATGCATCCGAATACGGCGGTGACGGAGGCGGTCGTGAAGGGATTGGCCTCCCATATCGATGAACTCGGGAAGCCGCTCTGTCCGTGCAACTTTTACAAGGACAAACAGGCGGAAGCCAAGCTCAGACGGTGGATCTGTGCGTGCGACGAAATGCAGATCTATAAATACTGTCATTGCCTCCTGTTTGTGCGTGAGGATGGGATGCCGATCACCGAATATTTGCCGGAAGGTCACGAAGGTCGCGAGGTATATGGCGTAGTGACCGATCCGACCCCCGACAAGGGTCGTGCGCTGAAGCACAAGGCCGTCCCCTCTTCAACTGTCCCGGACGAGTCGGCCACAGCACCGGCGTCTGCGACATGAGGCCGCGTGTGAGGCGCCTGAGGTACTGGTCCATCTGTCTCGTGCTGATCGGCAGTTCCTACGTGGCACCGGTCCAGGCAGTAGTGACGACCTCGTCGAATCCACCGATCTTCAACGAGAAGGAGTTTTTCCCCTACAGAGCCAAAGGTCGAGGAGGCGCGGCCGGACAGGTGTTCCTGCGCGCAGCCTCCGGAAAAGCCGTCACGCAGGCCGGGGCGTCTATTTATTTGATTCCAATCGCTTCTTATACTCGCCACTGGTTCGACAAGCACGTGCGAGACACCTCCTGCCCGACCAAGAACGCGCCGTCCTCTTCAGAGGCCCCCACGACACAGGGGTCACCAGTCGAATGCCTCCGTGGAAATCTGGACCAACTGCTGACCGACAAGCGTCTCACTCCCTATCTTCGGACGACACGGGCCAATCCAACCGGTCACTTTTGGTTCACAAAAGTTCCCGCCGGCCGCTACTATGTGATCAGTCTCCTTGAGGGGAGTGGAGGAGCGCACCAGGATGAGCGAGCGGTGGGAATGGCTTGGCTGACCGTTGAGCTCGAGACCGATGAGAAGGCGACAAACCTGGTGGTCACGGATTGTAAGAGTAGCTTCTGTTGACCGCCCCCTTCGCGTGTTGCTGATCTGCCATGGATCCAGTCATGGGGTAGGCTGTGAAAATTCTCTTAGTTGAAGATGATGCGGATCTCGCCCAGTTCATCAGAAAAGGGTTGAAAGAAGAGCATTACGTGGTGGACGTTGCCAACGACGGCGAGGCAGGCCTCGCGCTGGCGTTAGACAACCCGTACGATCTTGTGATTCTCGACATCATGCTGCCCAAGCTTGATGGCCTGACCCTCTGCCGCCGTGTTCGAGACAAGGGGATCTCGACTCCCGTGCTGCTCTTGACGGCTCGCAACACGGTGGAAACCAAGGTCTCCGGTTTCGATACGGGCGCGGACCAATTTCTTGAGAAGCCGTTCGCATTTGCGGAATTGCTCGCCAGGATCCGAGCGCTGTTGCGACGGGGTAGCTCTCAACAACTGGCCCATCTTCAGGCAGCCGATCTTCGATTGGATCCGGCTTCTCACCGAGTCTGGCGCGCAGGCCAGGAAATCTCCTTGACGAACAAAGAATATGCCCTTCTCGAGTTCCTCCTGCGGAACAAGAATCGAGTCCTCACGCGAACTGCGATCATCGAACACGTGTGGGATATCAGTTATGATCCGATGACGAATATCGTCGACGCCCACATCCGTGCCCTCCGCGCAAAGATTGACCGGGACTTTTCGCCGCCCTTGATCGCCACGGTCCGCGGTGCCGGTTATATGCTCGAAGAGCCGGACGCCTCGGCATGAAATCTCTCCGCAGTCTAATCAGTTCGTCCGCCTTCGTCCTCATGGCCGGGCTGCTCCTGTTTTCCGGACTCATCTACGCCGCCAGTGAAATCTTGTTGCAGCGGTTTGTCGATGGCCGGCTCCTCGTGTTGGCGGAAACCCTCGCAGAATTCGTCGAGCGGCAACCCACGCTCTTCAAAAACGGTGGGAAGGACAGCGCGCCAACCAACGAATTAACCCAAACGGCGACGGAACAACACTTTTTGCCCGACGTCACCCATGCCTTGCGCGTCTTTTCAACCAACGGTTCGCTGGTGTGGAGAAGCCCCCACGCTGCGGTGGTCGCGTCACTCCCCCCTCGTGTTCTGGAACAGGTCCGTCTGAAGAACATTCTGTTCGACACCATCACGATGCCTGATGGCACGCCGGCACGACATCTGTTTCTTTTCCTGGTCGCGAAGAACCATGTCCAGTACATCTTGCAGGCTGAGACCTCGCTGCTCCACTACCAAGAAACTCTGCATGGTCTCGTCTTTCTGCTCACCCTCGGATCTGGGGCGACGTTGTTTGTGGCCTGGGTCGGCAGCCTCTGGCTGGCCAAGAAAGTACTGGCTCCGATCGATGCCTTGTGCAGGGGTGCCGAAACCATGTCCGACGCCGACCTCGGGAAACGACTGGCGCTGGATTCACCCTACCGGGAATTTCGCCGTCTCACGCAGGCGGTCAATTCCGTGTTGGATCAATTCCAGCGAGGGAGTGAGGTCCAACGGAACTTTTGCGAAATCGCCGCCCACGAGATGAAAACGCCTCTGACCATTCTGCAGGGCAACCTGGAGGTGGCGCTCATGAAGGCGAGGACCACGCAGGAATATCACGAGGTGCTGCTCAATAATCTCCAACAGGTTGATCGGCTCATTGCCCTCACGCGCCCATTATTGACACTGGCGAAATTCACCAGCAGTAAACCTCCGGTTAGTCTCGTCCCACTCGCGTTGGAGCCTCTGATTCAGGAGCTCGTGGATGAACTCATCCTGTTGGCGGATGATCGCCAGATTACATTGACCTTTGAGGCCCAATCGGTTCCCTCCATCCTCGGCGACGCCCAGTGGCTCAAACAGGCGTTGATCAATCTGCTGGACAATGCCTTGCGGTACACGCCTTCCGGTGGAGCCGTCACGGTTCGTCTGCAGACCGCCGGTCAAGAGGTCACCGTGGCGGTTGAGGATACGGGTCATGGCATCGAGCCGGAGAATATTCCCCATCTGTTCGAGCGGTTCTACCGGACCGACTGGGCCCGTGCGAAGGATTCCGCCGGTACCGGACTTGGGTTGCCCATCGTGAAAGAAATCATGGAGGCCCACAACGGAAGCATTTCCGTCGTCAGCGAAGTCAACAAAGGTTCCGTCTTCACCCTGCGTTTACCGGCCTTAGCCCAGCAACCTGTATCTGCTTAGCGAATGGCAGTAAGAATTCAAGTGGCCACGTAGGTTATGCAGCCTCGTTGATTGTGACTGTGGGAAACACCTTGCGCGCCGTGACCGTTATTTACTGGTCGCAGGGTAAATCCAAACCCTTTCCCTAAGGGTAGAGGTCATGGTGTGCTAGAGACCGGGTCCGCCGTTTGAGGAGACAACGCACGACATAGCGCCCGGGTCCTGGTCCAATCAACATCCGGCAAGAACGTGGCTGGTTTCGTGGACGCCGCGTTGCTCAAGGAGGTTAACCTGTCGATGCGGTCCTCGGTGGACGGGTGAGTGGAGAAATAGGCCCAGACGCCGCCAGATGGATTGGGCGACTTCTCCTTCATGATCTGGTAAAAGGCGATCATGTCTTGTGGATCGATGCCGGCCTCCAGCAGCATGCGCATACCCTGCGCATCGGCCTCGTCTTCGAATTGTCGACTGTACTGCAACCGGCCCAGCGTACGCGCCCCCTCCAATCCATAGGCCATCGCCCCAGAAAAATCACCGCCGATGACGGCCAAGAGTAGGCTGGTCGAGGCCTGCTCGATGATCGCCCTAGTTGTATGGCGTTTGAGAATATGCTGCAGCTCGTGCGCGAGCACGCCGGCAAATTGCCCGGGCGTTTCCGTTCGTTCCAGCAATCCGCTGAAGACCACGATGATGCCGCCAGGCAGCGCAAGCGCATTGATTTTCGGGTCACGGACGACAATGACGTGCATGGTATATGGCGACTGTGTCTGGCCCATGAGGGCGGCGACGATTCTATCCAGCGTTTCCGTTCGGGGTGGATCGATGCAACGAGCAGACGAAGGAGCTAGTTGCTCGATCACGGCCTCGCCCAATCGCGTTTCCCATTCCACTGGCACCCGTGGAGCAATGACAGACGCCAGCCCAGGAATACCCCACAGATACAGCACCCCTCCGATGACGATGACTGCGACAGCGGCCACGTAGGTGAGACGGACGCGTACTTCACGATTGAGCGGATTGTGCAGATGCGTCGTTTGCGTGGGGGCTGCTTCATGTACGGTGTACAAGAAGCCGGAATCCGAAATCACGAGAGCCTGGGCTGGTTCGGCTCCGTATTCAAGACGCACGGGTTCACCCTTGTAGGCGCCTTGCGTTTGGCGAATCGCGCCATAGGGCCATGTCATCTGATGACCATCCTCGCACGTGATCAGGAGGGCATGGGCTGACGTGTGAACGGTGACCTGCTGGCGAGCGGCAGTTTTCCCATCCAGGTAGTACCCGGCCCAGGCCTTGGCGGTTGTGACACTAGCCAAGTTCGAACCCAGTATCCAGAAACCCATCGAGACCTTCACCGGTTGGCGAAGCCGATTGCAGCGACTGGGTGAGTGTGTCGAGATCCGCAGACCCCGTGAACGTCAGGTGGTCCAAGACGAAGCGCGCATTCCGAGTGGAGGTCCACGGCCATGCGAAGCCCAGCGTGAACACGAGCAAGAAGAAATTCCCAACTTTCAAGCGGCATACCTCACCCCCGGTTCCCGTGAAGGTGAATCGGCCCTCGGCCAAGGAGGTGCGTTCCCAGTAATACCGCTGTCGCTTCGCACTGTACCAAAACCAGTTCAACCCCAACGCGACCGGGGTGAGCAGAACGGCGAGGCAGAAGTCCTTCGCCAGACCGGTGCCCTTTCCGTCGAAGCGGAACGACTGGTTGCCGACACACGAATGGGAAACAAGAAAGGTCTGTCGTCGTGCATCAAAAAATGGGTAATAGACTCCCAATGTGATCACATTCAGGGTTGCGCCGGTAAGATAGAGCTTGACGTACTGCCAAGCAGATCCCACAAACGAACAGCGAATGCCGCGCCAGGACGTCCGCGTGAGCCGGTACCGGCGCGCACCTACGGTCGCGACGGGAATAAAGGCCACAAACAAGCCGCCGGCCATAAGGCGAGCGGTCACCTGCATCCAGACTTCCATCCCGAGTAACTCTGGCCCCATCGCGAGACAGGCGTAGGGGATCCCAAACACCAGACTCGCCTTCAAGAAGCCCCGGAAGAGTTCCGATCCCGTGCCGTGATACGCAAAGCGATCCCCGGCGAATTCGGTTTGACTGAAAAGATACCGCCGCACACGCACTTTGGCCCAGAACATGTAAATGCCGCACGTGACGAGCGTGAGGAAAATATTCACGAGAGAGATCCCGAACAGAGACCCCCCGTTACCCGCGAAGCCAAATCGTCGGGTCTGAGCGGAGACATTCGTGTCCGGGCCGTCTTCTCGCGCCGCCGTTTCAAGTGGATCGTCTCCGACCTGAGAAGCAAGGCTCGCGGGTTGTTCTGCTTCGGCAGCCACTACGACAAAGGGCGTGCGACACTGTTTACAGCGTGCTCGTGTGCGTGTTTTGAGTGTCTGAGAATTACGGACTCGGTGGCGGGTGCGGCACTGGTGACAGGTCAGATGCAGTCCACTATCTGTTTGGAAGAGTCCTAACATCAACCACCTCTCGTCAATTTCGATGACGGTTTGCCATGTGAGCCAGCCCGATGCCCTGCCACTCAGAGGAGTGACCGGAGTTGAAGCGACGCTTCAATGCGCTCGGTCAGGGGCCTCCCATTCCGGAGGCGAAACGTTACCACCTCGTTTCCGTCGAGCGTTATCGTGCGTCCGTTCTGAAGAGTGGTGCTCTCCGTCATATGAAAGCTCGCCTGAGCATGCTGTCCGTCCGGTGCAATGGCGATCGTGGTCGCGTCACGATGGAAGGCGGAACTCTTGGTCGTGCGAAAACCGGCCAGGAGTTCGGTTCGGTATTGCGTTCGCGTGAGCGTTCGTCTTTGCGTCTCCGTTGGCAGCTGCAAGGATATGTTGACCTGGAGATCTTCTCCCATATGCTGGAAAAATCCATCCACATCCTTAGCGTGAAGCGCCCGCTCCACCGACTGTAAGACCTGCTCAACTTGCTGTTCAGTCAACCGAACGTTACTCTGGATCACACTCGGCCCAGTTGCCTTAGCCTCGACACTGCGCGTCGGGTTTTCTGGTCGATCCGTTGCCTCCGTCGAGAGGAGTGATATGTGGGCACCGTGTGAATCTGTGTACCCCGCCTCAACGATTTCCCACTGGTCCTGCTGTCTGACCAAACGAACCTGCACAAGCGCGGTTCCGGATGGTCCGGAAACCGTGAGGTGATACTGCGCCCACCCTTCCGGTCCATTCACCTGCACCTGTCCATTGGGGAACCAATCGAACTCCATCTCGTTACCGACCAGACGCTGAATCTGCGGGTTACTACGGACAAAGGCTTCGGACAATTGATACGGCTCGGAACTCTTCCATCCCTGCAGAGAGCTATTGCCCCCAAAGCCCACCACGGCATAGAGCAACAGGCACAGCCCTACTGAAAAGGCCATACCGATACGCTGTTGATCATGATCCTCTGGAGAAGTCGCGGTGACTCGTTGAGCATGAGGTATTGATCTCTGTCGACGAGTGCCGATTTCCTGTGACCCTGGCACGGGAAGCACCAGGTTGGCCTGACAGTTGGTACAGCTTGTCTGGGAGATTCCAATCTCAGCGGCGTTGGCAGTCATTTCTTGCCGGTTCTCGCAGATGGGACAACTGACTCTCATCGTCATCCATGGTCTCCTTGCACGGGTGATCAGTCCCACCCCGAGACTGAAACACATCGTGGTGTGAAAGGCGAGAGATCCTTGTTAAGGATATCCGAAACGCGGCCCCTGGCAAGGGGACTTAAGCTATAGACCTGAATCTGACTTGTGTAAGAGAGCGGAGAACACGTTCATAATTCATGACTTAGACATCTTTGAACACCCGTGCTTCCCGGTGTACCGGTGATGAGTGCAGGTAAAGATGTGGTCTCGTACATGATCTTATGTTCCATCCGGAATCATCGGACGCGGAGAGACGGTTATCTTCACACCAGAAACGCAGCTAAAAGGGCCCCTCTCTGCTCGAGGTTAACCAAAAGCGGTGGATCGATCCGGGGTATCACAGCTACTCGCAAATCTCTTGGTGCTGAGGAGAGGCTGCTTTTCGCCTAGACGGCCCTCTCATGATGAAGAACTCTTCACGATCCCCTCATGGAGGCTTCATCTTGGAGGCGTATACAGGTAGAAAGCGAAAGGGGGTGAATAGCCATCATGATTTCCTTTATTGAAGTGTTCATCTTAGCCGCCATTTTCGGCGTGCTGTATGCCATGTTGCAGCTTGCGAATCGGTAGATGAGTTAAGTACGACCTGCTGTAGGCGGGGGTTGGGCAGAGAGGATCCTGTTTGCCAGGCAATTATGACCTTGTGATCCGGCTCGCCTCCGCCAGAGAGTACTAACCGTCTCGGCCCCGAGTCCCCATCAAATTCTCTATTTAGTCCTCGGTAGCTCACCATCGATAGTTGGCCAGCATTGATGGTTGATTCATGAAGATTTCTTCATGATTTCATCATTTACTATTCATTTTCGAGCGTTACCCTTTTTGTAGTTGAAAGGGGGTGAATATATGATGACGATCTTCTTTGCACTGCTCGCACTGACCGCCGTGTTTGGAGTGATGCTGAAGGCGCTGTACCTCGACCATGAATAGCTAGCCGATGAGCGAAACTTCTGGTCCGGTCGGGGACGATAAATGACGCTGAGTCAGATGGTGGGTTCACTCTGTGCGCCGTGCGAAGCGTTCGTTGACACGGGTGCCTCCACGGCCTGATCTCCTTGAGCCCAAAAGGCAGGAGACACGGCCGTGGATGGTTGCTCGATCATCAACACAGTGAGGAACTTTACTTCCGTTCTTTGATCGCCCGTTCAACTTCTCTTCCGGCCTCTCTCGCTTTGATCGAGTCCCGTCGATCATGCTGCTTCTTCCCCTTGGCTAATCCGAGTTCGACCTTGGCCTGCCCTCGCGCTGAAAAATAGATCCGTAACGGGATCAGCGTCAGCCCCTTCTGTTGAGTCTTTCCGAGAAGCTTGTTGATTTCCTTTCGATGCAGGAGCAGCTTGCGGGTTCGAATTGGATCATGATTCATGATATTGCCGTGACTATAGGGACTGATGTGGCAGTGGTAGAGAAAGACCTCGCCATCTTTGACGCCGGCATAGCTATCTTGTAAGTTCACTCGCCTATCCCGAAGTGATTTCACCTCGGTGCCCCTGAGCACAATCCCAGCTTCGAATTTGTCCTCGATAAAATAGTCGTGGTAGGCCTTCCGATTGGTGGCCACAACCCTCGACTGATCTTCCGTCTCTTTCGCCATGCTCTGACTCCGGCGCCTTGATCTCGGTCTCGGCTACCGCCTATGATGCCACATGATCGGCCCAGGTACACTCGATTCCTTCGGCAGTATCCTCTCAGGCCTTGCGAAGCGGCTCGGCCTCGAATCCAGACTTGTAGAACTTCGTTTGCAGCAGCGCTGGGGCGAGATCGTGGGTGAGCCCATGGCCTCCCACACCTGGCCGGTCCAGGTTCGCTTTAAGAAGCTCTATCTGATCGTCAGAAATTCCGTCTGGCTGAACCAGCTGACCTTCCTCAAACCGGCGCTCTTACTGAAGTTGCAAGCAGAGTCAGGAACGGGGGTTGTCACGGACATTGCCTTTCGCGTTGGAGAGATTCCCGGTGAACCGGAGGTGTCCGTCAGCCCCGACTCCGATCTCGGGTCGACTCAGTCAGAGCAATCCTGGACTGAGTTGGTGTCGCATACGGCCATGATCCAAGATCCGTCCATCCGTGAGCGGCTTAGAGAGGTGATATCGAGGTATCCTTCTCAGTCTCCGCCTCAACCGGCAAAGGGTCCGTCACAAGCCCCTTGAAGAGGATTCGTGTCTCGGTGGTAGCCTGTCCATTTTTAGAGATGGGGCCGACGCCTCCTTCTTCCTCCTGATCCAGCAATCGATAGTATCCGCGCATCGCTCGTTCATAATCCTTGATCACCGCAGTATCCCCACCCAGATACTTGGCCAGGACTTCTGGATCCGTCCAGCCGTGGTCATCGAACACATAGATCAGAATCTGTCTGTACGGACCACCGGAATCGCCTGGAGTGGTCGGGTAGATCTTCATGCGCGCGAAGTCGTGCGTTTGGTGGCCAACCTTTCGGAATCGCTTCACCAGCGATTCAATCTCCTTGTCGGTTGTTCCGCGAGGAACGTCCGCCGTGACGATATGACCGGATTGCGCACCGACCGTATAGGGAGGAATCGACCGATCGGGGCGACTCAAATACATGCCTCCCCAAATCAGCGCGAAGGATCCTACAAAGACACCCAGCGCGAATTTGACGACGATATCGAGCGGCTTCTTGGTCTTAGGGCCGGCGGGCGGAATAGGAGTCGATACCTGCTCGTGCATGGAACAACTGCGGCTTCGTCAGATTAGGCCTCGGGCGTGTCTTCCGAACCTGCATCCTCTCGTTCGACCACTTCCGCCAGCCTCGCGACGCCGACGACTCGGTCTCCTTCGCCATCGAGATCGAGAATACGAACCCCTTGGGTGTTCCGGCCGATTTCGCGGATGTCGTCTACCTTGCAGCGAAGCACTTTCCCCTGCGCGGCGATCAACATGATTTCATCGCCGTCGCGTACCTGCAGGAAGCCGATGGCCAGTCCATTTCGTTCAGTCGTCTTGACGCTGATAATCCCTTTCCCACCACGACCCTGAACACGATATTCGCCAACGGGTGTTCGTTTTCCGTAGCCGCCCTCCGTCACGGTCAAGATAGAGGTAGTGGAGTCGGGAGTGATCGTTTCCATCCCGATGACTTCGTTTCCTTCTTCGAGGGTGATTCCCTTGACACCATAGGCCGTCCGACCCATTGCTCTCACTTCTTCTTCTTTGAATCGAATCGTGATGCCTTGTCGTGTCCCGAGAAGGATCTCCCGCTGCCCATCGGTCAGCTGAACTCCGATCAGCCGATCACCGCCTTCGAGTCCCAGCGCAATGATCCCGCCTTGCCGTGGATTACTGAATGCCGATAGTTCCGTCTTCTTGATGACACCCTTCTTGGTACCCATGACGATATAGCGGTCATCTCGGAACTCCTTCACCGGCAACGTCGCGGTGACTTTTTCGCTACCCGATAAGGCGAGGAGATTGACGAGCGCCTTGCCCTTCGCAGCTCGACTCGCCTCCGGAATCTCATGAACCTTCAACCAATAGACCTTGCCGGCATCCGTGAAAAAGAGCAGTGAATCATGAGTGGAGGCAGTAAAGAGATTTTCGACGAAGTCCTCTTCTTTGATCCCCATGCCGATCTTGCCCTTGCCCCCTCGTCGCTGGGCTCGATAGAGCGAGAGAGCATTTCGTTTGATATAGCCGGAGTGAGAAATGGTCACGATCACTTCTTCTGCGGCGATCAGGTCTTCCAGGCTGATTTCTGCCTCTTCTTTAACGATCTGTGTCCGCCGCTCATCCCTGTAGGTTTCACGAATGTCGGTGAGTTCATCTTTGATGATGGTGCGGACCAGCGTCTCACTCGCAAGGACTGACTTCAAATATTCGATCTGTTTGAGTACTTCCTGGTACTCTTCGACGAGTTTCGTCCGCTCCAATTGCGTCAAACGTTGGAGCCGCATGTCGAGGAT
>DCZN01000080.1:0-197 GCA_002331625.1 Nitrospira sp. UBA2083 | reverse complement strand
AGATTGTCGAGCGCGATCTTGAGTCCTTCGAGGATATGCGCCCGTTCCTCCGCTTTCCTGAGCTCGAAGGCTGTTCGTCGCACGACCACTTCCCGACGGTGGTCAAGAAAATGATGGAGGATCTGCTTAAGGTTCAGAACCTCTGGGCAATGGTTCACCAGCGCCAGCATGTTGACACCGAAGGTGGTTTCTCGCGA
>DCZN01000006.1:4843-5029 GCA_002331625.1 Nitrospira sp. UBA2083 | reverse complement strand
ACGGTTCATCACGAGAAGCCGTTGGTGGAGCGACGTCCAGTAGACGCGTCGACACAGGAGTCCGACGGTGGCCGGGTTTAACAAGGTCATCCTCATGGGGAACCTCACCAGGAACCCCGAGCTTCGCTATACGCCGAGCGGGACTCCAGTGGCGAGCTTCGGTCTGGCCGTGAGTCGACGGTTTAG
>DCZN01000006.1:3832-4831 GCA_002331625.1 Nitrospira sp. UBA2083 | reverse complement strand
CTGAAGGAAGAAGTCTGCTTTGTCGACATTGTGGTGTTCGGCAAACAGGCGGAGCATTGCGGGCAATACCTCAGTAAAGGCAATGGGGCCATCATCGAAGGTCGATTACAGCAGCGTCGATGGGAAACGGAAGATGGTCAAAAGCGCAGCAAACATGAAGTAGTCGCACAGACGGTGACGTTCATGCCCAAGCGCCAAGACGGTGGGGGCGGTGGGATGAGTGCGGAACCCCCGATGCATGACGAACCTGGCTATGAATTCGGTGATGACGGTCAATGAAATACTTAGGAGTATGAGGAGGAGACAGTGATGGATCGAAGCGACAACGAACGTGGCGGAGGGGGGCGGTTATTTCAACGGAGACGTCCCTGCCGGTTTTGTCTGGATAAAGCGCCGATCGATTTTAAGGATGCTGGACTCCTTCGGAATTTTTTGACGGAGAGAGGCCGCATTGTCCCACGCCGTATTTCCGGGAATTGTATGCGGCACCAACGCGAACTGACGGTGGCCGTGAAACGGGCGCGGCATATTGCCATCATCAGCTTTGCTGAGGAGCGATAACGACCGTGATCCACGATCTCGATGTACTGCCGTGGGACAGTCGTACGCTGCCGAAGGTAACCATGGATGGATTGAAACCAAAAATCGCAGATATCACGGCGGAGGGGCTCTCATTGTCGGGAGATCTGACGGACGAAGAGTTGGGACTCACGGATGCGGATGTCTCCATTCGGGGAACGGTTGCGGTAGGACTGGATCTTCGTGCGATCGAGCGCTCCATCTATGTGACCGGAGTGGTGGAAGGTACAGCGGTTCGGCAATGTGTCCGTTGCTTGAAGGACTTTGACGACCCGTTGGCGTTTTCAGTACGTGCCGTCTATGAACGGGAGGTCAAATCGCCGCCGATCTCCGCAAAACGGGATGAGGTGCGAAAGAAGAAAACGGCAACGGGTCCCGAGAGTACCGAGGAAGAGCGAAACGACGATCTCTATTACTTTA
>DCZN01000006.1:3540-3790 GCA_002331625.1 Nitrospira sp. UBA2083 | reverse complement strand
CGGGAGCAATTGATTCTCACGTCTCCCATGCACCCCCTCTGTTCAGAGGACTGCCGCGGCTTGTGTGCCCGTTGTGGAAAAGATTTAAATGAAGGTCCCTGTCGGTGTGGTCAAGAACAGACGGAAGGTCCGTTCCAGGTGTTACGTACGATGAAAGAGAAGCTGAGGGACGCCGGCAAGCGCTGAACGGCGTCCTGGTTTGAGCAGAAGAAGGAGTCTCCATGCCTAATCCAAAACATAAACATTCACG
>DCZN01000006.1:3124-3361 GCA_002331625.1 Nitrospira sp. UBA2083 | reverse complement strand
CCAAGACGTCGAGGGTTCGGGGAGCGTGCGACATTCTCACGATCGGAAGTTCGAACGTGGTTGCCATGATTTTGAGGATCTTGAGTGGTTTGAGTCGGTCCGTTGCATTAGGTTCCCAACGCGTCTGACGTGAGCCCAGGGGGCGACACGTGTTCAGCCTGTCTTTTCAACACCATCCGTGACTACACCAAGTCGTATGAAGATCGCACTCGATGCGGTAGGGGGCGACCATGGTCC
>DCZN01000006.1:2712-3071 GCA_002331625.1 Nitrospira sp. UBA2083 | reverse complement strand
GTCGAGGTGATTCTCGTCGGCGACGAGACCATCTTGAAGCAGGAATGCGAACGCCAGTCTGCCCACGATCCCCGTCTCACTGTGCGTCATGCCTCCCAGGTTGTCGAGATGCATGAGTCGCCTGCCGCGGTCGCTCGAAAGAAGCGCGATTCGTCGATTTGGGTGGCGACAGAATTGGTCAAAAACGGCCTGGCCGATGCAGTCGTCAGTCCGGGGAATACGGGTGCGAGCATGGTGGCGGCGTTCTTCGTATTCGGTCTGATCAAAGGGGTGGAGCGGCCGGCGATTGCGACCAGTTTGCCGACCTTGAGCGGGGAAGCCGTTATGCTCGACGTTGGCGCCAACGTCGATTGCAGCGC
>DCZN01000006.1:258-2474 GCA_002331625.1 Nitrospira sp. UBA2083 | reverse complement strand
GCGTTGAAGATTTCCGAAGGCGTGGCGGAGATGATCAAGCGACTGTTGCTGAAGGAAATCTCGGGGCACTTTCTTGGTCGGCTCGCGTATCCATTGATCGCCGGCCCTCTCGCGAATCTGAAGCGTAAAATCGATTATGCCGAATTCGGAGGGGCCCCGCTACTCGGCGTCAATGGGATCACGATGATCTGTCATGGTCGATCGTCGGCCAAGGCCATCAAGAATGCGATCCGGCGGGCAAGAGGTATGGCTGAAGGCGGTGTGCGCGAGTTGATTCAGCGCGATATTGAAGAAAGTCGCTCCCGTCCACAGAGAGGGCTGGAAGCATGAACGCCTATATCGCGGGAACTGGCTCCTACACGCCAACCAGGGTTCTGACGAACGCGGACCTCGAACAGATGGTCGCAACTTCCGATGAATGGATTCGAGAACGGACGGGCATCCGCGAACGACATGTCGCTGCGACCGGAGAGGCCTGTTCAGACTTGGCGGTTCAGGCCGGGAAGCGGGCACTGACCGCAGCCGGTGTGATGGCCGCCGATCTCGACATGATTTTGGTCGCCACGTGCACGGGGGATTACCCGCTTCCTGCAACGGCCTGTCTGGTTCAGCACCAACTCGGCGCGACGAAAGCGGCGGCCTGTGATCTCTCGGCGGCCTGTTGCGGATTCGTCTACGCGCTGTCCGTGGCGGATGCCTATGTCAAAACGGGAATGCGCCATGTCTTGGTGATTGGGTCTGAGGTGATGTCTGCCATTACTGATTGGACTGATCGGAACACCTGCGTCTTGTTCGGGGATGGGGCTGGAGCGGTTGTTGTCAGTGCATACGACGGAGAACGAGGCATCATTTCAACGCACCTTCGCTCCGACGGGACGCTCTGCGAGCTGATTATGGTGCCGGGAGGAGGGGCCCGTACGCCCCCATCAGAAAAAGTGATTGCGGAGCGATTGCAATACATCAAGATGAAGGGAAATGAGACGTTCAAGGTGGCCGTACGCACCTTGGAAGAAATCGCTCGCGCCACCCTTTCAGCCAAAGGGCTTCGGGTGGAGGATCTCGATTTGTATGTGCCGCACCAAGCCAATGTGCGGATTCTGAAGGCGGTCATCGAGCGATTGGGTCTTCCGGTCGAAAAAGTGCTCATGAACCTCGATCGATACGGAAACACCTCAGCGGCATCCATTCCGATTGCCTTGGATGAAGCGGTTCGCGAGGGGCGTATCAAGGACGGCTCATTGGTGATGCTGGGTGCGTTCGGGGCTGGATTAACCTGGGCGTCGGCGCTCATTCGGTGGTAGCGGGTGGCCAGGAGTGCGTTGAAACGGTGCGATAGGGGCTCATCTCGACGGGAAGAAGCCGGTGGGGTGTGACAACTTTTCTCGTTGACTTTGCATAGGATTTCGAAGATATCTAACGCGCCATGAGACAAGGAATCGGGCTTGTTTTCCCTGGGCAGGGGTCTCAATCAGTCGGAATGGGGAAGGCGCTCTATGACGCCCACTCCTCGCTGAAGCCTCTCTATGATGAGGCCTCGACCGTCTTGGGGTATGACGTCGCGGAATTGTGCTTCACAGGACCGGCCGATCGACTCAACCGAACGGAATTCACTCAACCGGCCCTGTTGGTCGGCAGCATTGCGGCGTGGACACTGGTTGAGCCAGCCGGAATCAAGCCGGTCGCCGTGGCGGGCCATAGTTTAGGTGAGTATTCAGCGTTGGTTGCGGCGGGAGGGGTCTCCTTTCGTGATGCTGTCGGACTGGTTCAGAAGCGAGGGCGGTACATGTCCGAAGCCGTGGCGTCGGGGACTGGTCTCGTCGCAGCCTTGTTGGGGTTAACTGCCGAGGTGGTCAAAGAGGTATGCCGCAAAGCAGCATCTGTTGGGGTCGTCGCGGCTGCGAACTTTAACTCTCCCGGGCAGGTGGTGATTGCTGGAGAAAAAGCGGCGGTGGAGCGGGCGATTGAACTGGCCAAGGCACAAGGCTGTAAAAAAGCCATACCCTTGCCGGTCAGCGTGCCGGTTCACACTCCGTTGATGCAGCCGGCAGCGGATCGATTGGCGAAGGATTTATCCGTGGTTCGGTGGTCGGATCTTCGCGCTCCTCTTGTGAATAATGCTGAGGCGAAAGCGATCAGCCGGGCAGAGGAGATTCAGGCGTCGCTGGTTCGGCAGCTTCCGTCTTCAGTCCTATGGGAAGATACCGTGCAAACAATGG
>DCZN01000006.1:0-194 GCA_002331625.1 Nitrospira sp. UBA2083 | reverse complement strand
ATTCTTCCCGAGGCGGTTCTCTTGAATGTCAACGATCCGAAGTCGTTGGACGCGACACTCACGGCAGTCTGCTCGGGACAGACGACCGGAGAGAAAACCAGATGACGAATTCCCTGTCAGCCTGTTAACGTATTGTTCGAAAGGGATGACATGTCGCTTCAAGGAAAAACAGCCATTGTGACTGGTGCGGCACA
>DCZN01000057.1:38391-45576 GCA_002331625.1 Nitrospira sp. UBA2083 | reverse complement strand
GTCCGCCAGCACTTGACGGTGTAACTGTTTTACTCGGCGAGCCACTTGGTGATCGGGCGTCAGGTTGGGAATCTCACTGAGGGGGAGGCCCCGAGTTGCACTTGGAGTGGGCGCATAAGCTCACAATCACAAGGGAGGGCATCAGTATGAAGGGACAATACGGGAGGCGGTGGAAACAAGTTATAGTTGCTGGGGCCCTGACGGCGCTGGTGGCTGGAATGGGATCCACGCTGCCCAGCGCCTTTGCTGGTGGCACGATCAAGGCGGATGAGGACAAGTGGATTTCCGTGGGGATGGGGATCCGCGGCAGCTTCAACAGCGTCGAGGGTAATGCTGGAGGTCATTACAGCAACGACTTCGCCATCAACAATGCTCGTATCTACATCGACGGGCAGATCCACAAGTATATAAAGTTCACCTTCAACACGGAATGTTTTAACTGCGCCGTCGGTGGTGGTAGCACCAATCATTTTGGCGGTAACTCCAACATCGGACTGCTCGATGCGATCGGGAAATTCGAGTTCAACGAGATGGTCAACCTCTGGGTGGGCCGCACCTTGGTGCCGAGCGAGCGCGGAGAGTTGAACGGGCCGTATTACCATGCGACGTTCGATGGCTTCCGCACCCCGTTCAACCCGGCAGACTTCAGCGCAAACTTTCCAAACGGCAATGGAAGTGGAAGTGTCGGCGGCCAGGCTGGGCTCTATGGTCGTGATAACGGCGCGGTCTTCTTCGGGAAAGTCCATCCGTTTGGAACGCACCTCCTGTACGTGGCCTCTGTGTTCACGGGCGCGCGGGGGGGACCGAATCCGACCGGCAGCTTGTTGTACGCGGGGCGGTTGCAATGGAACCTGTTGAACGATGAAATCAATCCGGGGTATTACACGAGCGGCACCTATTACGGCACGGCCGGCGATATCCTGGCGATTTCGGGTAACGTCATCCATCAGAAAGATGGGGCTGGCAACGGCGGCAACGGGAATGTGGCGGATTTCACCGGGGGGATCGTCGACCTGTTGATTGAGAAGGTGCTGCCGAACAACATGGGCGTGCTGACGTTCAACGGCGAATTCAAGCGGTACTGGGCCAATTATGGAACCGGTGCTTTTGCTGGCAGCTGTTTCTGCATCTTCAATGGCCACTCGTGGACCGTGTATGGCTTGTACCTGCTGCCCCATGAAGTGGGCATTGGGCGGTTCCAGCCGTATTTCCGATTCACGAGCATTGACCCGCGGTATAGCGCCATGCGGCAGGAGTGGGAGTATGGCGTGAACTACATCATCTCGGGCCACAATGCGCGGATTTCGGCGTATGGCCGGTACGGCGACATTGAAAGCAAGGGCCTGAATGATTTTACGAACAGTGCGAATGCGAACGGCGCCAACAAGGTGGACTCGTTCCACGTGGCGTTGCAGCTGCAGTACTAAGCAGCTCATGTAAATGGGGACGGTAGGTCTCCTACAAGAGCCGGAATCCACACGGTGGGTTCCGGCTCTTGTTTTTTATGCTACACCATCACTAAGCCGGTTGATCGAATCTTCTCCCATGAATTCGTTGTCAAGAAGCTGCTGAAGTCCTGTTCTGTTCCAGGAAAGCTACCGGCTGCTTCTCTTATGTGTGGATAGGCTTGAGAAGTTCGCTGCGGGGTCGCATCGTTGATCAGTTGGTGTAACCATCGAGCTTCGGGCTGTGAGAGGACCAGGGTCTGCTTCTTCAGCCGGCCTTGCAGAACAAGCCGCGACTGTTTCTTGCCCGATTCGTGGATAACCTCCTTCCCAAGCCAGACAAAACGACGTTCTGCATGAGGCTGGTTGTCGATCGCCTGATGTCGGAGTAGCTGTGTGAGCCATGTTGAGGGCACCTGAGGGCGAGGGACCTCATACTCAAACCATTGGCGGACATCGAGATCAAGTCCTCGTCGTTCGAGGTAGTTCAGAAGCGATCGTCTCAATCCTTCACCGATCCAGCTCGGGGTTTCCCCACAACGGTCATCGTGCTGAAGGTCGTTCTCTGCAAAACCTTGAAACGTGGGGCCAAGAATACGGAGACCATGAGCGGAAGGGTTGAGACCGATCGGGCTATGTGCGGTGACTGTAAAACGGTGCCAAAAGGCAGATTGAAGGAGATCGGCTGCAACAAGCTGACGGACGCGCTCAAGTGAATCGATGGTCTCCTGAATCGTTTCCGATGGACATCCGTACATCAGATAAGCATGGACGAGGATGCCGGCCTCTTTGAATCCCGCGGCGACCAGTGCGGTCTGATCCACCGTAATGCCTTTCTTCATATCGTCCAGGAGCCGGTCCGAGGCCGCTTCCAGCCCTGCTGTGACCGCGATACAACCGGATGCCGAGAGGAGACGGCACAAGTCAGGTGAGAACGCCGTTTCGAACCGGATATTGCCCCACCAGGTCATCGCGATCCGTCGTTCTAGGAGCGCGAGCGCCAGCGACTTCAGCGCAGCGGGAGGAGCGGCCTCATCCACGAAATGAAAGCTGCGGTGGCTTGTTTCGGCGATGAGTTGCTCGATCTGCTGAATGAGCCGCTCCGTCGGCGTCATTTCGTACCGACTGATGTAGTTCAGCCCCACGTCGCAGAATGTACACTGCTTCCAGTAGCACCCATGAGCTACGGTCAGTTTATTCCAATGGCCTTCAGACCAGAGCCGATGCATCGGGTTGGTGCTATCGAGAATGGTCAAATAGCGATCCAACGCCAATCCCTGGTAGGTCGGACAGCCGATGTCGTTCATCGTGAAGTCGGCTGAGGAAGGATCGTCGGCATACACGACGCGATTCTTTTCACGGTACATCGTGCGACACAGCGATTGTCGTGTACGTGAGCCCGATAGATGTTCGATCAATGAAAGGAGCGGACGTTCGCCGTTGTCGAGCGTGATGAAGTCCACATAGTCGAACACTCGGGGATCAGTCACCCGACGCAGCTCCGTGTTGACATATCCGCCGCCGATCACAATAGGAAGATCCTGGTGCCGCTGCTTGAGTGCCTTCGCAATACGGAATGCGCCGTAGAGGTTGCCTGGAAACGGTATGGAGAGACCGATCAGTGATGGATTGACTCGCTCGAAATGTATCCAGAATGCATCCAAGAGCCACTGATCAGTCAGACCCAACGGTTCCGCCAAGGCTGAGGCGATTTGATCAAACGATGAGGCGCTGCGCCCAATATGGTCCGCATAACGGCTCAAAGCAAAATGCGGTGTAATTGTGGCTTGCACCAGATCGGCGAGGTCTTCGAGGAAGAACGTCGCCCATTGTTTGGCACGATCATCGATCGACACAGAACTCCTGAACTTCTTGCGACCTCTGAAACGGGGGCCCTGAGGCAACACTCCCGGTCGAGTCAAGTGCGACGCGATCCGAGGGGTCTTGCCTTGCAAGAAGGAGATCACCGGCCCGATCATGTCTACATAAGTTTCTTCGGCCCTCATCATGGCAAGGGCTTCTTGAGGGAGGTCACTCTGATGGTTGCGCAGTTGCCTGAATATATCTTGGAGTCCATCATGGCTGAACAGACGGAGCACCATTTCAATGCCAAGGTCCGCCTGTTCAGCATGGATTCCGCGCGACTGAAGAAACCCAGTCAGATATGCCGTGGAGGGATAGGGTGTGTTGAGCTGAGTCAATGGAGGGATCGCCAACAAAATGCGCGGAGAAGTCATGGGTCCGACATAGCATATGGATTGGTGAGAAAGCTATGTAGAGGGAGAAGGTCGAGGTTAAGGATTGAGGAGGATAGCCCAAATAAAAGAGGGACAAGACAAAGAGAAACGGGTGTTGCTACTCAATCTTGCCCTCGGCCTGAGCCGTTATTTTTTGATGTCCAGGACGCTGCCGAGTAATGCGTCTCCCGTTCGCAAGGTCTGGAGATTGGCTTCAAATCCGCGCTGGGCTACGATCTGCTGGACCGTTTCCTCACCCAGATCGACATTTGAGAGTTCGACAAGGAGTGGATTGCTGCCTGTGTCACGAAGAACGGTGGGGCCAGAGGAGTCGTCCTTCTTCATCACCGGGAGCACTCCACCATGGGTGAGTTCAACGGACTCGGTTCTGGACTTCTTGAACCCGTCGGTGTTGAGGTTGGCTATGTTGTGCGCAACGACTTCAATCTGTTTGCCGAAGGCAGCCAAGCCAGAGAGTGCGGTGTGTATGGCGGATATCATAGTCACCTCCATTCGGATGACCGATTACGCCCCGTCGAGCAACTTATCGGTTCGTAGAGAATAAACTTTAACGGCAGGCGCGATCGGTGCAGCAACTCACACCATCGAGCACTATTCCATTCTGTACTTCAGGAATCGCGCCTATTCATCCTACAGGCGGATCCCTTTTCAACCGATAGATTGCAGGGGCTCATGAATCTGAACTCACACGGCAGGTCTGCTTAGAAGATGTCTACCTCTGAACCGCCATCCAAGATCCAACTCTCACGTGTGCCTATAGGAGAGGATACGAGCCTCATTTTGGAGGCTGTTCCGGAATCCATATTCCTTTTGGATCGCGACAATCGCATGCTGTTTCTCAATCCTGCCGCGCAACAGCTGGTCGGGCGAACTCGTGACGTGATCGGGCTTGGGTTTCACGATCTGATTGGATGTCTTACCTCAAGCGAGGATGAAACGAGACAGTGCCCTCTCAGTCGTATGGCGGGCACCGGTGAACTCGTCGTGATCCCATCTCATTTTTGGACGAGAGAGGATGGCACGCAGTTTGAGCTCTCCCTCTCATTTTGGCCGAGAACATATCAAGGAGTGCCGGCTGGTGGTGTGGTCGTCGCACGTGATCTGACCGATGCGATGGAGATTCAACGAGACGTCCAGCGTGCGGCACGGCTTGCCGAGGATGCCCCGAATCCGATTGTGGAATTTGATGCGACCGGAGCGATGCTCTATGCCAATACGGGCATGTTGAGCTTAATGGGGCAATGTGGGCTTCTTGAAGCCGGGATCGAGGTGATGTTCCCAGCCAACCTCTCGACGATGCTTCACGAGTGTCTTGAGACCGATTCTTCTTTATCACGGATCGAACATGTCGTGGCGGATCGAGTGATCGCCTGGTCCTTCTTTCCTCTGAGATCGTTGGAGCTTGTCCGTGCCTACGGGCTTGATATTACGTCTGATGTGGCGTTGCGTCGGGCGAAAGAAGCAGCCGAAGAGTCGGCACGGGCAAAGGGAATATTTCTCGCGACGATGAGCCATGAACTTCGCACCCCGATGAACGGGGTGCTGGGATGCACGCAGCTTCTCAAAGATACATCGCTCACGGACCAGCAGCGTGAGTTGATTGAGACTATGCATCGATCCGCAGAGGCCTTGCTGACGTTGGTCAACGACATCCTGGATTTTTCAAAGATTGAAGCCGGTAAGATGACCTTGGAAGTGGCAGATGTCAACTTACGGACGTTAATCGGGGACGTGACGACCCTGGTCGCAGAACTCGCTTCCAAGAAGAAGTTGGCGATTTCCGTGAAGATTGATTCTGACGTCCCTGAGGTATTTCGTGGTGATCCGATCAGGTTGCGTCAGATCCTGTTCAATCTTGTGGGGAATGCCATCAAGTTTACGCAGCATGGAGGGGTGACCGTTGCCGTTTCTCTGAAACCACCACCGTCAGAACAGTCAGAGGTGGTCGTGCTGGAGTGGAGTGTTCAGGATACGGGCATTGGATTAACTCCAGAACAGCAAGCGCAGCTGTTTAAGGCCTATGCCCAAGCTGAGGCGTCAACGGCGAGACGATTCGGGGGAACCGGCCTTGGACTCATGATCTGTCGCCAGCTCGTCGAGTTGATGGGAGGGGTGATCATGGTCGAGAGCATGTTCAGCAAAGGTAGCACGTTTCGTTATACCACCAACCTTCTACCGGCCATTCATCGAGAGGTTGCCGCATCGCCCATACGGGTGGACCAACAGGGCGCGAGAGAGCAGGTGACGCAACTGCGGGTATTGGTCGCGGATGACAATGAAATCAATCAGGTGGTCGCGTGCAAGTTTTTGCAAAAGCTCGGCTGTCAGGTTGAAGTTGCTCGCACGGGACGCGAAGCCGTAGAGGCCATCAGTCGAACGACCTATGATATTGTCTTGATGGATTGCGAAATGCCGGAAATGGATGGATATGACGCCGCGAGGGAAGTCCGGCGTTGTGAGGAGGGGACATCGAAACACCTTCCGATCATTGCGCTCACCGGGCACACCTCCGAGGAAGATGCTCAGAAGTGTCGTCAGGCCGGGATGGATCGGGTTGTCACGAAGCCGGTGACGTTGGCCGTGCTCCGTACGAATCTTCAGGAGTTGGCGCGCAACGCCGACTCCTGATTCTGTCGGGTGTCGCATGGGTGGCGTGATGTCGGGGTAGATTCCTGCAGGCCACTGCTGTAGAGTGGCACCATGGCTGCCAATCCTTCATCGAGCACGGTTATCCTCTATAGCGATTTCAATTGTCCGTTCTGTTATGCACTCCATGAGCGACTGCACGAGCTGCGTGTGCTTGATCGCTGTGAATGGCGAGGAGTGCAGCATGCGCCGCTTCTACCGAGGCCAATGAGGCCGTGGCAGGGCTCCTTAGGAGCCGAGCTGAAACATGAAGTCGCGGTCGTGCAGCGACTAGCCCCAGGTCTGCCTATCACATTGCCGAGCGGGAAACCGAATACGCTGCCGGCAATCGAATATGCCATTGCGCTCTTACGGAAAGATCTGCGGAATGGAATGGACTTTGTTCAACGAACCTACCGTGCGTTCTGGTGCGAAGGGCGAGATATTTCTGATCCGGTGGTACTGACACAATTGGCCGGCGAGCATGTTGAGGATGTCGAGGGCCAGAACCACAGTATCGCCCAGAAATGGGAAACGGCCTGGCACGCAACCGGTCAGAATGGGGTTCCCCTACTTGTGTCGTCAGATGGTGACCTGCTGGTGGGGTGTGTCCCAGCCGAACAAGTAAGGCAGTTCTTTCAAGTCTAGATACATGTGATAGTGGCTCTGGTGTCGTCAGACATTTCAGACGTGGCTCTTCAGTCGCCGTCGTGTTTCCGTCGGCCGCAGGCCTGTGCAATCCGTCCGACCGAGTCTGAGAGAATGGGTTGAAGGTCAGGTGTGCTTCGACGAGGATTCCCGGCGATCAAGGAATGTCAATTCGGCGATCGCTGACTTATCAAGGTCACCTTTACCCA
>DCZN01000057.1:22347-38323 GCA_002331625.1 Nitrospira sp. UBA2083 | reverse complement strand
AAGCGCAATCGCCGAGTCTTTTGCAGCGTGAGCCGCCGAAAAGTAGCAGTCATGCGCGCGGAGCTGCATATCTTCTCCGTCCGTTTCTAGTACTCGCGAAGCAGCACCGGTCTGACTAAACACCTCACGCAGCAGCGTGAGATTGATATCGAGTGCGGCTCCCAATCCTAATCCTTCGGCCAACGCGGCGGTGTTACTGTTCATCACCATATTGACCAGGGCTTTGACTTGTGCCGCTACTCCGGCCGATCCGATATATCGTACGGTCGTCCCAAGTGCATCGAGTATCGGGCGGGCTCGGTCAAACACGTCCCGCTTGCCTCCGCACATGAGGTACAAGGTACCCTGGCGTGCCTGAGTGATACTGCTGGCCATGCACGCTTCGAGGGTGGCGCCGCCATGTCGTTCAACAGCCTGTTCGATCTCGGCATGAAGTGCGGGGGTGACGGTCGCGCAGTTGATGAATAGCCGACTCTTCGCGTGAGTCATCAAGCTGGTCGTGTCCTGTTCCGCATAGATGTCCCGCATCGCAGTATCGTCGGATACGACGGTGATGACGATATCTGATCGTTCGGCGACCCGTGCCGGTGACACCGCCATTTCTGTGTCCAGCTCCTGGGCCAAGGCTTGCGATGTAGGGGCATGGCAGTCCTGCACCGCTGCGATGCGGTATCCCCGTTCTTTGAGTCGTCTGGCCATATTGGCGCCCATACGACCTACACCCACAAAGCCAATGCGGTCTGTTGTGTCAGTCATGAGTGGGAGTCCTTTCACGAGAGACGAGGTCGACAAAGAGGATCGCTAGAGTTGACGGGGTTCTGTCGAGTCGGGCCGAAGCTGGCTCCATCGGAGGTTGGTCTTTCCGTCGGTCGTCGTAAACCCGTGGTCATGGAAGGCGATCACACTGACGCGTTGGTGTTTTTTCTGTTTGGGCTGAAGGAGTGGAAGGCCGTCTTTCGTTTGCACTGTTCCTTTGAGACTGTCGACGATCAGCAAGTCGGTCGCCGCCGACGGCTGGATTGCCCACACAAATGCGGCAGAGCCTCCGGCATACGTGCCGGAACCTTCCCACTGGCCGACCAAGTCAGGATCAACCGTTTTGAGTTGGAACACCGGTACGCTGGTGGCTTCGCGCCGCAGGTTCCAGAGCTCGGGTGGAATACGGGTGGGGTTTTGATTGGTAACCAGGCGTTTCCAGCTCGCCTGAACACTGCCGGTGGTGGCGAATGAGTCCGACGAGGCCTTTCGGTAGGTCCCTTTCCATCCGAGCCCCCGAAATGTGTTGGCTCGTTCGAGAGACCACAGGCCTGCTTCCGCATTCAAGACGCCGTCAAACTCCATCATCGAAGAGAGGGACCATTCCATGTTTGGTTTAATCACCAACAACAAGTCATGGTGAGTGGTCCCCCGTGTGATTCGGGTATGCCAGGTTCCGATCAGGCTGATTGGATCGACAGAGGAGGTCTTCGTCGGTCCGTCTTGAAGACTCACAGGGGCTGGAACTGTTTTGGTTAGTGCGACAGGAGCTGGGCGAGAGAGAGGTTCACTGGTTGATCCATGGTCTGTTGTAGAGGTGGAGGCTGAGAGGGGAATAGTCGAGGCTACTGTGGCTCCATAACGCTCAGCAACCGTCCGACTCAGCGCGGTGAGGGATTCACCAAGGTGTTTCTGTTTGGTTGAGGCCAGCATAATGGTGACCAGCTGGTCTTTATGAATAAACGTGAGACGAGATAACGAGGAAGAGTCGACCCTGACCGCCCCGTCGCCGACCCCTGGTATGAGATGACTGTCACGCCGGAGGCGCTCTTTGTTGAACCACGCCCGTCGGTCCTTCCCAGCCGCGTCATCAAGTTGAATGGTGACGGCATTCCCATCGCTCCGATGAGCTTTGAAGACGCAGGTGATAGGCTCGGTCAGCGTTCCTTCCTCAACCGGCTCCCCAAGAGCTTGTTGGGCATCGGCGACCGTCACCAATGAGCAAGGGTCAGTCTTTGAGCCGAACAGACTCGCGACTCTCTCACAGGAGAGAAGGAACACGGACAGGGCGAGTACGATATAGGATGGTACGCGGGAGAACATTACAACATGCACTCAGTCATCGATCGTGCGGAATCTTACCGCGAATGAGAGGGCAAGTGCCAGGGGCGAATCATGTGAGCAGGGAACTTCGCTCTTCGTGGTGTTCAGCGTGTCTTGGTGGAAAGGATACGAGGTGATCCATGACACTCAATCCGCCACGAACTTCAGTGCCACACCGTTAATGCAGTAGCGGAGACCCGTCGGTCGTGGCCCATCCTTAAACACGTGTCCCTGGTGACCTTCGCATCGAGCGCAATGCACCTCTGTTCGGGGCACGAAGAGCTTAAAGTCGGTCCGAGACTCAATCACCCGGGGATCGATCGGCTGCCAAAAGCTGGGCCAGCCGGTGCGGCTATCAAACTTGTGCTCGGACGAGAAGAGGGGGAGGTCACAACCGGCACAATAGTAGATTCCAGCTTGGTGATTCTCATGTAAAGGGTTGACGAATGGACGTTCTGTGTCTTCATGACGTAAGACGCGATAGGCGGCAGAAGAAAGCTGCTTCTTCCATTCTTCGTCGGTCTTCGTCAGTTTGACGATGGGATCGATCTGTATGTTAGGCGGCATCGGACACCTCCATGATGCGCTGGTTTGACTGCTGCTACGTCGACCAGGGCGCCGTTGTCTTACATGCGAGTCGGCAAGGTAGCGTATCACTGGTCAACATGTTCTAAAATGGTACGGGGCATGCTTCTGGAATGCAAGTGCCCAAGGTGGGATTTAGCGCACCGGCGTCGGTTCTGGTCCACAAGAATCAAGGCCGACCGTCGTGTTTGCTTATTGGTGGGCGGGACGTCGGCGAAGTAATGTCCACATGGTGCTGACAGATGGTTGTGGCTCCGTAAACTCGGGGTGCGTGAGATCAATGTGAACCGTGTAGAGGCGGCTGTTGACATTGGAAGATTGGACCACAGGATACCAGCATTCGTAGCGTTGTTCCCAGCAATCTCGGTAGGCCAATCGCACATAACACCTACTCAACGGTTTCGTACGGATCGGGGCATTCGGGCCAAGGACGATCGGGATCGAATGCGTCTGATATCGAGGGCCCTTGGGGTAAAAAGCTTTAACCGAAAAGTTTCCATCCCAACCGCTGAGCTGAAGTAGACAATCGTATGCCACACCTGGCCCGACATTTTCCAATTCCGGCGTGAGCGTGATCGTATCTTCCGCCTTCATGGTCGACAAGTTGATGATCCGAACAGCCGGGAGATATTGCCGGTACTGACTTCTGGTCGTGTGGATGAATCGACGCAGGAACGAGATGCCGATGGCGGTGATGAGGACGCCTAACAGGACGATGCTGAGTATGAACCAGTCCATGGTGACGGTGCCTTACACAACGAATAGCGGGTTAGGTCGGAGCCGGAGAAAACCTACGTGGAGGAGCAACAAGTGTCAACCAGAAGATGGTTCGACCGAGCAGTTGAGCGATGAGAGCCCACATAGCGGTGACCATTGATCAAGGGTGAGGTCGTTGTGCTTTGATCAAGTGCGAAATGGGAAAGCCGAGTTGTTGTGCCTTTGCCACCAATCCCTGATACGTGGGCTCGTCAAGATGCGGGATGCGTGACAGCATCCAGAGATAGCGACGGTCAGGTGTGCCGACCATGGCAACATGATACTCAGGATCGAGGTCAATGATCCAATAGTTCCCCTCGCGGGAGGGACCGACGAGCCGTGCAAAGAAATTGTCGAAGGTCACCATCAACCTGGCATTGGTAGCGGAGTCGAGAATTGTCGCGATGCCGTCGGCCTGCTCCAGGGTTCCATTGTCGGTGATGCATTCATTATGCACACCGATCTTGCCGTCCTGACGGACGACATAGGTTGCTTTAGAGTCGATACAGTGTCGCTGGAACCACATGGGCAACCGAGCAATTTCGTACCACGGCCCGGCATAACGGGTGAGATCCACTGACGTAACGGTAGGAAGAGGCTGCCTTGAGTCAATTCCTGCGCAACTGACCACGGCCACTGCGCAAGTTGTGATAAGGAGCGCAACAATTCCTTTCATAGGCCATTCCTGAGACGGATTAGACACGAAGTGCCGGCAAAGCGCAATGTGAGGACATTCTATCTGTAAACAAGCCCCGAGACGTTGTTGTTCGACCCAGTCGGATATTGTTCTCGACTCACAGGAGTGAGTGGTCTTTCTGTCGTGCATGGTCAGGAGGAGCAGGCCGATCAAACAGCACTCGTGCTCCTGGTTTGAAGGTCAGGTAGTACCACACCCATTCGGACATGACGCGGACTCGGTTGCGTAATCCGATGAGGAAAAAGATGTGAACCATGCACCAGAGTATCCACGCTAGGAATCCCGAAGCCCGGATGGGGCCGATTTGCGCGACCGCTTGGGCACGGCCGATGGTGGCTAGCATGCCACGATTGTTGTAGACAAATGGGCGCCTCTGTTCCGGAGGAATACCCTGAGTGATCAGGTCGGCGACATATCGTCCCTGTTGCATCGCGACAGGGGCGATGCCTGGCAAGGGCGTGCCATTGTGGCTGACACAATGAGCGGCGTCGCCAATCACGAAGATCCAGGGCTCGCCAGGGACTGTGAGGTCTGATCGGACTTTGACCCGACCGGACGAATCTTGTGGGACCTGGAGTCCATCCAATAACGGTGAGGCCTTGTTGCCGGCCGCCCATATGACATTGGTACAGGGGACCCAATCGCTGTCGATCATCACCCCATCAGCCGTAATGGCTTTCACCGGGCTATGCAGTTTCACTGTGACCCCCTTCTGTGCGAGGGCCTCAGTCGCTTTCACAGAAAGTCGGGGATCGAAGCCGGACAAAATATGTGGGCCGGCCTCTACGAGAAGAATCGAGAGGTCCTCCAGGCGCAGATGGGGATAGTCCGGCCCCATGGCTTTTCTGCCGATTTCAGCCAATGCGCCGGCCAATTCCACTCCCGTGGGACCGCCTCCCACGATCACAAAGGTCAGGTGATGTGGTCCGCCGGGTGTCGTTCGATGTCGCTCAGCTTCCTCGAACGCCAGCAACATCTTCTCACGCAGTCGGACGGCATCGCTTATGGTCTTCAGGCCGGGGGCAAACGATTCCCACTCATCGTGCCCGAAATAGGCGTGGCGGGACCCCGGGGCGACGATGAGCGCATCGAAAGCGATAGGCGGACCCTTGTGCAGGCGAACTATGTGCTTTGTCCGATCGATGAATTCCACGTCATCCATCATCACCTGAACGTGAGGGTATGATCGAAAGACTGTACGGAGGGGCCAGGCAATGTCACCAGGTGACAGTGCAGCGGTGGCCACTTGGTAGAGTAAGGGTTGAAAGAGATGGTGATTGGTCCGGTCGATCAGGACCACGTCAGTGTTCCGTATGGAGCGCGCAGCCGTCAGGCCTCCAAACCCTCCGCCAATAATGACGACACGCTTCGGGCCCATTCTGTTTCCTCTCAGTCGGAACGTATGGTCACTACTGTATCGTTCCACGTTGTATGAGGGAAGCCCTCTCAACCTTCATTCTTTATTGACCAATGGCACCTGAGAGAATCTATGAGTGAGTTGCAGGGTAAGGAACGGGTGAAAGATCACGGGGTCAGTGGGGAGAACGAGTGCTGAAACTAGGCCGCCCGACGGAAGGGTGTGCGATCATCAACGGTCGGGTTGACCGCATGACCTTTCGACGGGAGATGGTCCTGACCGACAGATTCTGCAAAGAACAATCGCGCCCCCGGTTTGAATGTGAGGCAGGCCCAGGCCCATTCAGACATGACGCGTATGGGGTTTCTCCGTCCAATGAGGAAGAACATGTGAACGACACACCACAACGCCCAGGCCACGCATCCTGAAGCGTGGAAGGGCCCGAATTGGGCGACGGCTTGGGCATGACCGATTCTGGCCCACAGACCTCGATCTCGATAGACAAATGGTGAACGGTGTTTCGACTTGAGATCCTGATTGATTAACTGAGCGACGTACCGTCCTTGTTGCATCGCAACCGGCGCAATACCGGACAACGGCTTTCCGTGTGCGTCGACACAGTGGGCGGCATCACCAATGACGAAGATCCAGGAGTCACCTGAGATGGTCAGATCTGTGTGCACCTTGACCCGACCGGATTCATCCACCGGTACTTCCAGAGTGGCGAGAAGGGGCGATGCCTTCGTTCCGGCCGCCCAGATCACGTTAGGGCAGGCGATCCACTCGTTTCCAACCATCACGCCGTCGGCACGCACGGCAGTGACCGGAGCGTTGAGTTTGACGGTGATCCCCTTCTGCTGGAGAACGGTAAGAGCCTTGGCAGAGAGCGAGGGAGCGAATCCTTGCAGGATGCGTGAGCCTGCTTCGACGAGGATGATCGAGAGATCTTCCAGGCGCAAGTGCGGAAAATCCGGCCGCATGGCTCTTCTCCCGATTTCGTGGAGCGCGCCGGCCAACTCGATTCCCGTTGGCCCGCCTCCCACGATCACGAACGTGAGGCGATCCTGTGTTCCGGTTTCGGCGCGCTGCCGTTCCGCCACTTCAAATGCAAGCAACAGCCGTTCGCGCAAGCGGACGGCATCGGCTACGGTCTTAAGGTGTGGCGCACAGGATTCCCATTCATCATGTCCATAATAGGTAGGATGGGCTCCCGGGGCGACGATGAGGGCGTCGAAAGCAATCGGGGCGCTGTCACGGAGATAGATCACACGGGCGGTCCGATCGATCGACTGGACCTCATCCATCAGCACACGCACGTTGGGCTGTGAACGGAAGAGCGTGCGCAAGGGCCAGGCGATGTTGCCAGGAGACAGCCCAGCTGTGGCCACTTGGTACAGCAACGGCTGAAAGACATGGTGGTTCGTACGGTCGATGAGGATGACGTCGGCGTCGTGCAGCAAGCGTGCGGCCGTCAGGCCTCCAAACCCTCCTCCAATAATGACCACGCGTCGTCGCGTCATGGGGTGCGCAAGGCGGGCTGGTTCATCTAAGGCCTTGGTTTTTAACATGAATCTATAGATTTAGTGGTTGCTTACTCGGAAGGGAGTCCGTCACACGTGCTCTCTATCCAGGCATGGAGCTCCTCTCGTTCATCATCGGCTCGCCGAATAGTTTCTTGAGCCCGGAGGGTGAGAGGCCACGGCCTTGGCTTTCCGGTTCCGGCTGCTACACTTAACCTCAATGGATTGGGACGTCCCACACCCGTCGTACCAGCCTTCATAGGAAAACAAGGAGTCGCTTCATGACCGTCAATGCCTATTCGCTCACACGCATGATTGCGTTGACCTTCCTCACCACAACGCTCTCCCTCATGGCGGGCTGTTCCGGCGGTTATTATACGGCGAATGTCAATGGTGAGAAGAAGGTGTACCGTATCGGTGACCAGGGCGCCAAGACACTGGTGTATGAGGTTGATCAGCACGGAAAGACGACGATCCACGATGCCGACGATCCGATGGCCAAGCGCCAGGTAGCCGCGCAAGAGCTGGCTGCAGAGCTCAGTGCCAAGAAAGCTGAACAACTCGAAGAGCTCAGTCGCGCGCCGAAACGGCAGGTCAATGATCCTATCTATGTAGACCTCGCTCCCGCCGTGTTGGATGAACAGATGCAGAAAGCTGAGCGAGCCAAGGGAGCCGTCGCGGAGCAGATTCGAAATGAATTCGTCACAGACCCCATCATTAAGCTTCTCGATCGAAGTCAGACGCAATCAGGCTTGCTGAAGCCGCATGCATCAGCAGCGGCTGATGTGGAGGTCTCGCCGAAAGTGTCGATCAAGGAAGCCTACGGCATCGATCGCAAAACAGGAAAGCCGAGCAAGATGTTGGCGGTCGTTTTCGAAGCCACGATTACCTCGCAAGTCCCACCGGCAACGTACAACGTGTCGGAGTCCGGTCATGTCTTGAAGAATCTCGAAGTCTCCAAGCGTTTCGCGAAACAGGTGAAACAAGTCATCCTGGAAAAAATCGGCCCAAACATCCCTGCGCACTGATCTGATCTCACCGTGTTGATTGCAATATCATTATCCCGTCGGCTCGCTGTCGAGTTTGTGTGCGTTGCGGCCGCCGCCGGCCAGTGGGTGATCCGGGACCTGTCCTGCCACCAGTCGTGCATAGTCCAATGCCACATCGAGTAGCGCATCAGATGTGCTGGAGCGAGGATGCTCCGCGGTCATCGCCGTTGTGGCAATGCTGACGACACGTCGGGGCCAGCCTGGCGGACGACCGGGCATGCGAGCGGATGGGGCTCATGCGGTTGTTTCTTACCTATGGTCGCCGATGACAGGTCGACGTATAGCCGACCATTCTCAATCTTTGTCGGATAGGCCGGTACCTGATCCTGCTCGTATCCCGCTTCTCCCTTTCCCGTCTTCTGGTGGAACTTCCAGTAGTGCCAAGGACAGACCACATAGTCGCCATCGAGCCGGCCCTTGCCTAGCGGCCCTCCAACATGATTGCAGACACCGGAGATCGCCGAAAACGTGTCGTTTGTGTAGGTGAGGGCGATGCGTGTCTTGCCGTACGTGATTTCCTGCAACGACTGCTGCTTGAGATCTTCACACAACCCGACATCGGTCCATTGGCTTTCAGGCATATGGATACTTCCTAGACAACCCAACCATACGACATATGCTGCGCCCTACAAAGCTGAATGGGCGACAGGCTACGACCATGAAAGGTGAGAGTCAATATTCAGATCGCTGTGCCGAGTCATGATCAGGCAGGTTCATTTATTCAGCAGGCATGTTCTATGGGATTCACCAGTGATCCATGTAATAATGCCGCCCACGTTGGAGTGAGCATCCTGTGGCAACGCGACAACCGGCTGACTCGCGCATCACCATCACGGACACGGCGGAAGGGCTCCGCATCGTCATGCCTGGTCGACGGAGCTGGTTCGTCATTTGCTTCCTGGCCTTTTGGCTCTGTGGATGGGCAGTGGCTGAAGTGATGGTTGCCAAGCAGCTGTTCAACGGCGATGCTCCGCCCGATGGAGAAATCTTCATGCTGGCATGGTTCGGGGTCTGGACCCTCGGGGGAGGCGTGGCGATCTACGCGTGGTTGTGGCAGCTGATGGGGAAAGAGATTCTCACGGCCCGTGGACAGACGCTCACCATTCGACGCGACATCGGGGGATTCGGATTGAATAAGGAGTACAGCCTCGTTCAGATGCGAGATCTGCGCATCGGGTCAGTCGGAGTCACTCCATTCGAGTTCTCCTCTAGTCTTCAATTGTGGGGAGTCGGCGGTGGGGTGATTGCCTTTGATCAGAGGGAGAGAACCTATCGATTCGGTGCAGGCCTCGACGAAGCGGAAGCGAAACAAGTTGTGATCGCCATCAAACAGCGGTTCAGAGTTCCTGAAAGCACGCCCAAATAACGCACCCCATGAAATGACCGCCTACTGGTGCGCGAACTCACTGTTGCTAGCCAGTTCCACCTAACCGTTGTAAGAAGGCCTGTCATCCTGCGACCCACTTCTGGAAAGTGAGGCGGCCAATGAAGACAAGGATCTATTGGGTGGTTCAATATAGTTCTCGACGTGTGTCCGAGTCTCGGTTCAAATTCAAGTGCTGGTGGTTGAATCAGCAAGTAGAGTTCCTGGAATGGCAGTTGAATTGTAGGGAAATGGTGATGCAGTGTGTGGCCACTGGCCTGAATACTTGATGGAAGCGGCTGGGCTCGGCATCTTCATGATCTCAGCCGCAACCGTGACGTCCGCCTTTGAGTATCCGCATTCACCTCTTCATGACCTGTTTACCGATCCCACCATCAGGCGGATTCTAATCGGATTCGCCATGGGGCTTACGGCGATCGGGTTGATCTATTCGCCATGGGGAAGACGCTCCGGCGCCCATCTGAATCCAGCCGTCACCCTGACATTCTTCCGGCTTGGGAAGATCAGGGGCAGAGATGCGTTGAGTTATGTTGCGGCGCAGTTCGTCGGTGGAACTATCGGACTATGGATGGCTGCCTCGATTTTGGGTTTGGCGATAGAGCATCCCGCCGTCAACTATGTCGTGACAATACCAGGAAGCGAAGGGACGATGATCGCGTTTGCCGCTGAAGTGATGATCTCGTTCGGGCTCATGCTCATGGTGCTGGTGATCTCGAACAGACCGTCGCTCAACCGATGGACCGGTGTCTTCGCGGGAACGCTGGTGGCGACATATATAGCCGTGGAAGCACCCCTCTCCGGCATGAGCATGAATCCCGCGCGCACGTTTGCTTCTGCGCTTCCCGCACAGCTCTGGACCGATTATTGGCTCTATCTCATTGCTCCCCTGAGTGGGATGTTGCTCGCGGCAGAATGTTATGTGCGAACCAACGGCATCCACCGAGTCCTCTGCGCCAAGCTGCGCCATCACAACGACGCTCGCTGCATCTTTCACTGTCGCTATCACATCTGATTCTTCATCGTTCGTATCTCGCAAGCGAAATTCCCGACTCTTCCTTTCAGCTATACGCTTCATGAATGCATGTAAGGACTCGCATGCACATTCGACTGATCGGCATGCAGACGATCCAAGACGGAAATAGATGGATCACACGATTCACTTACACAACACATAAGGAGGGCGTGATGAGCAGCAAGTGTGCATTCAAGATGGGGTTCCTATCTCTGGTGGCCGCAACCGGACTGGTGTTTGCATCTAACAGTTTCGCGGCCGACGCGCATACGACCAGCAAGTTCGAGGGTGTGAAGGCGAATAGCGGCACGGCGACACATGGGCGATTCGGAAACAACGATACGTTGACCTGGTCGGAGGATTTCAAGATTCCTGATACGCCCGCGCCGCACTGGCAGGTGGTGGACACCAAGGGCAACGTGTATCTCTTGAATCGCCTCGTCATCAAGGGTGATAAACAGAACCGGACCATTACCTTGCCGGTCCAGATCAACGACGTGGCCAAGGTCCAGATCTGGTGTGCCTATGCGGAAGTGTTGCTGGGCGAGGCATCGTTTGCCAAGCCGATCGTGACGGCGTCAGGCGAAGCTCGCGGCAATGGCATGAAGGCAGACAGCGGCATGAAGCACGACAGCATGGCGATGAGCCGGTAATGACCAGCGATCAGCGGTCGGCAGTCAGCTCTCGGCTTCTTCGGAGGTCTTGAGCTGGCAGCTGACGGCTGGTGATCGCAGCAGGGACTGCCCAGGCTCAGTTGATCGAGAAGACGACATTGACGCTCGAGTCGCTCGAGGGGGGAAGCGAATCGCTGCCGCGGCTGAGGCGAAAGCGAGGAGCGAGGGGGCGCGGGTGGTCATTGCAGTTGTCGATAAGGGCGGCAGCCTATTGTTCTTGGAGCGGCTGGATGACACGCAGATTGCCAGCGTGAACGTCGGTATCGATAAAGCCAGACCGGCGGCCATCTGCCGGCGACCCAGCAAAGTGTTCGAAGATCAGGTGAAGAATGGGCGTGTGTCGGCCTTAGCGCTGCACGGAACGGTTGCATTGCAGGATGGCGTCCCGATTGTTGTGAGCAGAAAGGTGATTGGAGCGATCGGCGTGAGTGGGGAGACGCCTCAACGTCGGCAACTGGAACGAAAAGAGCAAAGTCGTCATGCGTTATTGGATGCTGCCTAACGGATCATTGGGGAAAGGCACTCTCTTCGTCGACATGACCTTCGTGCCGGGCGAGGCTGCGCTGGATGGGCTTAAGGTGGATGAGCTGGGGAATGTCTACGTCTGCGGACCTGGCGGCATCTGAATTCTCTCACCTGAGGGTAAGCACCTCGGCACCCTCACTCCATCGGAGGAAGCGCACAATCTTGCTTGGGGTGACGATGACGGTCAGACACTGTACGTCACCGCGTTGAGCGGCATCTACCGCATCAGAATCAATCTGGCAGGAGTCAGGCCATGATGTCAACGGGAGCGCATGGCCGGAGACTATTCTGCAATATGCATATTTGCAAGAGTAAGAACATACTAGTTTAAGGTACTAACATTTAGGAGGAACCACCATGACAATAAACGCTCTCTATACCGCTTATGCGACTGCTACCGGTGGTCGTAACGGGCATACACAATCAGATGATGGCATCGTCAGTGTTGACCTGTCGATCCCGAAGGCCTTGGGAGGCCCTGGTAAGCCTGGTACGACTACTCCCGAGGACCTGTTTGCTGCCGGCTATGCTGCTTGCTTGGGCAGCGCCTGCGAGTTTATGTCGCGCCAGCTGAGGTTGATTCCTAGCTCACTTGAAGTGAAAGCGGCAGTCGGTATCGGACAAATTCCGTCAGGCGGGTTCGGCCTCACGGTAAACTTGACCGTGATAGTCGGCGGGCTATCGCAGGCCGATGCGGAGAAAGTTGTGGCAGCCGGACATTCCATCTGCCCCTATTCGAATGCGATCCGTAATAACGTAGAAACAAGCATCCACGTCAAGACAGTTTGACCACAAGGGAGAGGTACGTCATGAGAGCCATTCAGATGAGCCGTTTTGGTGGCCCGGAGGTCCTCGAAATCGTTGAAACTCCAACACCCATGCCTGGCCCAGGCGAGGTGCTAGTCCGAGTCCGTGCGGCGGGTGTCAATCTTTCCGAAACGTTGATGCGGCAGAACCGGTATGCGGTGACCCCTGAACTTCCGGCAGTTCTCGGGAACGAGGTAGCCGGTGTGGTCGAAGCATTCGGAACCGGTGTGATCGGGTTGCCGGTTGGTGCCCGCGTCGTTGCTCCGCTGTTCGCCGCGGGCGCGTTGGTTGGCGGGTATGCCGAGTATGTATTGATCGACGCAGGCTTTGTTGTTCCGCTACCAGATGCGTTGTCGTTCGAGATAGCCACGGCTTTGATGATTCAGGGGCTCACCGCCTTGTATCTTGTCAAACAGGTCCCTCCTCACGGTAAGACGGTGCTGATCAGCGCTGCTGCAGGAGGAGTTGGCTCTCTGTTATTGCAGCTTGCCAAGCATGCTGAAGCAAAAATGGTGGTCGCCGCTGCGAGCACGACGGAGAAACTCAACTTCGCCCGTTCACTCGGCGCTGATGCTGGGGTCAACTACACCGAGTCTGATTGGGTTGAGCAGGCTCGCGCGGTCAGTAATGGAACCGGACCCGATATCATCTACGAATCCGTCGGTGGAACGGTCACCAGTGACGCGCTTAAAGCGTTGGCACCACTTGGCCAGCTCGTTATCTATGGCGCGCTCAATATCCAGAGCTTCCAACTGGGAGTCCCGGAACTGTTGGGCCTCATTTTCAAGAACCAGTCGATTACCGGTTTCGCATTCGCGTCCCTGCTGACCCCGGAAAAGTTGAAGGCGGGTCTTGTGGAACTGTTCGACCTCGCGGTGCGCGGCAAAATCAAGGTCACAATCAGCGAGACGTTCCCGCTGGAACGTGTGGCCGAAGCGCATCGGGCGCTTGAAGGACGGCGCACGACAGGCAAACTCATGCTAGTCCCATAAGACCGTGCAGGTCCAAATAGGAGTGCAATGACGTCGGTGGTCCAACTGGCTCAATGAAATGAAAGGAGGTCGACCATGAAACTGGCTCTTTGTAAGGTGGAAGATATTCCCGCTGACAAGACCAAGACGGTGGACTTTTTCGGACGCGAAGTCCTGCTGACGACAGTGAACGGGAAACCCAAGGCAATTCTGAATATCTGCATGCACCTTGGTGGTCCGATGCGACGAGAAGGCGACAAACTCGTCTGCGAGTGGCATGGAGCGGAGTTCGAATGTGGTCAAGGGAAGTGTCTGAAAGGCCCGGCCGATCGAGACTCACGACTGATCACCTTCCCTACGCGGATCGAGAACGGAATGCTGACGTATGTGTATGGCGAATAGACCGCCGTGACGAGAACGAAGGTATTCATGGTGACGACGTACAACACCGTCAACATTGAAGGGCTTACGATTTTTTACCGCGAGGCAGGTTCGCAAAGAAATCCTACCATTCTCCTGCTTCATGGATTTCCCTCATCGTCCTTCATGTTCCGTAACTTGATTGATGCCCTTTCCGACAAGTTCCATCTTATCGCTCCCGATTATCCTGGATTCGGGCATAGCTCGTTCCCGGAGGCGAGCCAGTTCTCGTACACATTTGCGAGTTATGCCACAACCATCGAGAAGTTCACCCAAGCAGTGAAAGTCGACCGATACACGCTCTATCTTCAGGACTACGGCGCGCCGATCGGT
Organism: Nitrospira sp. UBA2083; assembly: GCA_002331625.1. Taxonomy (GTDB): domain Bacteria; phylum Nitrospirota; class Nitrospiria; order Nitrospirales; family Nitrospiraceae; genus Nitrospira_D. The sequence continues at coordinate 24,154 of DCZN01000057.1, read as the reverse complement.
TTGCGCCTTGCCCAAATGCATCCTGAGCGTGTCACGGCGCTCATTATCCAGAATGGCAATGCCTATGAGGAAGGCCTGAGCAGCGAATGGGAGCCTATCAAGGCCTATTGGCGTGAGCCGACGCCGGCGAACCGGGACCGGTTGCGTGCCTGGTTGAATCCAGATGGCATCCGATTGCAGTACGTCGCTGGGCTTCCTGAGGCGCACATTCCGATGTTCAGCCCCGATACTTGGACGCTCGACTGGTCGTTCCTGATTAGACCGGGGAACATTGACGTACAGCTCGACCTGTTTCGCGATTACCGGACCAACGTCGCGCTCTACCCGGAGTTCCAGAAGTTTTTCCGCACCTACCGACTTCCAACACTGATTGCATGGGGCAAGTACGACCCATTCTTTACAGTCGCCGGCGCCGAGGCTTACAGAAATGACTTACCGGATGCGGAGCTGCATCTGCTCGACGCGGGCCACTTTGCCCTTGAAACGCACGTGTCGCAAATTGCCGGTCTGATCCGCGATTTTCTCGAAACCAATATCATGGGAGGTTGTGGGTTATGCAGCGTAGGTCACGGTTCGATGAGATGGAAGACTATCTGTCACGCACTCAATAAGATTCGAAACTGGAAAAGATTGCTGATGGCTTCACCCGGGTGGAAGGGCCGGTGTGGCGCAAGAACGGTGGGTATCTGCTCTTTTCCGACATTCCGGTGAGCCGCGTCTACAAATGGACGCCGGGAGCCGGCGCCAGTCCCTATCTTGAACAGAGCGGCTACAGTGGGTTGGGGCCGCACGCGGGGAAGGAGCCAGGATCGAACGGTTTGACGTTCGACGCAACCGGCCGGTTGGTGCTTTACCGTCATGGAGATCGGCAGATCGGTCGGCTGGAATCAAACGGGATGATCACGCCGATGACCGCCCGATATAACGGCCATCGGATTAACAGTCCCAATGATCTTGTCTACAAGTCCAACGGCGAGCTCTACTTCACCGACCCGCCGTTTGGGTTTCCCGGCTTGTTCGACGATCCTAATAAGGCGTCGGTGCAAGGTGTCTATCGTGCGGCGAAGGACGGTACGGTCACCCGCGTGATTGCCGACATCAAAGCTCCAAATGGGATCGCGTTTTCTCCCGATGAAAAGATTCTGTATGTGTCAGACGTTGATCCAACGCGGGCGGCCTGGCTGGCCTATGATGTGAAATCGGACGGCACGGTCACGAACGGCCGGGTCTTCTTGGATGCCACCCGTTGGCGCAAGGACCCCTTCTTCGGACCAGACGGATTCAAGGTGGACCAGAACGGGAATCTCTTCGGGGCACGTCCGGGTGGCATCAGTATCTTTGCGCCAGACGGCACACCCTTGGGTGATATCGAAACAGGACAATCAACTTCGATTGTCGCATGGGGTGAGGATGGCCGGGCTCTCTTTATCACTGGAGGCACCGCGGTGTATCGCCTTCGCTTGACGACCGGGGAGGTTCGGTTCTAGCCTGTTGTAAGGATCGTGTTGGCCGAGCGACTCTCGTTCTATACCATTTGGCTGAAGGCGTTCTATGGCCTCTCATCGTCCACCCGCTTCCGCTTCTCGTCGACCTCTCCTGGCAGAACAGCAGCGCCTTGAAGAGGACGCACTGCGTCGACGCCATTGGAAACGTTGGGGGCCCTATCTGAGCGAACGGGCTTGGGGAACCGTGCGAGAGGACTATAGTCCTTATGGAACCGCCTGGGAAGCATTCCCCCATGACCAGGCGAGATCGCGAGCCTATCGGTGGAATGAGGACGGTCTCGCCGGGATCTCCGATCGCCATC